>NZ_JBIACJ010000013.1:0-71949 GCF_042865275.1 Cytobacillus mangrovibacter | reverse complement strand
TGCGGAAGGGATAAGTGCTGAAAGCATCTAAGCATGAAGCCCCCCTCGAGATGAGATTTCCCATAGCGTCAAGCTAGTAAGACCCCTGAAAGATGATCAGGTTGATAGGTTTGAGGTGGAAGCGTGGCGACACGTGGAGCTGACAAATACTAATCGGTCGAGGACTTAACCAAAAACGAAAGGCGAAGGCGACTGATCAGCTTTGAGAGACGTTGGAAAGCCAGCACTGCAAATCCTGCTTTTGGATTTGTAGGGATGGATTGAAACGGCCGAAAAGCTAGGAGCCGTAGCTGGACAAAAATGATGTCTGTCTGTTATCTAGTTTTGAAGGAATAATCCTTCAACTAAAAATAGTCTGGTGACGATAGCGAGAAGGTCACACCCGTTCCCATCCCGAACACGGCAGTTAAGCTTCTCAGCGCCGATGGTAGTTAGGGGCTGTCCCCTTGTGAGAGTAGGACGCCGCCAGGCTAAGCCCTAATTGGGCTATTTTTTTCGTCTAATATCTTTTTGTCGGCCCCTTGGTCAAGCGGTTAAGACACCGCCCTTTCACGGCGGTAACACGGGTTCGAATCCCGTAGGGGTCACCATTTATAATAATAGGCGGAAGTAGTTCAGTGGTAGAACACCACCTTGCCAAGGTGGGGGTCGCGGGTTCGAATCCCGTCTTCCGCTCCATTTGCTTGCCGGGGTGGCGGAACTGGCAGACGCACAGGACTTAAAATCCTGCGGTAGGTGACTACCGTACCGGTTCGATTCCGGTCCTCGGCACCATTTGTTATTTTATACATGCGCCCGTAGCTCAATTGGATAGAGCGTCTGACTACGGATCAGAAGGTTATGGGTTCGACTCCTTTCGGGCGCGCCATAAATTTACGGGAAGTAGCTCAGCTTGGTAGAGCACTTGGTTTGGGACCAAGGGGTCGCAGGTTCGAATCCTGTCTTCCCGACCAGCCGTAGATATTATAGTAATAAGGGGCCTTAGCTCAGCTGGGAGAGCGCCTGCCTTGCACGCAGGAGGTCAGCGGTTCGATCCCGCTAGGCTCCACCATATATTTAAAAATTAAGTATTATATATTGATTTGGCGGCGTAGCTCAGCTGGCTAGAGCGTACGGTTCATACCCGTGAGGTCGGGGGTTCGATCCCCTCTGCCGCTACTAAATTATTCGGAGGAATACCCAAGTCCGGCTGAAGGGATCGGTCTTGAAAACCGACAGGCGGGTCAAACCGCGCAGGGGTTCGAATCCCCTTTCCTCCTCCATTATTTTAATATTATTATCGCGGGGTGGAGCACGATCGAATACGCTTCGAAGAATATTCTTCAGCGCACCGATTGAGCTGCTACTTGAATAATCAATCTGAAATCGGGGCGGTTATTTAATCCGCAAAATTTAAGCATTTAAGAAATTTCATACTATTACTATCGCGGGGTGGAGCAGCCCGGTAGCTCGTCGGGCTCATAACCCGAAGGTCGCAGGTTCAAATCCTGTCCCCGCAATATGGTCCGGTAGTTCAGTTGGTTAGAATGCCTGCCTGTCACGCAGGAGGTCGCGGGTTCGAGTCCCGTCCGGACCGCCATTTTTTATAGGAAAATTCATAATTTGGCTCAGTAGCTCAGTCGGTAGAGCAAAGGACTGAAAATCCTTGTGTCGGCGGTTCGATTCCGTCCTGAGCCACCTTTTTTGGAGGGGTAGCGAAGTGGCTAAACGCGGCGGACTGTAAATCCGCTCCTTCGGGTTCGGCAGTTCGAATCTGCCCCCCTCCACCATTTTTAATATGGCGATTGTGGCGAAGTGGTTAACGCATCGGATTGTGGTTCCGACATTCGTGGGTTCGATTCCCATCAGTCGCCCCATTCTCGTAATTTAAATTCATGTGGATTATTCAAAGATGTAATTCATGATGGAACTTCAATGGGCTATAGCCAAGCGGTAAGGCATCGCACTTTGACTGCGACATGCGTAGGTTCAAATCCTGCTAGCCCAGCCATTTCTTTAGATAGTATTAAAATAAAATGCGGGTGTAGTTTAGTGGTAAAACCACAGCCTTCCAAGCTGTTGTCGAGGGTTCGATTCCCTTCACCCGCTCCATTTTTATCAGAACGTAATCTAGAGTTCTACAATGGATAATAAACAAACCTAGTAGGTTTATTTTTTTTGCCTCATTAATATTAAAATTGAATACATACATTTTACCCCTTTAGACAATCGCGTCTAAAGGGTTTTTTTTGATTAAGAAAGCTTGGTCATGGAAGATAGAAAAGGGAGTGCTGTTAAGTTAGGGACATATGTCCTTTCCAAAGTGCTTGGATTTAACATTTAATTAAGTTAAATCTAAGTGAGGAGAGAGAGAATATGAAAGGAAGCATCTTTGCGTTTTTGGGCGGAGCTTTTATTACAGTGCAAGGAGTTGCTAATGCTCGAATAAGTCAAGATATAGGTACTTGGCAAGCAGCAACGATTACCCAGTTAACAGGATTCATCATGTCCCTTATTATCTTAATGATCGTTCGTGATAGAAAGTGGGAAGGGTTCAAGGAAGTAAAACCATTATATTTGACTGGAGGAGCTCTTGCGGCAATTATTATCTTTAGTAATGTCGTGGCTATCCAAAAAATTGGTGTAACTATTACGATCGCTGCAATCTTAATTGCTCAGCTAACATTAACCTTCATTATTGATGTGAATGGCTGGTTTGGTGTACGGAAGCAGAAAATGAGGATGCCGCAGTTCATCGGGATTGGAATGATGATTGCTGGTGTGTTAATTTTAAGCAGTTGATCACATAATTAATTAGAGAAGATTAGGGGTGAGCAGATGATGAAGGAGCAAAAGGATAAAGAAGTAATCAACTCGTTTTTACATGCTCATCAAATCGAAACGATATTTAATGAACCATTAATCCCTCATTTGTCACTGTACAGCTTTGAACAGGGAGAAATCATCTGTTCTCAAGGGGATACCGCACAGTATTTATATGTGCTAGTTGAGGGGAAATTAAAAATATATACAACTTCTGCAGAAGGCAACACATTGATTCTTTCATTTAAAACACCGCTAGAGGTGATTGGAGATATTGAATATTTGCGAGATATTGACATCATTAATACAGTTGAGGCAGTAACACATGTCCATATGATTGGTGTCCATTATAGTTATTTGGAAAAATACAGCAAAGATTATTCGCCACTGCTCCAATTTTTATTAGATATTATCACACGGAAATTTACGATTAAGTCTCAATCATTAAGCTTCCATTTGTTTTATCCAGTAGAAGTTCGATTAGCAAGTTATCTATTATCTGTATCTGTTGATGAATCGGATCCACTATTTAATGAACATCTTAGTATTAATATAAAGGATACATCGAATTTAATAGGAACAAGCTATCGACATTTGAATCGAGTGATTGGGAAATTCTGTACGGAAGGTTTGATTGAACGCAACAAAGGCCGGATATTTATAGTAAATAGAGAAGGGTTACGAATGATGGCAGGTAAGAATATTTACGAATAAAGGAGAGAAATAAATATGGTTGTTGGACTTTTATTTGCAATCATTGCAGGCTCTTTAGTTGGTTTGCAAAATATTTTTAACAGTAAAGTGAATGAACGAGCGAGCACCTGGTCAACAACGACATTAGTATTAGGCTTAGGTTTTCTTGCATCCTTTCTATTTGGTCTTGTTTTTGAAGGAAAGCAGTTGTTTGATTTGCAAAATATGAAAACATGGTACTGGTTCAGTGGTTTAATCGGAGTAGGGGTAGTGACCTGTATCGTTAATGGGATGAAGCTGCTTGGCCCTACGTATACAATTTCTATTATGATGACATCTCAGCTTGGCTTTGCTTTACTATTTGATTCATTCGGATGGCTAGGTCTCGCTCAGGTTCCTTTTACTTTCAAGCATTTGATGGGGGTAATGATTATAGTTGCCGGAATTGCTATATTTAAGTTTAGTGGCAGTGGTGAGAAACAGAAGGTATCTAAGGCGACTGAGAAGCATAAGTTAGTAGGTAATTAATTAGTTAAAGCGAAGAGAGTGCCCTGTGATGGTACTCTCTTCTGGTTTATCGACCAAGCTCTTTCCATTGAAAGTCGGCTGATTCAAATATTTAATGCATCCCTTTAATATAAGGCTAGTATGAAGGAGGACGAACAGCTTATACTGTTAAAGAATTGAAATGATAGAATGGAGTGTACTCAATGATTAAGAAAATCAATCAAATTATGTTATACGTAAACAATCAAGATGAGACAAAGCAGTTTTGGATAGAAAAGTTTGGCTTTAGCGTCATTTCTGAAGAAGATAACGGCCAAGGAATGAGATGGATTGAATTAGCTCCAACAAAGGATGCAGAGACAAGTATCATTCTCCATAATAAAGAACTAATTGCAAAGATGCAGCCTGAACTAAATCTTGGTACACCTTCAATCATGTTTTATTCCGATAACCTCGATCAATTATATAAAGATTTTTCCGCTAAAAATGTGACAGTTGGAGAAATCGTAAATCTCCCTTCTGGAAGGGTATTTAACTTTGCAGATAATGAGGGAAATTACTTTGCTGTAATGGAAGAAAACAAATAATAATAATTCCAAAACGACTAGAGGGGCATACTTTAGTCGTTTTGGTCTTTTTTAATTAAAACCCCATTGTTATTCCTAAATAAAACTTTTAATGGGCAAATTTCCAATGAGGATGGTTGTAGTAAAATGTAATTTATATTTTATATAATGGAATGTATATGTAACGTTTGTGGTGGGGGGATGTACCCCATTTTTGAAAAAAGGAGTGAGCTAAATGCAAAAAGTTATGATTGTAGAGGATGACCCGAAAATTGCAGCGCATTTACAGTCATATATCGAAAAATATGGCTACCATGTTACCAAAGTAATTGATTTCGATCATGTAATAGATAATTTTAATGAGAACGCACCTGACCTGGTCCTACTTGATATTAATCTCCCAAGTTATGATGGTTATTACTGGTGTAGGCAGATTCGAAAGAAATCGATTTGCCCGGTTATCTTTATCTCAGCAAGAATAGGGGAGATGGATCAAGTGATGGCATTGGAAAATGGAGGAGATGATTTTATCACTAAGCCCTTTCACCCTGAAATCGTGATGGCAAAAATCCGAAGTCAGCTTCGCCGTGCGTATGGAGAATACGCAGTGCAGGCTCAAGAACGGGTTTTAGAAAAAGAGGGGCTTAAGCTTCTTCCTGAAAGAATGGAATTAACTTTTGATACAAAAATTGTTTCATTATCGAAAAAAGAAGCGGATATTATTGAAAGTTTGATGGAACGCCATCCTCGTGTTGCTGGACGGGAAGATTTACTTGAAAAGCTCTGGGATGACCATGTGTATGTAGATGAAAATACATTAAATGTCAATATAACGAGGGTCAGAAAGAAGTTCCAGGAGCTCGGGATAAATGATGCGGTAGAAACAGTTAGAGGTGCTGGCTATCGTCTAAATGTTTCATGGACTGGAGCGGAAAAGAAATGAAGCTGTTTTTTAGAGAGCACTGCCTATTGATTGCCGTACAAATCGTACAATTTATCGCCTTTTGCTCCATTTATTGGCTAGATGGCTACCACTACATAAGTCCAGCGGTGTATGGCGTTTTCCTTAGTTTCTTTTTTCTAGGATGCTACCTTTTCTACTATTATTATAGCCGTCGCAAGTTTTATGGACGTCTAAGTAATCCGTTAGAGACTCTTGATGATTCTTTCCAAAAAACAGAGCAAGCCCCTATATCAGAAGCATTTGATAATTTATTGAGAGATCAGTATAGGCATTATCAGAACCAAATAAAAAAACTAGAGCATGACCAGGCAGAGCATTTAAAGTTCATGGATCAATGGGTGCATCAGATGAAGACTCCACTATCGGTTATTGAGCTCACGGCACAAAACCTGGATGAACCTGACTCATCCAATATACGTGAAGAAACCGAACGCATGAAAACAGGACTAAATACGATTCTGTATATGGCAAGATTACGAACAATTGAACAGGATTTTCATATTAAACCGGTTGTGTTAGAGAAAATCGTCAATGAAGTAAATCGAGAAAATAAGCGGTTTTACATAAGGAATCAAGTATATCCCAAGCTTGAAGTAGAAAAGGAAGGTATCACGGTAGAAACAGATGAAAAATGGCTGTTTTTTATGCTCTCACAGCTGGTGAATAACGCGGTTAAATATTCTGCTGGAAAAAGCAGCAGCATTGTTATATCTATTTATGAAAAAAAGCAGGAAGCTATCCTAGAAGTGACAGACTTTGGCGTCGGTATCCCAGATACGGATAGGAGACGTATTTTTGATCCCTTTTTCACAGGAGAAAATGGTCGGAAATTTAGGGAGTCAACAGGAATGGGACTTTATTTAACGAAAGAGGTTCTTGTGCACCTAGGGCATCGAATTGAACTTGATTCGAGAGTAGGGGAAGGAAGTACCTTTCGAATGATTTTCAGCGAAACGCAAAACCTTACAGCGATGTAAGGAAAGTGAAAGAAGAATCGATCGTTATTATCATGCGTACAGCGTTATACTAATCACAGATCAAATGAAGTTTAAGTTTGAAAGGAGATCTTGTGATGCTGAATGTGAGAAAAGTAAGTAAGATTTATGAAGGAAAAATCGCATACCGTGCGTTAACAGATATAGATTTAACAATTGAAACTGGTGAATTTGTTGGAATCATGGGACCATCTGGAAGCGGGAAAACAACCTTGCTTAATATGATTGCTACAATTGATGAACCGACAGCTGGAGAAATTTTAATCAATGGCAAGAACCCTCATCGGTTAAAAAAGGATGAATTAGCTAAATTTCGTCGTCGCGAATTGGGCTTTGTCTTTCAAGAATTTAATTTACTTCACACGCTAACAGTAGAAGAAAACATTGTCCTTCCACTGACATTGGATGGAAAGAAAGTGAAGGAAATGAAAGAGAAAGCAAATGAAATAGCTGAAAAGCTAGGGATTACGGGCATTATGAAAAAACGCACGTACGAGATTTCTGGTGGACAGGCCCAAAGAGCGGCTGTAGCAAGAGCAATGATTCATACGCCTAAGCTGTTACTGGCTGACGAACCAACAGGAAATCTGGATTCCAAGTCATCAAAGGATGTCATGGAAATGCTTGAATCCATTAATCAAAAAGAGCAGACAACGATGATGCTCGTCACTCATGATCCGCAGGCGGCTAGCTATTGTAATCGCGTGGTCTTTATTCGTGACGGAAAGTTTTATTCAGAAATTCATCGTGGCGATAATCGACAGGCCTTTTTCCAAAAGATTATTGACACACTTTCTTTACTGGGAGGGGATGCACATGACCTTTCGCCAATTCGCGTTTAATAACGTCACACGGAATAAAAGGCTATATGCCGCTTACTTCCTAAGTAGCTTGTTCACAGTGATGGTCTTTTTCACGTTTTCGATCTTTGCTTTTCACCCCGAATTAAGTGGGGATGAGATGAATAAAAACGTAATACAGGGAATGAACATTTCTTCAGGTATTATTTACGTGTTTTCGTTTTTCTTCATTCTATATTCGATGAGCTCCTTTTTGCAGTCTCGTAAAAGAGAGTTTGGCTTGTTAATGATGCAAGGGATGTCGGTAAAGCAAATTCGTTCCATGGTATTTTTGGAGAATATGTTAATCGGCTTTTTTGCAACAATAAGCGGCATTGTGCTTGGATTAGTTTTCGCTAAAGGCATCTTGCTGTTAGCGGAAAATGTATTAGTCATTGGAAATGAGTTGAATTTTTATTTGCCGATTCAGGCAACCTTACTTACTTTTGTTTCCTTTATTGTGCTCTTTTTCTTTATCTCGTTATTTGTTTCTTATGTTCTCCGCACGAAAAAGTTAAATGATTTAATTAAAGGAAGTAAAAAATCAAAAGGAGAGCCTAAGGCCAACCGCTTTTTAACAATCACCGCGATTGTGCTGCTCGGAGCAGGCTATGTAGTTGCATTAGTAACAAAAGGGATGGTTGTATTAGCTGTGATGCTCCCGGTCATTCTTGTTGTTACAATCGGTACGTATTTGCTGTTTACACAATTAAGTGTTTTTGTGATCCGCAGGTTAAAGGATAAGGAGACAGTTTTCTGGCATAAAACAAATATGCTGCTGTTTTCTGATCTTTCCTTCCGAATGAAGGATAATGCAAGGACGTTCTTCATGGTAGCAATGGTTTCAACGGTAGCATTTAGTGCAATAGGAACCTTATTTGGATTTCAGGTGTTCCTAACAGATGGAACAAAAACCGCAAACCCTAATACGTTTACTTACATGTCATATACGGATGATAATGATAAGGAAGCGCAGGATGTCAGTTTGATTAATGAAGTATTACATGAGGAAAATATTAAGGCTGATACAGAGCAGACACTGCTCAGTTATTATGAGATTGCCGATGATCGCATATTAATCGCAAAAGTATCCGATTTTAACCGCTTTGCACATTTAATCGGAGAAAAGCCAATCGAGATTCAAGAGGGGCAAGCCGTCGTTGTTGAATTTGAGGGTGTTGCTTTTGGACAGACAAAGGAATTAATAAATGTACCAATTGAGCTAAATACAGGTGTAACATTGAAGCCTGATGAAGTGATTTTTTCAAGAGCACTACCTGCAACCGATTCATATTATGTTGTCTCAGATAAGGATTACTCCGCACTTCCTGCTCCAAAAAGCGAAGCGAATTTTTACGCATGGCAGGCAACAGATGGAGAGCAGCAAGTACTAGAAGCTTCTGAAAAGCTATATGATGAAGTCCCAGTATATAAATTTACTTCAGGTGAGTATAATGTCTATCAAATCAATAAAGCCTATGGTCCAGTTCTATTTGTTGGTCTGTTTATCGGCATTGTCTTTTTCGTCTCAGCCGGCAGCTTTTTATATTTCCGACTGTACACGGATTTAGATGAAGATAAGCAAAAGTTTAAATCCATTGCCAAAATGGGTCTGACTGTAAAAGAACTAAAGAAGGTTCTGAACCGACAAACGGCAATCCTCTTCTTTGCGCCAATTCTTGTCGCACTTATTCATGGAGCGGTTGCACTGACTGCGTTAGCTCATATGTTCTATTACAATCTGTTTAAAGAATCGGTCATTGTGCTTAGCGTTTTCTTACTGATACAGGTTATTTACTTCTTTATCGTTCGTTACTTTTATACAAAGCAAATTAAAGCCGCAATTGAATAATTGTACAAAAAAAGCTTGGAGCATCGTTCCAGGCTTTTTTTGCGCGGGAAAAATGAAATGCTCGATAAAATGTGGAAGTTGCTAGATAGCTTAGAAAAGTTGCTAGATAAAGTGAAAAATTTGCCTGATAGTATGAAAAACGACTTCCTACCAAAGCGAAAAATAAAGAACATATGAGGTTTCTAGCACGAAACCTCATATGTTCTATTATGAATTACATTACGCATCCCAAATGCTATGGTTTTGCCAGCTTTTTTGCAGTTTCCGAATATAAATGATTTGTCCGATATGATAGGCATTATGAGATTGTATATTGCCAAGGATCTCCCACCACTTTACTTGTTCAGGGAACCCGTTCACGTCACTTTCCACTTTTTCCACTGTTAATAGACTTTGCCATTGTAAAAGCACTTCAAGTAGCCGTTCTTTTAACTCATGGAAGCTCTTGTTTTCCGGAAGTACAAAACTTTGATCATTATTTTCCAAGGCAGGTACAGCATTGACGTGTGACTTCTCGTATCTTGTTTGCCATGTTTCATTCCAATAAAGCAGGTGCTGTACAACTTCCGCAATACTATTGCAATCTTCATGAGGCTTCCAAAAGGCTTCGTCCTCTGACAAGTCTTTCACTGAGTCTGAAAATGGCAGATACCAGCTAGGATCATTTGCATTAGCTAATAGTTGATCCGATAATAAATCTTTCACATGCGACATAGGATACACTCCTTTTATTTTTAAGTCTTGTCCTATCTTTATTTATTCAATTGCCTCTTATTACCTGATCATAGATCATTGCTGCAATTTCCTGATACCCTTTTGAATTAGGGTGAATCAAATCGTTAGACCAAATGCTAGGATCCTGTGCTAAAGGCGTATTCCAAAAATCGATAAGGTGAAATATGTATTCATGACTAAGTAATTGGATCACTTCATTGGCTTCAATTAATTGTTCCTTTAATACTTGCTTTTGTTCAGCAGGGACAGGCAATCTAGCAGTAAAGTCTGGCATGTTCCCAATTATGATTGTTGCTCCCGTTTTGCTTAATGCATCAATCATATGTTCCATTTCATCTTTATATTCATTGCGATTCCAACGCCCTTTTAAAATATCGTTTGCTCCAGTAATCAGACTAACAATATCAGCTTGCAGTGTTAGAGCCTTTTCAAGCTGTGTCATGCGGACTTCCTTCGTTAATAATCCCCTTTTTGCCAAATTAGTGGATAGGAATGGAGGTGAATGCAATTGCGCAAAGGTATGTACCCAACTTGATAGTTTAATTCCCTCCACTTCATCCCCAATTCCAACTGTTAAGCTATCTCCCATAGCTACAAAGTGTTTCTGCATATTCAACATCCCTTTTTGAATTTTCTGTAATTATATCATGAAATGGGATATGGGGACAGGTACCATGTTCCTTCACACTTGCGCAATAAAACGGAGGATTCCAGAGGAAGGGAAATTAATTAATAATCGGAGTCATTAAAAAAGGACCAATTTATCCAACCCTTAAATAGGTCGGCAACGGTCCCAAAAGTATTGTATCGCCTGATAAAAAGCTTCATCGTAATTTCCGTGATCCTCAATAGACCAGCATGTAGCTAAAACGGAATGGGCAAAACCCCATGAATAAATTCTTTGTCTATCCAGATCTAATTCTTCTGTTAAAAAGGCTATACGCTTCTCGATCACAGTTGACCAATTTTCTGTGGGCAGTCGATTCAATAAAAATTGAATGACATCATATTCTCTATCGCCAATTAATCCTTTAGGGTCAATGGCTGCCCATGAATCACTGCCAGTCTTCAATATATTATAATGATGAAGATCGCCATGAAGCAGGTAGGGCCTTTCTATAGATCTATTCAATGCTGTAAATGTTCCAGTTGCTTTCTGAAGCATCTCTTTTGTTATGGGGCCAATTCCTTCAGGGTTTTCTAGCCATATGTTTAATAGAGCTCGTTCCCTTTGTTCACTAGTAGGAATCTGCAGGCAATCGGACGCGGGAACCCACAATGCTTTCATCACTCTAGAGGCAATACGTGTCGCTTGCGCATCATCTTCTATAGAGGCCAACATTTTTCCTGGAGTTAATCGTTCAAGAATGAGAATTCCGTTTTGGAGATCGACATCTATGATCTTAACCATTCCACGCCCGTTAAATAGCTGAAGAGCGTTTACTTCAGCATTGAATTCTTCACTAGGAACGCCAAGCTTAACAACGACTTCTTTCCCATCTCTTCGCACAGCAGGAGCAACGAAATTATAAGATAGCGGGAATGGAGGCATGATTTGGATGTCCCAGCGCGCCTCACATTTTTCAATTAGCTTATTAAAATGATTCAGCCATTGTTCACCATTCTCTTTGTGGACAGATCTGATTGTTATGACAAACTCGTTTGGTAATGGAATCATTCGATTTGCCCCTTTTTCATAAGTTTTAAATATGAAAAACCCACGCCACAATTGGTCCAAACACAGATCCAAGCACAGCGCATAATGTCATAGAAACAGAGCTAATAGAAGCAGTAAGCTCACCATACTCAAATGCTTTTGAGGTCCCAAGCGCATGTGCTGCACTCCCAAATGCCATCCCTTTCCCAATAGGGCTGTTGATGCGAGCCCATTTTAAAATGATTGGCCCTAGAATGACACCGGAAAAGCCAGCAATCATAACAAATACAATGGTCATAGAAGGCTCGACCCCTAAGTCTGCTGCAATCTGGATGGCTACAGGAGTAGTGATCGACTTAGGTATAATCGAAAGAATTAAATCACGGTTTATTCCAAAGACCTTTGCAATCAAAATTCCGCTAACCATTCCAGAGAATAATCCGATCAATACACCAGTAATAATCGGAAGGATGTAACTTAATAAAATATGACGATTTTTATATAGTGGCAATGCTAAAGCAACAACGGCAGGTCCTAGCAATGAATGAATCCATTTTCCGCCAATCATATATTCCTCGTACGTGATATGAAAGAATATGAGAAGCAAGATAATCAAAATGGTTGTAGTTAGAACGGGAATCAAAATTGGGTTCGGAAAACGAGTATATACCTTCGTCATTAACAAGTAAGCTGTGACTGTTACAATAATTATAATGATTGCGATAAGTGATTGTTGCACTGTTCTTTTTCCTTTCGCTTTTTGGCTCTCATTTCTAAGAGTTGGCTAGCTGCTCCCGCAGCAATCATGGTTATAATGGTGCTGATGACGACAATCAAAAATAAGATAGCCCCGCTTTTTGAAAATAATGATGGATATTTCATTATTCCGATCATGGCAGGGATAAATAATAATGGGAGAAAAGCTAATAAAAAATTTGCTCCATTCTCAATCACCTTCATTGGAATGATTTTGAATGATAAGCAAACAAGTAATAGAATCAAACCAATGATACTTCCTGGGATTGGGATATGGCATATGTTATGGAGAACTTCCCCAATCATCGAGAATGCAAACAGGATGGCAATTTGAAATATAACTCTTAATCCCTTCATAAAAAATGCTGTTCTTAACAATAAGAACAACTTTCCCCCTTTATTATGTAAAATCATAACGATTTTAGTTAGTATCTTTACTTTATACTCAAATGCTTGTACGATACAAGTATATGTTTGTATTATACAAGTAAATAGTTGTTTGTCAATAAATTGTTAAACTCTAAGTGGAGGGTATAAAGTGCACGAAAAAAATAAAAAGGCAATTGAACTAATCGAATATGAACTGACTACCTTAATTCGACGAGCAGTATACTTAGATATTTCTGATAAAAAGATCGGGCATTTAGAGAGATCTGTCTATTTATTATTAAGGCATTTAGATGAATGTGGTGCATCCCAGTTGAAAACACTGGCAGAAGCATTTAATTTAGATATTTCGACTCTATCTAGACAGGCTTCTGCAATCGAAGCCAAAGGATTCATTTTTCGTTATTCAGATCCAACAGATCGCAGAGTAAGTCTGTTTGAAATCACTGAACTAGGCAGAGAAAAACTAATAATGGACAAAGAAATGAGAATTAAGCGCTATCATAATATGCTAGAAGACTGGTCAAACGAAGAGAAAGACATCTTTGGGGAACTATTGGTGCGAATGAATGAAGCGTTAATTGATTAGGGTTTCTTTTGTTTTGAAATAAATTCGTATGAAGGACAAAACGAGTCCGATTCGCAGGAAAGGGTCGTTCATCCCTTCGATGAAGGACAAAACGAGTCCGATTCGCAGGAAAGGGTCGTTCATCCCTTCGATGAAGGACAAAACGGGTCCGATTCACAGGAAAAAGTCGTTCATCCCTTCGATGAAGGACAAAACGAGTCCGATTCGCAGGAAAAAGTCGTTCATCCCTTCGATGAAGGACAAAACGAGTCCGATTCACAGGAAAAAGGTCCTTCATCCATGCCGTAAAGAAGCATTTCCCTGTGGGGCAGTAGTGGCTACTGCCCCCACGATCTTCCTATGAAGCCATCCCTTTATCAATAGGATGATCGATAAACTTGAAATAGGGGAGAAAAATGCCCAATAAAGAAACTGTACAAATAATCGTCCCAATAAAGAGATACAATGGACGTATTCCCCATAGCTCACTTAATACACTTGCTGCAATGACCCCTAAAGGCATCGCTCCTCTAATTATTAACAATCTTACGGAAATAACTTTACCTATTAAATGATTCGGTACCATTTGTTGAAAGATTGTTATGTTATGCACACCGAAGAACGCCATTGCGATTCCAGCGATTGCTTCAGTTATAAAGGCAACATAAATATTGTGATTAATGCCTAGGGAGATAAAGGTTAGCCCGCCTATAACGAGGGCCCCAAGCATTAGCACTCGGCGGCTTTTCAATTTGATTTTTCCGATCAGCATGGAACCGATGATATAACCGAGCGGGAAGCTTGCCATGAAATAGCCGTATTCAGCATAAGTACCTGATAGCTCGGTGGTGATATAGGGAAGAGTGATAACCATTGTTACGCCTACTCCAAATTGAACAAATGCAAGAAAGATACCTAGCCAGACGATGACAGGCTGCTTGAAAAAATAGGATATGCCTTCCGTAAATTGCTGCAGCCAGGATTTTCGCACAGGCTGAGTTATCTTTTCCTCTTTTATAAAAAGTAAAAGCGTACCGCTCACGATAAGAAATCCACTTACAAAGACTAATGTTGGCTTTACACCAATGTACTCCACCACCACCCCTCCTAAAATAGGAGCCATAAAAGTCATTAATCGAACAGTTCCATCCAAATACGCATTCGCTGCAGGCAACTGCTCTTTAGCTACAATCGAAGGGGTAATCGCTTGGTTAGCTGGTGTATAAACAGGTGTGATCAATCCAATGATGATTTGGACGGCAAAAATATGCCATGGGAGCAGAGTTCCTGTTAACAATGAAACAAGAGGAATAAGAAAAATAAGCCCTCTTGTCCATTGCGAAAAGATCATAATCCATTTGCGGCTCCAGCGATCAATAAATGGACCAATGAACAGCTGGAGGATAAGAGAAGGAAGGAAATATAAAAGCCACATACTCCCGAGGGCCATCGGGGAACCGGTCAGCTGATAAATAAGAATGGAATTGCAAAAGGTGCCGAAAGCTCCGCCTAATTCAGAAATGGCATTTCCTATCCAGACAAATAGAAATGATCGATTTTGTAATATACTTTTCTTCATTGAACCCCCACCTATACATCATTGTTTTAAATAAAAATCTAATTCTTTCGATAAGCCCTCGAGTGCTTTTCTTTTTAATGAATATTTAGATTGAACGATTTCTACTAATTTTGCTGCTCTAAGAATCTTAAGGTGGTGGTGGATCGTCGATTTGCCAATGTCTAATTGTTCAGTTAGATCTTGTAATGTACGGTCTTCCTCAAACAGTAATTTAATGATTCGCAGACGGACCTCGTCTCCTAATGCTTTATGCTTAAGGATGAAAAAGTGATTAGGTGTATATTTATCATTTGGCAAGATGCTTTCATTAGCTATAGGATAATAGAAAACCTTTGCGCCCTCTATATCCGCTTCTATATTCCATGGGCGGTAAATGTATTGTGGAATTAATATGACTCTATGTACACTTGGCTCGGGCAAGTATGTCATTCCGCCAGTTGACCATTCAACAAGCTCTTCTGATGTCATTTTTTCTGCCATCTTTTTTTTCGCTTCATAATCTGTTTGTAAAATGGTTTCAAGCTTCTGGGCATTTTCTTTTAGAACAGCTTCATACCACCTTGTCATGACTTGAACTAGATGCTCTTTTAGAATCGTTGCATCTGTTTGACAAATAAAAGCAATATAGTGAGGCAGATAAGGATGATTGCTAGTTAAGCTTTGCATTTCTTTCATGGCAGATTCATCTCCATGTGCTGCATTATGTCTTATTTGTTGAAAAGTAGAGCCTAGATAAGGCAAACATTTAACTTTTAAATCAGCTGGCGGGAGCTCTTGTACATAGGATGTGAATTCTGAAAGATGAATGAAGGGCTTGTTGTGCAGTAGCTGGAGCAATGCCTTCCACGTATTGTTCTTTTCGACAAAGTCTAATTGCTGCAATAAATCCTTTGGTGCAGAATTTCTGATGTCTGTCCAATAGTCTAGCGGTTTCTCCAATGTTTGAATGAGCGGAGTATTTGTAATCGCGGCGATCCCTAACGCACATTCCCATAACAAAGAGTATTCCAGTTGAATTTGATAAGTTTCTCTCTTCCTGCTTGTCAAATTTAAAACATCCAAAAATAACACCTCTCTCTTATTTATATTGGCTCATTTCTAATAGATTGTTGTTTTTGAACAAGTTTTCTGTTTACCAATTGACTAGTTGATTGGAGCGGAAATCAACCTCTACCCAAACCAAGTTAAACGCAACAAACTTTGCAAAAACAGCCTTTATATTTTATATTCTACATATTTAGAATAACAAATTCAACAATTATCGAATCTTCTATATTAGATAAAAACAAAATAGTAGAAAAATGATATGATAAAATAACGAATTATCCAAAAATTATACAAATAGGAGACAATCATGTTAAATGTTCGCGAACTAAAACTAAACCCAAACAGACGAGTCATTATCATTTCAGATATCCATGCAAGCTTGGCTTTATTTACAAGACTCTTAGAAAAAGTCCATTACACACCGAATGATTATTTATTTATCAATGGAGATCTTTGTGAGAAGGGGAAGAATAGCTTAGCAGTTGTTCGTTATGTGAAAAAGATGACGGAGCAATCTGACGATGTATTCGTCACAAAAGGAAATTGCGATATTTTGTATCGGTATGTTTTTGAAGAAAATGAAGCCATACTTTCCTATATGAAGAAGCAAAAGCATTCAATTTTAAATGAAATGCTTGAGGAAAAACATCAATCATTAGAAGACTTTAGTAATATTCAACAGCTTGCGAGTTTCTACAAACAGCATTATAAGGAAGAAATCGAATGGCTGGAGTCATTGCCTGTCGCATTTGAGACAGAATCTTTCATTATGATCCATGCGGGAATTGAGAATCGCCCTGATTGGCAGGAAACAGACGAAGATTGCGCATTGTCTGTGGATTCTTTTCTAGACAAAGAACATCAGGCAGAGAAAAATGTCATTGTTGGACATTGGCCAGCAGTTAACTATCGCTTTGATAACGAATGTTCCAATAATCCGTTCATAGATAGCAAGAAGAGAATAGTTGCCATTGATGGTGGAAATCAGATTAAGAGAGATGGCCAGCTCAACGCTCTGATTATCGAAAATAACGAATATACATTTCAGTTTGTTGATGAGCTGACAGATGAGCGAAAAGTGAAAAAGGATTACACAGATCTGACACATCGGGTCGGTACAGTGACCTGGCCTAATTATGAAATGAGAATCATTCAGAGAGAGTCAGCTTTTACACTCTGTGAAAATAGTAAACTCGGATATAAACAATGGGTGAAAAATGAATACTTAGTTGAAAATGATAAAGGTGTGTATTGTAAAGATGATTTAAGTACAACCTTTCTGTCAGTGAAGGAAGATGAGGCTGTAATGGTGCTTGATGCGAACCAACCAGATTATATACTAGTAAAAAAATCAAATGGTCTTGTCGGCTGGGTGCCAGCTGGAATCATATAAAAAATGTTTAATTTGATAGAGAAAGGGTATTACTTCTAATAGATTCACTTAATACTATTAAAAGGAGGACTCTTTATGAAGCAAGTGTCACTTGTCAAATCACTAACAGCCTTAGGTGTTGGGGTTGGAGCCTCTACAGCGATCTGGTTGTCCTCAAAACCAAACAGAATAAGGGCGAAGGACTTATTAAGAGAATGGAAAAGAAAGATAAAACCCTCTCCTTTCGATAAAACGGAGAGTCTGCCAATTGAAAAGGGTGGAAACCCCCATCCAAGCGATATAGAAGATAATAATATGGTTAGTGAAGGGGCTGTATACTCTGTAAAGTTTTACAATGAAAAACTGCAATAACTCTAGTAAGTATCCATGAAGACTCTAATGAAATCCCTTTAATCAGCCAATCTAAAAAGAGGTGAATGTGATGAAGAGAGATATGAAAGAGGAAATGGATCCATTGAACGGCACGATGGTTCAGAACTTCGAAGAGATGAAAAAGAACGGGAAGATCATGGAAAGCATGGAGACGAATAAAGCATTAAAAGAAAAGGGAAAACAGCCCGATCCGAAGCAAGATTTAGAGTCGGAAGAAAAGAATGATTAAAGAGTACTGATTAAATCATGTTGAATATGAACTGAAAGCTTGGAGGCCACTTCAAGCTTTTTCTCATTTTTTTGAAGATAGATTGATCCCAATAATTTCAATATTAAAACTAGTCATATAGTAATTATCTGCTATATAATAAATAAAATGACAGTTTTTTTATCATTTCCCGACAGAAGACTCCCCCTTCAAGGAATGAGAAGGGCGTAGCCCAATGAGTAAGTGGGGGATGAATGTCGGTTGGCGGTAGCCAAACACTATCTTAATATGATACGATAAGAACAAATGTTCCTTGAAGTGAGGTGAAATATATGCTTGTGAACAAATCCTATAAGTTTCGTCTCTATCCGAATGAAAAACAGATTGAACTCATTAATAAAACCATAGGTTGTTCGAGATTTGTATTCAATTTCTTTCTTGGTAAGCAAAGGGATATAGATGCTTACTGGCATATTTGCGAAGAAATGAAGCAGAATGGTCAACTTCCAACAAATAATTGGAAAGGAAACTACCTAAACAAATACGAAACGGTAAAATCTCTGCCTGAATTAAAAAAAAATTACCCTTTCTTGAAAGAAGTAGATAGTATCGCCTTACAAAAATCCGTTGAAAACTTAGCTGATTCCTATGAGCGCTACTACAAAAGGCAAAATAAGCAGCCACGTTTTAAGTCCAAAAAGAACAAATTGCAGTCTTATACCACGAAGCACACAAACGGAAACATTGCTGTTGTTGAAAATAAAATTAAGTTACCGAAACTAGGCAACATTCGCTTTGCGAAAAGTCGTGATGTAAAAGGTAGAATCATTCGTGCGACCATTAGGCGAAATCTGACTGGTAAATATTTTGTATCCTTAACAACTGAAGTGGAAGTATCAGAATGGCCGAAAACAAATTCCACTGTTGGCATCGATGTCGGCTTAAAAGACTTCGCTATCCTCTCCAATGGAACCATCTACTCTAACCCAAAGTTTTTCCGCACCCTAGAAGAAAAATTAACAAGAGCACAACGAATCATGAGCAGGCGAGCTATAGGTGGCTCGAATTGGTACAAGGCTAAAATAAAAGTTGCACGTATCCATGAAAGAATTTCAAATGCAAGAAAAGATTATCTCGACAAAATATCAACCGAAATCGTCAAAAACCACGACATCATCGGAATGGAAAATTTGTCGGTATCTCATATGCTTAAAAATGGGAATCTTTCTAAAGCAATCAGTGAGGTATCTTGGTCACAATTCAAGACAATGATTGAATATAAGGCGAAATGGTACGGGAAACAAGTGGTTACTGTTGCAAAAAACTTCGCTTCAAGTCAATTATGTTCTTGTTGTGGCTATAAAAATAAAGACGTTAAAAGTCTCGGACTGCGTAAATGGCAATGCCCAGTATGCCAAACATTCCACAATCGAGATGGTAACGCAAGTATAAATCTTAAAAATGAAGCCTTAAGACTTCTAACTGTTGGAACGACAGGGATCGCCTAATCAATAACTGGTGGATACACTAGTGTTCTTAGGAATCTCCCACTTCAAATTTTGTAAGAAATTAAGTGGGGGTAGTTCAAAATATGGAGTAGATAGAAATGGTGCAGGAATTATTTATGCAGCAAAGAGAAACGGCAGAAATTGTGTTCAAGTAAAATAAGATCCTGGTTTTTGCTAACACCCATTCAACAGATTGAATACATTGTATGAAGAGAATCTGGATGGGCGGATCAATCAAATGAATAATCAGGAAAAGCAATTGTTTGGTTCATGGATACAGGCAGTTGGAACAGTTATGAATGCAGTAGGGAGCACACCATCAGATAAGATCAATGAGGAGCAGCAAGATGATTTAAATTTGTGGGGAAATGTGCTTCAGGCGGTAGGGAATGCTCTAATTGCGGATGGAACTGAAATGATTTCCTTGAATAAACTTGGCAATGAAGTTCAAGCAATTGGAAATACTACGGTGGTTGGCGGTATACTGCTTGATTTTCAGGAAAAGACGAAAAAGTCATTGATTATTAAAGGGAATTTGCTGCAGGCTGTAGGAGGAGGCATGGCTATTGCCGATACACTAGAAGAGGAACCATCACTTGAGAAAGCATTAAATGTGATTGGGGATCTGCTGCAGGTTATAGGCAATTCATTGCAAGTAATTGCCGGCATTAATGAATTACAGAGAGACACGGAAAAAGATGATGGTGAAGATAAACAAGAATCAGATAATGAATCTAAACAAGAATCAATGGAACAAATAAATTATTTTCGAAAGAATTCTTCTGAAAAAAAACAAGAGGATAAGGAAGGTGATCCTTTGGATATAACCGGAAGCTGGATACAGGCTGTTGGCTCTGTCATTTCTGCAATTGTTCAAACCAGGTCAAGTCAGGATGAGAGTAACCTTTCCTAAACAGAGGAATTGGATCGAAAAGAGAGAATATATTGAATGAATTTGCTTGTAAGGGGAGGAATACATTTGCTAACGACTGAACAGTTAATGGAAATCAAGGAGCTCCAGCGTATATGTGAGAAGGATGAGCCCTATCAATTAAAATTAAATTGGGATATGCTTCAATCCCGTAAAGAAAATGAATTGAATGACTTTCTTTATTATGAGAAAGAGAAGCTAGTAGGGTTCCTCGGACTATATGGGTTCGGCAATAAAGTGGAAGTCTGTGGAATGGTCGCACCAAGTTATCGAAGAAAAGGGATCTTTACGAAGCTTCTTCATCAAGCTGAAAAGGTATGGATGGATCGGGGAACGAAGCAAATCCTCCTCAATGCTCCATCCCATTCAGAATCAGGAAAAGCCTTTTTGCAAACAATTTCTTGTTCTTATTCATTTACAGAATATCAGATGAAATGGGAAGAAAAAGAGCTATTATGCAACGATGATGTTGTTATCAGGCATTCCACTCCTAATGACTTAGATATAGAAATCCAATTAGATGTGCAATGTTTTAATTTCCAAGAAGACGATGCCCGAGACTATAATGCTAGAATCAAAAAAGAAAATACGGAACAATTCTATATGATTGAATTTGAAGGGAATACAGTAGGGAAAATGCGTGTTGGGCATTTAGATGGCGAAGCATGGATCTACGGGTTTGCTATTCTCCCAGAGTATCAAGGAAGAGGAATTGGGCGCAAGGCATTAACTAAGGTTATCCAACGTGAGCATAAGAAAGGATATTCTATCTTTTTGGAAGTAGAAGCTAAGAACGCGAATGCCTTAGGGCTTTATGAGTCATGTGGATTCAAAGCTTATCATGCCCAAGATTATTATAATAAGATATAGAAGGAATAGAAATCGCTTGGATCGGGAGATTCAGGCGATTTTTCTTTGTTGTCTACGAAATTATAAATTTGGATGTTGTGGATAACTTTGCGACTAGTTTGTCTGCCTCCAGCTCCAGCGCCTACCCCCTCGAGGTCACAAGCCAATCCTCCCAGAAAGGTAAAGGACACCTTTCCGTGAGGCTCGTCTTGTGCTTGTCGGGGGTGATCAAGGCGCTTGCGCATTTGTTCTTAAAAACAGACAGGGGCAGGATCTATGATCAAGTATCGAAAATAAATAATTTGGATATAAAAAGGAAATAGTATAAATAAGGTTTGGTGACCTTTATCCATAGAATTAAGAGCAAAGATGAACAACTGCTTAAGCTTTAAGTTTGTAAGGGAATGGAGAAATAAAAATATGTTATTTTGGGTCTTTGCCTTTTTTATAGTCCTTAATATTATTGCTTATTTCATACCAAAAAGGTTATCAAAAATAGAAAATTACGCCACAACCCTTTTTTCATTGCTATTTGGCATCTGTGTGGATTTAATCCTAAATTTAAAATATGAGCTATATGGCTACTTTGGAAAAGGGTTTCAGTGGATGGGCTTCATAGGTGAATTCCTATATTTTATTCCTATAAGTATTTTGTACCATAATTATTTACCAATTGGAGATAGCAAAAAAAAATTGCTAATTTACATTTTTAGCTGGTCACTTTGTTCTGTTATTATCGAGTGGATCATTGAAAAAACGGAATTCTTTAATTATAGTGAATGGAATCTTTTTCATTCTGCCTTAGTATATCCTATCGTTTTTGCCATTCTTTATTTGCAATTAAAATATATTAGAAAACTTATTAAAAAAGATGACTAAGGAGAGTTTGAATGATTGGGTTAATCCTGTCTGTTATAGTAGTTAATGTGATCGCTTTTTTCATAAAAAAAAACCTAACAGTTAATCAAATGGTCCATATATGGTTCTTTACAATATCATTCCAATTGATTTTTGATGTCTTTATCGATCTGAAGTATCATGGCTACTGGTATGTAACAAAGGGGATTGATTGGGAGGCCCTTCCTGCATATACGATATTAATCCCTCCAGTTAATATTATGTTTTTAAATTGGTTTCCTTTTAAAAGTTCATTTACGAAAAAGGTAATGTACATAGCTATTTGGGAAGCGGCTTTATTAATTTATGAAAGTATTGTTCAACTTCCAGCGCCATGGGGATATTTTGAATATGGCTGGTGGGAACTATGGTATTCAGCATTAATAAACCCGCTTTTATTATTATCATTATTAGGCTACTATAAATGGATTCAGAGTATTGAATGGAAATTAATTATGAAAAGTGAAGGTGGTCATTGACTATCTTCACTTTTTTTGTGGCGGAATATGACATCTATATGAAATTGATTTATTAGACATCAAAGTTCACTAAACGCTCAATATAAATTAACCAACCCTTAACACTTCTTTTAGACAATTTAAATGTAGGAAAATCTCGCAAAGAAAATGTAAAAGTTAAGGAACCAAATTTGAAAGGAGAATGAATATGAAAGAGAGAAACACGTTGCTCTTACCTGTCATGGCGATTATTGTTACGATGATAGTAGGCTTTACCTGTCTGTATTTCTATGTACAGCAAAAGCCAGCGAAAACAGAATTGGCAAGTACAGAGCCGAAAGCAGAAGAACCGAGTCATCCGTACGCACCTCCAAGTATGGATGCGGTACCAGATGGGGAAGAAGGAGAATTGATTAAACTGGGTGAAAAATATCATAATGAAACAAGCAGTGTGTTAGATGGTTATGTAGGAAACACATTAAGTTGTGCAAGCTGCCATGCGAATGGAGGAGTGGGTGACTCACTTGATCTAGTTGGAATCTCGAAAACCTACCCTCAGTATAATCCTCGGGCAGGCAGAGAAGTGAGTTTGGAGGATCGAATTAATGGGTGCTTTATTAGAAGTATGAATGGAAAGCCTCTACCTAAAGAAGGTCAAGAATTAAAGGCGATGGTTGCCTATTATACGTATATTTCAGAGAATGTTCCAGACGGTATAACGGATCGTCCTTGGGCAAAGCTTCAAAGGGCTGAGGGTGACTTATCAAAGATTAATGTTGAAGCAGGAAGAGAGCTTTATAATCAATCATGCATCACATGTCATGGCCAGGATGGAGCAGGCGGTGCCACAGGACTTGCCCTATGGGGAGATAACTCATACAATATTGGTGCTGGCATGGCCAGGAATAGAACAGCTGCGGGATATATCCAAAAGTATATGCCAAAGGCACCAATGGGCGGTTACGAAGCAGGCTCTTTTACTGATGAAGAGGCATTGAATATAGCTGCTTTCATTAATTCGATGGATCGTCCAGATTTCCTTAACAAGATTAAGGATTGGCCAAATGGAGATGCACCTGATGATGCAGCATATGAAACATTAGCAGGTAAGAAGAAAACGGATGGGCAGTAATGATAAGTACTCTTAAAGTCTATTTAGTCAATTCTATGATTCTAGCATATAATATAGGTAAATAGCGTCCATTTCTAGATTGTGTAAGTTGTACGGTATTAGAGAAAAGTGGTGATTGTCATGAATGATGGGAAGCTGAAAGGAAAAACAATCCTTCTAATTGATAGCGATGAGGAAAATAGGGTGGAGCTTAACTGGTATTTATCTAAAAATGGCTTTGAAATAATTGAGGCTGAGAATGGACAAATAGCTAAGATGAAATTCCTGAAATATGATCCTTGTTTCGTATTGCTTGAGACAAACCTCTCGGATATGAATGGATTGGATATTTGTACATGGGTACGGAACCAACTTTCTAATAATGTTCCTATTATCATACAATCAGAAAAAGGGAATGATCATGACAAAATTGAAGGTTTAAAGAGGGGCGCAGATGATTATGTTGTGAAGCCTTTAAATCCTGAAGAGTTATTGATAAGAATTGAAACAGTCTTAAGAAGAACGGTTAATCGCTGCAGTAAATTAAGCTTTAAAGGGCTGACAATTAAGCCGTTAAAGGGAATGGTTAAATTCCATGATAAAGAAATAAAATTAACCCATTTTGAATATAGGCTTCTGTTTCTTTTTATGACCCATCCAGATCAGATCTTATCAAGAGAACAGATTATCAATGAAATATATAAGAAAAATGAGCGAGTTGTAAACGAAAGGACAGTAGATGTGCATATCAGACATCTACGGGGAAAAATAGCGGAGTTTACTAATTATCCTTATATTTCTTCCATCCGAGGACTCGGCTATAAGTTTAATATAGATGATTTGAAGCAAGAGGAAAGAACGGAGACGGTCAATTGACTATCTCCGTTTTTTACTTTTTTAAGGTTTCTCATTCTAAAGTTGTAGATGTTTCTCCGTATATTTTAGCAGCGGCTCCCCATCCACTCTCCGATGGCAAAGATGTGCTTTCCTTCTAGAATAATGGTAAGAACAATAAAGAAAGCGGGAGATTCTTATGAACCAACAAAAAGTTGTGATGATTACCGGAGCATCTAAAGGTCTTGGAAGAGCGTTAACATTGGCGTTGGCTAAAGAAGGGGTACGGCTAGCTATTTGTGCAAGAGGCGAGATGCAGCTTCGCAAAATTGAGAAAGAGGCACTAGCGATTGGGGCAGAAGTAATTGCCGTTCAGGCGGATGTTTCTGATGTAAGGGATGTAAATCGTTTCGTATCCATTGTGGAGGAGGGGTTTGGACACGTAGATGTATTAATTAATAATGCATCTATATTTGGACCAGGGCCATCGCTGTTATCTGACTATCCAGACCATGAGTTCATCGAAGTACTTCGGGTCAATGTCATAAACCCTTTTCTTGTTACAAAGCGTGTAGTGGCGGGCATGTTAACTCGAAACAAAGGAAGAATTTTCAATATAACTTCTGAGGCAGGAAAAACAGGCTTTGCAGAGTGGGGGGCATATGGCATTTCTAAATTTGCAGTGGAAGGTTTAACACAAACCTGGGCAGATGAGCTGCAAGGCACAGGGGTAAGCATCAGCATGGTGGACCCAGGAGAAATGGATACGGAAATGCATAGGGTTGCGGTTCCTGCATGTGATTATGAGCTAGAGGATCCAAAAGAAGTGGCAAGAATATTTGTTAGCCTTGCATTAGATGAATCAATCGAATTAAATGGAAAGCGATTTGAGGCTCAATCCTTTTTACAAGAAAAGAGGGATGAACAATGATGAGTAGTGCACGTTCATTCCAAGTACCAGAATATTTAAATGCACGTACTCCTGCAGAATATAGGGGAATCCAGCGGGATCATGTTCGTTTAATGACACTTGATACAGTTACAGGAGAGTGTACCCATAATTTTTTTAACAGGCTGGATTCTTATCTGGTTGCGGGAGATTTGCTAGTCTTAAACAATAGCCGAACAATACCGGCAGTATTAAAAGGGAAAAGGGGAAGGCAGATCATTGAAATTCGCTTATCCCGAAAATTATCGGATAAAGAATGGGAAGCCCTTATCGTTGGAGGAGTAGTCACTGTCGGTGAAAAGATTGATTTGCAAGGAGGATTAACGGCAACTATTACTGGGCTAGGAGCAGAGGCACCTTTAATCGTCCTTTCCTTTTCAAAGAGCGGATTAGATTTATTAGAAATCTTCTATCGATATGGGGAGCCCTTACATTACGAATATATTGAAACACCTTGGCCGATAGAGATGTATCAAACCGTCTATGCTTCTGTTCCGGGATCTGTGGAAATGCCGTCAGCAGGCAGAGCATTTACATGGAGACTGCTTAATAGGCTTAAGGAAAAAGGAGTGAATATCGCTTATTTGCAGCTTCATGCAGGCTTGAGTTATTACGGAAATGACCGTTGGCCTCATCCGAATAAACATCTTGAAGAGTTTAGTATATCAGCAGAAACAGCAGGATTGATTAACAAAACAAAGAAAAATAACGGAAGAGTGATTGCGGTTGGAACAACAGTTGTAAGGGCACTTGAAACAGCGGTCAATGCAGAAGGAAAGATTGAACCACAGAAGGGATTGACCAATCTGTACATTCAAAAGGGTTATCCTTTGAAAGCTGTTAACGGTCTAATCACCGGCCTTCATGAGCCAGAAGCCAGCCATTTGGATTTGCTTTCTGCTTTTATCAATAAAGGGCTATTGATGAAGGCCTACAAAGAGGCATTAGCAGATGGGTATTTATGGCATGAATTCGGTGATATGAATTTGATTCTGCCGATGAGTGAGAGAACATGAAATGGCATCATGCAGGAATTCTAGTTCGTAATTTAAATGATTCCATTCAGTTCTATAAGCAGATGTTTCGTTTTTCTTGTGAGCAATATATAACGTTTCAGGATGAAAAAATTGCTTTCCTTCAAAATGGGGATGTCCGAATTGAATTGATTGAGTCAGAGGAAAACTTAGTGCCATTCAATTCTACTCATATTGCATGGCAAGTGGAGGATGTAGACGATTGGATTAGAAAGCTGATGGGAAAAGGACTTTATCCGTCGGAAGGGCCTTATAACGTAGGAAATGGCTGGGTTACTGTATTTTATGAAGGCCCAGATCACGAGATAATTGAACTGATTCAAAGTAATAATAGTATGACAGCATAAAAAAACAAAGATGGTCTACATCAAATGATACCTGTAGCTAAGACACCGGCAAAAGAGTGTTTTATCTACAGGTGTTTTTTATTTTCATAAGGACTCCATTTATTTTAAAAACCCTAAAAATGCAATGTATGGTTTTATAGCTAAAGATATAAACTAAATTATCAAATTTAGGTGGGAATTTTCATGATATTTTCAAGGCACACAAAAGGTAAGAGAGGCACTAATTTGAAGCAACAACATATAGAAACCTCTCATGAAACCTTAATTAGTTCGGAGTTATTGGATAATATAGCGAAGGTTCAGTCTATCTTTTGTGATGCCCCGGATTTAATTGTTAGATTGTTAGTTATTAAACAAACACAGAGCCAAGCGGCTTTAGTATATCTTAGTAGTGTGACGGATAGTAAGTTAATTAATGATCAAATATTAAGCCCGCTTTTATATGTAGATGGGGGCGGGGATAGTGATATAGGTTCAAAGATATCACTTGGAAAATTAGAGGAGAAGAATACATGGGAGGAAATAGAAAGTGCCATTTTACAAGGCAGCTGTCTTTTGTTTATAGATAAACATGCGGTTGCATCCGTATTTAATACTTCAGACTTCCCAAAACGATCGATAGAAGATACGGCAATTGAATCTGCATTGATGGGTGCACATATCGGATTTACAGAGACAGGGAGCCAAAATATTGCCTTAATTCGTAAACATATACCTAACCGTGAGTTGAAAATTAAAGAGTTTACGATTGGTGAAAGAGGAAGGACAAAAATTTCAATTTTGTTCTTAGCAGACGTTGTCCAACCAGAATTATTGAAGGAGCTTGAAGATCGGATTAATCGAATAAAGGTAGATGAAATTATTAATACGGGTGTGTTGGCTGAATATATTGAGGACAATCCCTATTCACCCTTTCCACAACTTTTAATTACTGAACGGCCAGATATGGCAGCATTAGAAATATTAGAAGGCAGAATTGTTACGGTTGTTGATAAATCCCCCAGTGTATTAATTGGTCCCACTTCATTTATTTCATTTTTTAAAACGATGGATGATTATGGGACACGGTGGTTTGTTGCCTCTTTTATTCGCCTTATTCGTTACTTTGCCTTTTTTGTTGCAATCTTTTTGCCTTCTATTTATATCTCAATCATTACCTTTCACTTAGAGGTTATCCCGCTTAAGCTGCTTATCTCGATCGGTACATCAAGAGACCGGGTTCCATTTCAACCATTTATAGAAGCTGTAATCATGGAGGTTACATTAGAAATGCTTCGTGAAGCAGGTGTGCGTTTACCTACAAAAATTGGACAAACTGTTGGAATTGTAGGTGGAATAGTTATTGGTCAAGCAGCTGTCGAAGCGGGGATTGTCAGTAATATCATGGTGATAATTGTCTCTCTGACAGCGGTAGCTTCATTTATCATTCCTAATTATGATATGGGTGCAGCTATACGAATCATTCGCTTTCCGATGATGTTTGTAACCTCGGTGTTTGGTTTTATCGGATTAATCGCGGGATTAATGGTTCTTATTGGCCATTTCATTTCATTGCAATCATTAGGCACACCATATGGAAGTCCAATTGCACCATTACGCTTATCTGATTGGAAGGACGCCTTCTTTCGATTTCCTCAATGGTCAATTACAAAACGGCCGGAAAGTACGAGAGCTATTCAACAGAAAAAGGCAGACTTTATCGATCCTAAAGGTGATAGAAAATGAATAAGTACTCCAAAAGCGGAATAACGCAAATGCAATATATTTTTCTAATTCATGGTGTACAAGTTGGGGTTGGTGTCCTGCAGATTCCTAGGGTAGTGGCAGAAGGGGCTGGAACAGACGGGTGGATTTCCATCATCTTGGGATGGTTCTTAGCTATGTTGTTTAGTCTATTAATGGTTAAAGTAATGAAAAGATACCCTGAGGGGACAATTTTAGAACTATTCACCCATTTCTTTGGAAAATGGATTGGAAAGGTTGTTACGATTTTATTTGCTCTGTATTTTGCCGCAATTACATTCCTTACATTTATTCGGTCTCTGCTTTTTTTACAATCATTAGTTTTTCCAGAAATTCAAGTGTATTCGTTAATCATTCTATTATCCATTCCTAGTTATGTAATAGCACGAAATAACATCCGAATTTTAGGCAGATATTCAGAATTGATTTTTTTTATGACCATATGGATGATTACTCTTTTCTTTCTCCCATTAAAGGAAAATGCCCATTGGCTGCACTTCTTGCCGTTATTCAAGGAAGGGCTGACACCAATCCTTTTAACTGTGCAGTCCACTGTGTTTTCATTCGTAGGTTTTGAAGTCGTGCTTTTTTTGTACCCATTTCTTCAAAAAAAGGAAGCGGCTGTTAAAGGAATTTTGATTGCCAACACGTTGACAATGGTAGCTATGTTACTGATAACGATTGGCGTATTTGCTATATTCAGCCCAGATGAAATAACCCAATTTAATACGCCTGCGATTGAAGTTCTAAAGCTAATTGAATTTCGATTTCTTGAACGGATTGACCTCATATTTTTTGCATATTACACATTGGTAATGTCTGCATCATGGATTCCATTAATGTTTTTTACCGTATTTTGTACAAGCCAGCTGCTGGGTAAACAAGATCATCGAAGACATCTATTATGGTTTCTTATCGTTATCTGTATTTCTGTTTATGTCTATCCTCCTACCTTCCCAAAAAATGATCAATTTCAAAAAGAAATAGAAAAGGTATTTATCACTGTCGATTACATACTTCCGCTATTTTTATTGGTTGCTATATGGATTCGGGGATTTTTTAAAAGGAGGACTTATCAATGAAGTATTTTAACCGTTTGATCTTTTGTATTATTCTTATCATGACGCAAACGGGCTGTGAATTAGAGCTTCCATTAGAGGATATGACAATTATTCTATTGCTTGGCGTAGATCTTGATGAGGAGAATAATTTGCGAATCTTTGCATCAAGTCCAGTGTTCTCAGAGGATGCGAAGAAAAAGATTGAAGTGGTTGATGTGAAGGCTGAGACAATTCAAAGTGGAAGAAATCTATTTGATACAAGAACATCTGGAGAGGTTACTGGTTCGAAAATTGAAGTGTTGTTATTAAGTAAAAGAGTACTTGAGCATGAAGATTGGTTCCCCTTGCTAGATACCTTTTACCGCCATCCCCAATTCAGTAATAATACGAGAGTAATGATGGTTGATGGTTCCCTATCAGCAGTCTTTAATTATGAGCCTGAAGATAAACCAGATTTGCCATTGCATTTAAAGACATTAATTGATCAAAACGAGAAAAGGGGATTAACGGTAAAGACCACACTTAGAGAATTGCATAGGCAAATATCTGATAAAGGGGTAACACCCTCATTGTCGTATATAAAAAGTAGTGGAGAGCGCCAAATGAATGGGACTGCCTTACTGAATAAGAAAGGAATGTACATAGACTCATTGGATCCAATGGAAACGTCATTATTGCTTATTTTGCAGAAAGAATTAGGCAGGGAGGTCACTTTTGCGGCTATTAGCAACCCTAATAAGCCAAATGATAGTATTTTTCATAAAGATAAAATGAGTTTTATTGTTGCTAAAGCAAAAACAAAGATTCACACCTCATACGATCAAGGTACTTTTAAATTTGATATTAAGATTAAAATGCCGATTGCATTGACAGAAAGACTATTCCCTTTTAATTTCGAAAAGGATTTGAGGGGGTTAGAAAAAATAATAGAAAAGGAAATGGAAAAGCAATTTAAAGGGATTATTAAAAAATTTCAAACAAATAAAATTGATCCGATTGGATTAGGGCTTTATGCAAGAGCCTTCCAATATGATCAATACAAAAAGGTGGAAGATCATTGGGGAGAGGCATTCGCTGCTTCAAAAGTAAAGCTGTCAGTGCAAATAGATATAGCCATGAGAGGGGCAATTAAATAAGGAAACATACCAAATCAAAACCTTACCAGCTCGGTAAGGTTTTTGATTTGAAAAGGAGCTTTCTAATCTGTGCTTGCAGGCCATCTGCCGTTTGGAATAAATACTTTGCTAAAGAAGTGAAAAGGGGCTGACCCTTCCTAAGTCTTGAGGCTTAGTTGAAAATAAAGCGCAAGCTCGTTATGAGAAATCAATAATAAAGGTAAGATGAAATCAAGATAACGAAAGGGGAAAACAAAATGAAAAAATTTGGTTTGCTTTTAATCGGCGGTATCTCAGCTATGATCTTACTTTCTACTATTGGGCCTATGATCGGGTTCCTTGTTAGCCTAGTGCTTCTATATTTCATTTTCAAACAATTTCTAAAAACAGATTCAACAGGAGGGAAAATTGGGCTAGGAATTGTTGGGTTCTTTATACTAATGGCTTCCATCCATAATGCACCTGCAATCATTGGTGTTGTTGCTGCATATGTACTGTACTTGGTTTATAAAAAATGGAATGAAAACAAACGTGTGATAGTAAAAGAAACAGATCCATTTGTTAATTTTGAAAAGCAATGGAATGACATTAATAAATAATAGTTGTTTTCTAAAAGATTGTGTAAATGATAAAAAACTAGTTGATTGGAGCGGAAGGTGTGAGACTCCTGCGGGACGTGTGGGACAGGTGAGATCCCGCAGGAGCGTGTGCTCCGAGGAGGCTCACCGCCCACCCCGCGGAAAGCGAACGCCTGGAGCGGAAATCAACTTCTACCACTTCATGTTAAAAGCAACAAAGTTTGCGAAAACAACCAAAATAATTAAATCAAAGGAGAGAAATAATCATGACGAACTTATTTACACGAATTAAAAACACAATTAAAGCAGATTTAAATGAGGTTATGGACAAAAAGGAAAATCAAAACCCAATTGCATTGCTTAATCAATATCTTCGTGAATGTGAACAAGAAACTGAAAAGGTAAAAAAGCTTGTCGAGCGTCAATATCAACTAAAGGATGAATTTGAAAGAGAGCTAGTAGAAGCAGCAGAGCTTGCCGAAAAAAGAAAGCATCAAGCAGGAGTTGCCTCAAAAGCAGGAGAAACAGAACTCTATCAATTTGCATCAGCCGAGCACCAGCACTATTCAGATCGTGCTGAACGCCTAAGAGTATCTCTGAAACATGTACATGGTCAGCTAGAAGAGCTAGAAGGTAAATATGAAGAAATGAAGCATAAACTCAAGGATATGTATATTCGCCGAATGGAATTAATGGGACGAGAAAATGTTACTAGAGCGAATCATCAGATAAACAAAGTGCTGGATTCGACTACTTATTCTGATAAACCATATTCTCGCTTTCAAGAAATCGAAAACTATCTTGACCGCTTAGAGGATAAAGTGAACAGATCATTCCATAGAAGTACAATTGATGCGAGAGTAGCGCAATTAGAAGCTGAGATGAAAACAGGTGAAGAGAAATCTATTTCTTAATTAAATGAATAATATGGGATAGAATTTACGATGATTTTGCGGACTGTTGTTCCGTTATTTCATAAAAAAGCATGTATTTCTTAGAATCCTCGGACTCAGGTTCCGCTATTATTGTTCGAGAGAGTAAATTCTATATAATTATGATCAATAACGGAACTGGTGTCCGCTAGCGTTGCGAAAATAGTGGAAATAATATAAATAGCAGAAGTGGAGTCCGTTAAATTTCTGAGCGGACCATGGTTCCGTTATGAGTCACCTATCCTTTTGTTAGTATAAAATCAACGCTCAGAGACATCATTCTCTGAGCATTTTTGTTTGTAATTAGTTATGCGACTTTCATTGTGAATTAAAGTGCTATTTAATGTGTTTTATTAAGTCTTCTTTACAGAACAAAGAACAAGCATTGTCTATAAAAAATTTTAAAATTATCAGGATACAGTACAATTTGATAGAGAAGGGGGATAAGATAAAAATGTATAATTTTTGAGTTAGAGAATGTCTAGCGCAAGTCGTCTATCGACTCAAGGTCACAAGCCAATCTGTTCAATTGGTTAAAGACTAACCTTCTAGCCAGCTCGTATTGTGTGCTATGCCAGGCTGAACAAGGCGCGTGCACTTTCTTAATTGTTTAATGCTTTCTTAATCGTCTCTAGATTCCTTTGCATTATGCTGAAGTAATCATCATTTTGCTTCAAATTCTCATCTGTAATTGCTTCTAGATTATGAAGAATCAGAGATTCTGCTCCGATCTCTTTCTGAATAATTTCCGCTACTTTTGTTGATAGGTTCTGCTCGAAGATCACGTATTGAATTTGGTGTTCCTTCGATTCTTCAATAATACTTTGCAAGCCTTTCTGCGTAGGCTCCTGTGTTGGGGACAATCCTGCAATAGCAATTTGTTCTATTCCGTATCTTTCTTCCCAATACCCATAGGCAGCGTGAGAAACGAGTAAATACTTTGTTTTTGAATTCTCAATTGTATTCTTAAATTCTTCATCAAGCTGTTCTAAATCACCTTTTAGCTGCTCGAAATTAGCCTCGAAATCTGATTTATGTTCAGGCATTAATTGGATTAGTGAGTTTTTAATATTAGTAGCAAGTTCAATTGATAGAATAGGATCTAGCCACACATGAGGGTCAAAGTCACCATGGTGATGACCATCCTCTGCAAGTTCGTTGTGTTCTTCGGTACTTTCTTCATCATGGCTATGTTCGCTTTCTTCGTGGCTAAGCCCGTCTTCATTATGGTTATGTTCGCCTTCTTCGTGGCTGTGCACATCTTCGTCATGGCTATGTTCACCGTCGTCGTGATTGTGCGCATCCTCGTCATGGTTGTGTCCATCTTCACCCTCATGATCATGCACATGAGTTGTTTTTAATAGATCAATTCCTTCTCCAGCTTTCAGAATGGTAACATCCTCATTCTTCAATGATTCTGTTGCCTTATCTGCAAATCCTTCGATTCCAACTCCTGTATAAATGAATAAATCAGAATCTGCGAGTGCCATCATATCTTTTGTAGAAGGCTCGAAGGAATGAGCATCCACATTTGGCGGATAAATACTTTTAACATCAACATAGTTTCCGCCAATTTTTTTTGTGAAATCTTCTAATGGATAAATGGTTGTTAAAACCGTTAATTTATCCTTATCCTTGTTAACCTTTTCCTCATCAACCTTTTTTGCTGTTTCTGTGTTTCCGCAGCCTGCGAGAATGAGACTGAACGTAAATAGGGAAGCGAGAAGTGGCTTCTTAAATTTCATATTTGCAAACTCCAATCTTCGTTTTATTTTTACAAGTGTAAGATACTATTAGAATGCTAAATCGTAATTATTACGTTTTATATTCTAAATTAAGACTATGAGTTTGTAAATGATTTTATGCTTTTTTATTAAAACAAAGCAAAAACGGCAGATTGATTTCTGCCGTTTTGCTATTACTGATTATTCAATTTGCGTTTATCTGCTAGAAGTTTTTGAAATTCTAATTCCAGCTCATCAGAAGGTTCGATACAAAGTCGGCTGAGTACTTCTGTTATTCGTGTTTCTAGCAGGAGCCGCTGCTCTTCTTGCGTATCGCGTGCCTTTTTGGGTTTATAGTTCTTGTATTCCTCATATGTCCCATCAAATAATTGGATTTCCTGTTTGTTGATCGCTAAGATTCTTGTAGCGACGCTTTCGATAAATTGCCGATCATGAGAAACAAAAATAACGGTACCTTCATATTCCTGTAAGAGGGATTCGAGTGCTTCCACTGACGAGATATCGAGAAAGTTTGTTGGTTCATCTAAAATAATGGTATTAATTTCACTCACAAATAATTTGGCAAATGCTACTTTTACCCTTTCACCACCACTTAGAACGCCAACGGGCTTATAGACATCCTCTCTGAAAAAATGCAGCCTTGCTAGGACTGTTCGAATGAATGTCTCATTCTGTATGGAGGTTGAACTGACATTTTCCAGTATTGATTTTTCCGTATTTAATATATCGATGTTTTGACTAAAGTAGCCAATTTTCATCGAAGGGGAGATAGATACTCCATCATCTTCATTAATAATTTTTTTAATGAGTGTTGTTTTTCCGCTTCCATTCGGTCCGATAATGGCTAGCTTATCTCCTCCACGCACATGAAAGCTTGCCGATTTCCAGAGAATCCTTTTACCAATAGAACATTGCAGATCTTCTGCACGCAAAGCGATTCGTCCTTTAAAGGTTTCCTCATTAGGCAAATTCATTTTTATGACAGGCGCATCTTTCACTTTTTCCACTTTATCAAGTTTTTCCAAACGAGTTTCAATCGCCTTTGCAGCTTTTTGCAGCTTCTTTTGCTTTTTGGCAAAGTAAGGCTTGGCACCAGTAATGCTCGCTTCAGAGGCACTTACATTTTTGGGCGTCTTCGTCGCTCTTTCTGCTTTTTTCTCTTTTAAAATTAAAGCTTCTTCAAGCTGCTTTTTCTTTCTTTCATATGTTTCATAAGCTTGCTTCTGCTGGTTCTGCTCCAACTCCTTCTGCTCCATATAATCGGAGTAGTTGCCCTTATATACCTTCACTTTTCCTTCATCAAGCTCCCAAATTTTCGTACATAAAACATCTAAAAATGCCCGGTCATGTGAAACAAGGACAAGTGCGCTGAGCGACTTTTTGAATTTCCTTTCCAGCCATTCAATATGATTTGTATCCAAATTAGTTGTTGGTTCATCTGCCAGCAGAATTTCAGGGTTCTTTGCGAGAGCCTTGTTAATGTATTCCTGCGTCACTTCACCACCGCTTTTTGACGTATCCGTTCTTTTTAGCTGTGGCAAAAGCTCGCAAATTCCATTTGCTGCAATGGTTCCGTTGTCAGCAGTGGTTTTTCCTGATAAAACCTCTAATAAGGTTGTTTTACCACAGCCGTTTCTTCCAACAAGTCCAATTCGATCATTTTTTTGAATCTGTAATTTTTCTATATCTAATAATAAACGGTCTTTTATATATAATTTTATATTGTTAGCTTCTAACAGCATCATACAATCATCCCCATTTCCATCATGTGCTGGAGACAAAAAAATGCCTCCTATCTGCATTCAGAATAGGAGGCATAAGGTTACACCAAAAGAGACTGATCCCTTGTTGGGCCAACCAATGAAACCTAATCCTATTCTGAAAACCTCGATTGAAGACAACACAAAATAGAGCAGATATCTGCTTGCTAATATGGTCTTCAATTGATTGCTTTCGAAAAATAGGATTAGAACTTCATTTAATTGGGTCACCCTTTCGTTTTTAATTAATTTTACAATAAACAATTCGTCTGGATTTGTCAATTGGCTAAGGGATCCTATGGATGTAGGGATTAGTATTTAAATAACATGGTAATAAATTCATGGCCGCCGCCGATTGTCCAAAAAAGGATAAGATCTCCTCGTTTAATTCGGCCTGACTCGATTCCTTCATAAAGGGCAATAAATGGACTGCTTGTCCCTGTATAGCCATACCGGTCACCGACATATATCATTTTTTGATCAGGAATATTAAATCTTTCTTGGATTTTCAGTATATTAGATAGGGCAAATTGAGATAGACAATAACTATTAATTTCTTCAATGTCTAAATGATTTCGTTTTAAAAGTTTTTCAATTTTTTCGTATGTAAATGGCAAAGATACACTCCCGTCAAAAGGAAGCCATTTCATGTAATCAATCGACCCATTTCCGTTAAGCGCATGGGAAAGACCCTTTTCAGGATAAAGTATATTATCCCGATAATTAGAATCTACTTCATAGATTGCATCAATAAATCCAGTATTTTCATTTGTTTTTTCGAGGATAACTGCACAAGCCGCATCGCCAAAATTAGCGTATGTAATTTCTTCTTCAGGATTGGCAATAAGTGAAAAATGATCTGATCCGATAATTAAGGCAGTATTCACATGCGGATTAGATAACATATAACGTGAGGCCTGTTCTATGGAAATCGTCATCCCGGCACAATTTGCATTTGCATCCATCACAATGGTATCTTTTTTACCATTAATCGCATGGTGAACATACATGGCATTCGTAGGCACAGTTTTTTCTGGAACTTGAGTAGAGAAGATAATCATATCAATATCCATTCCAGTCATTCCGGCCTTTTCCAATACAAGCTTGGATGCTTCAATGGCCATAGTGATTCCGTTTTCGCTGTTATTATCGGACAGGTATCTTTCTTTCCGTCCCATTACTTCTAAAAAATGAGTAATATCTCTGCCTCTTTGTTTAAAATGATCAATATAGTAGTCGTTCTTAACAACTTTATTAGGGTGGTAAACTTCAATTGAATTGATTCTAATGTTTGCCATAACGTCTCCTGGAAATATATTATAAATTATATTAAAAAATGAGTAAGACTGGGGTGCCTTGAAAATCATTTCATGCTTTCAATCATATATTTATAGGGGAATTCTGATGAAAATTTCAATGAGACGGTAATCTATTGGAACCAGAAGAAACTGTCCCCTAGACAGAATCTATAAGACAGTAATCTGCTAAAACCAGAAGAAATGTCCCATAGACTGAATCTATGAGACAGTAATCTGCTAAAACTAGAAAAAATGTCTCATAGACAGAATCTCTGAGACATTAATCTATTAAAACCAGAAAAAATGTCTCATAGACCCCTTCAAAGGTTACCCTCTATAAAACTTCAGTGACTTCTACATTTTTTAATCCGGTGTTACGTGCTAAACGGCTTAATTGCATTTTTAACACTGCACTTTTTTTAATTTCAATGATAATCTTTTTGAATCCAGAGCTCTGATAAAGGCGAAAACAGTTTTCAAGTTCTGGAACCATTTCTTGTGTAACTAGATTTAGATCCCGGCAATCAAATTGAAGTGTAAATTCATCAGCCTTAATAACACTTGTTTTACGTTGGTATTCGTTAATAAATTCCTGTGCTTTTTCAGGTGTAAAGCTTCCACTAACTGTTATGTCAATCGTCTTTTTCACTTGATTTACATTCATTGTGTAGGTTCCTGTAGACATAATAGTTCACACACTTCCTTCATTAATTGATAATCTACTATTTAGATTAGTAGTGCTATTAAAAAAGTATTATAGCAGAAAAATATAAAAGGAAGTAAAAAAAGGGGATATTTTCCTCCATTTTTTATCTCGACCCAATGTTCCCTGTTGCTTCAATGTGATAAAGAATGTTATTATTTTACATAATATTTGCTAGAAAGGATGAATAAAATGTCGTTTGCAAGTGTAAAGGCTCATTTTGAGAAATGGAACAGAGAAATGGATATTATGGAGTTTGATACATCAAGTGCAACTGTCGAGTTGGCAGCTGAAGCTATAGGTGTCGTTCCTGCACGAATTGCAAAGACTCTTTCATTTCGTGAAGAAGGAGACAAAGCCATACTTGTTGTTGCTGCTGGTGATGCAAAGATTGATAATAAGAAGTTTCGCCAGGCTTTTCAAATGAAGGCCCGAATGCTCTCAGCAGATGAGGTAGTGGAGCAAACGGGGCATGTAATAGGCGGTGTATGCCCATTTGGCTTGGCTAAGGATCTTGATGTCTATTTAGATGTCTCTATGAAACGCTTCCAGACACTATTCCCTGCTTGCGGCAGTACTAATTCAGCAATCGAGCTTACCTGTGATGAGCTATTTGAGTTTTCCTCTGCAAAAGAATGGGTGGATGTTTGCAAAGGCTGGGAGGGAGATTCTGATTCCGAAAGTGAAAGGGAATATTCCCAAGTTAAACAAGGATAAAAGGTACCCAATTTCCAATTCCTATGTTAAGATGTAACATAAAAATTCAGAATGGCCCTAATATATGAATTGTTTTGATAGGCGGGTACATATCGTGTTGTTTTTGATCATTTCGGAGAGGTAACACTCGACGTATTATAATAAAAGTGCCTGACCACTTTCGGTCAGGCATTTTAAAATTCCATCGTGGCAGTTTTTTCTGCTAAAGGTTTGCAGGTTAGGGAATAGTAGAATGGAAGACATAATTTCAAGGTGAAAAAGATGAAAATGCTTTGCATCGATGGCGGTGGAATTCGAGGGGTTTTTGCTGTTGCCATTTTACAAGCGATAGAGGAAGAATATAATTGTCCGATTGGAGATTTATTCGATGTAGTGGCTGGAACAAGTACAGGTTCGATTATTGCTGCATCTGTTGTATTGAAGAAGAGTATGGGCGAAGTAATGGAAAGCTATCAATTATATGGAAAGAAGATCTTTGTGCGGCAGGCGAAGGTGGGTTTATTCAAGAGTGTGTATAGTGATCAGTATTTACGCCGCTTTTTTCGAAAGGCATTTGGAGAAATCACACTCGCTGAAATAAAAAAGCCGCTTCTGATCCCGGCAGTAGATGTGACAAATGGAAAGCCCTTTGTCCATCGTTCGAACTACGGACATACGGAAAATGATGATCAATCCATTAAGCTGTGGGATGCTGTTCTTTCCTCCTGTTCTGCCCCAGTTTTTTTTCCGCCAAATAATATAAATAATCAATACCTATCCATTGACGGGGGACTTTGGGCGAATAATCCATCACTCGTTTGTGTAACAGAGGCTCTACATCAATTCAAAAAAGAGATAAAGGAATTAGAGATCTTTTCTATTGGTACAGGTCTGCAGCATATTGACTTTACAATAGGGAAGGACAAATATTGGGGGGCAAAGCATTGGCTGCCGTTTCATCTCCCTTCTTTGAAGATGACCCCAAAGCTACTTGATTTAGCTTTGCAATTGTCATCCGAATCTGTGACCTATCATTGTCGGCATTTGCTCGGTGACAACTATTTTCGCTTAAATGGAGAGCTAGGGGAAGAAATGCCCTTTGATGAAATTAAATTTATGGATGAACTAATTGAGTTAGGAAAACAGGTTTTTCAGAATAACAGAGATGAAGTCATTTCTTTCGTGAATAAAAGGCCTGACTCCCATGGATAAGGGGAATCAGGCCATTTTCATATTGTTTTTTGAATGTCGGTTTTCATTCTCTTTTCCTTTTTACCTGTCAATATCAAAATGGACGGAAGAAAGACCCCTCGTATTAAAAATGTATCGAGCAAGATCCCAAAGGCCATTGTAAATCCGAATAAGAAAAGTTCCTGTAATGGCTGTGTCATCAACACGGCAAAGGTGGCAGCCAGGATTAACCCAGCTGAAGAAATGACACCTCCGGTAATAGCGACCCCTTTTCCAACGGCTTCCTTCCATGGGAGCTTTGTCGCTTCCTCTTTAATTCTTGAAACAAGCATAATGTTATAGTCGATGCCAAGTGCAACCATGAAGACAAAAGCGTAAACAGGCAAGCGATAGCTGATTGCGTCATAGCCCATAAGATGCTTGAAAATCCACCAGCCAAACCCCATTGTTGAAAAGAAAGATAGCAGAATGGTCGCCATCATCAAAATTGGCATTAAAAACGATTTTGTTTGAAATCCAAGAATAATCGTAAGTAAAACAGTGACAAGTGAGAATAGAACGATCATATCACGCTGGTTCATATGATTGACATCCAACTGCTGAGCGGATTGGCCAGCAAAGTGAAGCTTCACATCTGCTGTAGAAAAACCGCTATCTTTTAATAAAGATACTTCTGAATCGCGCAGTCTTTGAATGGTATCAAGTGCTTCTTTTTCATAGGGGTTGCTGTCTAAAATGAATTGAAGTCTAACCGTTTTGTGTGTTTCTGCTAAATAATTTCTCGGCTGCATTTGCTGATCCTTCATCATTTCATCTTGAATGATTGGAGTGGCGGAAACTATATTGCTTTCGTCACTAAGTTTGGTAACAAGCTGATTTACTTTATTAAAAAACGCTGCATCCATAGGAAATTCTTCTTCCGACTGAATTAATACTGTCACAGGTGCTAATTGGCCAGCAGGGTAATTTTCTTCAAGAAGCTCAAATCCCTGTCGTGAAGGCATGTCCTCTGGAAAAGATTTTAATAGGTTAAAAGAATACTGTATGGATGTAAAGTTGAACACGCCAATAAGCAAGATAATTAGTAAGATGCCGCTTAATAAACCAGGCTTTTTCATCACCTGTTTACTGATGGCAAACCAAATGCCACTTTTTGTATTCTTTTCTTTTTCAACCTTAGGAATAAACGGCCAAAAGGCTTTGCGGCCCATTAGCGCGAAGATACTAGGAATCAGTGTTAAGCCAGCAATCAGAATAACAATGACCGCTACTGAAAATACAGGTGCAAAATGGTTGTAAGGTTTAAAGATAGTTACAAATAATGTCAACATCGCAAGCAGGATGGTTCCACCACTGAAAACGATTGGTTCCGAAACGTGGGAAATGGCTTCTTGCATGGATGCATATTTAGATTCCTGTTTCTTTAATTCCTCCCGGTAACGTGAGAAAACAAATAAGCTATAATCTGTTAGAACCGCAAACAGCAAAATTAGCATAATGGACACAGCTGAACTATCAATGGTAAACCATTCATTTTTACCTGCTATACCTAAAATCCGATCGACAACCCCGTAAACGATCCCCGCGATAATTAATGGCGTGATTGCCAGGAGTGGAGAGCGATAAATAATAATCAATAAAATAAAAATTAGCGCCACAGTTGCAAGCATGAGAACGAAATCTGCACTCTTGAAGAGAGAAACAGTATCAGCAGAAATTCCAGCAGGACCAGTGATTTCAAATTGCATCCCTTCCATGTTGATTGCTTTTACCTTTTCCTTAATTGTTTCCATGACTGCAAGTGTCTCGGAGGACTCTAGATCAGGCTCTAATGATAGATTAATGAGCAGTGTGGATTCATTTTCAGAATACATCTGTTTTTGAACATTTGGCGGCAGTGTATGAAATGGGAGTGTACTAATGATCTGTTTTGGCTTTTCGTCTGATCCGAGCCATTCACTTAATTCCTTAATTTTATCCATGTCTTGCTCAGAGATTTTTCCGTCACGATGGAATACAAGCAAGGCTGGCAGCCCATCGGTAGAAGGAAACTGTTCTATTAAAATTTGCTGGGCAATTTCAGAAGGTTTGTTTCCATCCATACTCCCTTCTTTACTATTAACCTCAAATTCCTTTGCTGATGGAGCAAATATGCTTAGAAGCACGACTGCAAAGATCCATGCAAGGATTGTGACCTTCACTCCTTTTTGACTGCTTGTATAGTTAACTAATTGACGAAATGGTTTAAGCATCCAATCCAACTCCTTACTGTTCGATGTTGACTTCATTTTAAGAAGTGAATATGAACGGAGAATGAATGGCTTATTTCAAATGGCTGATCAGATTTTTTTGACAGAACATACAATTACTTATAAAATGAATGAAAGTCAGTCATTATTTATGAAGGGGCTACGAATAATGAATAAAAAAGAAAAGATTGTTCATGCAGCGATTGAAGTGTTTCGAGAGAAGGGCATTGAAAAAACGAAAATCGCTGATATCGTAAAGTTAGCAAATATTGCACAAGGTACATTTTATTTGTATTTTCCATCCAAGCTCTCCGTCATGCCAGCGATCGCAGAAGTTATGGTTGAGAAGACGATTGCAGCGGTAAGGAATGAAGTTCAGGAGGATGCGTCATTTACAACGAAACTTGCTCAAGTAGTTGATGCCATCTTTAAAATAACTTGTGATTATCGAGAGATCCTTGCGCTTATTTATGCAGGAATGGGGTCGACAGAACATATTAAAGAATGGGAGACCGTATATGAACCCTTCTATTCGTGGATCAGCCAATTCTTACATGAAGCTAAAGTTGCTGGAAATATCCGCGACTCCATTCATGTTGAACGAACTGCGAAATTAGTGATAGGCCTTGTTGAATCGTCAGCTGAACAAGTCTATTTATATGATGCAAAACAGGATGATCAGGCTTCGATACAGAAGGAAGAGGTTTTAAGCTTTTTAAAGCATGGATTAGGTATTCGAGAATAGCTAGAATGGAGCAATACATTTATTTGTACTCAAATATGAATGACAGTCAGTCATTAGTTGGGGGAGAAATGCGGATGAATAAAGCATGGATTTATGTTTTTTTAACTTGTCTGTTTGAATTAATCTGGGTGTATGGGTTTAATGAAGCCGAGACATGGTGGCAATGGGGAATAGTTATTGTCATTATTCTAGTGGATTTTCACTTTTTGCCTAAAGCATGTGAAAGCCTGCCGACTGGTACCGTTTATGCTGTGTTTGCAGGAGTAGGAACAATAGGGACAGCATTAATGGATATTCTTCTTTTCGGAGGGAGCTTTAGTATGGGAAAGCTTCTATTCATAGGTATTTTAATTACAGGTGTGATTGGTTTGAATCTTGCAGATAATAAAGCAGAGGGAAATGTTTCGAAAGGGGTCGCATAAGTATGGGGTGGGTATTTGTACTCCTTGCAGCATTAAGTGAGATCATTGGTGTGTTAGGTCTTAAATTATACAGTCAGAAAAAATCAATCAAGCATGGGGTTATTTATCTAGGGGGATTCAGTGCTTCCTTTGCCTTTTTATATGCTTCCTTTCATTATTTGCAAATAAGTATTGCCTATTCTGTCTGGATAGGAATTGGAACAGCTGGTGCAGTCCTTTTAAATATGGTGCTTTTTGGGGAGTCTAAGAATATGCTTAGACTTGCAAGTGTAGCACTTATAGTGATCGGAGTAACAGGATTAAAAGCTCTTTCCTGACAAGTGATTCCCATAGGCAAGTCGTGAAGGTGGAAAATATAATTTTTTTAAGATAAAGTTTTTATTGATAGCTGTTAGACAGCTTTATAATGTATGAAAGGATGATTCGATGAAAATTACAGCTTTAGTCGGGAGTAACCGAAAGGATTCTTATAATAAAAAACTAATTGAGTTTATGCAAAAACGTTATCAGGAAAAGGTAGAGATTGAAATATTGCCTATTGAGGATCTTCCGATGTACAACCAGGATGACGAGCTAGATCCCCCAGCTATTGTGAAATCTATAAAAAGTAAAGTGCTGGAAAGCGATGGGGTGTTAATTGCTACACCTGAGTATAATCACTCGATACCGGCGGTGCTAAAGAATGCCATTGATTGGTTTTCACGGGTGGAAAAGGTAATGGTGAATAAACCTGTAATGATCGTAGGTGCAACAATAGGTGTATTAGGGACTGCACGTGCTCAAATGCATCTCCGTCAAATATTGAACTCAGGAGGAATCGCAGCACTTACATTACCAGGGAATGAGGTATTTATCGGTACCATTCAAGAGAAAATGGATGAATCAGGAACACTTATTCACGAACCAACAATCCAGTTTCTTGATACGGTAATGGATAACTACATGAATTGGGTAGAAAAAACGAAGGGTTTATAAAATGTGTTCTTCCTAATCTTAGTATGAAATGATTTTATACTAAGATTAGGTATTTTTTTATCAAAAAGCGGATAATTACAAATAAGGATGATGAATTAGAGCAATAGATAGGGAGGTGTAGTACTTGCTTAAGCCAATTAGAAGCATGAAAGTCATGATTGTCTTTTTCATTCTATTTCTTTCAGCTTGTCAATCACAAAAAACTGTTCCAGAAGAGCCGCTTGAGCAGAGGGAGAATTCCCTACAGCCTAAAGAAGTTGACGCTGTTTCCATTCTGCTGAATGAAATCATGGATCAGGCGCAAAATGGAATGACTGTGGGCAGTCAAATAAATGTGATGGACAGTAAAATGGAACAAGTAAAAGCTGAATGGGGCGAACCAGACAAGCTGGATCAATCAGGTAAAGGCTCTTATGCAACCTATGATGAGAAGAACTTTGCTGTTGGCTTCAATGAATCAGGTGAAATATTTGATGTTCGCTCGTATGCGAATGATCTTATTAAATTAACGCCTGATTTGATTAACGATAGTTTGGGCCAGCCTGATCAAGTGAGGAAAACAAATAGTGAAGAAATCTATGTTTACGTATTAAACCATTTGATCGAACTGAAATTCATTATCCCAAACAATAGCAAGGCTGTGCACCATATTTCAGTTTATAATCCTGAGCGGGCAAATGCAGATAAAATAAGTGATGAATATGTGTTAGATATTAAAGGACAATCCAAACAATTAACTGCATCTGCATGGGAGAGCATGAAAAATTGGCGGCAACAAATCGTTGCATTTGCGAAAGAGCATGAGAATGTGTATATAAATGGTCCCAATAAGAAACAGGTTGCCCTAACGTTTGACGATGGGCCAGATGAGTTAGTAACGCCGGCGATTATTGATATATTAGATGAACATCATGTGAAAGGGAATTTCTTTTTCGTAGGAAGCAATGTTGAAGCACATCCGGATGTCGTGAAACAGGCCTATGACAGTGGTCACTTAGTTGCAAGCCATAGCTATAATCATGTTGAATTAACGAAGCGATCGCAAGCAGAAATCCAAACGGAAATGAAGCGGGCAGGTCAGGCAATTAAATCAGTGATCGGAAAAGAAACTGCTATTCTACGCACGCCATATGGTGAGACAAATAAACAAGTGGCGGAAATTGCTAAGCAAGAGGGATATTCAATTGTCCTATGGTCCATTGATACATTAGATTGGTCACAAAAAGAGGCGAGTAATATCATAAATAATGTGATGAACCATGTTAGAAATGGCGACATTATCCTTATGCACTCCGATTCAGAGAAAACGGAGACCGTAAAAGCACTGCCTGCATTAATTGAGGCATTGCAGAAAGAAAATTTCGAGATTGTCGACTTAGAAACTTTATTGAATGTAAAAGCTTATCAATAGAAATAGTAGAAAATAATCTGGCATTTTGTCAGATTATTTTTTTGTGTAAAAAACCGTAATTTATGGACACTTTGTGATTTTGTTTGACATACAATAAACAAAAATGTAAAATATCTATTATAAAACAAACAAATAAAGGTTGTGACTATAAATGAGCATATCAGAATCTTTTTGGAATGCCTCAATTGAGGAGTTAAAGCAAGGCTATATTAAAGAGGATCGTCATTATATATGTCTTCTATGCGGAAAGACAACAGAGAAGGGAATTGTTTATCAATCAGAGGATGTTTTTTATGAAGCAGAAAGGTATATGTCTTTTCATATTGAAAGTGAACATGAATCTGTATTTGATTACCTGATCGATCTTGATAAAAAGCTGACAGGATTGACCGATCATCAAAATCGTCTCCTTCGTCTTTTTTATGACGGCAAGAGTGATGCCCAAGTTCAGAAGGAAATGGGAATTGGCAGTGCATCAACCATCCGGAATCATCGTTTTGTTTTAAAGGAAAAAGAACGTCAAGCGAAGTTGTTTTTAACAATGATGGAGCTTTTAAAAGAGAAGGACAATCATAAACCAGCATTCATTGATGTTCATACAACAGCAAGGATGGTTGATGACCGCTACAATGTGACGAAGGAAGAAAATGAAGAAATTCTGCAGAAATTTTTCCCTGAGGGGATGGATGGACAATTAAGATCTTTCCCGACAAAGGAAAAACAAAGGCTAGTCGTTCTTCGTGCAATAACGAATCGTTTCGAAAGTGAAAAGGTCTACGGGGAAAAAGAAGTAAACCAACTATTAAATGCAGTTTACGATGATTATGCGTTAGTAAGACGCTATTTAATCGAATACGGCTTTTTAGATCGAGAAGCAGACGGCAGCCAATATTGGCTCAAAAAAACAATTGGAGGGAAAGAGAAAATGGATAGAAAAAAGGAACTGAAACAGCAATATAAGGAAATTACGATTGAAGCAGGAGTTTTTCAAATAAAGAATACAAAAAACGATAAAATTTTTATTGGCAGCACACGAAATTTAAAAACATTAAATGGAACAAAATTCTCATTGGAAAATGATTCATTCTCAAATAAAATGCTACAAGCAGAATGGAGTCAATTTGGGAAAGAAGCTTTTGATATTGAAGTCCTTGAGATTCTGAAAAAGCAAGATAATCCTTATTACAATGAGAAGGAAGAGTTAGAAAAACTAGAAGAAAAATGGCTGAATCAGCTACAGCCATACGGAGAACGAGGGTATCACCAAGAGAAGACCCGCTAAAAGGAGAAATGAAAGTTGGAATCACAGCAAAGTAAAAAAGAAAATCATAAATCTGAGGGGTTAGGAACAAATGAAATGCCTATCTGGCGTCCAATGCTTATGTTCCTCATTCCTTTGATTCTTAGCAATATATTGCAATCTGTCGGTCAATTGTTTGGTATGGTCATTATCGGACGTTGGCTAGGCGTGAATGAATTAGCAGCTATCTCAGCCTTCTTCCCTTTATTTTTCCTGCTTATATCTTTTGTCATCGGGATTGGATCAGGAAGTGCAATCCTGATTGGGCAAGCATTTGGAGCAAGAAATGAAGAAAAGCTTAAGGGAGTAGTAGGAACAACCTTAACATTCACGTTTATTCTAGGTGTGGTACTGGCAATTCTCGGAGGAATCTTTGCAATGGATATCCTTCGTCTGATTGGCACACCAGCCAATATTATTGATATGAGTGTTCATTACGCAAAAATTTTGTTTTGGTCACTGCCAGTACTGTTTTTGTATTCAGTATATACGACATTTATGAGAGGGACAGGGGATTCAAAAACCCCTTTTTATTTCCTCATTGTCAGCACTGTTCTTAATGTGGCTTTCTTGCCGCCATTAGTATTCGGCTGGTTCGGTATTCCGCAGCTTGGTGTGTATGGAGCAGCCTATGCATCTTTACTATCCACAATCGTAACTTTTGTTGCCATGCTTTTCTATTTACACAAAGTAAAGCATCCACTGCAACTGGATGCTTCGATTCGGAAATATCTCCGTATGGATAAAGAATTGCTTAAACTGCTGCTTCGCCTTGGTATCCCATCGAGCATTAGCATGATTCTGCTATCACTTTCTGAAATAGCAGTGATCACATTTGTCAACCGTTATGGATCGGATGCAACAGCTGCTTACGGCGTCGTGAATCAAGTGGCAAGTTATGTACAGATGCCGGCAATCAGTCTAAGCATTGCTGTTTCCGTATTTGCCGCCCAGGCCATTGGTGGCAGCCAATTTGATCGATTAAAACAAGTTATTCGGACAGGGATTTTATTTAATTATGTAATCAGCGGGGTGCTGATTATTCTAATCTATATTTTCTCAGAAAACATTCTTTCACTGTTTATTACAAGTAAAGAGACAATTGAAATTGCGAATAGCCTGCTCATGATTACATTATGGAGCTATGTCATTATCGGGCATGCACATATTCTGAATTCAACGATGCGGGCAAGCGGCACCGTCCTATGGCCGACCGTTTTAAGTATCATACCGATCTGGCTTATTGAGGTTCCAATTGCATATTGGCTGTCTACCTATACAACGCTTGGAATCAAAGGGATATGGATTGGCTATCCAGCGGCGTTCATCGTGACCTTGGTATTTGTGTATACGTATTACCGCTGGGTGTGGAAGAAAAAGCAGATTGTTCGTTTAATCTAATATTGATAAGAAACATCTTCTAATAATAGGAGGTGTTTTTTATTTTACAAAAACTTCAAATATAAACCTAAAAAAGAAATAAAAATTACTTTGACAGGTAGAGCAATTTCGTTTAATATTACTCTATCAGATAGAATAGTGGATGAACAAGGATGTGTCAGCATGATTAGAAGTGATATTATACGCGGACATTTGGATTCGATTATTTTGCGCTTGATTTGTGAAGAGGATCGGTATGGATATGAAATTTCTAAGGAGATCAGTTCACGCACAGACAATCGATTTCAGATAAAAGAAGCAACATTATATGCGGTATTTCAAAGGCTTGAAAAAAAGGAATTAATCGAATCTTACGTAGGCGGAGTTTCTCAAGGCGGAAAGAGGAAATATTACAGAATCACCATGCTTGGAAAAGCCTACTTGCGGGAAATGGTAAAAGAGTGGAAGGAAGTAAGAGCAATCATTGATTTATTTATGGAGGGGTTAAAGTGAAGAAGCTAAAAAATCATGTAGATGAACTATTTCAGGAAATTCCTGAAAGTGAGCAAAAAAGGGCAATTAAGCAAGAGGTTTTGGAAAATCTTGAAGAAAAGGTCTGGGATTTAGTGGCGAACGGGAAAGAAGAGGAAGATGCGATTAATAAAGCGATTGTTGAGTTCGGTGATATTGAAGATTTGAAAAAGGAATTAGGTGTCAAACAGCCAATAAAAAAGAATATGACAAAGTTAAATTTAGGCTATTCCATTTGGGGAAGCGTTCTGATCATTGCATTATTTCTTTTTATAAACATTTATTATTCTCCTAATGTCATTTGGTTTGTCTATCCGACATTTGCGGTATTATGGTGGCCTTTAACAATGTATTTTAAGTGGCAGCGTTCTAAATGAGGAGTGAGAATAAATGAGAAAATTTGATGTTGGTTTTGCGGTAGCTGGCAGCATAATGAGTATTCTCTTTTTTATGATCGTCAATTATGTAACAAGCACTGAGTATTTATGGTTTATCTACCCTTCATTAGCCTTGCTGCTGTGGCCAATTGGTCTGTACTGTGCGAAACAGGAGAAACATAAGTTATTTTCTATATTATGCAGTGGACTTATTATTCTTTTTCTTATTTCGGAAAATATAATTCATTCTCCGGTCCATCCATGGTCGATGTATGCTATTTTTCCGATTTTATGGTGGCCAATCCTAATTATTTTAGGAAAAAGGGCTAAGACCATGTCCGTTGCATGGGTAGGGAGCATAAGTATAATTCTATATTATTTAATCTTGAATATATTGATCTCTCCCGGATATCCTTGGGCAATCTATCCTGCATTTGTCGTGTTATGGTGGCCGCTATCTTTATATCATGCATTGAAAAAGACCTTTTTTGCTTACTCGGTACATGCTAGTTTACTAATCATTTTCTTTTTCATTACTGTAAATGCCGTTTCCTCTCCAAACACAATTTGGGCAGTATACCCAATTTTTTGTGTCTTATGGTGGCCCCTTTCTATGTATTATTTCGTCTATAAAAAGAGAAGAGTCAATTGATTTGAATTCTAGAGGAAAGTGAAGGTAGATTATGGAGGAGAAAAAGGTCTATATCATTTTTACAGATACGGGAACACTTTTTACGAAATTAATCAAACTATATACGAAGAAGCCGTTAAACCATGTATCGATTTCGTTTGATAAACAATTAACCGATATATTCAGCTTCGGGCGCAAAAAACCTTATAATCCCTTTATCGGCGGATTTGTAAGGGAAAGAATTGCAGAAGGATTATTTAAAAAAGCGAGATGTGAGATATACAGCTATTCCCTATCAGAAAGGGAATATGAACAAATGCAAACAAAGGTTAGACAAATAGAAGCAAAGAAAGAGTTATATAAATATAACTTCTTAGGACTTATTGCCATTATGCTTAAATATAATCTTAAAAGAAAAAATGCTTACTTTTGCTCTCAATTTGTTGCAACTATATTAAATGAAAAAATAGGGCTGCTTGAAAAAGCCCCAAGTCAATGTACGCCACAAGATATCTTGGCAGTTCACAAGCTTGAATTAATCTATAAAGGAAAGCTTAATCACTATCCGCATCAGGCAAGTGAAAAAATGGATGAGCCTGATTTCCGTTTTGGAAAATCAATCATGTATAAGTCGCCTGATTTTAGTTAGCTATAATATATAAAATTATTAATAAAGCTGATAAAATGTTGCCTTTGGAGCAGTTTATCAGCTTTTTACCTTTTCATCTTTTTAATAGCTCCAAAAATACAGACAACGCCTTCGTTTGAAAGGGAGAACGCAAGACAACGGAAAATTCCCTCTTAATAGAAACTCCCTTCGCATTAATAACCACCAATGATCCGTTCTCGCTTTCCTTCCGAATCACCCAATCAGATAATAGGCTAATGCCAATTCCAGCTTCGACAGATTCTTTAATTAGTTGTGTGCTGCCAAATTCTAATATTTTTTGAGGTGAGATGTTACATTGTTTAAAAAGTTTCTCAGTCGCTTCTCTTGTTCCTGAGCCGTTTTCTCTCACAATCCACGTTTCATTCTCTATATCAGCAATAGATATCTCGCCTTCAATGTGAGACAATCGATTTTTTGGTGAGGCAATAATACTCATCTTATCAATCGCAAAAGGCTCGATCTTTAAGTTTTTTTCCTGGTATTGTCCCTCCACAATACCGACATCTAATTGATGTCCAAGTACGAGTTCGGCTATTTCCTTCGTATTTCCAATGGTGATGGCAGGTTTTATTAGTGGATATTTTTCTTGCATGTCAGCAATTAAGTGTGGCAGAACATATTCTCCGAACGAATAGCTTGCTCCGATCGATAAAAGTCCATTTGGATTGTTTGTAAGGTCATCGATCAAATAGTGCATTTTACCGTAAAGCCCCAATATTTCTTTTGCATGATGGTAAACGATTTCACCTGCTTTATTTAGGTGTACATATTTATTGCTTCGTTCTAATAATTTTGTGCCCACCGCACGTTCCAATGCTTGAATATACTGACTGACGGCAGGCTGGGTCATATGCAATTCTTCAGCAGCACGTGAAAAGTTCTGTTTTTCCGCTACCGTAACAAAGACAGCCAATTGTTGATCCAAATCCTCACCTCCACTTTTGTATATGTTTTACTTATTATAAGCATTATAAATTATTATTTTTCTTATAGTAAGGAAAACATTATGCTAGGATTACAATCAATTATGGAGGGGATAAAATGTTAGCACAAGCTGCTAAAGTATATTCATCGGGTAAAGAACCACTCCAGCCAGAGAAAAGACCTGTTTCTTTCGGGAGATGGATCGGTGGGATTGCATTTACATTTTTAATCGCTTTATTAGGCTACTTATTAGCAAAGCTTCCTGGGTTTGACCATGTGGGTCAGCTGGCTTCGGCTATTATCCTAGCTGTTTTATACCGGAATATTTTTGGGTATCCAGAGCTTTTGCGGGCAGGCATTGCTTTTTCGTCTAAAAAACTATTAAGATTTGCGATTATACTCTATGGCCTGAAGCTTAATATCGGGACGGTTTTGGATGACGGCCTTGGGTTACTCGTTCGAGATGTGGGTGTCATTATCTTTGCCATTTTGTTAACGGTTTGGTTGGCTCGCCTGTTAAAAGCGGATAAGAATATAGCGCTGCTTGTTGGGGTAGGGACAGGGGTATGTGGTGCCGCAGCCATTGCTGCCATTGCTCCGATTATTAAATCAAAGGATGAAGATACTGCTATTGGGGTTGGAATTATTGCGCTTGTAGGAACTATTTTTGCGATTGGCTATACGATTTTACGTCCGATCCTTCCGTTAACTGACAGTGAATATGGCATATGGTCGGGGATCAGCTTACATGAAATTGCTCATGTCGCATTAGCAGCTGCACCGGGAGGACAGGATGCACTTGCAATTGGCTTACTTGCCAAACTAGGTAGGGTATTTTTGCTTGTTCCATTGTGCTTTATTTTTATGTACATCATGAAAAAGAAAAACGCGGGAGAGAAAAATTCAGATACGAAAATTGAATTTCCGTGGTTTCTCATTGGGTTTATGATCATGAGCGTAATCGGCAGCTATGTACTTGGGAAGTCGATTCCTGTTTCGGAAACGTTTATGAACGGAGTAACGAATCTTACCACTTGGTGTTTAACCGCAGCGATGGTCGGACTTGGATTAAATGTCAGCCTTCACGATCTACGCACAAAAGCATTAAAACCGTTAATCGCGATGGGGATTACTTCTATTTGTTTATCTATAATAGCCTATTTTTTCGTTTAAATGAAAATAGAGGCTGTCCTAATAGAGGGTTCTTGAACAATTTAGGCTACTCGACTAATCTCTATTCGTTGTTGCTAAACTAAACTGACACATCTTCAGTAGCCAATGGGCCCCATTGGGTTCAGTTTGAACGAGATTTACACATTTACAGTAGCCAATGAGTCCCATTGGGTTCGGTGTGAACGAGACATACCCATCTTCGGTAGCCAATGAGCCTCATTGAGTTCAGTTTGAATGAGATTTACACATTTACGGTAGCCAATGGGCTCCATTGGGTTCAGTTTGAACAAGACATACACATCTTCGGTAGCCAATGAGCCCTATTAAGTTCAGTTTCCTTCGCTATTTTAAGTAGTATTCTTTCTTAAAGGAACTGCTTGCCAATACGTAATAATACGCCAAATCCATTCAAGCGGTCCCATCTTAAAGAAACGTAGCCAAACGACACTGAAAATCATTTGAAGTGCATATATAGCTATACATACATAAAGCGTTTGTATATACGTTAGATTCGCGGTGAAATGGAATAGCTGGCCAGCTAATAATATAAACACTGTTTGTCCAATATAGTTTGTAAATGCCATTCGTCCGTAATATTTAAGTGGACTTAAAATGGTCTGAACCATTTTAGATTGTAATAGCAGGAGCAGAAATCCAATATAAAAGGCTGATATAATCGGGCCGTTCGTTACTCCGATTTGCAGAAATTTACTTACCTGATCGACTGCTCCTTCTTCACTATACAGGATCATTGCCTGAAAGGGTTGATCTGGAGTATTTAAGTATTGGATATACAGTCCCACTCCGCTGAGCAGGAACATGAATGCTGTAAACAAAACTAGTTGTTTTGTTTTTTCCTTTAGATTTTCAAACACTTGATATTGTCCACATGTAAGACCTAATAATATTAGAGGCAGGGTTAAAGCTATCTTTATCCCTAAGATTGCAAACATAATGAGGAGGATGACACTGATTGCTAAATTAATATGTCTATTAACTTTATAAAAAGGCAATAGAATGAATCCAACAATAGCATAAACCATCAATGCCTCTCCAGGATGATATAGGGAGTGCAGAATACCGAAAGCTAGCATCGCCACAACCCTGCGTAAAAAGAGAACATATCCATTTCTTCCTTTTGCATTGGCCCGCGTAATAAAGAGATAGAACCCTACCCCAAATAGAAATGAAAAAATCGAGTAAAAGCGCCCTTCCACAAAGAAATATAAGAATCGCTGATAGTTCGCATCGACGGAATTTGGTTCAGGGATTTTAATATCAAGCAGTGATAGAATATTGACTAGAATAATTCCCATTAAGGCAAATCCCCGAATATAATCAAGTTCATCAATCCGGTTATTCGTTATCGTTTTTTTCATACCGTATCTCCTTGTAAGTATTCCTTTCATTATCTTACAAAAAAACGGGAAGCCATAGCTATCGATATACCTTACAAAATATCTTACATTCTTGTAAGAGTAGGAAATTTAATCATTAGGTAGTCATTGTAAAATAGCTGCCAAAAAGATTATGCTAGTGATACGAAATCAATAAAAAGGTGAAGACAAATGGATAAAGAGATAAACATTTTAGTAGTAGAAGATGATAATGATATTAGTCAATTGCTGTGCAGCATAATTAAAAGGAACGGGTATATGCCACAGCCGGCCTTTTCCGGTACAGAAGCGTTGATTTATTTAGACAAGCAGGAATGGGATATGGTTCTCCTGGATTTAATGCTGCCTGGAATGACGGGAGAAGAAATCCTTACGAAAATTAGTGAGCAAAGCCCAGTTCCCGTCATCATTATCTCAGCAAAATTGGAGCAACAGACGAAAATTGAGGCATTAAGATCCGGAGCAGATGATTATATAACCAAACCATTCGATATTGAGGAAGTCTCAGCAAGGATTGACTCGCATTTAAGAAGATACCGGCGCACGATGGAGCCTCCAAAACATATCGAGTTAAGGCATAAAGATCTCTGTGTTGATACGGAAGCTAAGACAGTGACTGTAAATGGAGCAGTGGTTGCTTTTACTGCACGGGAATATGCGATATTAGTTCTATTGCTATCCTCCCCTAAGAAGGTTTTTACAAAAGCAAACCTGTTTGAAACGGTTTGGAATGAAGAATTTTACGGTGACGATAATACGATGAATGTACATATGAGCAATTTAAGAAGCAAGCTGGCTAAGGCCAATCCGAAAGAAGAATATATCGAAACAATCTGGGGGATGGGGTACCGATTGAAATCTTAAGGTTTTCTTAAGATTCATCTTAAGCCTTTCTTATGTTTTCCTTTCTATACTAAAAAGCATCACATGAGGGAGGGAATGGAATGAGCGATTATGTTCTTACAACCAATAGTTTATCCAAGCAGTATAAACATCAATTGGCTTTAAATAAAGTGAATCTTTCTATTAAAAAGGGCTCAATTTATGGATTTATCGGACAAAACGGTGCAGGTAAATCCACACTCATTCGTTTAGTAACTGGGCTTGCTTATCCGACTGGCGGCACGATTGAACTATTTGGACAGAGTAATGCACATGAACTTGTCCAGGCGCGGCAAAGAATTGGGACAATTATCGAAGGGCCAGCCTTGTATCCACATATGACTGCTGCAGAGAATCTTGAAGCACACAGATTGTTAAAAGGTATCCCGGGAAGGGAATGTGTGGAGAAAACACTTGCCCTTGTGGGGCTACAAGGAACAGGGAAGAAAAAAGCCAAGAATTTCTCCTTAGGGATGAAGCAACGACTTGGTCTTGGTATTGCGTTACTGGGAGATCCTGAATTCTTAATTCTCGATGAGCCGATTAATGGATTGGACCCAATGGGTGTTGTAGAAATTAGAGAGTTATTGAAAAAGCTTAATCAAGAATATGGAATCACCATTCTGATCTCCAGCCATATTCTTAGCGAGCTGCACTTACTTGCCACTCATTATGGAATTATTCATAAAGGGGAGCTATTAGAATAATTAACAGTAAGGGAACTTAATGAAAAATGTCAGCATTATATTCACGTGAAGGTGGATAATCCAGACAAAGCGACTACAATCTTTGAAACGAAGCTTGGGACCGCCCAATATGAAGTCATGCCTGACGGAACCATTCGACTATTTAAGTATTTAGATACTCCTAGCCGTGTTTCCAAGCTGCTTGCGGATGAAGGGCTGATGATTGAGCAATTCATGCCGATGGGGGAAGACTTGGAAACATACTTTACCAATCGGATTGGGGGTGTTCAGCATGGGTAATCTAGTGAAAGCAGAGTTATTTAAGTTGAAGAAGGATCGGTCTTTTTGGACGCTGATTTTAGGGTTAGTTGCATCAGGTATTTTTTATCCGATGCTGATCTTTTTTGATGGCAGCACACAAGCTATTTCTGTGAATGATTTATATACCTATACAGCTCTGGGAGGAAATAATTATATTGTTAAGCTTGTACCTTGTATCCTTGCAGGTTTCTTTATTTCCAGTGAATATTCGATGGGAACAATGAAAAGTATCGGGGCATCTGGCAATAGCCGATTTCGAATCTATTACGCTAAGCTACTCATTTTCTCCATTGGAGCTATGATCATTGCATTAACTTTTCCAATTGTCATTATGGTAGTAGGAGCTATTTTATCTGGTTTTAACGATATGCCGACACTAGATTATATCGTTCGGACTCTTGGATTAACCATTCTTTATGCAGTGGCGTTTGCTTCCATTATGGCTTTGGTTTCAATCATTTTAACTGACAGCGGAAAGACGATTGGATTTTTAATCTTATTTTTCATTCTTTTTGATAGTATTTTTTATGGACTAAGCCAAAAGTTTTCTTTAATCGAAACACTCTTTAATTATTCTGCGTTTAAGCTGTTTCTAGAAATTAGCGAGTTTGACTTAGGGGATGGCGTTTTACTTAAATTAATATTTGTACCAATCGTAACCTTTGTAGCTTTTGGGTTGCTAGGCAGTTATGTGTTTAGGAAAAAGGAGATTAAATAATGAAGGAATGGGGTGAGATGAATGGTCTATATGATGATAATGGCTGTACTAGTAGCGCTGTTTTATCTCACTCGTTTTTATTATTTGAAGAAGGAAATAAGGAACGCTGCCCGTCAGTTAAATGAGCTAAACAATCAAATGACGGCTAAGAAAATAAACCTTGCTTTCTTTGATAAAGATCTTGAGGTTTTATCAAAGGAAATAAATGAACAGATTGATAAAACCAAATGGGCTAATGCGGAAAAAAAGAGAACGGAAAATGAGCTGAGGTTGGCTGTTGCTAACATTTCACATGATATTCGGACACCAATGACCTCCATATTAGGGTATATGCAATTATTGGAGTCAGAAGAATTAACACCAGAAAAAAGAGCAGAGTACATTGCCATTGTGAAGAAAGGGGCACTAAGATTAAAGGCTCTATTAGAGGATTTCTTTGAATTATCGATTATTGAGTCATTTGATTATCCTTTAAAGATAGAAACAATTAAATTGAATAACATTGTGCTAGAAGCGTTGGTAGGGTTCTATGAACAATTTAATCAGAAAGGTCTTGAGCCGATTATTGAAATTCCAGCTTATGAGATTCGTCTTAAGGCTGATCCATCAGCTGTGAAACGAGTGATTGAAAATTTAATTCTGAACAGTATTAAGCATTCAAGCGGCAATGTGCTCATTCGGCTTGAACAGCTTCAATCTGGTATTCAACTAATTATCTGTAATCCTGCACCACATTTAAAAGAAGAAGATTTACTTCTGCTTTTCGATCGGTTCTATAAAGCAGACCAAACAAGAACTGAAAAGAGCACTGGATTAGGCCTATCCATTGCGAAAAGCCTAATGCTGAAGATGAATGGGAAGCTAACGGCTGAGCTGAAAGATAATCAGCTGTACATGAAGTGTGAATGGAAGAATTAACTTACGATGAATGATTGTCAAAACTTCAGCTTCGAAAATTCTTGATTTCCCATAAATGATCAATTAAGATAATAATATCAAAAAATGGAAGGGTGTCCATGAAACAATGAACAATTAATCCTATTTGTTAAGAAAAAACTCGTTTATAATACGATTCTTTTTTCTAGATAGGATTAGTCTGTACAAATATATACAAACGATCTGTTCATTGTGTCCCTTTCATTAGGGGTATTAGGCCATTTTGGTGTTGTATTGTACCTTCTCCTCCTGTCTAGAATATTGACAGGAGGTTTTATTTTGGAAACAAATCAATTAGCTGGTAATTCACAAAGTTTGTTTGGCAATCGTATGTTCCAAGCAATTATTATGTCTGGCTTGTTTTTGCAGATCGGTATTTGGGTGAGGAACTTTGCTGTTCTGTTATTTGTGATGGAGCAGACAAAGGGGGATCCTTTTGCAGTTTCAATGATCTCTGTTGCTGAGTTTGCCCCCATTTTTATTTTTTCATTTATTGGTGGAACGTTTGCTGACCGCTGGCGTCCGAAAAGAACGATGGTATGGTGTGATATATTAAGTGCTTTATCTGTATTTGCTGTGTTAATTACACTTATGTTCGGAACTTGGCAAATTGTGTTTTTCGCAACATTAATATCTGCCATTCTGTCGCAATTCTCTCAGCCATCTGGGATGAAACTGTTTAAGATGCATTTGCCAGAAGAACAAATTCAGGCGGGAATGTCCGTCTATCAAACGGTATTTGCTGTGTTTATGGTGTTAGGTCCAATACTTGGAACATTTGCTTTCCAAGCCTTTGGAATAAATATCTCGATTGCGATTACAGGTACAGCCTTCTTGCTTTCAGCAGCAGCCTTAGCTTTCCTTCCAAAAGACCGCGTTTTAGAAGAGGAGAGCCGTACAACTTCCTTATGGCAGGAAATGAAGAGTGGAATTAAATATGTGTTGAATAAGAGGGAATTGAGTTTGTTAGGTTTATGCTTTTTAGCAGCAGGACTTGGACTTGGTTTCGTTCAGCCGCTTTCCATTTTTCTTGTTACAGAACAATTGGGCTTACCAAAGGAGAACCTCCAATGGTTATTTACTGCGAATGGCATCGGAATGATTATTGGTGGAGCGGGTGTCATGATCTTCGCCAAAACCGTTCCTCCACAGAAACTTTTAACATTTGGGATGCTTGCAAATGGCATCGGTTTGGCCATCATGGGATTATCAACAAATCTTTGGTTGACATTAGGTGCTGAATTTTTAAACGGGCTAATGCTCCCATGTATACAAATCGGGATTAATACATTAATCTTGCAACGAACAGATTCTGAATTTATTGGCAGGGTCAATGGGATATTAAGTCCTTTGTTCACGGGTTCTATGGTATTAACAATGAGTGCAGCGGGTATTCTGAAGTCACAATTTTCACTGGTTGCTATTTTTGAAGCGGCAGCCATCATATTTATGATCGGCTTGTTATTCATTTTGCCTATTTATAATCTGAAAACAGAACAAAAGCAAGAGGTGCTTGGTTCACAGGATTAAACCACACAATCGGAGGCAGTATGAAAAGGTTTAAAAGAAATGCAAAAAGGTTTGCTTTGTTCTTCCTAATTCTATTTATCTTCATGTTTATAAATAATACATCTTTGTTTACAAAAAGCAGCACGGATACCCCATTATTATTGGCCCATCGGGGAGTGGCTCAGACGTTCGATATGGAAGGAATCGAAAACGATACATGTACAGCTGAAAGAATTAATGAACCGGAACATCCGTTTATTGAAAATACAATTCCATCAATGGAGGCTGCTTTCCAAGCTGGAGCGGACATTGTAGAATTTGATGTCCAGCCAACAGCAGACGGACAATTTGCTGTATTCCATGATTGGACGCTTGAATGTCGAACGAATGGCAATGGAGTGACAAGAGAGTACACCATGGAAGAACTTAAAAAATTAGATATAGGTTATGGCTATACGGCTGATGGCGGAAAAACTTATCCTTTTCGCGGGAAAGGTGTAGGGCTTATACCTACCATTGATGAGGTGCTTGCTCACTTCCCTAATCACTCCTTTTTAATTCATGTAAAGAGTGATGACCCGAATGAAGGTGAGGAGCTCGCCAAATATCTATCAAATTATACAGAAAGTGAATTGGAAAAGTTCACAGTTTATGGTGGAGATAGACCGATCGCCACTTTAAAAGAAAAGCTGCCAGAATTACGGGTCATGTCAAAAGCAACGATGAAAAGTTGTTTGTTGCCCTATATCGCAGTCGGCTGGACGGGATATGTTCCATCTTCCTGTGAAAACACACAGCTGCATATTCCTGAAAAAATTGGCCCATGGTTATGGGGCTGGTCTGAAAAATTGATTAAACGAATGGATGCTTCTAATACAAGGGTTATTACAGTTGCGGGAGACGGAGGCTGGTCAGAGGGCTTTGATAATATAGAAGATTTAGAACGTCTTCCAAAAAACTATTCAGGTGTTATATGGACCAATCGTATTGATGTAATTGCCCCCAATATTAAACAGTAAGCATAAAAAATCCACTGTTCTTTCAAAAATAGAACAGTGGATTTTTTTATATTACCTTGTTATTTTAAGTAATATAACTTATGATTATTAAGTACTTAATGATTTTAAGTAATTTTTCTGGAGGTCTTGATCTTGAATAAAGAGATGCTAAAAGGAACGATTGACCTTCTAATTCTTTCTGTTCTTAAGGAAAAAGAAAATTATGGCTATGAGATATCAAGGGCAATAAAGGAAAGAACGGAAGGAACTTTTGAAATACAGGAAGCAACCCTGTATTTATCTTTGAAACGCTTAGAGAAGCAGCAAGCGATCTCTTCCTACTGGGGAAATGAGAGCCATGGCGGCAGGCGCAAATACTATGCTGTAACAGAGGATGGGTTAAATCTATTGCAGAAGTCCGTATATGAATGGAAACAAACAGTGGAAATGGTCGATCGTTTTTTATAAAGGAGGGATAAATATGGGGCCTTTTACGAAGAAAATGTTTAGTTTGCATGATATAAAGTACAGCTGGATCTTATTGCTATCAATGGCTTTATGCTTTTTCATATTTTATGTGGATCGTTCTGATTATTTGGCTGATTCAGCTTGGCTAACGATTGGCTACCTCCTTTCATTTACTGTCGCAGTCATTTGGGGTGCTCTTAACTATGTTGGGCATATTCGAATAAATGTGATGTATCACAAGCAAAATGATATCCATGCCTATGTTGCTCAGCTTGCGATGAATCAAGAGGATAAAATAGAATTGCAAGCCTATTTAGAGGACTTTGCTGAGGACTTGATGAAGCGGGGAAGAACGAAGGAAGAAGCATCAAGAGAGGCAATTAATGAGTTCAAAGTTCAAGAGATTTTATCATTATCCAAAAATACATTACTATTTAATTTACATGCACATTATTACTTACTTGGGTGGACAATCCTTGGTTTCCTTGTATTTATCCTAGTAGGGATCTTCTGGGTTACTTTATTGCCTTCTTCGATGATGGTGCTGATTATCGAATCAATGCTATTTGCCTATGGCATAGGATTTGTTGGATTGTTCTTGATTTACAAAGTGTTGGATACAATGATCTATCGAATATTTAAAGACCAATTATCATGACTTTTCTGATTAAAATCAAATTATAAGGAGTAGAATGAATGGAAAATTGGATTACAGAAATAATGAACGAGTTTGGATATTGGGGAATTTTTCTATTAATCGCTTTAGAAAATGTTTTCCCGCCCATTCCATCAGAGGTTATTCTAACATTTGGCGGCTTTATGACAACGACGTCAGAATTAACGGTAGTAGGGGTTGTGGCTTATTCAACGATTGGTTCTGTTGCGGGAGCAGTCATTCTATATGGGATTGGTCGACTAATAGATGTAGAAAGAATGGAAAAGATTATTGATAGATGGGGACATATTCTGCGCCTGACGAAAAAGGATATTCGAAAGGCAGATCAGTGGTTTGACAAATATGGAGTGTGGACGGTATTTTTCTGTCGCTTGATTCCATTGATTAGAAGCTTGATTTCTATTCCAGCGGGAATGTCACATATGAATTTTGGTATGTTTCTTTTGTTTACAACGCTTGGAACGTTAATATGGAATGTGATTCTTGTCAATGTTGGTGCAGCTGTTGGGGATTCATGGGAAACGATAGTAAAATATATGGACATTTACTCCAACTTTGTTTATGCATTCTTAGCACTAGCGTTAATTCTATTCATCGTTTTATTTATTAAAAAAAGAGTCGCAAAAAAATAAATGATTTCAACTGGAAAAGTCGCAGGAACTGTTCAAAACATGCTCCTGCGACTTTTTTCTATTTATAAATGATAGTAATTTCTTATTTTAGGGAAATGAATCGAAACTGTTGTAAATGTTCCTTCTTCTGATTGGATTGTTAGCTCATGCCCCAATTTGTTTGCCAATTGCTTAGCGAGGTAGAGTCCCATACCAGTCGATTTAGCATAGCTTCTTCCGGTTGATCCAGTGAATCCCTTTTCGAAGACCCTATGAATATCTTCTTGTTTAATTCCAATCCCATTATCTTGAATGAGCACACGTTTTTCTGTCTGATCTTCTTCAAACTGTATCGTAACCTCACCACGGGTGTTGGTGTACTTTAAGGAGTTGGCAATCAGTTGATCAATGACAAATCCGAGCCACTTGCTATCACTTTGGACAAATAAGTCCTTTTCCTCCATTTGAAAACGAATCCCTTTGTTAATAAATAGTTTGGCATACTTTTTTACGCTGTTTTTAATAATTTTGTTGATATGTACTTCTGTAATAAAGTAATCCTTTGCAAATGAATCAATGCGAGAATAATAAAGTGCCTGCTCGACATAATCATCAATTTTTCCTAATTCATCCTCGAACTTATCAACAAGGATATCCACAGATTTTCCTTCGCTGTTTTCCATAAGCAGTCGGCTTGCTGCAATGGGCAGTTTTACTTCATGAATCCATGACATAATGAATTCCTGCTGATCACGTTTTTCTTCATTTTGTTTTTGTAATTGGTTTAATTGGTCATCAAGTATTTTTCTTAGAAGTGTGAGGAATAGCTTTTGTTCATTATTTTGTGCTTCAGGCAATAAAGCAGATATTTCTTCTTGTCCACAACTAGCTAACTCACTTAACTCGAAGTACAATTTCCTTCGATAATAATAGCCAATCATTATATAAAGGCTTGTGAGTAATAGGCAGCTCATATGGATGTAGAGAATATTACTAAGTACAATTTGATCATTACTAACGACTATGAATAAAGTGATGAAAGACATAATAATGAAGTAAAAAGCAATGAAATAACGTTTATCCTTTATATAGTCTAATAAATTCATTGGATAATATAGCCCTCTCCTTTTTTAGTTGTAATAAAGTTTTCCTTGCCGAGCTCTGTGAGCTTCTTGCGCAGACGATTAATATTAACGGTTAATGTATTGTCATCGACAAAGCTTTCATCCTTCCAAAGGCTGCGCATGATTTTATTTCTGCTAACAATGGATCCTTTCTGCTGCATAAGGAGGCTAAAGATGATAAATTCTGTTTTTGTTAGATGAGCTTTTTTGTCCCCGCAAGATACGTCCCAGTCCTTTAGGTTTAAGATGACGCCATCGTGTTCAAGGACATTTGATTTTGCCTCGATATAAGAATAAGATCGGCGTAAGAGGGCATTAATTTTTGCCATCAGTACATTCGTATCAAATGGCTTTTGGATAAAGTCATCTCCGCCCATATTCATTGCCATAATCATATCCATTGGTGTGTTGCGGGAGGAGATAAAGATGATAGGCACTTTTGAAACCTCGCGAATTTTATTGCACCAGTAAAAACCATCGTAAGAAGGCAAATTAATATCCAGCAGAATAAGATGAGGATTCTCTGCAAGGAATACTTGCAATACATCATCAAAGTTTTCTACCTTCACATCATTAAATCCCCATTTTTCAATCGTTTCTCCGAGCATGTCCCTTATAGTCGCTTCGTCTTCTATAATCATTATTTTCATTTGTAACCCTCCGGCACGTGGTGATAAGTGTTCTATCTAAAACTAATACTAACGAAAATAAACCTTAAATGCATTCGTAGTGACAAAATTGTAAGGTTCCTTGCTGAAACTGTAAGCTTGAATATGGTTTAATTTCGATACAATAAATCCATGAGAGAAAAGTCCATTCTTAATTGGAGGAATAATAATAGATGAAAATGATCGTAGAAGCAAAACATGTGAAAAAAATATATGGGTCAAAAGGAAATGTGTTTACCGCATTGGATGAAATCGATTTGAACGTACAAGAAGGTGAATTTGTCGGAATTATGGGTCCTTCGGGTGCTGGGAAATCCACGCTGTTAAACGTATTAGCTACAATTGATGAGCCGACATCAGGTGAGATTATTATTGATGGAACAAGTATTCTTCAAATGAATGAGAGGCAATTATCAGCTTTCCGCCGTGATAAACTAGGGTTTATTTTTCAGGATTATAATTTACTCGACACATTAACTGTGAAAGAAAATATTTTACTGCCTTTAGCATTGGCCAAAATGAATGTGAAGGAATTGGAACGAAGAGTAGATGAGGTGGCAGATAAATTTGGTATCCTTCCTATTTTAGAAAAATATCCTTATCAAATTTCTGGCGGCCAAAAGCAACGGACGGCTGCGTCACGTGCAATTGTAGCGAAGCCGAGCTTAATCCTTGCTGATGAGCCGACAGGTGCTCTTGATTCCAAATCAGCAACAGATTTATTGGAAAGTTTAAAGCAGCTAAGTGAACAGGACAAAGCAACGATCCTAATGGTCACACATGATGCCTTCGCAGCAAGCTATTGTCAACGAATCTTATTTATTAAGGATGGAAAGCTTTTTACGGAACTAGTGAAAGGCCGCTTGTCCCGCAAAGAATTCTTTAATAAGGTGTTGGATGTATTATCAGCACTAGGGGGTGGGGCAAGTGACCTTATTTAGCTTGGCAAAGAGCAATATTAGAGGGAATTTCAAAAGCTATTTGCTCTATTTTCTTTCAATGATTTTCAGTGTTGTTATTTATTATACATTTGTATCGTTGCAATATAGTACGGAGATTCAAATTGGATTAGAATCATCACAGAATTTAAGCAGTATCTTCTTGCAGGCATCAATTATATTAATATTGTTTGTTGCAGTTTTTATATTATATTCCAATTCATTTTTTACAAGAAAAAGAAAAAGGGAAATTGGGCTTTATTCGCTTCTTGGTTTACGAAAAAAAACAATTGGCATCATGCTGTTTTATGAAAACTTAATAATGGGAGCTGTATCCATTGTTATCGGGATTATTGCAGGAACCTTTCTTTCTAAGCTGTTTTCAATGATCTTACTAAAGTTAATGGGATCGACGATTGATGTGGGGATGACTGTTTCGATCGAATCAATCGTAAGCACCATTATTGTATTTGGTTTGATCTTTTTGATTACGTCGATTCGTGGCTATCGCTTGATCTATCGATTTAAATTAATTGAATTGTTCCAGGCTGAGAAGGAAGGGGAGCAAATTCCGAAAGCATCAGTGATTGCAGCTTCATGTGCAATAGGGATACTCGGTGTGAGCTATTGGCTTCTATTACAGCCAATTATTTCTGACACTCAGTATTTAATTAATTTAACTCTTATTACAATTGGACTTGTCATTGGAACTTACTTATTATTTCGTTCGGTCACTGTCTTCTTATTGAGGGCAGTACAGAAGAATAAAACGCATTATTTTAAAGGAATGAATTTGATTGGAACATCCCAGCTGCTCTATCGCATAAAAGGGAATGCGCGGACATTGACGATGATTTCCTTGCTTAGTGCTGTTACGCTTAGTGTGATTAGTACAGCGTATAGTATGTATTATTTTAATGAGCAGCGAGTAAACGAGTTTCTTCCTTTTAGTTATGTACACCTCTCGCAAGATGAAGAATCTAATCAGATGATAGAAAGCATCATTGAAGGGGATAAAGCTCATCCTGTTGAAGGACGGCTGGAGGTTCCGATTATAGAAATAGAGACAAATTTTCAAATACCTGGTGATGATTACTTAACGAATCCGGTTCGATTGATTGCTGAAACAACCTTTAATAAGGCAGTTAATATCTTAAATTGGAAGGATGAAGTAAAACTCTCGAGGAACGAAACAGCAGTAATCAAGCCAAGACTTACAGAACAGACAATGGCAAACTATAAAGGGCATGAAATTACACTAAAATTTGCTGAAGAAAAACGAACATTTTCGTTTGTAGACATGAAGGTAGGAAGTATTCTGCCTTGGAGTTATCCAGATTTTTATTTGATTGTTAATGATGAAGTATTTGATGAGATTGCACAATTAAAAGCTCCGATTGTTTATCATGCTTATAAGGTGGAAGATCATAAGACAACTGAAATGACTGCCAAACAATTGCTAAGCCTTGAAACAGAACAGATGTATACGTACTACAAGGAATATAAAGAAGGACTAGAAATGTCGGGAGTGAATTTATTTTTATTAGGTTTTTTGGGTTTAGTGTTTCTTGCGGCTACAGGAAGTATGATTTATTTTAAACAGCTGACAGAGGCCCATTCAGATATCGAACGCTATCGTGTTTTGCGGAAGATTGGTGTCAGCAAAAGAGAAGTGTATTCAACGATTATGAAGCAGTCGTTTTTTGTATTAGCTCTCCCTTTAGTAGTTGGACTTGTGCATAGTATGATGATATTAGAAGCAGTTAAAAAATTATATGGTGCCTCGTATTATGATTTAACCGTGCCAATGCTTACCTCTATGGCGGCGTATGTCATTATTTATCTGGGCTATTATGTGCTAACGGTTAAAACATATAATAATATTGTGAATAAATAATACTGATAAAATAACTGGTGTTTTTTCCCGATAATAAAAATACTTATCAGGGTAAAGATATAGAGGTAATTTTCATTGCAATTGAATAGGAGTGATTCGAATGTGTCCAAGTCAACCAATTGATGTAAATCAACTGAACCAGGCTAAAGCTAATGTCACGCTGACGCAAACCTTATTAAGCCAAGCAATTGAAAAATCCTCTTCCGATCCTACTTTAGCGGAACAAGCGCTAAAGCAGGCTGCTGAAGAAATTGCACAAGCCCAAACGGCAGTTAGCCAAGTTCAAAGTGCGATTATTGTTCAAAAGTCAGAATAAAGTTAAGTTCTTATTTAAAGGCTGTTTTTTAAAAGATTGTTGTTTTTAGAAAAACTTTCTGTTAACCAAAAAGACTAGTTGATTGGAGCGGAAGGTGCGAGACTCCTCGAAAATGCATCCGCATTTCCTCGTGCGGTGTCAATTCAAGAAGCCTATTCAACGTCCTGCGGGAGGAGTGGGACAGGTGAGACCCCGCAGGAGCGGTAGCGACGAGGAGGCTCAGCGCCCGCCCCGCGGAAAGCGAGCATCCTGAAGCGCAAATCAACTTCTACCAAATCATGTTAAAGCAACAAAGTTTGCGAAAAGAGCCTATTTAAAAGTAGAGGGAGACGAATAAGTCTGCCTCTTTTTTTGCTGGATTTTTAAGATTGACACTTGCTTTTAACCGTGATAGAATTATCCTCTTTATCTGTTGAAAAGTAATGGAGTATATTTTATTGTGGTGTACGAGGTACGGATAATCAGATAAAAACACAGTTTTTCAAATATATAATAAGGAAAGAGGTGCTCTCTATATGACTACTGAGCAAAGAAAAAAGCTGACCATCTTAATGATTAATATGTTTATTGCTATTGGAAGCTTTGGAATTATCATTCCTATTTTACCAGCGTATCTAGAGTCAATTAATCAAGGTGGAACTGCCGCGGGCTTAATGATTGCCATTTTTGCAGGGGCTCAGCTTATTTTCTCCCCTATTGCGGGAAAATGGACGGATCAATATGGTCGTAGAAAGATGATTATTTTTGGCCTAGTTGGCTTAACGATTTCAATGTTTGTCTTTTATGCTTCTGATTCTATTTGGTGGCTTTATGCTTCGCGTGTGATTGGCGGGATAGGAGCAGCACTTCTTGTACCAGCTATTTTTGCATATGTAGCAGATATTACAACGATGGCTCAACGAGCAAAGGGCAATAGTCTCGTTTCTGCGGCTATGTCGTTGGGGATTGTTATAGGGCCAGGTGTTGGTGGCTTTTTAGCTGACTTTGGTCTCAAGATGCCTTTTTTAATTTCAGCAATCGTCTCGCTTGTAGCGGTTATATTTTCAATTATTGTACTTAAAGAAAGTAAACCAGATTTACCTGCAGGAGCGATGGATATACCTGATGAGGAGTCCATGGGTAAGAAAATGGTGCGATCCGTTAAAATGCCTTATTTTATTCCACTTATTATTACCCTTGTGCTGAGCTTTGGTTTAATGGCATATGAGTCAGTACTTGGTCTTTTTGTTGATAACCAGTTTGGAGCAACGCCACAGGAAATTGCTCTAATGGTAACATCAACAGGAATTATCAGTGTTATTGTCCAACTCTTTGTTGTAGACCGAATCGTCACTCGTTTTGGCGAGGGAATGGTTTTGAATATCTTTATAGGAGTAGCTGCTATTGGTTTTCTTTTTTCATTGTTCGCCTCTAGCTATGCGCTTTTCTTTGGGATTACCCTTCTTATTTTTCTAGCCACTTCCATCTTACGTCCTGTATTAAACACATTGATCTCTAAATTAGCAGGTAATGAACAAGGATTTGCAATGGGGATGAATAACGCCTATATGAGTATAGGGAATGTGTTGGGACCTACGCTAGCAGGAATGCTTTATGATGTTAAAATCATTTATCCGTTTGTTTTAGGTCTTATTCTATTAGTGGTCACACTTTTAACAACGATTGTCTGGCAAAAACGAGCACTAAAAAAGAGCTCGCAGATAAAGCTTTCGGAAATGTAAGGCATATTAAAAAAACGGGCATATTGGAGTTCGCACAATGATCGATGACAATATGCCCGATTGTTAATCATTGTAAATTTATTAACGATATGGTAAGATGTTGATAATTATAAAAGAACGGAGGGTTTCCTTGTGGCAACTATTAGATCGCGTTTCCAAACTTTGAACAAGTAATTGAATAGTTCAAGGCTCTGCCTGTTGTGCAGAGTAAACGGGATTGATCTGCCTTTATTAAGGGAACCTTATTTTACGACAAATGTAAGAAGAGGGTGGGGATGAACTCACTCTCTTTTTGTTGTCTTCAATATAAAAAAATTCATATTAGGTTGTGAAGCTTATCCTCTTTGAAGAGAAAATGTTTCAACCTGGAAACGGAAGTTGGACATTTCCTCCATTTATAAGGGGGGGTTATACTCGTTTCTTAATATGAAGGCCTTTCATTAATGAAAAGCTAGTTTGTATTTAACCATCTTTCTATTTCCGTTTACTTAAAGCACAGGCAGCATGCCTGTGCTTTTATTAATAGGAGGGAATTGATTATGGAGAGAAAAGCCATATTAGTTGGTGTTAACCTCAATAATAACCAAGAGGATTTTGAATATACGATGCAGGAGCTTGGTAACTTAGCTGCGGCATGCGATGTAGAGGTGCTTGGTGAAATCGTGCAGAATTTAAACCAACTGAATAAATCTTATTATATTGGGTCAGGGAAGATTCAAGAATTAATTGCAATCATAAATGAACAAGGGGCAAATGTGGTTATTTTTGATGATGAACTATCCCCAACACAAATACGTAATTTAGAATCTCAACTAGAATGTGAGGTGATAGACCGCACGATGCTTATATTGGAAATCTTCGCTAACCGGGCAAAAACAAGAGAGTCTCAGCTTCAAGTTGAAGTGGCGAGGTTGAAGTATATGCTTCCACGTTTAATTGGGATGAGAGAATCTTTAGGGCGTCAAGGCGGGGGAGCGGGATTGAAAAATAGGGGTGCTGGAGAAACGAAGTTAGAGCTAGACCGTCGAAAAATAGAAATAAAAATAACAGCACTCAATAAAGAATTAGAAAAGTTGATTGACCAGAGGAAAACACAAAGAAAGCTACGGCGGAAAAATGAATTACCTGTTGTTTCATTAGTAGGATACACAAATGCGGGGAAATCCACGATTATGAATGCTATGCTGGCGCGGTATAATGAAGATGCTGAGAAACGGGTTTTTGAAAAAGATATGCTTTTTGCTACTTTAGAAACGTCAGTAAGAAAGATAAAGCTAACGAACAATCAAACATTTTTACTAACTGATACAGTGGGATTTATTAATAAACTGCCACATCACTTAGTAAAGGCTTTTCGTTCAACACTGGAAGAAGCTGCTGAAGCTAATTTACTCATTCATGTTCTGGACTATACTAATCCTAACCATGAAGAGCAGAAAAAACTTACAAATGAGATTTTAACTAAAATGGGGGTTGAAGGTATACCCGCAATTTATGCATATAACAAAGTAGATAGGGTGGAGGGGATACTCCCGGCAACCCAGCATAATCGAGTGTATTTATCTGCGAGAAAAGGAATAGGGCTAGATGAATTAATCGAGCTGATCAGTCAAGAAGTTTTTAATGACTATATACAGTGTGAATTATTTATTCCTTTTACTGAAGGAGAGGTTGTTGCGTACTTTAATGAAAAGAGTCAGATATTATTTAGTGAATATGAGGAAAATGGAACAAAACTTATTGTGAAATGTCAAAAGGCTGAAGCAGAAAAATACAAACAATATATAAGATTGATCACAGATTAAGGGGCAGGAAAACCTCAACTAATGGAAGTTTCGCTTTATGCAAGTATGAGCGAACCGAACGAATAAGAAAACAGGGGTGTTTAAATATGACATTATCAAATGAACAAGTAATAGATATAGCAAGAAAGCATGGTTTAATGATCAAAGAGGATTCTTTAAAACGAAATGAATCAGGTCTTGATTTCCAAGTTGTTATCGCAACAGATAAAGATGAAGAAAAGTGGGTTCTTCGTTTTCCAAGACGGCAGGATGTCATTCAAACGGCAAGGAAGGAAAAGGGGATTCTTGATTTTGTGGGAAGAAAGCTATCTATACAATCGCCAGAGTGGACGATCTTTTCAGATGAATTAATTGCCTATAAACTTCTAAAGGGTGTACCTGCTGGAACAATTGATATGGAGGCAAAGGCATATATATGGGAGATTGATGAAAAAAATGTGCCAGATCTTTTTCATGAAACCCTAGGCGAAGCGATGGCGGCTTTGCATTCCATTCCTCTTGATGAAGCGGATTCAGCGGGTTTTACCATGGTAACATCTGCTGAATTAAAGGGTACGATGAAAAGACGAATGGATAAAGTTAAATTAGAATATGGTGTGGGAGAAGAGCTCTGGAACCGATGGCAGAATTGGTTAGCAAACGACGCACTTTGGCCGAAGCAAACAGCACTTATTCATGGAGATCTTCATGCCGGCCATATTTTAATTGATAAGGATGCATGTGTAACAGGTTTTATAGATTGGACAGAGGCTCGGATTGATGATCCTGCTAATGACTTTGTTTCTCATTTAGCGGCTTTTGGAGAGGAAGCATTGAAGAAATTGATTGATGAATACAAAAAAGCAGGTGGGTATGTATGGCCATTAATGTTTGATCATATTTTAGAACTGTTTTCAGCATATCCAATTGGGATTGCGGAATTTGCAATGAAATCTGGCTTGGCTGAATATGAAGAAATGGCGAAGCAGGCACTAGGGGTAGCTAGATAGGAAGATTAAGGACTGGTTAGTCTGTCCTGCTTTTTAGAATTCCGTAGAATGCTTGAATTTAAATAAGATTAAAAAGAAGCAGGAAATTCGTAAATGAATGGATCCTGCTTCTTTTAATCTTAATGTTTGCTAGACGTTTACTAGGTTATTCGTTTAAATAAAACAAAATGAACGGCAATATCAAAGTTTGTTTATCAACATTAAATACGTACTTTTGATAAATAAAGATTGACTTCCTTCAGATGTTATATTATTCTAGTAAATGTTGTTAAGGGGATCAATTGCTTCGAGTAATTACTCAGCAAGTATTCACAAAACAATTGACAAGAGATTACGAGTTTGATAGAATAAATTTTGTTGCTTCGGCGACAAAGAGTTTCGAAAAAAACATTTGACAGTTGAATTTTTAAGTGTTAGACTTACATTCTGTCACAAATTAGTTCTTTGAAAACTAAACAAAGCAAAAACGTCAACGTTTTAAATTTTTATTTATGAGCTAATCAACTCTTTATTGGAGAGTTTGATCCTGGCTCAGGACGAACGCTGGCGGCGTGCCTAATACATGCAAGTCGAGCGAATCTGAGGGAGCTTGCTCCCAAAGATTAGCGGCGGACGGGTGAGTAACACGTGGGCAACCTGCCTGTAAGACTGGGATAACTTCGGGAAACCGGAGCTAATACCGGATAATTCTTTTCTTCTCATGAGGGAAAGCTAAAAGATGGCTTCGGCTATCACTTACAGATGGGCCCGCGGCGCATTAGCTAGTTGGTGAGGTAACGGCTCACCAAGGCGACGATGCGTAGCCGACCTGAGAGGGTGATCGGCCACACTGGGACTGAGA
>NZ_JBIACJ010000012.1:0-77172 GCF_042865275.1 Cytobacillus mangrovibacter | reverse complement strand
TCCATTATGGAGTCCTCCTTGGTTAACAAATTAGGGGTCATTTCGCCACGATTTGACACCCCATATCATACCAAGAGGGCTCTTTTTTGTTCAAGTCCCCGAAAATCCTTCTAACAGGAATGCTCCTATATATGATATTTAACCTTTTGCAATACTAAAAATACTAAAAAGTTTAGGAGAAACCTTGCAGAAAATGTGACATATTTATGAACGGAACTTATTAATACATTACTCAACCTCAGAACTCCATTTGTATCCAACACCCCAAACTGTTTTCAGGTATTGGTCAATTGGATAACCAACTTGGCGTAACTTTTCTCTAATATTCCGAATATGAGAATCAATCGTTCTATCTTCTGTTTCTGTTTTGAAACCCCATAAAGTTGATATTAAATGATCCCTTGAAAAAACTTTATTAGGATGACTTAAAAATAAACCCAATAAGGAGAACTCCTTTAGTGTCATTGAGATCGTTTGTTTTTCAAATGTGACTCTAAAAGCAGCTTCGTCTAATGTTAATCCCTTAAATTCTAAACGTTCATCAAGATTATTTTTTGTTCTTCTCATAACCGCTTCCATTCTTGCCAATAGTTCTTCCTCGTTAAATGGTTTGGTAACATAATCATCTGCACCTTCTTTTAACCCTTTAACGACATCGGCTTTACCATTTCGAGCAGTCAGCATGATTACAGGAACATCGGATATTTCCCGAACCTTCTTACAAGTCGTCCATCCATCCATTTCTGGCATCATTACATCCAAAATAACAAGATCAGCTTTTTCACTCTCCAAAAAAGTAATGGCATCTACTCCTGTTTGTTTTTTTACACATTTATATCCGTGAGGAGAGATATATAAATCTAAAAGATCAAGCATCCTCTTTTCATCATCAACTAACAAAACGGTTTTCATTTTTATTCCTCCCTCAAAACAATCGTAAAAACTGTTCCTTCCCCAACCTTACTTTTTACAGTTATTTGGCCTCCATGGGCTTCGACTAGCTGTTTAACAATAGCTAGTCCCATGCCAAACCCACCTGTAGTTCTTGAACGTGATTTTTCAACCCTGTATAAACGTTCAAATATATAGGGAATATCATCTTTGGGAATTCCCATCCCCTGATCCGTTATATCAATATAAATATTTCCTTCAATTTTATTTACATTTATTTGAGTAATCGTTTTTTCTTTCGAATATTTAAGTGCATTGTCTAACAGATTTAAAAGAACCTGTCCAAAACGTGTTATATCCAACGGTAAAAACAATTGTTCATCACATTCCACGTTTAATTGTATTTCCTTTTCTTTAAAGGCTGGTGAGACTTTTTCATAAATAGATTTAAAAAATGAACAGAGATGGACTCGCTCCTTCACAACGGAAAAGGTGTTTTGATCTAAAGTAGCTAGTTCAAATAATTCTTGGAGCAGGAGATTGATACGTTCAGATTCTTCATGAATAATATCTAAATAATGTATTCTTTCCTTTTCATTAAGAGTAGGTTTTCTTCCGATGTCGGAATATCCTTTAATATACGTTAGCGGTGTACGAAGTTCATGAGATATACTCGCCAGAAAGTCATCTCTTTCCTGTTTCATATATTTTAAGTCGCTTGCTAGGGTCTGAATTGAATTCGATAACTCCCCCAATTCATCATTTGACTTTACGGGAAGAGAGACCGAGAAATCACCATTGCTCAAATTCTTTGTAGCTTCTTTCATCTTAATAAGAGGTTTTGTTAGAGCCTTAGATAGAAAGAAAATCGTAACGATCATAAAAAACAAAATTAACAATGAAGCTAGAAGAAAATGTTTGTTTAATTGAGAAATAAAATTTTTCACCTGATCGGTGCTCTTAAACATATAAACGTAACCACTGTTGCCATTTTCGTCCTTAAAAAGGGATACAGTTGAAATATACTTTTCCTTTTTCCAGTCAGACTCCAAAATTAGTCCTTCGTTTGGTATGCTTCGCAAGGGGCGATTTATGATTTCTTTTATACTTTCATCAATATTCCTTGATGTTTCGATCATTTCTCCATTTGTTTTTGTAATCACCACTTCTGTATCCGTTTGTGATTCCATTAATCCAATATGATGCAGAGTGGAGGGATCTGAAGAAATTTCTAAAACATCTCGGTGACTGTTGCCTCTTGCCTTAAGCGATTCAAGCTCTTGATGCACACGGGAATGAACAATATTACGATGCAGGTACATCATGGATGATGTTTCAATTATCAATATACAGACAAAGAACCATAACCCAAGTTTTATAGAAATTTTCATGCTATCACCTTTTATAAAAAAATAAGTAGACTTGTCCTTACTACCTTTCAACAATTATATATCGAAATACACGATGAGAAAAAAGAGAAGTCATTGAAGAGTTTTTAGATTGCTAATTTGTGGATTATACGTTTGAGTAAAAACTTAACCCTCTCATTTTCATTTACGAACGAATAACGATGTTTCCAAAATAAAACTCATAGATCAAGATGATCACGAAATACTTTAGTGATATAATATATTGTGTTAATTTTTTGGATATGTTATTTTATTAAAGCAATATATCAATATCATTCAAGAGGAATCAGAACTATTAAAAATTATTTTTAAATAATAATTTTCGGAATAATTGATATATCGGGGGAAGTTAGTAGAGAGGGGTAGTAGTTATGAATCAAAAAGTTTCAACTTCTTATATTATTGTTTTAGGGTTAATGCTATTTGCCTTATTTTTTGGCGCAGGAAATTTAATATTTCCAATCATGATGGGACAAGAAGCAGGAGCGAATATCTGGATAGCTATGGGTGGATTCGTCATTACTGGCGTAGGATTACCCATTTTAACGGTTATTGCTCTAGGTTACTCTGGGAAAAGTGATATTCAATCATTAGCAAATAGAGTTCATCCATTATTTGGATTAATATTCTCAATTATTTTATACTTAGCGATCGGACCTTTATTCGCTATACCAAGAGCAGGAACGGTATCCTTTGAAATTGGTATTCGTCCATTAATCCCAGAATCTTGGGATACGATGGGACTTCTTATTTTCTCAATCTTTTTCTTTGCAATTGCAACATTACTATCACTTAATTCTTCAAAGATTGTTGATATCTTAGGTAAATATTTAACACCTATTAAAATAAGCTTTTTGTCTCTTCTAGTTATTGTGGGTATTTTCAAACCACTTGGCGCTCTTCAAAAACCTATTGGTAAATATACAGAAGGTGCATTCTTCGGTGGTTTTTCAGAAGGTTATTTAACGATGGATGTGTTAGCAGCTTTCGTATTTGGAATCATTATTATCAATTCCCTTCGCTCTAAAGGTGTGGAATCAGGTAAAGTGATTATGGTATCTACAATGAAGGCCGGTTTAATTGCTGCAATTCTTTTAGCTTTCTTTTATAGTTCTTTGGCATTTATGGGAGCGAGCAGCGTTTCAGAATTAGGTATTTTGGATAATGGCGGATCCGTTTTAGCTGGAGTAGCCAATCTCTACTTTGGATCGTTTGGCGGTGTCGTACTTGGTGCTCTCATCACTATGGCTTGTATGACTACTAGTGTTGGTCTGATCAGCTCTTGTGCTTCATATTTTAATAAAATATTGCCTAAAGTTTCTTATCGTAGTTTTGTTATCATTTTTGCTATCTTTAGTGCGGCTGTTGCAAACTTCGGGTTAAGTCATTTGATTTCGATTTCAGCACCAGTGTTAACAGCTATTTATCCTTTAGCAATCGTATTATTATTTTTAACTTTATTCCATAATGCATTTAACGGGAAGAAGATCGTTTATCAATTAAGTATGTTATTCACATTTATCGTAAGTGTATTTGATGGATTAAATGCAGCTGGATTGGTAGTAAAACCAGTTGATCAATTATTTTCATCTATCCTACCTTTATATGAAGTTGGATTAGGCTGGCTACTACCAGCAGTTATAGGTGTAATTTTGGGTATTGTTATTGGTATGTTTAAGCTAAGCAGTAAGGAAAAAGAGGAAGAGCAATTAATTTAATATCGATTACAAGCAGCCACCAATTATTAAAGAGTTTTCTTTAATAATTGGTGGCTTTTTCATTAGGAAAGCTGGAAGAATATTAGCGTCTAGATCCAATCAATGGTTTTCATTTAATGCATCAATTCTTTGCATATCCTCTTCAGTCAGTTGAAAATCAAGGATATTCATATTATTAAAAAAACACAGGTACTGTCACATTTATCCAAGATGAATACACTATTTGAAATGATGTTAATATCCTGCATTTTAAGCGCAAATATAAAGGAAAGGGAATAAGACATGAATCATTTTTCAAATGGAGTATTTGTCTATCATATGCCACCTAATTTTAATTATTGGATGATGGGACGCTATGACCATTCACCTGTAAAGGGAAACTTTGTGGTCCATTCTAGAATGCATCCTCATTATCCTCGAGTATTTCCACATACACAACAAAGCAATAATTTTGTCAGTCAAGCAGCTGTCGATTTAATGAGGGACAATCGAAGTCTTTGGGAAGAACATGTAGCCTGGACTAGAATGACAATCATCAGTTTAATCTATAAATTACCAGATATTAATTTTGTTGTCGCTCGTCTTCTGAAAAATGCGACGGATATGGGAGAAATGATTCGACCATTATATGGGGATGCCGCGGCTAAGAAATATTCCTCTTTAATTCAAGAGCATCTACTAATTGCTGCTGACCTAGTAAAAGCTGCAATTGCTGGTAATGAACAAGCAGCGAAAATGGCTGAACAAAAATGGTATGCGAATGCAGATGAGATTTCCGCATTCCTCAATCGTGTTAATCCATTTTTGCCTGAGGAAGAAATGAGAAACATGTTCTACCACCATTTAGATTTAACAAAGCAAGAAGCATTAACGATGATTAATAAAGATTTTAAAAAGGATATTGAAATATATGACAAAATTGAAAAACAAGCAAGGGAAATGGCTGATACAATCTCAGATGCAATGATCAAATTATATCCTAATAAATTTAGGTGAAAAATTTCTATCCTTAAACAGTTCAGTACGAGACTAGAGGGCGGTTACTGAAAAGTGACTGTTCTTTTTTATTGAGAATTTAAAAAGGGATGGTAGATTCATATAGATGTGTCATTGTTTACCTTAATTTAGTTTTTTGTACCTTCCACCCCCATTAGGTAGCTCAATTACTTTTTGTTAGAACTCAACCAATTCTTTCAATTTTTTTTGAACTATTCCCACATTGGAAAACCTCATTTCATAAATCCAGGTTCGGTTGTATAATAGACTTTTACCCTATTGAGATCCGTCCAAGTAAAAATAATTAGATAATCTCATTTAATTAAGAAGGGGCAGACTTTTATTTAGTCCAAAAATCAAATTACATTTTCCACAAAAAATAACTTCAGATAGAAAAAGCAGCCAAAATCCAGTAAAATAACCACATGTGATATTAGATAAGGAGTTAAAAAAATGAGCGTATTAAACGTAAAAAATTTAAGTCACGGTTTCGGTGATCGTGCGATATTTAATGATGTGTCTTTTAGACTTTTAAAAGGTGAACACGTTGGACTTGTTGGGGCAAATGGTGAGGGTAAGTCTACTTTCATGAATATTGTTACTGGGAAGTTGCAACCTGACGAGGGGAAAGTGGAGTGGTCACGAAAAGTTCGGGTTGGTTATTTAGATCAGCATGCTGTACTTCAAAAAGGCACGACGATGCGTGACGCTTTGAGTACTGCTTTCCAATATCTTTTTGATGCTGAAGCAGAGATCAATGAACTTTATGCAAAAATGGGTGATGAAGGTGCTGATATTGATGCATTACTCGCAGAAGTCGGAGAGCTACAAGAAACTTTGGATAGTAATGATTTCTATCAAATTAATTCAAAAGTTGAGGAAGTTGCTCGGGGTCTAGGATTAGACAGTGTTGGACTCGATCGAGATGTAGATGATCTTAGTGGTGGGCAACGTACGAAAGTTTTGCTTGCTAAGCTTCTGTTAGAAAAGCCTGAAATCCTATTACTGGACGAGCCTACGAACTATTTGGATGAACAGCATATCGAATGGTTGAAGCGCTATTTACTGGAATATGAGAATGCATTTATCTTGATTTCACATGATATCCCATTCTTGAACAATGTTGTTAACTTGATCTATCACATGGAAAACCAAGAGTTGAATCGCTATGTTGGTGACTATGATAACTTCTTAAAAGTTCATGAAATGAAGAAGCAGCAGCTAGAGTCTGCTTACAAGCGTCAACAACAAGAAATTGCTGATTTAAAAGATTTCGTTGCTCGTAACAAGGCAAGTGTTGCGACTCGTAATATGGCGATGTCCCGTCAGAAGAAGCTCGACAAAATGGAAGTTATAGAATTGGGAAGAGAGAAGCCAAAACCAGAGTTTATTTTCAAAGAAGCTCGTGCAGCTAGTCGTTGGATTTTCACAGCTGAGGATCTTGTTATTGGTTACAATGAACCACTTTCTCGCCCTCTGAATTTAAAAATGGAACGCGGACAAAAAATTGCATTCGTGGGTGCAAACGGTATTGGTAAGTCTACTCTTTTAAAAAGTATTCTTGGGTTGATTGATCCGCTGGAGGGTAAAGTGGAACGTGGTGAGTATCAACACCTCGGTTACTTCGAGCAGGAGGTTAAACAGTCCAACTACAACACTTGCATTGAAGAGATTTGGAGCGAGTTCCCAAGTATGAATCAGGCTGAAGTCCGTGCTGCTCTTGCAAAATGTGGATTAACGACAAAACATATTGAAAGTAAAATCGAAGTCCTTTCTGGTGGTGAAAAAGCCAAAGTTCGATTGTGTAAAATTATTAACACAGAAACAAATTTATTAATTCTAGACGAACCTACCAATCACTTGGATGTCGACGCAAAAGAAGAATTGAAGCGTGCTTTAAAGGCCTATCGCGGAAGTATTTTGATGGTATCCCATGAACCTGATTTCTATCGTGAAATTGCGACCGATATTTGGAATTGTGAGGATTGGACTACGAAAGTGTTTTAAATAATGATTAAGGGGACTCAATGTGTTAAATTCCACATTGGTACCCCTTTTATAAACCATCAAAATTGGCAATAAAATCACTTTAGATTTCTTAAAAAACTCAACTAACTTTAAAATGAAGTTCTATCTATTTTTGTACAACCAAAATAACCCCTTCCGAAAATACCCGCTTAAACCCAAATTCGTATTGAATAAACCGGTGATGATATTGAAACAGAATCGAAAATTAGAAGTGTTTATTTTTCGGTTACAACTTCTGTGCAGTCGTTTTAGAAATTTTCCTTTTCCCTCGCTCAAACCCGCATTCCACCGTTCGCTGTTAAAATAAAGTCTTTCCTTTTCTCCCGCTTTTTCCTCATTTTTGCAAGAAAAAAACCCGTTTTTTCGGGCTTTTCTCACGCTTTTTTTCACATTTTTTATCAAGTTAAAAAAGAGTTTTTCTCTCACGCTTTTTTTTCACAACTGTTGATATGTCGGGGATAACAGGCTTTTTTCTCACGCTTTTTGGACAAACTTTATTCCAACTGTGGATGAATTGCGGAAAAGGTCTATTTTATCTGGAAAATTTCTATTGTTTAATTACATAGTAGAAGTAAGGGTAAGGAGTGCTAAAGTAACTTAATATACAAACTATCTTCAAGATATCTAATACAATTTCTATTACTACTTTGATTTCTTACTCTCTTGTCATTTCTGATTTATTTGATATGAATAATCTACCATCACAATCATCATTTACATAATCTATATAAATCTGATGACGTTTATCTTCTAAATAACCAAGATGGGGTATTGGTTGTTGATTTAACCCATTTTATAATATCCTTTTTTCTATCTTCTGGTTTCCCAACTACAGCAATAATGTCATTAGGTCTGACTATATCAGATCTATTCAAAATGAATAATCGACCGTCAGAGTCATTATTTATATAATCTTTATACATTGGGCGGCCATTATCTTCTAAATACCCAAGAACAGGGCCTCCCTTAACAAGTTCCCCGTCTTTCTTTTTCCAGGTGAGGTGGAGTAATTGACTCTCCTCTAATAATTGAGGTATTGCCCTAATTAAGACTCTTTCTTTAATAAGCGACATTAGTCTAATCTTTTGTAGGTCAACATTAACTTGTTCAATATCTTTTATCTCTAAAGACATATACCTTAATGCGGTCAAAGTTACATTTTTAAAAGTAATATTCTTTGTTTCAGCCCTAAAGTCCTTGTCTGAGTCTAATATAACTTTGGGCTTATTAATACCAATGTAACAAATGTTCCCAATGTTATCATCGACTACAAATTCCCCATCTAACAGGTAAACTTCATTTTCCTCTTGTGAATTAAAACCTTCAAGAATTTTTTCTAATTCTTGTTGGGTAGAGGCCACTATTGCAATATTATTCAGGATATTTAAATCCTCAGTATATTGTTTAATACTCTTTATCTTTTCTTTATTCTTCAAAAAAATATCTACATCAAAAGTATCCTGTTTTTTAATCCCGAAGATGTCATAAATTTCATGTATAACTTCATTCAGTTTCAACCCACTTATACTCTTAATTTCATTAAATTCTTTCATATAATACCGTTGTTCAAGCCAAGTAAATAATCTTCCATCATAGTAATATTCAATAACTTGTTCTATATCAAAAGCATCTTTTAACTCTTCTAATGTTCTAACTTGTTTCCCTTCTTTCATAATTAAAGGAAACTTGATACTTCTTTTCAGCACTACAAACCCTCCCTTCTTATCAACTTAACTAAAAAATGATTTCACTGTATTTACAGTACTACTTGCAAAACTTTTCACTGCTTTTGCAGTTGACTTTACCATATTAACTGCTGTATTCCTTACCTTTTGAACTCCTCTGCAAACCGTTTCACCAATTGTGGAACCTGCCATATAGGCTACAGTACCTCCAACAAGTCCACCTATTAATCCTCCTACTGCTGGGCCGATAACAGGAATCCAACTTAATGCAAATGCACCCATTACTGCCCCCTCAGCCATTCCTAAACCACTACATGCTAACCCACTAACAGTAGCCATTGTTACACGTTCCATTTTCTCTAAACCTTTTAGAATAGTTAATTCACCACTTGCTACTTTACCTAATACTTTTACATTTTCTATAGCAACACAAGCAACATTAGCAATAATCCCCGCAGGTGTCCCTTTTGGAATTAAAGAAATAAGACCTTTCTCGGAAGCAATTTTTAGTCCAACAGTTGTAGCATTCTTAATTCCTGAATCCATCCCTGTTCTTAACGCAATTTCAACAACTTCACCACCGTCAATTTTTTGACCTGATAATTTTCTTTGAACAAGATCAAATCCTACTGCAACTGTTGCTGACTGTAAACTCGCAAATGCTACATTTTGAGTCATGTGATTAGTCAAATCTTTTAACTTATAATAATTCCAATCGATTTCTAATGATTTACCTTCTTGGGCTATACTTTGCATTTGCTTACCTTCAGATTTACTCATTGATTGACTTTTGATTTCATTAAATTTTTCTTTAATGCTAATATAGTCACTACTTCTCTTTACATTTTCCGCTTGACCTTTTGCAACAATTTTTCCTTGTCCATTGTACCTTCCCTTTTTAAAGGCATCGTTCGTTGCCTTGCTGTCTCTACAGAGCTTTGCTTGATATCTCTTTACTTGTTTACCAGATACAATATCTTTAATTACAATATCAACTGAATTTTTTTTATAAACCTCACCTGGATTCGGTTGAACAGCTTCAGCTCTATACTTACTTCCTTTTAGAACAGCATCCATATTAAAAGTATTAGCATGATGTTGTTCAAAAATAAAACCATCTAAATTTAGATTCTGATTAATTGAACCATCAGCATTTGTTATTGTCTTTTGCATTAAGTCGTTTGAGTTTGCAATTACATAATCAATTTCTTGTAGATATTGACCTACTTTATTTATTTTCATTCCAACAGAAGATTCTTGAACCTTATTTTGAAACCACTTTTCTTTAGATGTTCCATTAGAGATTGCTAATTCCAGACTATGTAAATTTTGATTAAATGAGTGAATTGACTCAATAATCTCTTCGCTAACAGTAATAATTTCTTTCTCAGCCATATCTGGTAGGTATTTTGCGAGTTCATTTTTTGCCCACTCTTCATCTGTCATGCCACTATTTTTTTTGGAGTAGCTTCCAACCACTTCTTGAATAATTCCTATTACTTGTTCTGCATTTTCTTCATTCATAATCAGATGTTCTTGTTCAATATAAAGATTATTCACCTGTATCACTCCTTATCTCTTAGAAGCAGGTTTAAAATTATTTTTCTTATATATTTCAGAAATAACTTTAAGCTGATCCTTAAATAGTTCTGATAGAGAACTTGTATTCTTAATAACATCCAAAATATCCTTTGTAGTTAAATTATCTCTCTCTGAAACAAATACGTTTTCTACACTTTCTTTAACTACACCTTCGATATCCGCACCGCTGTAGCCATCTGTATTATTACTTAATTCAGATATATTAATAGACAGAAGATCGTTTTTACGACGTTTTGATATATGTATCTCGAAGATTTTTTTTCTTTCTTCAATGCTTGGTAAATCAACATAGAATATTTCATCAAACCTACCTTTTCGCATTAATTCTGGTGGTAGTTTCGAAATATCATTAGCAGTTGCCACAACAAATGTTGCACTATTTTTTTCTTGCATCCATGTTAAGAAATTTCCAAATAACCTTGTGGCTACCTCTGCATTTCCCCCATCACCAATTCCTGCAAACGCTTTCTCTATTTCATCAATCCAAAGTACACAAGGAGAGATTGCTTCTGCTAATTTAATCGCCTTTCTCATGTTTGCTTCTGATTCACCAACATATTTCCCTAACAGTCTCCCCATATCTAAACGTAATAATGGAATACCAAATAAATGAGCCGTAGCCTTAGCATTTAATGATTTTCCACATCCAGGCATTCCAACTACCAATACACCTTTAGGAATATCAACACCAAATTCCAATGCTTTATTCATATTTTTGAATACCTTCGCTTTGTTAGACACCCAAGATTTTAGATTATCTAACCCACCGATCTCTTTAAAACTTTCATTTAATGGAATCATTTCTAAAATACCCGACTTCTGAACCATCTGATACTTTTGATCATATATCAAATCCAAATCTCTTCTTAGGAGACTTCCTTCTTTTGAGTAAGCGAGTGAAAGAATATTAATAATCTCGTATTCTGTCAAACCTTTAAAAGCTATTGTTAGTTCTTCCAACAAATCTCCTGATAGCGGTTCCAAAGCATTTACATTAATGAACTCTTTAATAAGATTCTTTATACCTGATTCACCCATATAATCAATTTCAACTATCGTAATATATTTCTCTAATTCTTTTGGAACCTTTAGAATTGGTGAAACTAAGAAAACAACCGTTTCTAATCCATTATAAATTTTAATAGCTAACTCTTTCAGCATTGAAAGAATACGAGGATCATTCATAAAATGGTGAATGTCTTTAACAACCAGGATTTTCCCATTTAATTCATCATCCGATATCAAAATATCTAATACAATTTCTAAATTAGCCATACTATCCAACAATGGAGACTTATTTTCAAATTGAATCAACCCTTTGGAAGCATTCCATTCCAAAATATCTCGACCATAAGCAACATCTTTTATAATTTTGTCAATTTTCGTTTCTTCAAATGTATTAAGATATAGCATTGGATATTGTGCGTCAACATAGTGAAGTATTTTTTTAGTAACAGAGTCTATTAGCATTTATCTCTTGCTCCTTCATTAATTTCTATGTAATAACTAATTTCACCATCAATAAATGATATACCCATTTAATCTTTTCCTTTTTTGAAGCTATGATAGAAATGATGATATATCTTTTCCAACAATTTTGTATTCCATCATATTTCTTATTACTTTTCTCTTTCAAGGGTAAGAATAGCTTGTCCAACTTCGTAAGTTTCCCCTTCTTCAGCAATTAACTCTTTAATAAGCCCATCGAATGGTGATGGTACTTCTACACTAACTTTATCAGTCATTACTTCTACAAGTGGAGCATATTTTTTTACTTTATCACCAACAGAAACTAACCATTTACTGATTGTTCCTTCTGTTATACTTTCGCCTAATTGAGGCATTTTAATTTGTTCGATATCAGACGATAATTTTGTAATAAAATTTGTATTTATTTGACATTCCTCGTAACCCAACGGTATTAATGTCAATTTTTTAGAGGCAGATAATTCAATATTATAAAAGTTGATATTATTCTTCTTTGCATTGAAAGTATTACTACTACTAAAAAGTTCAACCCTTGGTTTGTTTATACCAATATATTTTATGTTGGATTTTCTATCGCTTACTTTAAAACTTTTGCCAAGCAAATAAATAACATTCTCATTAGATCGATTCTTCTCTAACAAGTCCTCTAACTCTTCCTGAGACATAACGACTAAATGAATATTATCTAATACTTCTTTTTCCTCAGTGTACTGTCTTACATTATTTCTTCTGTCCCTTTGTCTTATTAGTTTTTCTGTATATATTTTTTCTTTTTCATCGAAACCAATTCCAAATATATCACACAACATTTTAGGAATTTCTACTTTAGGAGCATAAGCAAAATCAGCAACTTGTTTAGCCTCATTACTGTAATATCTTTGCTCCAACCAAGTTTTTAACCTACCATCAAAGAAGTATTCCATGACACTTTCTATATCGAAATGTTGTTTAAGTTCTGCTAATGTTCTAACCTGAATACCATCTTTCATTTCTAATGGAAACTTAATATTTCTTTTTATCATACTTGATCCTCTTTCTTCATAAATATAGGTTCTTCTCGTCTACAATTCATAAATATATACCTTTCCTTTAAAGAGGACTATCATTCTTTCATCTTCTATATCCACATCATAAGTATCTATGTATTGATAATCGTCTGCTTCCAATTTAAGGGTACTTATTAATGATAAATCAAATGTATTCCACATTTTCAATATCCCATCTGCCGATATGGTTACTACTTTATCCCCAAACTCTTTAATTGATTCAATTTTATTATTATGTGCTTTAATTATCTTAATTTCTTTGCCAGAGTTTAAATCAAAAATTAACAAACTACCATCTGGTATTCTATTAAAAATATCTTGTCTTTTTGTTGTTGCAAATAGTTTATTCTCACAAATTACAAACTCATTTAGATTACCACCCAAAGATGTTAAGTAATAATCACCTAAATCTACTTCCAATTTTATTTGTTTATTTTCCTTATAGCTGTAAATAAGTTGTTCATTGGGTAAATATGAATAAAGATAACCTCTGTGAAAATATTGCTTTACTGTAAATTCACCACTTACATAAGTGTTATAAAATCCAGGCAAATCCACACTCCCTGCTCCAATCTCTTTCCCTGAAATTAAATCATAGGACTTATATTCTATCCATGTGCTTCTTCTACCGAATAATGTTGAACTGTTGTATTTATAAGAATAAATTGTATCTTCAAAAGCCCCTAATATATTAGGTTCATAAAAGTTAGGCTTTACATAAAAATTTTTTATTGCTTCGATCTCTTCAAAAGATGTGCTGTCTATCTTTAATAGACTACTAAAATCTTTTCCCAATTGACCATGATAATAATAATAAAGATCTCCTGAACTATCCTTACAAATAGCAGGAATACTCTCCTTACTACCAACTATTTTCCTAATTTCCCCTTTATCAGGTTCAAAAAAAATAACTTTTACAGGATTATAATCTGCAAAGAGACCAATAAGGTTTCCAAGAGCAAATACCTTTTTAACAGAATAATTGAATCCGATGTAATTTAACTCCTTATTAACTTGTTCTAAATCAATAATATTCGTTAAGTTTTCAAATCCTCCTGACAACTTTATACTATTATCAATTTTATTGTTGTTGAATAGATGTTTGTCAGCATTTACCTTTATCACTGCATCAGAAGTTAATATCAAATTCTTAAAAGTAATATTGTGTCTCTTCGCCTCAAACTTACCATTTGAAACCAACTTTAGTTTAGGCTGATTGATACCGATATATTCTACATTTCCAACGCTATCGTTGATACTAAATTTTTCTCCTAACAAATATATTTTCTTGGTAGCATTATCTTTTTTTAATACCTCTTCCAATTCTGCCTGAGAAATAGCAACTAAATCAATATCTTCTATTATGCCAATTTCCTCAGTATATAGTTTTATTGTTTCAATTTTATTCTTTCTAATCATGTATCTTTCTGCAAGAGAGTTACGTTCAACAGTAAAACTAATATCGAATATACTACAGATGGTTCTTGGAACACCACTTTCCTCTATTGCCGATAATACCTTCAATTGTTCTAATTCCGAATAATACAATCTATCCTCAAGCCAAACTTTTAACTTTCCATTGTAGTAATATTCTAAAATATTTTCTAAATCAAAGTGTTCTCTTAGCTCTTCTAAAGTCCTAACCTGTTCTCCATTCTTCATAATTAACGGGAACTTGATATTTCTCTTTAGCACGAATAATCCCCCTCTGTTTTATATCTACTACTCATTTTTTCAATTATTGCTATCAATTCTTCCCTTATACTAAAAGGTTCTAAGACCTCAACGTATTGCCCTTGACTTAACAACCACATAGTACAACCCTTACCATAGACTTCTGCCTCAATTAACCAACCATTTCCTAAATTCTTTTTTACAATTGCAGTAGGGAATCTATCCAAGACCGAATTTATAGAAGCACCAAAATAATTAAATTTAATGGTCATTAAATCTCCACCATACATAAATTGCGTACGCTTTCTCAACAACCCATCTTCAAATCTTAACTTTTCAGGAATCGGGAATTTCTGGTCTAACAATTGGAATGATCCAATTCTATCTACTCTAAAAAAGGCAGGAGTTTGATATTTACTGTTTTCAATAAAAGCAATTAAATAGAAATAATACTCCGAAAAAACAATTGATATTGGTTTAACGGTTCTCTCAGTTTTCTCACCATTCATCTTTTCATACTCAATCATAATCAATTGCTTTTTCTTGATACAAAAACATAAATCCCAAATTATTTTGATTAATGGTTTCTCATGTTTTAGTGCTTGAAAATGAATCAATTCGTTTCCAATAATACTTTTAATAAACTTTTTATCGTTTTCAGAACTCGTATTTAATAAGGAATCAATTAACCCGTTCATTTCATCTTTTATAAAGGCTCTGCTATCAAGCAAAATCTTTACTATAGATAAAAGCTCACTACCTGAAAGTTCCTTATCCACTACTCCACAGATGTTGTAACCTCGTTGGTAAGTGTCATATGTAATTTCTTCACCGTTATGTTTTTCAGCCAAATATGCCCTAACATCATCTATATCTCTTTGTATTGTACGGCCAGAGACACCAAACTCTATTGCAAGTTCTTTTTTATTGACTATTTCACCTTTTCTTAGCTTTTCATACAATAACAGGATTCTTTTTATTTTGTTTTCTTTATCCAAAGGTATCTTACTCCTTACGAAATACTTTTCTTTGTAAGAATATAATACCAAATTAGGTTAGACATATTCCGTCATAGTTAGAAGGCTTCACAAAATATGTATAAAAATAAAAGCACACCTCAATACGAGATATGCTAAACAGTTCTAATAAATTCTCCAAATTAACCCTAATGATTTTAAAAAAGGGAGCTTTTCCCTCACGTTTTTTTCACAATGATATGTCGGGCTTGAAGAGCTTATTTCTCACACTTTTATACACATTTCTATTTTAGTAGTGGATGAATCATGAAAAAATTCCGTTTTAACGGGTAAGATTTCTATTTTTTTCACTTTTCTACGCTTTTTTTCACGCTTTTTCTTGAATTTGAATAAAGTTTTCCGAAGCTACAAAAAGAAGAAAGGCTAATCCCGTAAGGGATAGCCCTGTTTTTTTCACACTTTTTTACGAAATCTTTTTTCTCACTCGAAGGCGAAATCGGAAGGGTTTATTGTGACTTCGGTTGGAAATTTTGGTCAGTTACATAGTAGAGATTAAGAAAACAAGATATCTAAAATCCTCTCTGATTCTTCATTTCAAAATTTTTTTAAGGAATGTCCTTGATAAAGACTTATTAGGTAATACCAAATATGTTAATTCATTATTTGAGAAATTTTTTTCTGACACATTCTTCGCCAGAATCTCAACAAAAGTATCTAAATCTACATTAGAAGATTCATTCACTTTGTTTTGCATTTCTTTTACTTTACTATAAAGAGTTGCCAAGTTAATACTACCTTCATGAAGTTCCTTCATATCATCTAAAACACTTGAATACACAGTCTCGATATCATGTTGTAGTTTTGCGATTATTATAGGTACATTTGCTCTTCGAGCCTCTCTTTCAATTATGTCTTTCCAGTAGTCCCGATGTGTAATCGTTTGATTAATTGTTATATACTTTTTTCCACCAACTGAAATTTCTTCATCATTTCCATCGTTATTAAAAAGTGGCGTAAGTGCTTTTATTAATATTCTCTCCAACAACAACATATCTATAGTACTTTTTTCAGTAGGATAATAAAGCATTTTATACGCATAATCTTTAAAAAAAGCATCCCTTAGATGTTCTTTTATTCTTCCGTTTAAATTAAATCTTAAAGGTGTACAACCAACATATAAACATTCACCTAAAATGTCGTATATCACATACACCCCTGGACTATGTGGAATATATTCTAATTCCCAAAAAAAAAGTTCTTCGATCTCTCCATATGAAACCCAAATACTATTTGGAATCTCATTTTCAATTGGCTTGTAAGCCTTAAATCCCTTTATGTCTACTTTGTCCATATTTTCCTCCAAAATTAATTACTATTTCCTTAACATATGATAAAGTACGAAATTTACAGAGCTTTATGTATTTGAGAGACTACTCTATTTGTCAAATAGATCTAAAGTTCCTTGTAAATTTTCATTGTCTATAGATTCTTTTGAGGTTAATAAACTAATAATTTTCCTATCAAATTCACTTTTACCACTCAATACTTGTTTAGCGATATTATTTGCTTCTATTTCTACATCTCTTTGTTCATATGAGATGCCCTTCAACTCTCTCATTTTTCCCTGAGTTAGTTTACCCTTTTTAAATTGCTGTACATGTACCAACTCATGAACCAGTGCAAATTTAACACATAATTCAATTACTCTTTCAAAATATAAACCAGGCACTTTTAAAAACTTAGAATTGATTGATAGTATCAATCCTTCTTCCAATAAAATAACTTCATCAATTTTATTCCAACTATTATTTATTTTAATTCTTGCATTTATTGATGTATCACCGTAACCATCACTGTCATTTACTTTACTTCTAAGAATAAGCTCATATTCAATATCTTCAATATCAAGCTCTTTTCTAATTGTCGAATGAAACAATTTAAAATCTTCACTTTCAAATAATTTGTTAATCTGTTTGGGAGTAGCTTCCGATGAATATATTGCCATTTGCTCTATCGCCTCTTTAATTTTTAAGCATCTACGTTTACTTTTTGATTTCTATGTTTCTTTAAAGCACTTATTTTTTATTGGGACTTGATTCTTTATACATCCAACTTATTTCTATATTCTTCGAGCAGATTTTTTAAGGCTTTCCCTATTTTTATCCTTTTTTGATTTACTATTTTCTCACGCTTTGTTTCAGTTTCAATCCAGTCATAAAAATTCTCTTCTGCATCAACAAGTTCGTTTAGAAGAGAAATATTACTTTTAAGATACTCTTCGAATCTTTCCATTTCTTCTTCATTGTTAAAAATGACAATTCCTGAATACAGTCTATTTCTCGCCCACATTGCCTCATGATCATCTGATTGAAGAAATTTATGTAGGATATAATCCAGGCTATCCTTTACATAATATTTATAGGAGTACGTCTCATTCAAAGAAAAACCGTTTCCTATATATCCCCATTTTGGAATAACCGTAATATATCTTCCACTATCTAAAACAACAAATTGTCGGTTGTATAATTTGGTACCGAAACATTTAATTTCTAACGTTCCATACATGGTACTTTGGTTGGTCATTAAATAAGAATAAAACTCTGGATGCCCAATTTCATGATCAGATTCTAAAACAACTGTAAATTCAGGATTATAAATATTGTAGTATGTATCTTCTTCCTGTTTCCACTCGTCTTTAAATCGTAATTTCTGTTTTATTTGCTCTAATGGAGGTCTGTTAAGCAAAAACCGTTTCCTCCATAGATACTCGATATGATTGATGTCAGCACTCTTGTCAATGTCAGTGTTTGTGTCGCCTATGCGAGTATATATATAGTTAGCTCTGACTCTTCTTTTGTGATCATTAAAATCTTCAATAATAAAATAAGGCGTATCATCGCTATTTTTTATAATTAGGACATCAATTTGCTTTTCTTCTATTAACATGGTAACTAATTCTATAGTTGGCCTGATTCCACCACTGAATTTTTTCCCTTTTAAAAAATCAATAATATTTTGCTGATTTTTTCTGTTTTCATCATTTTTGATGCCCTTTATTTCATAATTATCACTTACACCAAAGATGATATATCCATCTCTATCTGCTCTGTTGTTAGCCATACAAATAATGTCATGTAACAAATCCGCTTTATTACTGTGATATTGTTCTTTGAAATCCCAATATTCACCTTCTCTTTTGAATGAAATGACAGATTCAATTTCACTTTTTAGAGTTTCTGAACCCATTTTCCCCGCTCCTCTTCAAGTACGATGTCACTCGATTTTCCCAATACATCTGACGCTTTATATTTAAATCTTAAATGGCTGATTCTACTACCCATAGTTCTTATTCATAAATATCATCAATTATAATAATTTCCACTTTATCATTAATAATGGCATTATTAGAAATTGGTGTAACGATACTTGCACCATGTTTTTCGAGCCAAGTATAGTATAAAAGTCTAAGGTCACATATATCCATATCAAGTGATGCATATTCAGGTAAAATACCTTCCTTTATGAGCCTATTTAAGTGGTACACTGCAAGACTATCCCTATATTTATAAGGATTTGCAAAGTATTCACTGAATTTTTCAAGATCATATCTCAAAATCTGTAATTTTTTAACCGTATAAGTATTTGGATACGGATAAATGCTTAGATCTAAAACATTCATATTTTGAAGGTTTTGATGGATTTCTTTAATGGCTGGTCTTAATTTATTCAAAAAATTAATATATAGTTCATTGTCTGTTGGAAAAGTCATTGGTGCTTGAAACAATCCAATAAGCTCATTAATAACCTCTTTATAACCATAACTTCCAAATCTTATTTGATTTTCCTCATTTAAAATTAATAGATGTTGAAGGGGATCATTTTCAATTTTTATTAATACCTTGCTCCACTTCTTGTTATATTCCTTTTCTTGTCTCTCAATTTCTTTTACAAACTCTTTTAGTAATAAGTAACGCTTCTTAGCATATTTGACAAGTAGTTCGAAAGAAATCGACAGTTCCCTGTCTGGTTCTCCGGGTTTATTACTGTATAGGTAAACACTAAGATCGCCTGTACCATGCTTAGTTGACCATGAAGCAAAATACTTAAATTCTGATTCACTTCCATCGACACTGGTGAGATTTACAGGATGGGCCGCAAACGAAGCTCGAAGGTGTGAAAAATACTTATCGTCAGAAATACCCTTTTTAAAGATACTTGTATCTTTGATAAGATTATAGTTTTTTTGGTTATAGAGGACTCTATAGATTTGTTGTATAGATTCTGTTAGCAAATCTATTAAATGAATGAACTGCATCACATTTATTGATTGAATGTCATCATTTTCGTGATAAATATTCACATTAGGCATCCCGTTTACTACTATGTGAATCCAGTCTCTTGCTGAGAAGATAACATTCATTTTATTCTTACCGCCAAAATTACTGTATTTATGTATCAAGAAATCATCATGATCACTAATTGCTTGCTTGAAGTCCTCCAATATACCTGATTCCAGAAAATCTAATTTCACCTTACACCTCCATATTTCCTTCAATTTCACATGTTTACTTTCCAAATTAAATGCGTATCTTTAAGCATTTCATTTTCAGTTCGATATATCTCCCTAAAATAATTCAATCTTAGATGACCTTCCAACAAATGAAATGGGACACCCATTTTCATTCCTCTGTCATTCAAATAAGACGCTTCCTTATTTTCAAGAACTATAATTGGAACTGGCCAGGTCATATTTTTCAACATATAATCTTGCAACCAACTCTTATTGTTGCGTTTGTAAAGCTGGTATCCCAAATTATTAATCCAACTATCATCATAGGACTTAATAAGAAGGTATATATCCTCTTTAGACCTATGTTCCTTGATAAATTGCATCTTGTTAAAATTCAAAAAGGAATAATCTGAAACTACGCATAAATAGTGTCTGTATATCCAATTTTCAAGCACACAGTCAGGTATATTAGAAGCCGATGAACTTACTCTTCCTTTATAGGACTCAAACGATTCCTTTTCCAACGTATCATTGCCTTTGGGTATAAGGGGTTTCAAACTATTACTTTTACTTACAGACATTACTAAACCCTCCAGTATGTCTAATACATTCCTGTGATTACGTTTGCTTAATAATAATTTAGTAGTCTATTTAGTTTTACTCTCCAATTGTCACATCTTATTAATTACCAGATGCCTATGGAGAGAATGTTATTCGCTTTCTTATTTAGATTTTCCGTTCATCTCTTTTTTACTAAAAAGTGCTTTTATTTTTCCAATAAAAGTTTTCTCTTCATTCTCTGACATCTCAATAAATTTAAAGAAAATCTCTTTATTGATTACCAAAACAGGACTGTCCTCAATAATGCACTCTGGTGGTAAGAAGTTAATTTTGTTTGTCCTTTCTCTATTAGTCCTATCCCCAAACTCTTCAATTTTTATGAGGATCGTATTGTCATCTCTAATATCAAACGCTTGTTTATGACTCCGATATAATTCTCTCCATATAAATTTCCCTCGTTCATCATAGTCGTTAAACTTTTTTAAAGGGAACCATTTGGGAGTCTCCATTTCACACTCCTTGTAATATTGAATAAATACCTCTCTTGCTATTGCAAGAAAATCATCAGTCTTATAGAACTCATTTCCATCTTGAAGGCGTTTTCCAATTCGATATGTAAAGTCTTGGAACAAGCTCGAATTTATTTTCGACATAATCTCACTTAGGTATCTGCCTGATTCAGCCATAGCCTCCTTCTGGAAAGTATTATCTATTTGTAGGTAATAAATCCGCATGGATGTCTGTGCAGTTACATCAAAACCAGTAGCATTTGTTGTACCTATCATTACAGGGTGTTGACCCTTGATTTCATTGCTAATATATTTGATTAACCGTTCACCTTTCTTGGCCGCAGAACTTGTGAAGAACTTCGGTTCAATTTCATCAATTAAGATTGGGTTCACATTAGTCGAATGGAAGTAATCCCATATCACCGAAGAGTCTTTCACTTGTTCATAAGCAAAGTAGGGGTTTGTATTCCCCAACAACATTCCAATGAACTCTAAAGCAGAGGTCTTACCTGACATTGACCTTCCTGCAATAATCATAAATGGAGGAAAATGACGGCGAACACTTTCCCTTCCCTCCTCACTTGCATAATGGTCTCTCATATTCCATATGTAGGTTGACATAAAAGCATAAAGAATGATTTCAAAGATTCTCGACTGATTCTTTAAGTCTGTTCTGGCAGTAAAAAGTTCATAGGCATCAACAAATCTATTAATTAGAGTCAGATTTTCTCTTAATATATCAATATCAGTTATCGGCTTCGAAAATAGTATAAGCTCATTTTCTTCATCCTTATTTTCTAACCCATGATTCGTGGTTAGCAACATATTATTACCATTGTTATAAACAAGTTGGAATCTATGGTCAATTTCTTCGGACTTTTTGCTTGTCCATGAAAGAATGCTCTTAATTGCAACTGATTTTTGCTTTAAACTTGCAACGGGAAGTAAATTAAAACTATTAGACTTTTTATCCTTTTTAGTAATAACTTCAACAATTTGCTTAAATTGTATAGCATCTTCTTTCTCAACTTCCATCTTGTCAGGCAATAATTTTATTTCCTCCATTTCCTCTTCACTGAATTGGACTATTACCTTTTGTCGTGTCAAATCATCTATTAATATGTCTTTCATAATTTCCGGATCTGCAACCCAAACTTTCTCAGAGTCATATTGCTTCTTTATTATTTCAGGTATGTAGTCAACAGTTTGTTTAAAAATATCTTTAAATCTATTTTCATAAATTTCATATAAAGGAGAGTTGTCAAATACCAGTATTTCTTCAAATTGTTTTCTATTGTTAAAGGCAGTCTCAGTAAAGTTAGCCGAGCCAATGATAACCCTTGATGCATTTTTACCTTTTAGTAAATATATCTTTGAATGTATGGGATTGCCTTGGTGTGGGTATCTAATGGAGTATTTATTGGAACGAATATTCTCTTTCACATCGTTTGACAAGGAATTATAGAATTTTAGTCTTTCGGTTACGTCAAGTAGGGGGGCAATTCCAGTTACAAAGGAGTTGGCTACTGCCCCATCCTCTATACCTAAAATTAGTGTGATATTTGTGAAGTTCTTCGTTGTGGTAAAAAAGAAATTCGGTGATGCAACAAATGATACTGCTTTTAATTCACTATATATTGTAGTATCAAACAATTCATCAATATCCATATGAACTACTTGATTGTCCTTCACAATATTTAAGAACGTTTTATTTACACCTCCAATTTCTTCATCGGATAAATCTTCAAATATTGATAGTTGATCCTCGTCAAAAAGCCCTAATTGGCTCATATTATCCACACCTCATATTTTTTATGAAAAGTTATCTATTCTTATCTTCTAATCCATATAAAATTACCCTTTTCATCCATAACAAATTCAGGCTCATGCCCTTTTTCTTTTATATCATCTAACATTTTCTGAAATTCTAATTTCTTCTCTTGTGAAGACTCATTAATCAGATTTAATATGAATCTTTTTTGACTGACAACAATTTGCTCATATTGCTCATTGATAACATGTTCTATGGCTGATGCTTTAGAAATTTTAAAATTGAGTTGTGCTTCCATAGTTTCCGCTATTTCTTCAAGTTTCTTCATAGATTCATTATCGATTCTCACTGTTTTGTAATTACTCATGTTTTACTCCTTTGTGAATACCTTTATATTAAAGATACACAATGTTACATTATGTGTCAACGTGTAACATTGTGTATCTAAAACTACTATATTTGCTATAGGAAGAATAGGAACCTCTATTCACAACGCATTAGTAACTTTATAAACTTTTTATTTTATATGGCAATATGAAGAAACTGCCATGACAGAAAGTCACAGCAGTTTTCTATTCTCACTAAATACTTATTCATAATTACTTACTATACTATTGATTTGCTCTTTAACCTCTTTATTTGACCCGCCGAATCCTACAAATAATTGGATTTTATATGTTGTTAGCTTTTCGCCTTTCTTAATCATCTCTTCAATTGCCCATTTTATTTTTCGCACTCGGTAGCTTTCAATATCTTCTGTCACATCTTTTATGTATTGACGAGTTTTCACAAGTTTTGGATGGTTAAACCATCTACTCGCTCCAATTGCCCTTCTAATGGTACTTGGAATAATCCTAATTGGTTTTCCCTTTTCCTTCAATAAAGTTTCCACTGCATTTTTAGCGAGTTCTAAACACTTTTCGTCTCGCTTTTCCCAATCAATGTCACTTGATCTTTTCTTTCTGGTTTTAACGCTTGGTGTAACTTCTTCATACCATTCACGATCATTCACATATATCCATGTATGTAGCCCTTTTCCTACCTGCTTAAGTTCAGTTCGATTAGCACCAGGATTGTCTTCAATTATTTTTAGCCACTTTTTCCTTCTGTCCTTGATATCATAAAGAGGAATACGGTTGGGATTTATAGTTTGTTTTCCAATTGTAGTATTAGCACTAAAAAGTTCCGAGGCATTAACCTCTAAGAATTGAAGAAAGAGAAGATGCCTCAGCGGACTTCTATTCTTGTTATTGTTTCGAACAAAGAGCCTTAGCCAGTTTGCTTCTTGATCAATGTCTACACTACTTTGCATCAGTCCTAAATATTTCGATGGATAATGGTGCAAAAAATCCTCTATAAATCTATCAATATATAGTGTTCCACCATGAGAAGCACAACCTCTCTCCCGTAATTTATCAATATAAAAAGCGATAATAAAGGATAAATCCTTTCTATTTTGATTATGGAATAATATATATGAAGCATTTTCAACGTAATTCAAATTCGTCTCTTTTATATCCTTTGGGTAATTATCTGTAGCTAAATCAGCAGAACAAGTATCTTCATCTGCACATAAAAAATCATTCCTACTATCCGTTATTACTACATTACTTTCCTTATAGAGAACCTGATGCACTGGACAGTACAAAGCTCCAGGTACTTGCGGAAGCCTACGCCAATAACTCTCCCCTAATTGCTCTATATCTTGTTTAAAACATATAGGACAATAGCGTAGATAATTACTTGATTTCACTTTACTTCCTGCCATACCTGCCATACTTTCAATATTTCTACCGCATCCATCTTCCATACTTTTAAATACTAATCGTGATTTCTTCTCGGATAAAAAGGCTGTGTAAAATGGGTACATTGTGTGATTTATAATAATTTCCTTGCTTGAAAGTTTTGAAGTTGGGGGAAGGTTTGATACGAATGTACGTAAGTTTTGTGGAAACAATACAGACTTCCTGCCCATCCTTTTATATATTCTAAATAAGTCCATCTCTAAAGCACGCTTACTTTCCATACCGCACATTTGCTTGTATCTGGAAATAACACTAAATAGCAATTCATCTTGGTAAATTAAAGGCAGAAAGTTAATCATTTTACTGCAGCTTCCAGCCAAAAACTCATATCATCAATAAATCCATTCTCTAACATAAGTTGAAAAGGCGACTTTTCCCCCTTGTTTGAGTTTTTTAGCACCCCTCTTAAATCTCCTTCTTTATAATTTGCAACCTTCTTACCCTTTTGCACTTTAGGTTCACTTGTTTTTTTAGCATTTAGACTTACTTCCTGCTGAACGTTTTTAATTTTTGCAGGACTTTGAATTAGTTTCTCTTTATTTGAGATTGGAACATCAGAAATCTCAATTTTTCTCAAATCCTCAAATTGAGCCATTTTATAAATATTTTTTGATTTTATCGCATCAATCATTGGTTTCATCAACTTAAACTTCTCTTTTGCAACCTTCTGTATCATTTCAACAGTAAATTCTTCTTTCCCAATCGAGATGCACACTTCCTGTACGTTTATAAATAATTTAATAATTAAATCGGATACCCCTTGGGTTTCCTCATAAAACACTTTTATCATTTCTTCACTAAGAGGAGTGAAAATCCGATTCCACTGATACTTCCAGATAGATTCTAAAAAAAAGCGAAATTCATTGTTATTCTCCATGTTGTTCCAAATGATTTCACCATTCCCCGAAACACGTCTTGCAATTCGGAATTCATTTTGAAAGATTGAGTAACTTGCTGGGGTTCCGATAAAAAGTATAGGAACGCCAAAAGAATTCATTAAGGTAACAAAGTAGTTCATCATTTGTTGAATTCCACGATTCTGTAAATGCTGTATCTCATCTATGATTAATGTGCCAATTGCCAAATTTTGGGCAACCTGTCCCACTAATGGCAACATTGCATCTGTAGATAGATTACGAGATACATGTTTTTGAAATGTATTAGTTCCAATTAGTTCGTCAACCTTCATAAAGAATTGCAGAGTTAATGCTTTCAACGACGAATTACTTGGAGTTTGCAACGTGAGATGCGAAATTTGAATTTGGTTAAAATGTTGATTATCGTACTGATTATGAACTATGATTTGAGGTATATTGCTTATCACTCGACTGACACAGCTTGTTTTGCCAATACCTGAATAACCAATAAGCGTTGCACAACTTGCAGTAGTTCTAAAATCAGCTCTGGTATTAATATCAAATGTTCGATTAATAATTTTCTTGCCAGTTTGATTTATATACCTCCTGTATTCCTTATCAAATGGATTTCTGGCTATGTATCCCTGATATATGAGTGTAAAAATAGTTTTCCAAATATTGAGATGAATCGGCATTGGCTGATAGAGCTTATATAGCCTATATATCATATGAAGTCTATATGCACTATCCATATTCCTTTCTTCTTCCTTAAAAGATATAGGTGATTTCAATTTCTTTATGATGGATTCCTTATCCATTAGTGGTGGTAATGCTTGTATTAATGGATTGCTATTGTACTCCTCTAAAGGAAACTGATGATATTCTGCCTCCACAGCTTCCATGCCGTTTTGTAAAAAAAATAAGTTATTCATTTTCATCTACTCCCTGCAGGCTTCTAAACAAGTCTAATTCATCAACAATATTTTCCCTGGCAATCTCTTCTTGCTTTAACAAATTATCGTTCTCCTTTGTTAGTAAATCCCGTTGGTGTTGCCTTTCCTTTCTTTGATTCTCTTTTATCCCCTTCAATTTCTGCGTTTTGCTTATGCTATTATCTTTCTGTTCTTCTGTTTTTTGTTTTCCTGTTGTCACAATCTTCTCTATATCATCAAATAGCTTTACTTTTTCCTTTAATTCTCTTTCTTTTCCTTTACTATCGATTGATCGTTCGTGCTTAATAATTTGATCAACTTCTTCGATTCCTTTATTTTTAAACTTAGTAAGGTGATCTAAAAGGGTAAATTTATGAAACCCATTATTCTCTTCATTTGCAGTGTAGATATGCGTTAAGTTTCTGGGATCATACCAAATCTTTATTTTTGAACTTCCATTGATTCTTGCTCTTTGAAACCAGTTATTCTTTAAACTGTATTCAGATGCATAGAGCAATTGCTTAAACTTCACACCTTTAGCCGTAATTGAACCCGCTTGTGTGGGAAGAAGATGCATTCGAATTACTTCTTCAGGTAAAACACGTAGCTGACCCTTCTGATGCTTTAATCCAAACTCCCATATTTTTCTCGGTATTTTTTCTACACCCTCAGCAATCATTTCTTCGGTTAATGGATACCCTTCGATCACATGATGGTTATTGTAAAAAACAATACACTTAATTAGAATTGCAGTAACTTCATCAATCGTTAAATTAGCTTTTAATCTAAAATCCTTTTCTCCTCTTTCTCTAACTCTATTTCCATTTATAACAGCTCCATCTATATGTGGCTTGATTCTGGAATGAATCTGATTAAACATTGTTTCTACAATTCCTTTCGCCTGCGGAAAATATGGAGGACTATTCTGTACGGAGATACCCAAACCCTCTATAGCCCCTTCTATTTGTTTACCGTTAAGTTCACCTCGATCAGTAAAAATTCTTTGTGGAACACAATCCACATCCCATTCATCCTTTATCTCAATACCATACCGTTTACAAAACTCTTTTTTAGGAGTCATGCTATTTAATAAAGCCATCATTGCCCCGCTATATGAATTCAATGATTCGAAGCTCAAACTAAATCCTACTATTAAGCGACTATAAACATCTATAACCAGATGGAATAATGGTTTCCCCACCAGAATGTTTCTATTAATTGAAACGCAATGAACATCAAGTGGGGTACTATCTGTCTGCCATAGTGTGGCTGGCCCTGACCCTGCATCTTGTGTTGAATTCCCAATTATACCTCGGTACTTTTGATGATATACCCTCGAGCCATTTCTCATAGACACTTCCTTCTTTGGATCATTGAATTTCCTGAACCAATATAAAAACTGGTGATAACTTGGAATTTTTGAAGTGTCTTTTAATATAGAAATAGTATTTCCATTATGATCTTGTTCCTTTTCCGTAAAGAAGTCTCTAATGGTCAATTCATAGGAAACTTTTAAAGTATTTTGTTTGTCGTTATAGTAGTAACGATTTAAACCTGTTCTAAAATACTTTTTTATTTTTTCATCGACATTTACTCCTTGTTGGGAAGAAATTGAACTTGGTCGCCCTCTTTTTCGTTCACCACCCTTTTTCTCTTGTCCCCTTGCCCCGCACATATGAAAGGATGGTAACAAGGCATTTCGAATCTTTCCATATTTCCAGTATGCAATTAGATAACTTTTCACCGTTCGATAATTAATTTGATAAACTGCAACTGCTCTTTTCATTGCCTGATCTCTGTATTTAGTCATGAACATTTGCTCTTCATTTTCCAATTGAGCATAAACATAGGTTACAATTTCCCATGCACGATCCCTTCTTGTTTTTTCAGCATTGCTTAGATCTTCTTCAACAACATGACGATAGAAATAATCTTCTGTTAATTTACTAATCTCGTTAAGCTCGAATAGAGAAAAAATTGAATCCTTTTCCATTTCATAAGCCCATCGGTTACCTTCCATGTCTATTACACGTACAATAGAAGAAAGTCGGTTGTTATACACAACCCTAATGGTTCTTCCGTCTTTAAACTGAAGTAGCATATTTTCTAAAAGTTCCATTCCATCACCGCCCATTTACAATAAAAGATTTTTAACGTTTGTAGATAAATCAATGGTCTTACTCATATCAACTCGTATTTCCTTTTTTGCTAATAAATATCGAAACAGGAATAAGCCTGATCCCTTTTGTAAACCTTCTTGTTTATCAAAGGATTTTAAAACTTCCTTCAAAGGGAATTCATCATTTTCCAAAAAATACTTCAGTAGGGTAATAGATAACTGCTCTTTATCCAAATTCCCTTCGCTACCTAATAGAGTCTCTCTTACCCATTCAATATTCTTAGCCAGTTGCCTTGGTAACTGTTTCTCCGTAAGGACTTTCCAGTCCACTTGACGATTTAACCAGTATCGTCTCTCTATTTCGAGCTTCTCCCATGTTATTTTTCTTTTTAATTCAGAAGTATTTTTTACGGTTCTTGCTACAAACTTTTCATTTCCACCTGGCTCTTTAACTGTCAACAAAAAATTGGTCGTAATCACATAACCTTCCCTTGTTTCTTTATCCTGGAATTTATCAAAACGTAAGTCATCTTTTTCATCAATTACTTCCATAACATCCAGGAGAGGATATGATTCCCTGAGATCTAAAACTTGATTTGCAAACTCAAAGGTTAAAAATGCTCGGTACTGATTATCAGAATTCAAATGGTGTAATCTTCCAGTTTTAACCCCGAAAATCCTTGTTGCTCTTCCCTTAGATGAAAATTCGTTAGTTTTTATCCAAGGAATATAATCTGATCCGACACCTTGTCCTCGACCTTCTGCCATTAAACGCTTAATTTTCGTATTATTCTTCCAGCTTCCACTCATTTACTCCACCTCATTAACTTTAGGCAAAATAAAAACCACGATTCTTTTTAGACAATACCCAAAGTTTTTTTTGAGGTAATGCCCTAAGAAATCGTGGCTTGTTTTAAGATATTCAAATTTTCATTCAACTCTTCTATTCTCCTTTCGATTGCAAATAAACTATATTTATAGAAGAAACTCGTCATAAATTGACTTGAAGATAAATATTATCTAAATCCTCCTGTAATAATCCTAAATATCTTTTTGTTTCAGCGATAGAACGATGATTAAGAGCTAAAGATATATAATCCAAAGAGATACCTTGCTTAAAAGCCCAGTAGCCCCACGATTTCCTCATTCCGTGGCTCCCAAATGGTTCAGTTATACCAACCATATCACAAGCATTATTTAACATCATATTTGCATACTGTCGTGTAATTGGCTTATTGTGACCTACTCTACTTACGAACAGGTATTGTTCAGGTTGACCATTATACTCGGACATATATTCTTTGATGGCCTTGTTTAAATTAGGAGTAACTGGAAAGCGTTTATATTTTCCTGTTTTCTTTTCATTAAGTTCAACGTATTCAACAGGCTTTTTTCCGTTCCATACATTTTTTACTTTCAATCTCAAAATATCACTAATTCGCAATGCTGATGAGATACCAACCATAAATAACAAATAATCCCTTTTATTTTTCCCTCTTAAATATCCTTTTACAGCTTCTAATTGTTTCTTCTCACGAATTGGGCTTACTACATTAATAGAATATCACCTACCTTATAATTTCTTTACTCTATAATTATATCAGGCCTATTTTGGAAAGTACAACCAACGGGCAGATTTTTTAAATTAGAAGATTGTTGATTTAGAGGGATTTCGACCTTGACTCTCCCCGATTTTGTAAAGTAGATATAAGTTTGAAACTTTCTTTATTTTTATACGTATAGTAGGGTATTATCAAATTGAGATTGAGGTGGGAAAATGAATAATAAGAAGATTAAAGATTTAAAAATATCTTTAAAGATTATGGATTCTGTTTCAAACCAAGAATTAGCAAAGGAAGTAAAGGAATTAACATTATTATCCTATGAAACAAAATTAAATGATGACGACTTATTAACTGCTTGTTATTCGAATGCTTCTTTAATTTCGAGCAAAAACGAAGGAAATGGTTTTCCTCTTTTCGAGGACATCAGTTTAATATTTATTAATCATTGTTTGCAATCAGCAAAAGGGGATGCATCAATTTTTATTACAACTCCTAACGAAACATATCCTCTCATTGAAATCAATAAGAAACCAATTGATTCTAACCATCCAGGAATTACTCTTCAGAGAATTGAACAACACCTTCAGATTCACACAAACCAAAATTTTATATTAATTAATGAAAAGATTCAACAATACTTAGTCGATAATAATATGGTTTTTTGTTCAAATGGAATTTTGGAGAAAAACTCCATTGTTGAGGTTTGGTAAATTGAAAAAGGAATGGATTATATAAATGATCCGCTCCTTTTTTTTGTTTAGCTTTGTAATGATATGATGTATTTATGATTATTCACATTAACTAAGTCGATGTAATTAGGCAATTCCTGCAACGGCATATAACATTCAGAACTTTCATTCCATGTTTCAACGAAAAGTTCAGCACCATTAGTAACCGCAACAGTGTTTGCATATAGAACTTCTTCATAATCATATGCCTGTTCAAATACATCGTCTGTCAACGGTATTTTCTTGGATTTGCCTTCATATATTTCAATTACTCTCAAACATTGATCACCGTCTTCCTTATGGTCAATACTTTCAAATTCAACCTTTATGTCAATTCTTAAATCATCATAAAACTCTTGTAATTCACTTAAAAATTTAAATTCGTTGTATCCATTATCAGGAAGGGAATCTAAATTGCTGTTTGTAAACAGGTGTGTAACCGAGGTTCTTGCTATCTGGTTTGAATCAGAATAATTGCATTCCACATTTGGATGGATTTTAACTCCTAACTTATTAACATATGGGGAAACCTATGTTATTCATTCCTCTAATTCAAGTAAAGGAATCTGAAAATAATAATTTGAAATATCAGCAATAACAAGGGGTTCAATTTCATTGTAATCATCGTATATAATCGAATTTCTTTCTATTTGATCTATTAACCTTGCCTCTTCTGTTAGCTTCTCTACGATTCTTTCAATCAGCTCTTTTGTAATTATTTCATTAAAAGACTTCATTGCTTAATTTTCCTTCTTTCAATTTGTATTTTTATTGGAAATTATTAATTAATGGGGTTTTTATTCGTTTTTTCAGCTATTATTTTCATCTATTAGATGAAAACAGGATATTAAACATTTAGAGGATAATTTCATTGGGAGGAGTAAAGAGGACTACTAATATCATCATATACCTGATTTTCCCTATATTCATTGAGATAATATTTTATAAGAATTCCCTCTGCTTTGCTCTTATCTGGCATTTCCTGCAAACACCAAATTAAACCTTCCCAAGCCAGTGCTTTCAGGTGATACTCAATATCCATGATATTATAGCAATCTCTTTCTCTTGCATTTCGATACTTCATTCGGGTTCTATCAACTAAGATGTTCATGTTCAATTCCTCCTTCCCTATATTTATATTCTATTTGATGTATGGGCCTCCTACAACGTTGTTTATGTCGGAGGCTGTTTTAATCCAACTACTGATCTGCTTCATACTCATAATCTTTAAAAGACAAAGGATATTGCTTGCGAAGAGGAGGGATTAGAGGGGATTATTGAGCTAACTTTAAACCTTCCAATTTTGCCATCCGTTCACTTTTTATTTCCTCTAAAAAGGAAACTTTCATTTTTAGATTGGCAGTAATGTTGTTAATAATAACTCCAATATCAAATCTATCCAGAGATTGATTTTCACAATTAATGCGGTGTGAATTCACATGTACTTCCTCGCAATCCTCACAATAGTGAGACTCAGTAAAAGTATGAAATACCTTTAAACTACCATCTTCGAATAAGAAGATTTCAGTACTGATTTCACTATCTCCATCCTCTGTTTCTTCATAGAATTCACCTGAAAAATACACTAAAGTGCCATTGAGGATTTCTCCACCAGTGTTCCTAAAATATTCTTCTTCATCGTAATAACCCGCATCCTGCCCAGAAGCAGTTTCATACACTGGCTCAAAGAGTAGTTCTTGTTTAGCAACTTTAATAATTTCAATGAGCTTGCCCATTTCAATTTCATAGATATTTTGATCCATTACTGCAATCTCCTTCTTTGTTTGATTGATTTGTATTACCAATTGGTTAATAGTGTTTGTCATTTTAAATTCTCCTGTTCATAATTAGTTGTGGGTTTTAAATAGAGTAATTCATATTCGAAAATAAGTTGATTGTTTCACAGCCTCGATAATACACCAAGAAATTTGTTGAGCATTGAAGAACGATCATTAATGAATGATTTGGATGCTTCAACTAATTCATAGTTTGATAGCAATTTAGGAGTCTGTCTCAAATGGCTCATTGGAATTTGTTAAGTGTTTTGTCTGTAGAGGCTTTAAGTGGAAAGCGTTGGGTAGACTATCGTTTAGATAGTTTGAGGATAAAGATGAAGGTTGATTATCGAACAATTCAAGCGTCTATATAGAGCATCTTTCTCACCCCTTTCATTTTGAATGTCATCTTATAAAACAAATTGATAGTCATTAACTACCACATTGCTTTTCTATGGGCATTGCTTACAGTTATTATAATAATACACAAGTTACCCATAGTCAATAATATTTTTAATATTCCCCAAAGGTAAAATTCCGAGATTTATGTTCTCCTTTTATTTAGTTGCCATGAGAACATTATTAGAAACTGTTTAAACAATTAAAAAAGACCATCATAGCAGATGATCTCTTGTATTGAAACTGTACCGTTAGTCGAAGAACTCGGCTTAAATTTTTCTTTTATCTTTAGGAATTCTAATATAAACCACCAATTCACCTATTTAATTATCACTGACAAGACTTTCATATCCACAAAAATTTTGTGGCGGTGAAACGAAAAAAGTAATCTTCAATATTGAAGCATTCTTCACAACAGAATAACACAATTGGCGTTTTTATAACAACTTTATAATGTATAAACACTTCATTCAATAACTAACCATATTTTCTCTTAACATTATTTGCAGATTATATGGATATACTTGGTTAGGAATAATCAAATCCAAACTTGTCAATTTCCTTATAGGTTTTCCAACCATAATTCAATACTTCTTCTCGAAACCATTTAAACGGATATCGTAATTCTATGCCTCTATCGTCATATATATTGATGATCAGTTGTTCAATTTCCTCTTTTTCTGAGTATGTTGGATTTGTAAATTTGACACTATGGTGTGTAATTCCCCAACTTATTTTATAATAACTTAATTTCTCAGGATCTATTTTCGAATAGGAAGAACCTGTGTAACATGACTTTTCAACATTTACAATAAATTTTTCATCTATTATCATTCTAATTTTTAGGGATTCAGGTTTATATTGGTCTACCTTTACCACCTTTTTAAAGAAAAACAACCATTTTTCCTCAATTTCTTTCGTACCTACCTTAATTCTATCATCTACCCAAATATATTCTATTCTAATGCCCACTTTCAAACCCTCTTTAATCCAGTTTATAGAGAAACTAAATCAGACTTTTTAAACAACAATTTAAGGGTGGTTCCTTCCTTTGCAACAATCCACTCTTGACTCCCAATAGGTAAAGATAAGATCCCACCTTGATAATCCCTAATGAAATTTTCATATTTGGCTACAGCAATCTTTACTGCTTCTTTCCAATCTTTTAAATCAGAAAATTCCTGCATTATTTTATGGTCAAATTCTATCGTATATGTAATATCCATGCTTGGGATTTCGATAGTCTTGATTAACAAAAATTGCTTGTGTTCTAATTCCCGCAAAGAATGAATTTGTTTAATAACAACTGTTAGTTTATCAATGGCATTTGCTTCCTCAGCAAATGAATACTCAAAAGTCGCATTGATTATTCGAATCAACGCTTCTTGCTCTTCTCTATTTATTAGCCTTTCATTAAACACCCCTGGCAGTTTTATATTAGTTAAACGAAAAACATCTTCAATCGAATATCCCTCTTGCTCCTGAACGTTGATAAGGCTTTCGTAGCCAAACGAAAGAAAGACCTCACGCATGTCCAGGTTTAGTGCCTTGGATAGTTCTGCAACAACATCGAAACTTGGTTTGGTCTTCTGTCCATTCTCTAATCTATTTATGTATGATGCAGTGATTAAGCCATTTGTTTTTTCTGAAAGCTCACTTAGCGTAAGATTTTGCTCGGTACGTGACCGCTTTACAATCAAACCAAAACCAAACTTATTTTCGCTCATTTCAAATCCCTCCTCTCAATAATTAAGATTAAACCAATTTCAATCTTACACATAGAATAACAAAAACTATCATGAATCGTAACTATTTCAAGATTAGCACTTAATACACTGTTGAGCTAAAATTCAACCTGGTCAAAACATAACCCTATATTACGCAGTAAAAAAACTTCATTAGCAGTTTCAAATTGCGAAATTCGTTGGCATTCTGCAATTTCCCCTTTTCAATTTCTATAAGATTCTTTCCATATCAAAGGAAAAAGACATAACTGTTATCTTACAAGCTGACGCTTGTTGATTGAGACCACCACCTACAAATTGTAGCTCTCAATCAATTGCGGACTCATATGGGTCTATCGAAGTTTCCCATAAGGGGTAACATTTAATAGTCGCTAACGCTCGGAAATTCATGGATGTATCTGTAACTCCCCAAAGGAATACTCCCATTACTGCCTTTCCATAGTTCATCCTATTGAATGACACAACAAATCATGGTACCCAATTGCGGTGTTATCAGCGGCCGCAAATGTTGTAATAGTCGTTCGTTTGAAAAACTGCAATAGGAGTAGGCAATCCTAATTAAAGTTGTAAATTTATCTATCTGTATAAAGAAGCATTTTATGAATCATACAACTTTTAATGTGATATTCAGAATTCAATCAATATCGAAGGTTAAACGAATATTTTCCATTAATCCAATTGAATTGCAGTATCCAAAGATATTCCATTAACTCAATACATGGCTTTCGTTATAACATGGGATGGAATCTTTTCATCGCCTTCTACATTATGATAATATCCACTTCTATCAGGAAAAAATTAAATTTATCTCGTATTCCAAATTGGATTTTAATGTGATGATCAGCAATTGCATAGGGTTGGAATACCAAAACCTTTCCAATAGAGTATCTTGAAAATTTGACTGATGTTGGTTAGAACATTATGTTTGCTTCCATCTGTCGAGAGATGCTTATTGGATTTCACTTTTTTGTTTATTAAATGCCGTATTCCTCTCATGAATTCTATTTGAGTCCGCAAAACGTCTAATTGCGGAATACTTATATCCATAATCGAAGCAGTAAACTAATTAGTTTAGCATCAATCCACATAGGGAATTGCAGTAGCTCCAAATTGATAGTCCCTTCTTTCTAAGGACACTCAATTAACCGTTAGCCATCTTCTTTAAATTAGTAGTTGTAATTTGGTGGCAAATACTTTTTCTTTAATTACGCCAGACGAACAGCAGATACAACAAGTTGATTAACAGTCCACTCCACCAATGTTCATTACTTGTAAGGCGACTTCTTTGGCAAAATTCAAATACCATTATTGGGTGAAAGTTACAAAATAAAAAGCCAACATAAAAAGTTGGCTTCAGCAAGATATTCCATTAACATTGGTTTATTTTAAAATGATTCTTTGCCACTCGTTTTTAAATCCTTGTGACTCAATAAAGGACTGGCATGCCTTAATGATCCTTGAAAAATTCCCCTTGTCGATTTCCCCAAATTTATCTCTTATTTCCTTCTTTTGTATAGACTCCCTTCCTTCACTTAAAGCTACATTAATAGTAGCTTTTACAATCTCTACTTGTTCCTCAAATTTTGTTTTCTTCTTATTTGTTTCGGTTTTCCTTTTATTAACATTCATTATTTCTTTTTTATACTGAACTCCTGGTAGTTGTTGCAAAATCAAATCTACCGCATCCTGGTTAGTTGTAAATACATACATCTTGGCTTGCTTGCTATTATCTCGGTTAATCCTTTTAATCCCTTGATAGATTTCTCCAGCTACGGCTGATTTTCGAATACTCTCTACTTCTTCATGGCGGAATACGCATACATCTTCAACAGGCTTATTGTCAATTCTTCTGTAAAATAGATAGGTTAATGCATAGGTTAGATAATCAAAATTGGGTGTCTTTAGAACTACTACGTTTTCAAATTCTCTGTAAGAATTCACTCCAATTATATTGCCAAAGTAATCAACCTTGAAGTTTTCGTTTATGGCAGTTGTGATTTCTTCATCATCCATACCTGTAGAAGACAAAAAATCCCCTAACTTTTCTTCAAGTTGGGCTTGATTATCTTTATCTGTAATGAACAATGTTCTTTCTTTTGAATTGAGAGATATTATTTCAAGTGCTTGTTCGTGAAGATTGATTTGGCGGGATAATTCCTTCTTGCTTGTTTTTACTTCATAATGATAAAAAGTGGAGGAGGAGTATTCATAGGATTTAGGTTGATGTCTGATGTGGAATTTATTTGAGAGGGAATAACGAAAATCAAAGCCGTTGGCATCTAAAATGATATTATTGTCCAACATTTTAAACCTAAATTGATTATCAAATGTGTAAAGATTTTCCTCATAGAGAAAGCATCCATTGGTTACTATTTGCAACATCCTTGAAAGCAAGATTTTATCTGACTTATCACTAATACTTTCGATAATATCAGGTAATTTTGATTTTATTACAACATACTCTGGTTCATGAAAATCGATATAAACCATTTGATTCGCCTTGTCATGATTCGTTTTTTTATTGCACTCTGAAAACTTATCTCTGAGCATTTGTGATAAGTTTTCGATTGTTTCGTTTCGATATTTGTATTGCACAAACCATAAATAACCAATATCTTGTTCGGATACAGCGATTTTTTCCAATAAATCTGGATACTCGTCTATGATTAGCGTATTTCTGTTATCCATAAGCTCGGGATGGCTACCCCTACAAATTTCGCTATACATTCTGTGTGTAATACAAAGAACTTGTGCTTCCTTTGCCTGATTCTTTCGCTTCTTGCTCTTAGTATCCTTGCCAGTAAAAGCAACAGCAACCTGCATACCTGCATGTTCATTAATTGAAGCAACTGTATGATTTAGTTCATCATCTCGAATAAAACGTTGAACATACAGGACACGATAAGAAGAATATACTTTAGTCATTTCGCCGATATATTGATGGCTGTTTCTACTCTTTCCAGTCCCAGCCTCATAATCGAATACATGAAAGCGATTCCTGTCCCATTTTTCCTTATTCATTACCTGCTCTCGTAATTCGTCAAAGTAGTTCAGTTTTTCTGTCATTTCATTACTTCCTCCTAAATAAGTTAGTTTTCACTCACTTATGGTAATTGGAGACGAAGAAATTTAAAATACTATACTGGTTCTACCTTGTTCGAGTCCTTAATAACTCTTCTAACTGAGGAATCCATAAATTCGCCCTTTATCCGACCTAATAAAACAAAAATATGCGATTTTTTCTTATAATTTCGCCCCTAATGCATATAAGATAACATAGTAAAAAATATATTAAATCAAGGAGGTCTTATAGAATGAATAACAAATTTTTAATTAGTATTGATAGTGGCAAGGCTTACACAAAAGGAGTAATCAGAAATGGAGATGGGATAATCGATAAAGTTCTATTTCGTACAAAAGTAGCTGAGGTTAGTGGTGGTATGGGGGTTGAGGTATTATCACAATCCGATAGTTATTTAGTTGAATATGATGGAAAAACTTATCTCATAGGAGACATGCTGAGTGAGGATCGATCAAACTATGATTTTACTAAACAAACAAATGATCATTTAATATGTATCTATCTGGCAATTACAAAACTATTGGAGAAATCAATACAATCACATGCCTTAGCAAAAATTGATTTAGCTGTAAACATCCCACTTAGTCTTTACAAAAATGAGGTAAAGAAAAAGGAGTTTGAAGAATTTATAAGAAATGAAGGAAAAGTCATTGGGATTGCAGTAAACCAAGTACCTTACTCTTTTTCTATAAATTCAATCCTATTATTGCCCGAAGCAATGGGGCCAATATACAAGAATATGAGTGAATATCGAGGAAATCGAGTTTTGGTTATAGATGTTGGTTCATTAAATACAAGTATTTTGGAATTTAATAGGCTGGTTCCTCAGTTTGATCGAATGGTGGTAAGCACATTGGGAATCAATATCCTTCGTTCTACTCTTGCAGAAAGTCTTTCAAGCCATTACGGAATCACTATCTCTGATGACGATACCGAACAAGTTTTACGAGAGAAGTATCTATATTTATATGGTGAAAAGCAAAAAGAGAGCTATAATATTATTGAAACGGTAATAACCGATCATGTAATGCGTATTTTTAATTATGCTAAAAGCAGAAAAATCACCTTTGCCAATACTAATGTCATCTTATGTGGTGGTGGAGCTATTTTACTAAAAGAATATCTCCTCAATAAATTTCCATCTGCAAAAATTGTACCAGATGCACAGTTTGCCAATGTCCTCTCCTTCTATCAAGTTTTAGAGGCGAAAGATAATGGCAAATCGTAAATTATCTATCTCCTTTAAGGTAAAGTACCTACATGTTTATCATTATCTGCAACAATTAAAGGACAACAAAGAAAACGTTAGCGATTATATATGTAAATTAGTCGAGAAGGATATGAACAATAGCGATAACTTTCAATCCTTAGAAGAAATACGGAAGATAGTCTTCGATATATTGCAAGCTAACAATCTCTCGCAAACCACCTCTCCAAGCCATTCTTTTACAATCTCCAATCAGAAACTCTCCGATGAAGATATTGACCTTTTAAATCAACTGTTTTAATGCTATAAATGCAAAATGAGAGACGTTACCATGTAGTATAACACCTCTCATTTTACATAACGCTCTAATTAACTTACTCCCAATGCTTTAAACACAGCATCAATCGGATCTGCATAGAAGATAGGTTGAACTTTTATTAATAAATCAGATGGAACAGTTTGGAAGTCTACTACAGATGATGCAGGAATTAGAACCTTTTTAGCCCCCGCATCCACGCACACTTGTAAGACGTTAGCCAGCTCCTCTACCTTTTCAATCGTTCCCCCTACAGTCATGTTCCCTAAGACAACGGTACTTTCTTGTACAGGCTTTTCTAATGCCCCTGAACATAGACCGATTAATTCCGCAACAGCTAATTGAGGAGTTAAGCCAATCCCTTGCAGATCAGCAATGTGCATTAGATAATCTTTTGTTTTAATTACTATTGAGCCACTAATGCTTTTGCTGTTCGCAGTAAAATAACGGTAAGCAGTATCTAAACTTTCCTTCACAGCTCGGTTTGATCCAACACCTGATTTTTCAAATTTACCTGAACCTGAAACAACCTGATTTTCGAGTTTAAAAACACCAATCATACCAGATTCACCGACTCCAACAGAATACACATGCCCTGGTTTCCCCATGCCCTCTGGTATAAGTTTACCTCCACCCTGTTCTGGGACAGAAACATATTCTTCCTGCAACGATTCTTTATCGATGTAGGAGAACATCACATCGTAGAATTCCATTCCGCCAATTTTTTTAAGTTGTTCTTTTACTCGTCTACGCCCTTCTAAGGCATATTGAAGAACTTCCTCTACATCCTCTTTCGTATATTCCTCATGAGGATATAATAGCTTCATAAGCCCTGATACCGTTCTTCTTACACCATTTACATCACGTTGATTTAGATTATTGCCGAGCTTAAAGTATCGATCAACTGAATCACTGAATGACCGTTTTCTCATTTCCCTAAAATACTCAGCTAAATAATCTACTATGAAACCATAACGATCTGTGAAGAAATCGGGTCTCATTTTCGGAATTTCCCATCCAGGAAGGTAATAGTGCATTCGATCAAAGAACGCAGAGTCGTTTGCCATTTCTTCGGGAAATGGTGCAAATAAGTGTGAAGTTTTGATTAAAGAATCAACACTTTGATTGATATTTCCGACAAAAACCATGGAAGCTGAGGCCGCTTTTTCTTCTTTTCCTCTGGCAAAGGAACCACTCGCCATATAATCCTTCATAATCTGAATGCCGTCTTTATCTTTAAACTTAATGCCCGCAACTTCATCAAAAGCTACAACATCCCACATTCCAACCAAACCAACTGTTCTTGAAGACATATTGTAGAAAAGGTTGGCTACGGTTGTTTGTCCGCCTGAAACCAAAATGGAATTTGGCGAAATTTCTTTATATACATGGCTCTTTCCCGTTCCTCTTGGGCCGAGTTCACACATATTGTAATTATTTTCCACAAGAGGTACGAGACGAAGAAGCAAATGCCACTTAACTCGATTATCGAGTTGGGTTGGCTCCATTCCCGTAGAACGAACAAGTATGTCAATCCATTCATCTTTGGTAAATGCTTTTCTTCCCTCAATAATTTCATTCAAATCCATGTTCGGCATTTGGATTGGTTTAAGATTGCTAATGCTAAATGGACTCATATTCCTCTGCTCTTCATCATAGAAGTAATCGAGTTTTAACATACACCAGATACCGCCTGATAGTAACTTATCAAACTCCTTCACGTAATTCGGAGAGATTGGAACGTCTTTTAATCCTAAGTTTGAAAACTCTGCTTCATAAATATCTTTCTTCGGATTTAAACGAACGGTTACTTTATCGATGACAGAGTATTGACCGATTTCTCTTATTTTACTCTTAATCTTTTCCGCTTCATCAGGTCGTACAAAATTCTCGGAAAGAATTTTCTTTACTCTCGCTACTCCTTCTTGAATACTATCATCATCATCTGTGGCCGCATACATTCCTAACAAATATTCAAGTACATAGACTGGTACGTTTGCCCCTTCTTTAATCAGCTTGGTTAAGTCTTTTCGAACGACACGCCCTGCAAAGACACTATTCAATTTTTTATCTAATTCAAGCGTATTTACTTCATTCTCGGTCAACGTCATTTCCCTCCCCTATGTTAGAAATCAAAATCGCTAACAATTCCCAAGTTAATGTTAAATGGAATTTTTTCTAAGATGACACCTGTTTCAACATCTTTTACAGTCAGATAATAATGTTTGTTTTTATCATACGTAACCGTTTTTAAGGCAAAACGTAACTTAAATGTACGTTCTTCTGGATTTTCTGATGTGCGATCACCGATAATTGTTTCTTCATTGGAAATGACACTACCCTCTTCATCTGCCATATAAATTAATACAGTTCTCGGAACAACCTTATCTTCTACTCTTTCTGTTTGGAAGAACGACAGGTGGAATAAACTATTTGTTATTTTACGTGTTGAACTCGTCAGTTTGATATCCACTTTAACAATTTCTTTACTATTGGCTTGTCCTCTTCGGATATTTTTGTACTTGATTAAAGGCACAACAATTTCTTGAAGACTGGCTCCCCCATGGACAAAATTTACACCAGATCCTTGTATCTTGAATCGAATTGTTGCTTTTGGAACGTACACATTCAATTGGTTCTTGTTTTGAATGACGGAATCTAAATTAATATTTAGAATACCATCCATTTCTCGTTTTTCTTTCGATATCATATATCTTCTTTTCACTTCAATTGTCTTAATATCCTCTTTTTCAATCTTATCGCTCTCCACTAATGCATCTCGTTGATAGACAAATCCATGATCTGCTGTAACCAAAATATTCGTTCCAGATAAATCATCCCGAATAATTTTGATTAACGTAGAAATTTCATCAATTGCCTTCTCAACCGCATCAAAAGTATAGATTTCAGTAGAAGCCTTATCACCCATAGCATCAATCGTATCGTGGTAAATGTAAACGAGCTTTTTCCCTTTAAAGTATTCTCTTCTGCCTGCTTTGTTCATTGCAAAAACTTCTGTTGCATGAACTGCTACACTATCTGCCACAGTTGATTCAATGATATCCTTACGATTTTCGATTCCACTCGAAGACTTGCCATCAACCAATACTCTCGCATTTTCATTAACATCTATAACCTTATGAGGTAGTAATGAAGCCATACCGAGCTTTGTAACAGAAGGTACAACACTAAGGATTGGTTCAATCTCACAAGCACCTAACGTTTCGGCATTAAGCCTTTCGGCTATTTCAACCCCGACCTCATATCGCAGTGCATCCGATATAATGACAAATATTCGTTCTCCCTTATACACTTTTGGAGCAACATACTGCTTATAAAAATCTTGTTGATTCGTAATGCCAGGAAGAACCCAATTGTCTTTCATATCTGTTTCTACAGCCATTGACCAATGAGAGCTTAAATCACCCATGTACCAATTTGTATAAAGATTTTCCACCATTGCTTTCAACTTTTTCAAAATTTCACTATTTGGTTCTTGATCAAATGCCACATAAAATTTGCGATAGTATGTATCCATTGCATGATACTCATTGACGTAATTCTTCCACATATCAATCGCAGTTGATTTTGGAATTCCTAAATTGTATTTCTTGTAAAACTCATACATTCTTACTGTATAGAATAACGCCTCATAGACGGTCTGGAATCTCTCATAGAAGTGTTTGACTCTTCTTAAATTAATGAGCTTCGTATATTCCTCGTAATCTTCATGCGATGCTTCAAGGCTGTTCGCAATATAAATGATGATTGCTTTATCAAAATAAGGGAACGTATCAGCGTTTTTAAAGGCTTCGATTGGTAATTGGCGAACTATATCAGCCAATTGTATCTCTTGTTCTACGATTTCAGCTAACTCATTGTAAACCTGATAATCAACCTTATGATGCATCCAATGATCGATAAAGACTAAGCTATTGGACTTGTTTCTATCTGCGATAAAACTCTTTAAATTAGAAATCGCTGACTCTTCTATTGAATGGCTCAATGCCGTTACAGTTAAATGCATAAAAAAGGTTTTCAGCGAACGATTTTCTCTGTCGTAGCCATACAAACTTGAAACGTACTTCCAGAAAACATGTAGATCAAAATGCTTCTCCATTAAAACAATGTACTTGTTCTCTTCCTCAGAAAGACTTTCCTTCAATACCGCTTTTAGTACCTCTTCAAAGTCAGGTGTTTTTAAACTACATAAAGCACTCATTATTGCAATTTCAATCGTCTCTTCCGAAAAGACCTGAATCCCATAAGACTTAAATTTCTGAGTGTGCTTTTTATTGAAAAACTTCTCATATTTTTTCACAACCGATCTTAATGAAGGATCAATCCCTAAGTCACCTAACAATAGAGAAATCTTGTCTGCGTAAAACGTTTTTGAATAGTAAACCGTATCAATAAGCCAGTTTTCTTCCACACTTAAATCATCATTAGTATAAATGAGATAATGGGAGGTCGGATCTTCTTCTTCAAGTAAATATTTAGTGTAGAAATTATTTTGATCTGTTAATTGATGCACTTTTACATGATCTATAGAGATTTGGTCAATTTCTTCTACAAACTCTCTGTCCTTATCCACCCAAAATACAATTTTTCTTTGCTCACTATCGTCAAGTGGTTCATTAAACGTTGCGGTTAATGTGGATACTACCTGATCTAAATTCAATTCTTCGCCTCCTTACAATAATCTCCATAAAACAAGGATACACCGATTATATTAGGTATATCCTACTCCAACATGTTATTTTCACCAAGAATCCTTTTCGATTGCAACTTAAATTCTTCCGAGTATTCATTGAAATACATTTCATAAATATTACAATTTAGTTTTTTAGCTATTTCAATAAGGCGTTGCCTATTTTCGCCTTTTGTTTTAAAGCCAACAAAAATGCTTTCAATTTCCATACCGATTTCATCTATAGAAACTAATTGTCCGTTTGGAGAATTAATTGTAGGGTATAACAGCCTATATTCATTTTCATATTCCCATAATTGATGTTTACAACAAAGAGATATGTTGAAATATGTTGAATATTTATAGAAATTTTCAGATGGCATATGTGCATCATTGGTACTCGCACTAATTAATGCTGAATAAATATTTGTAGGGATAACAGCAGTTTTAACACGCTTCGGTTCATAAAAAACAGGATACAATGGTTTTGGATTATTAACTCTATATTTCACACAATAACCTGCATGATTATTAGCATAATGGGCCCATAACGGCATGTTATTTTCAGTTTCTCCCGAAAAGCAAGTAGTAAGTATGCTTTTTCTAATTCTTTCAAAGAAAAATTCAATATCCTTTATTTCCCAACCACTTCCTCGGAGTCTTTCTTTGTCCATCGTAAACATTTTATATTCAAATGGATCATTTAGTTGGTCATAACCTGATACCCAGATCTTACTTTCTTCTAAAGAATTAAATCGTTTTTCATTCTCTTCTTCATACTTAACAAAACGTTCATCAAATAGGGGAAAATATTTATACAACGTTTTAGGCACAAATTCATCCTTATACTCTATTGCATTCAACCAACTATCATTTTCTAAAATCTTTGTAAATTTCTCTTTATCAAATTTAGTAGACACAATGATATCCTCTCATCCTAAAAGACTTCTCTAATACAACAACTGAATTTAGAAGTTAGCAGTTGTCACTAATTAATGACAACTGCATTCTATATTTACTTTATTGGAGCTACAAGCCCTTTAAACTTATCGTAATTAACCACTACACCTTCATCCAAGTCCATTTCAATTTGCATATCGGCCATATGGTGTAACAGTTCATCATACTCTTTTAACTCTTCAATTTTCTTATCCAATGTTTTTAATTCCTTCTTAGCATTGCTAATTTCCTTGGCAGGGTAATCACCTTCAATAATGCTCAACAAATCCTTCTTTTCTGTATCAAGACGGATTTGGTATTCATGAAGATAATCAGTGCGAATACGGGATAAGGTTGTTTTATCATAGCGATGCATATAAATTAAGCAATTGAAAGCCTTTTGTTTTCCAGACGTAAATAGCCAATAAATTGGTCGCTTCTTGTACGTTTGTACATGATCTTTAAAGAAATCATTTAAGAAATAGCGTCTGATTGTTTCTTTTGCTGTTTCTCCTTTTTTCCTTCCAAGTGTATCAGCAATAAAATCAAGGTTTTCCGTTAATTTTTCTTCACCAAATGTAACCTGAATAAAATCAACAAATTTGGATACTATATCGTCTTCATAATAAGCTCCTGAAAGGATTGGTAAAATATTGTCTTTGTCGAACTTAAATTTTTGATATTTATCAGGTTGAAAATCTCCTCCTCCATAAATCAAGCCTTCTTCATCTAATGAATACCGACCCAATATACAACCTAATGCAAAAGAGATAAAACTTTTAATATCCCGTTCTAAGTCAGCTTTTTTGATAGTTACGTCATTTTCATCCACTTCGGGTGATAACTCTTCTTGTAAACTATAGATTTCTATAAAAATACGATTAATTTCCTCTTCATTTTCTTTTAGTTGCTTAAACTGTTGTTCAGAATAATTCTTCCAACAGTAAAATGATTCTTCAATTGTAGATGTCCCTATCTTGTGCTTTAATAAAGGATGGATAGTAAAATCCCATGAAGATTCAAAAGAATCCCAATCATTCTTTGAAATTGCAATATTCTCTGATACACTTTCCTCTATTTTCTCTTCCAGAAGTGGGCTTTCAATGATTGGCAGGGATTCAATATTTCCTTTTTGAAAGTTTAATGTAGGATTAATCAAATTCAAATAGTATTCAGCGACCTTAGAGTTTAAAAAACCTAAGATGTAATCATGTTTTTGATCTACCTTTGCAAATGATCCCCCAGCATCAAATAAAGATCCCCCTTCACAATTTCGAGCTGAGAATTTAGAAGATGTTATTGACGACCATGTTATTGCTTTCTTGAAAATGTAATCGAAATTAAATGCATGAGCAGGTACTTTTCCTTTTTCATCCTTAGTGTTTTGAAGATTATATCCATCATTTTCCCAGTCTACAACAACTTCATTATTTCCATACCATTTTCTAAAACCACCGCCCTTATTATAGGGGAACCATTTTTTTTGAGACTTTCTTGCACTTTCCCTTGAAAAATAATTTAGTCCTATTTTAGCAAAAGAAACTTCATGCCATAATTTGGTGAAGGTGACGTTATCACCTGTTATCATTCCTGCTCTCGCTTTTGCAATATCACTAAATCTTTGTTCTAAAAAGTTACTGATTGCTTTTTTACTACTCCAATAAGCAACTGGACTTCCTGGTATAGTGACCAAATTTTCTTGGTCAAATGAATAACGGTATGATACTTTTGGATTATTTACAGCCTCTAAGGTTTTTAAGGGTTGATTCTCTATCCCTTTAAAATTTGATAGCTTTATATACTCTCCATTTAGTTTTACTTTATAATTTCTCATTGTAAATAAGCAAACTGGAACCATGGCCGCTTCAAACCCGTTATATTCAAGCTGAATTAACGTACTGATGTTTTTTTCATTAACGATCTTCTTTCTAAGGTTTTCAAATGAGGATATGAACATCCAACCAAAAGGTGTAATTAACCCCATTTGACCATTACTTTTAGTTGCTGAAAAGCTATATTCAATAAAAGCTGAGTATAAATCTGATTTAACATCTGGGTAATATTTTGTTAAATAATTTGATGCCTCTGTTGTTAAATATTTGTTCCCTGCATAAGGCGGATTTGTAATAAAAACATCATATTTTTCTGCCATGATAGTAGCTTGATACAATATTTTCCTCATCAAATCTAAGTTCCTATCTTTCATTTCATATTCAAATAAATCTTCATATGGATTGTTCTTAATTTCCCTTATTCTCGTTTCTATAAATTCTTCATCAAAAGACTCTAATTTCACTAATGAGCCAACTGCTTTAGCGTTCTTAAATTGATCAAGAAATAATTTCATCTTCTCAAATTTTTTACCGTTACTTTCACCCGATATAAAAGCAATATCTTCATCTGTAAGACTATTTGTTTCATGAATAGATGCTAAGTTCATTTTCAAACAATCTCTTTCAATACTTCTAAAGAAACGACTATTATATTCTAATGCCTTCATTACAACAGAAAAACAAGCAAGTTGATACGCTCGATCATCTATGTCTAATCCATAAAGGTTGTTCTCAATAATTAATTTTGGAATTTCTCTCTCCATATATCCACATTTACTGTATATTTCATACAGCACATCGAACATATAGACAAGAATATGTCCACTACCCATTGCAGGATCAAAACACTTAATGGCCTCTACTTTTAGTTCTTTATTGATATAGGGAGCCAATATTCCCTCTAAATTAGGTTCTGGATTTGTATTTTCCAGATAGAATTCCCAATTACTTAATAGATCCCTATGCTCTGGATGTGATTCCACCCAATATCGACCTAATGAGTTTTGTACCATATATTTTACAATCCAATCAGGTGTAAACAGTTGTGTCGCATAAGGAATTTCCTCTGTTTTATATTTCTTCTTCGCTTGAATTACACGATCTTTCTCTTCCGCAATGTAGTATTGATAAAGCCATCCAATCACTTCAACTTTATTCCAATTATCTTCTGGAATAAACTCTATATCAGTCATATGACGAATAAAAGATTCCTTTGCCAACAATCCTTCTGGAAAAAGGATTTCTGTATAATCATCAATAGTTTCAAACATAAATGGTAAGAACCGATTTAAGTCATTACAATGCTTGATAATTAGATACTTGAACAATTCTTCCGTTTCATTGTTTAATTTCAAATTATAGATATGTTCTTTATCTAATTCGACTTCTAAATCCAGTTCCAATGCCTCATTTAACATATCTGGATCGGCACTATTTGGATTTGAAGAAGATAATACCCTAACACCTGATGGAAGGTAATCATTCACTTCCATAAAACGTAATGCTGTAAAACGGTTAAACCAAGTGTAGGCGACTTCCTCCATTACTTGTTTAAACCCTATTTGATTGATACGAGCAATTAATTTATCTCGTTGAATTTTTTCTTCCTGCAAAAGCTGTCTGCCATCTATAAAGATGGCATCCGAGCTTTCCACATCCGCTTTTTTAATTGTTTCTTCTGTAATTCCAATCTTCATTGCCTTTGCTTCAACTTTTTTCAGTAGCTCTTTTCTGGCACTTGTGGCAAAGGTCTTCAATGCTGATTTATTCATTCCGACATCTCCCGACTAATCAATGAACTCAATTTCTTTATTCGATTTAATGATCTGCTTTAACTTATTCGATAGTGTATTGATATACTGGTCTACATCCTCTTCTGAACGTAATTCTTTTACGACAATAAGTTCAGATGCTTTTATTTTTTGCTTTTGAACCGTAGCAACTTGTCCACCATTAGTTGGCGGTTCTCCTCCATCAATTACAACTTCTGGCTTCTTCGCATTTCGATTCTGCCATTCATGAATTTCTTGATTAATGATCCGTTCATATTTCTCCTTAAAACTTGCACTTTGAGAAATCGTAGCATCCACTTTATAGATATCAACAAATCCATCAACCTGGTTTAATAAATCAGGATAGTAATGTTCAATTCGCTCTTTCGTATTATCAGAAACGCCATATTGCTTGGCTTTTAATGCCATGTAATCATAGTCAACTTTAACTTTTTCCTTGGCATTATCCTTCTTCTCTGTTAAAACACTTTGAATTTGATCATCAATTTTCTTGATGATTTCAGGAATCTGCTTAATTTTCCCATAAGGTAGTGGATCAGTTATAATCTCGGTTAATTGTTTTGTAGACTGATCTGCTTCATCCCCAATGAGATACGCCTTATTTTCCTCATACTTATTGATCGCTGATAGTCCTTTATCAAAAATATCCTTTTGATCCGTACTAAAGAAACTCTTTACATATGTCATGTCCTCTTCCCAATAGCTAAGATCTTTTTGTAATTCTTTCATCTTTGTAAAGAAAGAAGCATTATCTAACCCTTTATGGAACTCACCAAAATACTCCAAACCTTTATTCAGCAAGCTCAACCCAGGATATCTGCGGCCCTCGTAACGAGCCTTATACGCATTAATTTCAGCCTCTTGCTTTTCGATAAGTGATTGAATTTCCTTCACTAAACCATCTTCATCATCAGGCAAATCTGTTTTATTGAAAACATCTTTACATACTTTCTTGGCTACTTTAATTAATGTTTCATCAACCTTTTTACGCTTAATGACAATGCCTTTATCTGCTTCATTTGTTTTCGTTAGAACTGTTATGATTTTGCTTGCATCTGATTCTGGCTCTAAATATTCTGAGTTGTAGCGAAGTCGAATTTTTTGATCCTTTAGCAGTTCTGCAACCATTCTCTGAATATCAAGCTCTCTCCAACCATAAGGCTTATCGTTGAAACGATCTACAATCATTTTGACTCGAATTTGCTTATTTATAGAATCTTGAAGCGTAATAAAGTCTGAGATTTCTTTAACCGCTAATTCATTAGGAGCTTGTACTTGCTCTGTGCTGAAAGACATTTGCTCTTCTTTGGAGTTTAATACCGTAAGAAGCTCTCTTTCAGTGTCTAAGAAATTCTTAACGTATCCCAACTTCGTATATACATTATCAACTAAGTCATGTAGAGCAGTATTAATTTTCTCTCTTACCGTTGAACCTTTGATTGTAGCGTTATCTCCGTTAATGAAGAATTGTCCACTTTTAATCGCATCTTCTAACAATTCACGTACTCTACGTCTTCTTTCACGAACTTCTGCCTGCTTATTGTTTAAGATGTTCTGAATGCTTTCAGGAAGTTGTGTAATATTCTTTTTCTTGCGGTATTCCTCAATTTTTAGTACTTCTTCCATTTCTTCAACATAGGATTCATTGCCACCAAGTTTAATGATGCATTCACCTGTTCCAGAAGACATCATCATCAATTCTTGCTCTGATTTACCGTAGTGATCGGACAGTGGAGAGAGAATCGTAACACCTATGCTTGATGTTTGATTTCCATGATTCTTTTCATCCATTTTTTGATTATAAGAAAACGAATATTCCGATGAATAACGATATTTCTTCTCATCATAAAGATCTTGGAAGATATAGTTGGCAAGTTCCCTTTTGATGACATCTTCATCGACATTAATCATCTTAATTTCTCTGTTGATGTCTTGTTCATCATCTGTTAGGAAAATGAATAAATCACCATTTTTCTGAACAAGCGTTTGAGAAATAAGTTTTCTTATAGATGCTTTGATTTTTTCTTTCAGTTCTAATTTATCTTCATCTATGTTCGTAACCATGAGCGTAGCAATATTATCAAGATTTGCAGGAAGCTCTTTAATGTATTTAATCATGAACAACACTTTCAAAAGGTTTATATTAAATTCATCATCTTTTAGAGCAGGGTTTTCATATGCTCCTTCAATTACCCTTGAAATGGTTGGATTAAGGAATTCTTTAATCGTATCGTAAAAGGCATAGAATGGAATTAGAACGCCTTCTTCCGCATCCTTAAAACGTAATCCAGCCTCTTTAAATGCAGATAACATCGAACGTTCACCCTCGGACAAATGTTTACCAGATGAACCATGTCTTCTTACTTGCTCAAATACATTTTGTAGGAGTTTAAATTGATAAGGAATAAATGGATAAACGTCTGCGAATTCTTGTTGGTTATCATATCCTCGTAGGTCTGCTGTACTTTCTTTGAAACTGATTAAGTTCTTTAAAATTGCACTTTTCTCTGGAAAAATCAATTTGAGCTTGTCATTTGCAAAGTCTTTCTTTAAAAGAATACGCTTCTTAATTACTTCATCAACAGATATTGAAGACAAAGAAAGTCTTGTATCAAAGCGGCCCTGAATACGTGAGAAGTCATCACCTTTTACTTTCACAATGCTATCAATGCTCTCTTGGGAAGTAACCATAATCCATACTTTCCCTTGGCAATGCGTGCCTAAATCCTCAGCAAGTGTTTGTAGGTTAAGCATTAGGCTACGACTGTCTCCAATATATTGACCAATTTCATCCACTAAGAAAACAAGGTGGAACTTTTTCCCCTTTTGATCGATGTATTCCTTCACGTCTTTCGCAAACTTTTCAATACTGATTTCAAAATTATTTACACCGTTTTCAAACCAATTACGAGCCGATTCCTCTGACATATCCGTTACTTTGGTTAATGCTCCAATTACGAAATCTGCATCAAAATAGAATGTATTACGGCGTTCAACCCAATCTTCACCTGCAAGTGATTTAAACTCGGCTTTAAATTCTTCATATACACCCTTTTGATCCAAATATTTTTCCATCTCAGCTACGCCAGGGATATCCCCGTAATAACCTCTATGTTCGTAAAACACTTTCATAAATACTCGTAAAATAGCATCCTCTTTTGATTTATTATCTAAAGAAGATTTCGAATCGATGTTAAAAAGAATGACCTCTGTTTCTACATCAGCCGTTCGATTCATATTTGCTAAGATTAATGGATCTTCTATTTTATCTTGAAAAAAGTCAATTGCCTTTTTGTCTTTTACTCGTTTATTTTCGAGTAGATATGCAAGGATTTTCAGAAAGTGAGATTTACCTGAACCGAAGAAGCCAGAAATCCAAACACCCATTTTATCCGTAACGCCATCTATTCCTTTTTGATAATTCTCATAGAACTTCGACAGGTGCTTATTTAACTCTCTTGTGACAACATATTCATCCAATTCTTGATATATATTGTCCTCGTCTGTCTGTGCTACCTTGATTACTCCTCTAATATCTCGTTCTATATCCTTCTGAAACATATCCTTAATGTTCATCGTATATATTCCCCCTTTTCTCTAATCCACTAATGGAAACGCTCGATAATAGTTGTCATCCTTGAATTTCCCAAATAGTTGAAGTGATTGTCCATCATATCTCCCTGGGAAAAACATAATGACGGGTATTTTATCAATTACCTCTTGAAGATTATTTAAAATCGAATGTGATCGAACAAATGGATAAACCTTCCCTACACCTGTGATAAAAACAACATTGTGATCACCCAATTGTTCTCTAATTTTACTTAAAAAGATGTCAGGTTTAGCAAAGGTTGTTAATGCTTTAAATAGGGCATCCTTCCCTTGCTTTTCCTCCATTTGAAACAGACGATCAAAAATCCGTTTTTCTTTGGCAATCTCCAACAACATTTTGTATAAATCAAATTCAATTACTTTACGATCTGAACCTTCATAACTGAATTCCTTTTTAATATGTTTGACATAATCACGAACCACTAATTCCTCATTCGGTTCATAGTCGAAAATGTAAAAACTAATTTCATTCCCAAGCCCTCGACCTTCGATGAACTTATCCTCTTTTATTTTGGGAATGATTTTATCAAGTCTTCGGTTAATATTCGCCATATGTAAATTCCTTTCATTCACCCATAGCTTTTAAATAAGCAGAATCGCCAATGTAGGTTAAATGACGTTTGATTTCTTCATCTATTAACACCCTGCTTAATTCGCCTGTTTTTTTATCCTCTAAAAATCCTGCTTCATATAGCAACTTCATATAAACTTGCTTCAACTTATTGATAGTTAGCTCAGTCCACTTTGCCATTTTGTCGTCTTGTTCTGCTTTCGTGATAAAGAAGACGTTCAAATCCTTCTTTTCAATTAGGTAATTATCCGCTTCCAACTTTTCTCGCAACACTTCATTCATAAATTCAAAGAAAAGTCGATCTGTCTTCATAATAGCGTAGAGGTTTATGATTTTTCCTATATCTAATGGGCCGCTTAAAACCCACTCTTGTAGTTGTTCATCTAACACCACCGCTCGCCTTATTACAGATGGTACGCTACGCTTTAAACTGGATGTATATTTGTATTCAAATATATTTTCCTCAATCACTTTCTTTTTAATCTCAGCATCCGATAGACCTTGTTTTTTGAGCTTCAACACTTGCTTTAGTTCATACAGCAAAAAAGAAGCTCCTGTGAGTGTTGCACTATATTCTAATTCTTTAGTCATGTATCAAAATCCTTCCATCATATGGGTTACTGCACGCTATTCATATCCATCTTAATGATTCTTTCAATCACTTCGAGTCTACGTTTTCCACTCTGTTGCTTTAGTACTGTTGTAAATTCGCTGTCTTTCAGCACTTTATTAGGATTATTTATATACACATCATGAACCATTTTAAATAGTGTTTCTTCATTCAACTCGTTATTCCAGTAGGCATCTACGATTTCATTTAGAGACACCGCAAGCTCTCTTTGTGTCTTGTAGAAAAGTTTTACTTGCAAAAAAAATCACCTCAAATAATGTATAACATCGGTATTATTCTAATCTTATTTTATTATTACTTTCTTCTTATAGCAAATATTTGTAAAAAAAGAGAGAGCAGTTATCCCACGCTCTCAGCAATTTTGATATTAATTTTCCAACAATCCATCTTTGTGTTTTTCCCACATCTGTTCTTGAATGAATGTACCATAATAAAATGTGTAATTCGATAAATAGTAGATATACTTATCCATCAGTTCGACCAATTGATCGATCTTTTCGAACTTGTGTTCAAACCGTTTTACAAACGTCACTAACCTCAAATTGAGATCGTCTCGTTCTACCTGAATTCCAAGTTTATTTTCAAAGATATTCTTACGTTTTGCTATCCTTTGGTAAAGGTCTTCTGTTTGATTTGTGAACTGACAACTTACATAAGATTCATTATTGCGATTGTTATAAACAAGTTCTATATCGATTCCTGTTCTACCGAATCCATAACGAATTTTATTTATATCAATCGTTCGTTTTTCTCGGAAAATATTCGGGTATTTCACTCTACTCCGCAATTCATTAATGATATAGGCGTTGTTTCTTTCTCGCTCTGTTATTCTTTCAAACTTGTATTCTCTCTCATCTCCAATAATTTTACAAGAACTGACATATTTATCAAATATGTCGTTGTAAGTACCTACTGCATTTAACTGTTTCAGGTTGTCCATGATGTGCAGTATATGCATGTTATCCAGCCTATCCAAAATCGGTAATACATTCGAATTGACTTCTACGGCAATGAACTCAATCATTTTGACCTTTACCTCACGAACCATTTTTGCAACCTTATCCAAGATTTCCTCAGAAAAACCTGTTGCTCCCCAAATGACTATACTATTATGATGGGCCTTTTCCATAATTTTTCCTATCGATTTTAAGTGTCGATCATCGTCATGGGCAAAGTTAATTTGATTTTCTATGAATACTGACTTACCTGAATTGGTCTGTCCATAAATATCAATTTTCTTTGCTTTATAAAAATACTCCCACTTTAACTGCTCAACATTTTCTGAGATTATATCTTCAATCGCTCCTTTATTTAATAATGTAATATACAAATTCAGATAATTTTCTCTATCACCTTTTGTAATCCCCATTTTGATCACTCCTATAAAAATAGAGAGGAACTCAAATTTCCTCTCCAATGCTTTCTTAATTATTTAATTCCTGTTTCAACTCGTCTACTGCTTCACAAATTGCGTAAATATCAACGATTAACGTCTCTTTTTCCCAGCTAACATCGTTGACAACATCAATTAAATTCAGTAACAGTTCCACTGCTTCTGGACTAAGAGACTTTACCCCATCCACCGTAAATTCACTTGAAAACAATAATCTTTCCAAAGGGACTACACTACGACTTCTCTTATTAGAACTTACTTCTAATAAATCAGAGGGTTCCACACCTAAAGCAGAAGAAATCTTCTCAATTATTGGGTACGATGGGCATTCACGACTGCCATTCTCGATTCTATTAATATAACTTCCGCTAATTCCTGTTAATTCTGTCATTTCACGCAAGCTCAAACCTCTCTTACCTCTTAAATATTTGACCATACTGCCGAATGAAGGGTTGACTGCACGTACCTCTTTCACTTCCTACCAGCTCCTCGTGTTTTTCACCAATGTGAAAATCCTGTTTTAATTTTAAATCCTTATATCATAAGCAGTTGAAGGCGAAAGATAACTTCCAGAATAACTTTTAATAGAGTTTCCCAGAAAACATAATCGACAGTAGCAATCATGTTCATTAGCTACCCCCTCACTCAAACCTGGTCGAACCACTTTGACATGGACGGAAGAGGTTAAATACAAGGAAATATGAACAAAGAGGCTCCCCCTTTCAAAATTACAATCAAAGAAGAGTTAAGATTATGACATTACAAGACTATTCAAACCCAAATTATCTAAAGCAAAAAAAAAGCTGTATAAGAACAAAGAATTGGAGAAAAGGAAAGGCAAATTCATCGAGGCGGGTTATGAAGGAGCAGAATATAAAAACAAGGTCTTTCATGCTCACATCCTCGAACAGAACCTTCTTCCCCTATTCCGCACTCCTGATAATATCCACTATCAACTTCCACAATCCATTAAAACCGACATCCAGTTCACCAACCAAATCTCCAAACAAAACCTCTTCTCCACTATATTTCCAGAATTCAATAGATTTGACGAAGGTAATTGGCAACCCTGCATCCTTACTAAAAATAACGTAGGTTGGATTACTAAGGATAAAGATGGGTATTACCGTTACCGCTCTAAGAGTTCGATAACAGGAGTCATCTACGGATTTTCATTACTCGATCTAATAGAAATTTCTCACATAGGTGAGTACATTGGAACCAAACTGACATATCAAACGGATCGAAAATGGCTTGCTACGATTCTTAACTTAAGCTATAGAGATTTTAATTTTGTTAAACAACAGAAGGTGAAATATCAAAGGAACTAAGAAAAAATTGACGAAGCACTTGAATGGAAATCCCTTTATCCCAACTTATTCGCCATAATTAGTCAGCTATATGTATTAGTCGAGCTTCATGAATTCGCATCACTGCAGATTATGGAAAGACGACACGCTATTAAAAAGGAAGCTGTATTCTTCATATCAACTCGTAAACTTTGCGAAGAGAATACACAAAAATATAATATCGGAAAGAAGGATCACTCCACGTTTGGCCACAATCTGATTATTTTCTGTTTTAGGTTTCCTTCATAAAGTCCCCTCTATAACCATCCAACATAAAGGGGAATTGCTACAAATCTCCTATTCTATCCAAGGTAACAGAAAGCACTACCACTTAATTAACTTTATGACAATTCCACATTACGATGATGAAACTCTTAGAAAAGCTGAATAAACTGCTAAACGTCTGAGAAGATTTAAAATTACAACCAAAAAGCAGATTACAAGTGCAAACTTAACAAAGGCATTGGATGAGAAGAAAGCCCTTGATATCATCAATGTTCGAGAAGTTTCACTAATAAATATGCATCCAGACACACTGCAAAAAATGACTGTGGAGAAACTTTTGGAATATCCTTTTGAAATGATTGAGAAAAGTATGGAGAAGTCTTTGGAGGCAATGGAGGAAGAAGATTATTGTCTCATTTTCGAATCTTGCCTTTTCAAAATGGCTGTGGAGGAATTGTTCCAGCGGCCTATAGGCAATTTGAACAGTAGGAAGAGAATTATGAGTTTGGTATAGATTAAACTGGCTATATTTAAAAAAACATGAAATAGCATTGGACTACAATTCCGATGCTATTTCGTTTTGGTAAGTATTATATTCGACTACAGGGCTTAAGTTGAATAAGGATGGATTAAATATTCGGGTTCAATTCTTCTTTTAACAATCCATAAATAATCCTATCGTGATATTCCCATTTAAGTATAAAAATGTACAGGGGGGAAGGCTTGTATATAAAGTAAATATTGATTCAGAGGTAACCTTTCAAGTTTATAACCAAGATATGCAAAGAAATTATACCAAGTAATAGATGAGAGTCATGAAAACATAAGGGAGATGTCTTTCATTTCCTATAATCTCTTTGTTCCACTAACCTGCTCACTTTAGTGAAAAAGCATTCCCACCTCCTATTGCAGAAACGTTTAGTGAAAATCCTATCATTATTTCAAGTATAGGAAAGATGAAATACCCTCTAATATTAAATTTACTCTTTAGTTATAGGATATAATGTTAATTAGAATGGTTATTTCGGTGAAAAAGAGCCACCATAATATATTTTAATTGGCAAAAGTTCTTGCACTTTAAAATAAGTGCAATTTTTATTTTCATTTCCCATCACAGGTCTCCAATACTTTCTACAGAGCAATTGCTTACCTGTTTGTAATTGTTGGCTATAATCAAGTTCCTCCCCAAATTCACAATCAACACATGTAAATTCCTTTAAATCACAGTCATAAAAATCATCATGAAACGGGTCTTTATCTTCTTGTGTTGCCAATTGCATTTCTCGTTCTTTTCTTCGTTCAATCTCCAAAATCCCTGCTAAAACCTTTTCTGCTTTCTTACGTGTTAAAAACCAATCAACATCATAAGTTTTTATTGTCTTATAGATGTCATCAGCAATAACCTCTACTCTTTTCTTGTCAAAAATTTTTGTTATGTTAGCTTCATAAATATTGTTATCTTCAATGATGAATACTGGTTGACCAACTTTTAAATATAATAATGGCATTTTCATCATCCTCAATAATTCATATAAATTCAGAATATCACTAAATAATGGGAATTACGAGAATTAGTTAAGAATTAGAACGCTATTCCTGTAGGTAATAACACATCTACTTTCTTATAGTAACCTGCCTAATATCCTTTAAATGAATTCAATTATTCATTGATTGTAAAGGCTTGATCTCAGCGTAAGTCCTGAATAAACAGTGTTCATATAATTTCTTAACTCCTATTAAAGTTGCTCCACACTTTTTATAGTGGTAATTGACTCTTTCTTATTAAATTATTCTAATACTCGGAAATTCACCAATCATCTACAGATTAATGTACCTATTATATATATGTTGACAATAATCAAACCAATTACCTTATTCCTATTAAGATTTGAATGATATCAGACAGCTTTTCAATAACCAGCAAAAGTTGTCAGTTAAAATTTTTTTATTTACCTCATATATCTAATGGGAGATGAAAAAAGAATTATACAATGTCTATTGGACAACAAATGAAATATATGATATCAAATTCACATATAAGGGATAGTGGACAATTTCTTTAAATAATTGATGGATGTACCGGGGAGTAGTGAACTTTTTTGGCGTAATTGGCAACTCAGTAATACATAGATCGAGTGGACTTGGAGGCGATTCTTCTCATTCATTTTTGCACCTTTTGATTTACTATGTACTTAAACACTATAGAACCGTTTTGCTATATTTTATCGTGCGTAACTTGCTTATACTTAGTATTCGCTTCCTCCTCCTATTCATCTGTTCTAATGCTGTCGTCTATAAAACTGAATTTAAAAAAGTCACATCAACATCGGTTAGATGCTAAGTGCCTTTTTTGATGATATGAAATTGCCCATTTCTTAAGTGAAATCACTACTTTCATTGTAGATTCTCCTATTGAAAATTTTTATTATATCTTACAACAGAAACAAACATTCGCAAACAATAAGCATTTTCAGCATATACACAATAACAAGTCTATCTAATAAACATCAATAAATTTATTGATTAACAGAAAAACATGCGTTACCTTTTAACAAAACACTACCTATTGTCTATCTAATGATTTCAACTATAAATCTAATTAGACACTTCTAAACCTTAAATAAATGGACTGATTAATTTCCATCGATATTGTCTGGTTGTTAGTAATTGGATGGCTGTGTTTCCCTTCCTTCTTTCGATAAATTCCCTCAGTTCTCGTCTTGCTTTCTTGAAAATTCAGCCGTTATTCAATCCTTTGGTGGATGAATCAAATTCTATATCTTATATAAAAAAATGGAATTTATATTAAGAACAAGTTCTATGTAGGTGGAAAAACAAAGAGATCGCTTTAAGACGACCTCTTTGTTCTAATTATTATTTTGTGAAAAACACTCGAATTGCACTTCCTGAAAAAGTTACTTTCACATTGTAACCATTGTAAGAGTATGATTTGTTTAATCCATTATGACTACCATTAATCGCTGTTCCATTTACTATATTAAAAATAGTTGAAGCACCAGATGGAATAATTTGTTGCAATGCGTATTTCACACTTGGAGCGACATTATTCGTTTGTGGATAAGCAGAATCTGACCATCCCTTAATCGTAAAGTTCATGCTGTTTGGATTGTTTAAGTCCACCGCTACAGAATACATACTACGATCTTGCGGATTCCAAGGGTTATAGATTGCACTTGTGCTATTAATCTTCAAGTAACTGTAATTGGAAGCAAGACTACTGATAACTGCCTCTCTATCCACACCTGATGGTTGTGGAGTAGGCTTTAATGATACTTGGAAGGATTTATCTAATATTCTTGCCATCATGGTTGAAAATTGTGAACGGGTTAATAAATTATCGGGTTTAAAAGTTCCATCATTATATCCAATTGTAATTTGATTTGTAGCTACTGCCTGAACATATGAGTATGCCCAATGCTTCAATGTTACGTCTTTAAACTGATAGGATGATCCCCCAGTTAAATTATAGGCTCTTGCCATAATAGAAGCCATTTCCGCCCTTGTTACAAACGCATTTGGCTTAAACTGATTATTATTTACAACATCTTTAAAAATCCCTTCTGCCATAACTGCAGAAACAACATTATAATTGGTTTGTCCCTTATTAATATCTTTCAATTTAGGATCTGTTCGGTCTGTTAAATTATAATTCTTTTCTCTTGAAACCATTAAAGCGATTTGCATGCGGGTTAAATTATCATTTGGCTTGAATGTACCGTCTGGATATCCTTGGATAACCTTTTTTCCTGATAAAAATTCAATTTCTTTTACTGCCCAATGTTTGTCCGTTACATCCTTAAATTTGGATTGTGCATCGGCAACTGGAACAGCTAAAAAGGCACTAATTAGTAACGAAAATACAAGAAGTACTGCTGATAGTTTCTTCATGGTGTTCTTCTCCTTATCTTGTAAATAGATATAATAAATTTTGGGTATTAAGTAACAATTCCCCTAATTGGTATTATATCACTATATTAAGATGGGAAAAATATTTATTATACCTACCGATTCCAATAAACACCTAATTAGATACTCCTAATCTATAACGAAATGGACTGATTAATTACCTTTGGTGTCGCATGATGATCCAAATATTCTCTACTAAGTAGATGGGCCATTTTAGCAAACTGCTCAATTCCTTCCTCTATCAACTGTAATTCAAACATTGTGAACTTTTTCAGAAGGATCGCTTGCTTCTTTAAACAAATCATTAGCAGAATCATACAATTCTTCAACAAATAGTTTATGAACCAACGGGTTATCCATATATATTTCAAAATGACGTTCTGTATTTCCCTTGTCCTGAATCAACTGCAACGTACAGTCAAAGGCATATATTTCAGCCAATACAGAATCAGCTCTTACATGAAAAGTATTGATGAGTTTTAATAAACCCTAATCCATCAACTTCTACTCTTCTCGCTCCCATGGCAATTTCCTTGCATGAACCATCGATGATAAACTGTCTCATTCAAGTCACCTCATTAGCTTTCTATTAATCTGTTAATAATACGGGCAACATGAAGAACAGCTTTATATGTTAATTTAATTTATCAATCCATAACTTATATGGTTGCCTGCTTTTCTCAACCCAATGATTACACAGCAGATACTTTTCTTCATGTATCTTTATTGGATTTGCATAATAGCGATCTCTCCCATTTATCTTCCGTTGAGCCGAAACTCCAGTCCCATCCATCACTTTTTTCAACAATGGGTACGGAAGCATAAAAGTTTCCTTACTATATCGGGTATCACATAGATGATAGATCTTTTCTTTAGACAGTTTGTTCTGACTAATTAGTTTTGTGAAGGTATCACGAACAAATACAGCTATCGGAATTTCATTAGATCCATTCGTAAATTCCTTCGTATTTGGTTTTACAATGTTATGATTTTCTGAAAGTGAAGTAGTTTCAGAAGCTAAAAACATATTGTACATTTGAATACTTCTCAGAAATAATTCTGATGTATCAGCTACCGATGAAGATAGTTGAAGCACTGGATCTAATACCTGACTTTTAAAGTTCACATTTGCTAATAACTCAATTTCAAAATCGAGCTCCATTGACTTAAAAAGTCCTTCCAATTCCTTTACAGAGGATTGTAACGGTTCATATACAGCATTATTGATTTTCGGTGATGCAAAAATAATTGTTCCTTTTCTCATATTGAAGTAACCAAATAAAAGCATAGCTGTTCGAACAATCTTCTTTATAACTCTTTCTAACGTTTCAATTTTGCTACCATAATTTAATCCTGCTTCATGAAATGCCACGTCTACCCCATATATATCCTTTATGACACCATTTTGTATATGCAAACCAAGGGCATCTAATTCTCCTTGTTGAAGCAGTTGCATATAGGACTTATTGTTCTTGAAAACATTGAATGAATACCTCTCCTCGTAATGAGCATTAACCGTCTGCATAATTAATTCAATTTCTCTTTCGTTTGATAATTCCCAATGATTAATAGAAGGCTTCCAATTCAATTGAACAGACTGACACTTTTTCACATGACGTAGCCACGACAGCATTAATGATTCTCCTATCTCAATTTTCATGAGTAATCTCTCCCTCTTAATCTATGTATACTTATTATAAAGGAAAAATTTGCAGTATTATTTAGCAATTGAATGGCTAACAGTGGCTTCTAATCATAGCAAGCTAAACATGGGTCACAAAAATAGGTTGGATATATAGTAGAAACACCATCTCCAACCTATTATCTGCTTTATTAAGAGTAAGTGATAACAAACTCGTCATTTGAAAGGGCTTGTGGCAATAAAACAAGATTGACACCTTTAAGGTATTGAATATATTTACTCCGAACAATTTCAAATGTCTTGGATTCAGTTACAAAAAAGTATTTATAATCAGCTTCATTTTGTTTTAACTTCTCAAAATCCTTGATGAAATTGTTTTTTTGATTAGCACCGAGATCACTTTCTTTATAAGGATACGTTGTTTTCAATTCGCCAATTATACTTTTTCCATCACTTGTTGTTTCATCAACATCCAATCCTGGTGAACCTTGGGCTTTCATTGCCATATTTAAACCAGATCATGAATGTCTTTGAATAAAAAACCCTTTAATTAACAAGCAACCTAAAAAGCTCAAATCATTATCTATATTACCTATGATTCTTCTAAAGCCTTTCATCGCCTCAAATTGTTCAATTACACCTTTATTGGCAAAGTCAGATGGTATATCATCTGTTAGAGATACCCTGATTTTTTCTAATTTATTAGATAAACTTTTGATATAATCTATCTCTTCATTAAATAATTCGTTACTGTTTTCTATCTGAATTTTTTCGACTTCCGTTTGAATTTGCACAACTATATTTCCTTTTCGAATAAACTCTACATAATCACCGAATTTAACACTTCTCACCAAGTAACCCGAATCAAGTCACGTCGAAGCATGGGAATGGGCCTTTTCACTGTTTACCCACCATGCTTAATAGTTATATGCAGATTGGGGTAATGGAGCATTTATAATATGTTCAATCTCACTGAAAGGCAATACAATATGCTCTAATGCTGACTTCTTTAAATAATTATGTAGAGGGATGTATTTCTTGCCTATTACCCTGTTCATAATTCATCAGCTCCCACGATATAATCTATTAATAATCATCAAATATGCCTCCCAAGACTTGACCTGCATTACACATATTTTGGTCGTACTCTGTAGCAACTTCTGGGCTTCCTTTTAGCTTAGGGATAACCTCTACAGGAATGCCTGAGCGTTCTCTAATTTCTTGGGCAAATTTTTTTGCTTTAGATACTAATTCAATTTCCATAGTTTTTCCTTTTTCAACAAGTAGCTTTTTTGCCATTTTTGCTCCGTCACTATTTTTTATACGACTTAAATTAAAATCGCCTATTATATAGGATTCTTTAGTAGGACAAAACTCTCCCAAAATAATTGATTCTAAAACGTAATTAAAACCTGTATCTTCATCATAAAATTCAATGAGAATGACTGGTACAAAATCAGATGAAGCATAACTGAATTCTACAACACCCGATTCAATGCCAAGCAACTTTATTTTTGTGAAAAACTCTATTCCAATCATATTTTAACTCCACCTTTTCTGATCATAAAAAACCATGTGTTTGTCTCAACCGAAGTGTAACTCTCGGTGGCAATTTGGGCAGACTGCCATTGCATTTTCAACTGTATCTTCCCCACCATCTGCCAATCTTTCTTTATGATGAACTTCTAAATATGGACTACCGTCTGATGCCCTTTTAAACGGGGCTTCCTTTCCACATTTCTCACAAACTCCATTTGCTCGAATTAAAACCTCAGCAATGACAACAGCATTACGTCTGAAAGCCTTAGTTTTCACCTCAAAAATATCTGGATAAATAGAGTTCCTGCTTTCTAAACGTGCTTTTCTCTCTTTTTTGTCATCCATCATTGCTTTTTTAACTGCATGATACAGTTCTTCTTCAGTATCTACAGTTGAGTTTAACTCTTCGAGCATTTGTACAATAATCTCATAATGCTCTTTTTCAAGCTGAGATAATGTTCCTCTGTGAAACCGAATTACTTCACAGTTTTCTAATGCCTCTGATTCTCTTAAAATATCCAATCCTAAAAAATTATCATAGTCCCTTATTTTTTGAAACTTTACAAAGATTTCATCTTCCTCTTCGTACTTATCGGCCACTTTGCACAGAGTAGTAATTGCCCTTACCTCACCCGTTTCATAGGCGACTACCAAATCTCCCTCTTTAATTTCTTAAAAGCACCTTGGATTTTTGCGTTTGTTCCCATCAGGATTGAAATTTGAATACGTTTGGGTCTTGCCAACCTTGATATCCGAAAATGTCCATTCATATCCTGTTAAATCAACATTTAGCCAATAGAATTGCCTTTGACTTTTAAATTCAGGAAGAACCACGTATTGCCCTCACCCTACTCTTTCAAAATATTTCTTGTATGTCGGACTATGGTTATTCTCACTTGCATTAGGCAGAATTACTCGCATATGTTTTTCAGTTGCATCTATGTTATTTTTCTTGCAAAAAAGTTTTATTTTCTCATATGTAATTGGCTCCGTTATTTCACCACTTATTACGGCTTTTACAATTTCATAACCCAAGCCACTGTCTCCATGTTTCGCCATCTAAATAACAACTCCTAAAGTCCTAATCTACCTATCCTTTTAAAGTTATTCGACAAGAATATACAAAACCCTTGTACTATGATAGGAATAAATATCCATAAGGAAATAATTATATGGGGATGTTATAATAACAGAGATGATCACGATAAGAGGATTGAACTATATGAAACCATTGAAAACTAAGGCTAATGAATGGATTTATCTCCTATACGATCAATGTTCAATAAACGATAAAGAGAAGATAATAATGGACTGCCCCCTATATTTTAAATTAGAAGGATTTGCTGATGAACCAGTGGTTTATATTAGAGCAACTCATGAAGGTCTGGAATTTGGATTCGAAGCTACCAAGTGGTTAGATGGGCATACCCCTTTTCCTTATATGTATAAAAAACATACATTGAAATGGGCGGATTTAGAAAAATTAAGCAAAGGGGAACAACAAGAAGCAATTCTCAATCTACTAATGAAAACAATCAGTTCTCGAAAAAGGCAATATTGGAAGTGCCAATACTGCGGGGGAAAAATTGCAATTGAACACCGCTTTGACCCAAATACTTGCCATGGCTGTGCCAGTGAAAATTTTGGTGTAATATATTAAATAAATGCTTAATAAATAAAAATCCTCCTGAACTATGTGGGAGGATTATCTTGTTTTGATTATTATTTTGTTGTCTCTGGGTGTAATTAAAAATCAATTTCACCATTTGTATCATTTGTTTTCCTTTAAAAATTTGATTAGTCTCTCGTTCTCTTTTGAGATGTTACTTTGGAAATCTTCTGGGACTCTTGTAATTTTTCGAGGATTTCTTGGATTGGGGAGTCTCCTATTTTTTATCAACATTTCATCCAAATCCTGGCTTTCCTCATACAAGAGACTGCTCTCAAAGTCCACATCATTCTTCCAACGAATACTTCCCGATACTTGATCCAGTTCTGCCGTCAAGAACAAATTTATATCATTACATAGGTCTTTCAATAAACCTTGTTCGTCATGCAATAATTCTTTCATGTCTAATAATCGATATTCTTGATTATCAAATTCCATTATTAGCTTAAAGGTTTTGGTAGTGTAAAACGATAATATTCTCATATACATTCATCCCCCCGTTTAGATTTACATAAAGAACGGAACTTGAAATTTAATGTATAAAGCACCGAAACGCCCCAGAGATTGACCACTTATAACCTGAAACTCTTACTTGATGTTCAATAAATCTTAAAAAATTATTGTAGGCTTCCATAAATATCTTTCCTTCCGCAAACATTAGCCATATCGAATATTCCACCTTTAACCAATGCCAATCATTTTCCTCTATTTCATCATCGATAACACTCCTTTGAAAACATGGATAACTTTTTTCTTCCGCTATTTCCTCTATATCTTTAAATGAGACACATTCAGAAATCCGCTTTAATACAGAGTCAAAGCATTCCTTATATGGTTCTTCTTGATTATAAAGTAAGAACTGGTACTTCAAGAACCCATACAATTGCTCTAACACAATTGAATCACTAATTGTAAAAATGAACTGTTGTTCTGTTTCTTTTTGTTCAAATAAAGAAATATCCATATCCTTATTCACTTAGCACTTTTTCCACCTTTTCGAAAGCGATTGAGATGCCACCACCATTGATCAACGGGTTCTTTTGATTCGGAAAAATTATAAATTTCCCTTACGTGTTCTCTTAATTGATCAGCGTTTTCTTTTAGCATCTCGTCACACTTCTCTAACTCAATTTTTTGTTCTTCATTCAGCAAATACATAAATTTCTGCAAGTAAGTTCGAATATGAAACAAAACCATCGTTTCGAATGCAGACACTTCGAGGTCAGTGATATAATCTTTGTAATCACACAAAAGCCCGTCAATTTTCCTACTCTTTCCTGTAATATCAACATTAGCCTCTTTCCAAATGTCATGGATTTCCTCTTGTGTAAACTCCACTTTTTGAACAATGTAATGTACAAAAGAAGAATCGAGTTCTGTACCTTCCCGCAAAAAATCAAGCAAAACCTCCTTATAAAATTCTTTGTTTTCTCTTTCCCATTTCTCCTTCATGAATTTTCCATCCAAGGAATCCACAAACTCACACCTCCACCTGTATGATTTTGATTTATGTTCTTTTTCAAAGGGCTAAAAATGCTGATTGGGAAACAAACGGCTAACGTACATATCCTTCGGTAAGCATTAAGAAGGGAAATTTTATAAGCCATTCAGTACCTATCGACCCCTTGGCGTTCTTGCTCGAACTATAAGTCTCTCAGCAGTATCGTGAGAAAAGTACCTTTTTCCATCTTCTTCCCATACTTTTGTAACAATAATTGCGTAGTCTGCAATATCCCGAATAAAGATTAGATGCCCAGGTAAAAGTTCCTTATCGGTTTCAATCAGTTCACCACTTTCATTATCGAAATAATATTCAAACACCTCTTTAAAATCATCGAAAGTCTTGTGTAATGGATGATAAAGTAACATTTGAAATCCCCTCCTTTTAGTCACATTAAAATAAACAATTTTTAAATATGTATCCAATAGCAAGCCCAAGAATTAAAATTAATATATTACTGGAAATACCTATCACCATATTTTGCATATATTCCTTTGAGTCTAATTTAGCAATAATCCTCTTCATATCGAATCCTCCCTTTCATAAAATGCAATATCGTTGCCAAGATAACATCATTAAAAAATAGAAAAGCTCAGACACGATTGTGTCTGAGCCTTAATTTTCCATTTATAAAATTGTGAGGCATTTCAATTAATATCCCCATTATTTTTCTCCTATTTAACAATTGGTATTTATTTCATCATAAACTAACTTCTCCTATTACGTCAATAAACCATGTTACTCCATTTTAAATCTAAGTTGAATTGCATTTAATGCCAACTTCCGATTCTTTTCATCCAAATTTCCAAACAAATCAACCACCGTACCACAAGGGTAATTATTGTATAGATTAAATCCCAATTTTACTAACGATTTTGCACTACTGGACAGACTTACTTCATCAAAGCCCTCAATCCGAATCATTCTATCCGAGAAGTCATAGAAAAAATCAAGTTTGTCCATCAATTCGCTAATCCCTGCAAAAATGTGAAACATTGCTTTTCTCTCAACATCCATGTGGTAAGTACCATCTTGCTTTAAAAGACAGTCAAACCTTCCCTTATGTTCTTGACCTATAAACATAGAAATCTCCTCCTGCTTTTGTGAATTTCTATGTTATATGCGAAAAAGGCAATAATATAATGGATCATAAAGTTACATGCTATGCTTTTAATTAATATTGCGAACCCAAATAACCTTCTATATGAGCCTTTACAATGAGAACCATCCTTTTTAAGTCATCGTTTGTCATTGGTACTCGTACCACCACTTCTGGTTTATTTCCAGTGTATCTCGGCACAATTAGTCCTGTTTCGGTCAACTCACCTGGGCCTGATTCTGTGGAAACAATCCATGGAATTTATCACCAGGAGTTATTTTCATTTGTCGAAATAGACTTTTTCCATCAGGTCGCTCCTCGCCTTTTTCTTTTAATACATGTGATGGTCTGCCACCCATATCACTCTAAATTTCCTTACAGTATTTATAATTACCTTTCTGCTGTTCTTCCCTTGCCTTAGTAGCTAAGGCATTAATTCTTCCATTTAAAGTGTCATTGGCAAGGAGCAAGAACTTATCAATGTTTACGTAAACAGAAATTTCCTTCTTTATTCGTTCACCCTTATCCTTAGTCACGTCATATTCAAAAAGATTAATTCGAATTTTTCCAATTTGGAATGCATTATTTAGCACTTCCAAAAACACATCTTTTCCATCTATTCGAATTATTTGATTTGATTCAGGCATTTTATGTCATCTCCTAAACTAATCATTTGCAATGTAGTACCACTACTGCACTGTTAGAATGCCCGATTTTCCAACTTATTATTTTTCCAATTTATATGGTTTCTATGTAAATTATTTTTTACCAGTTATTATTTCAGCAATATGGCTATATTTGTTTTCTGTGGATTTTCTGTTGATTTCTACACCTTGCTCTTAAATTCGATCCTCCAATAAAAAATAGACCACTCATTACTGAGCGGCCCATTTTGGGTGACTTAGTTCCCTTGGTGCTGATTTCTTACTGAGAAGAAACCAATGTAAAGATAGTTAGTGTTACCCGCACTTAACATCTCTACTATTTTATTTTATTTTATTGTACCATTTTCCTTTTTATTGTCATTAAATAAGATATGTACAACTTATATCCATAAAACTAAAATCTTATTTCAAGTTGAATTATATCATTAGAATTACTACAACTCTTGTATAAGGAAGCGATGTCCTTAATTTTAAACGCTCCGATATGAAGTGACAACTGGGTTTAGCATTTCATATAAATGCATTACAATCCTTTCGATATTTGTCGTGCGTTCCATGAAATGTAGCGGAACTTCATTTTTACTCATTTGGTTCATTACCTTCCAATATAGTGAATGGGATAAGAAATTTGTATTAATAAATACGGCATCAGCATGACCAATAAAACTTAAATCCCGATTAAGATTTTCTACGTCTACAATAATATAGTTGGGGAAAATTTCCTTTAATTTTATTTGCCAGTTTGGATGACCACCAATTATAACTATATTTTTTTCCTTTAAGAATAGGACTCTCTCTTCAAATGAGCAATTATCTGAACCAGCCTCAATGTTTTGATGATTTACAAATGTCCTTAACGCTTCCAACTCTTTTTTATTTTGCTGAAAGTTTTTCAATCAATCTTCTAATTGGAGTTTTAACCATTCTAACTCCTTTTGTTCATTTTTAAAGCGATTTAATTCCTCTTCCACTCTTTGCTGATGATGTTTAAACTTTATTTCCTTTTCCTTCCACCCTACTTCTTTTTGTTGCAGAACTAACTTCCAGTTCTTCTCCTTTTCTTGCAATAAATATTCCCATTCCTCACTATGCTCTGAAAAGTATTTAACCTTAGTTTTTTTATATTCCTCTGCTAAAGCAGAAATAATTAGCAAAGTATTCACTAATAGGTCTACTTCTTCATCTTTAATGTAAGATTCTTCAAGATAATAATCCACTGCACTAAACAATTTCAAATAGTTAGTATTGGTAGGACAAAACTGCTCCAATAAATCATCTGATTCAATACCCGATACTTCTAACCATTCCCTTAAAGGAAATGTTGTTCGTGTTTTTCCATTAAATAATATTTGATCTGATCTGCTTATCGCATAGTTTTCATATTCTTCTTTATTAAATTTATCTGGTGGATTCCTTCCTGCTATCTCTTCCATTTCTAAAGTTTGTATATAGAGTATGTGTTGGCGTAAACTGCTTTGAGTTCCCTTGTGTACTTTCAAATTCTGCTTCAATTCCGTTATTTTTGATGAATTAGGTGAAATATCCAATTCTGGTTTCTCCCAATGAAATAAATCATAAATTCTTGATATATAGTCAAGAAAATTTGAAATAATAATCGAAACATAATCCATAGGAACATACTTTATGTTTTCTCCATGAAGAAAACAATCCTGGTTTCTCTTAATACAAACGAATACCCCATGGCTATTCTCATTCTAATTTCATCTTCTGTTAGAGGCTTTGATTTTGAACTCCTTAATTCTGCATCAAAATTAATAACATTTATTTCTTTAGTACGTTTGACATAATTCCAGGACACTTTATATCCCTTTTGAATCATGGATAATACCAGTGAATACTGGTTATTTTTTTCTGCCCAAGCCAATATGCCTGCGGTTTTTATAATCATATCATGCGTTTCAGAAGTAAAAAATGAAAAGTCGTGTGATTTTGAACCGAAATCACTTTCCTTATAAGACTGAAAAAATGCTACTCTATTTTCTTCATAATTCTTAATAATATAGTCTTTAATGTGTTTCTGTGTTGCTAATCCATAAACAATTGTCCACCTAAATGCTCGGTATAACTCAGGGTTTTCTTCTAATAAGGTAAGAATTGTTTTTTTATATGGTATTTTAAAATTTATTATTGTCATAAAAATCCTTCCTTTTTACTTAGTGAGCTTCCAAATTTCAATGTCTTTTTCTTGGAATGATTAAATATTTTTGCATTCATTCAACATTAAATTTTTCTTTATTATTGTTAATATCGGATGAATTTTTATAGTGATTAGTTTATTAAATATGTAGATAAAATTACCAATTATGTTTTCCCTTCACCCTTACCTTCTACTTTGTTCTGCCATAAAAATCCTTGGGCAATCCCTTTCCCCACTCCATCCCTTCTCCCGCTTATCCTCACGCCCTTTTACCATCCTTTGTAATTGAATATAGTTTGTCCAGCCTTTTCTTCCGCTTTTTCTCTTTGATCGCCCTATTTTGTGTATAACTTGTTGATATCTCACATTTTCCCATTCCCTTTTTCCCGCTTCATTTCCGTTATTCACAACTTATTCCCCATTCAACCCAAACCTTCCTATCACGCTTTTTCCTTTCACACTTTTTTATTATGCAAAAAAAGAACCGAATGGCGTACCGATGGTACGCTACCCGATCCAATGTTGACAATAACGCTTATACACTCTCGTTTTTAGTATTCAAGAAATTCTTCTATTTCTTCTCGACTTAAATCTTTGGGTTCTACTCCTTTTTGTTTACAGTAATCCCACAAAGCTCTTACTTTTACTCTCGGTTCTTTCGGATTAGGAGGAACAGCATAGATGCCATCAGCAAAGGCAGTATCAAATCCCCCAATTTCCTTAATCAGTTTTTTATCTGCTTTCATTTCCTCACCCACCTTTTTAAACATTATACCAATTTTTCACTTACTATTTCTGCTACTCCTTATTCCTCCTTAGCCATTGATAACTAAATTTGTACCAAACGGTACGTAAGAGTCTAAGTTTGAATAACAGAAGAAGATGATTTTGAAACGTTTCTGGATTCATGTTTGAAGAAAAGGGAACTGAACAGAGCAAAAGAATATGGAGTAAAGGAGCAGGAGGAGGGAATATCAGAAAAATAGCACGAAGATATGGGGTGGACTTTTTGCTTTCTATTCAATATTTGTTCAAATAAAAAGGAACCGAGACATACCAACAGGTATGTTTCCCGATCCTTATGGAGTCTACATACATAGTTGTCAGCCCCCGCTTTCTCTCCGTTCGGATTCTATTTATTTACATTTGGTACGAACTTGAATTACATAGGGGAGAACTTGGATACCGAAAGACATAAATTGAAACAACCCAAGGATTTTTAACAGTAGTTGCAGATATATTAGATATCTGGAATATGGTTGAGATTGGTCAAAGATTTGATTTGGGGAATGATCTAACAAAGCAGATTAAACAATTAGAAGAGCTTGACTTGTGGTTTTTGGTAGATCACCAAGTTAATGAGAAAGATAACAACAGAAACAAACATTCGCAAACACTAAGCATTTTCGGCATATACACAATAACAAGTCCATCTAATAAACATCAATAAAATTATTGATTAACAGATAATCTTGCGTTACCTTTTAACAAAACACTATCTATTGTCTATCTAATGATTTCAACTATAAATCTAATTAGACACTTCTAATCCTAAAAGAAATGGACTGATTAATTTCCCTCGATATTGTCTGATTGTTGATAATTGGATGCCTATGTTTCACTTCCTTCTTTCGACAAATTCCCTCTTTTCTCGACTTTCTTTCTTTAAAATTAGCCGTTATTCAATCCTTTTGAAGAAAAACAAAGAGATAGCCTGAAAAGCTATCTCTAAATTAATAGATTAATTGGTGAAATATATCAAGATTGCTGATCCATTAAACTTAACCTTAACGCTGTATCCATCGAATGAATAGTCTTTGTTGAGATCACTGGATGAACCAGTTTTCGCAACGCTATTAACAATTCCATAGATGGTTGATGCACCTGATGGAATCATCATTTGCAATGCTTTGTTTACGCTTGTAGGAATTCGATCAGAGTTTGGTACGCTTGGGTCACTCCATGCTTTGATAGTAAATACCATATTTGAAGGGTTTTGTAAATCCATTAATACTTGATAACTATGAATACTACCTGGATTCCAAGCGTTAAAACTTGCACTTGTATTGCTTAATTTTGCATATTCATAGTTGCTTACCATTGAATTGATAACCGTTTCTCTATTGATCTTTGATGGCGAACGAAAAGATTTATCTAAAATCCTTGCCATCATTGCTGAAAATTGTGAACGGGTTAATAAATTATCGGGTTTAAAAGTTCCATCATTATATCCAATAGTAATTTGATTTGTAGCTACTGCCTGAACATATGAGTATGCCCAATGCTTCGATGTTACGTCTTTAAACTGATAGGATGATCCCCCAGTTAAATTATAGGCTCTTGCCATAATAGAAGCCATTTCCGCTCTTGTTACATACGCATTTGGCTTAAACTGATTATTATTTACAACATCTTTAAAAATCCCTTCTGCCATAACTGCAGAAACGACATTATAATTGGTTTGTCCCTTATTAATATCTTTCAATTTAGGATCCGAGCGGTCTGTTAAATTATAATTCTTTTCTCTTGAAACCATTAAAGCGATTTGCATGCGGGTTAAATTATCATTTGGCTTGAATGTACCGTCTGGATATCCTTGAATAACTTTTTTCCCTGATAAAAATTCAATTTCTTTTACTGCCCAATGTTTGTCCGTTACATCCTTAAATTTGGATTGTGCTTCGGCAACTGGAACTGCTAAAAAGGCACTAATTAGTAACGAAAATACAAGAAGTACTGCTGATAGTTTCTTCATGGTATTCTTCTCCTATCTTGTAAATAAATATAATAAATTTTGGGTATTAAGTAACAATTACCCCTAATTGGTATTATATCACTATGTTAAGATAGAAAAAATATTTATTATACCTAACGATTCCAATAAACATCTAATTAGATACTCCTAATCTATTACGAAATGAACTGATTAATTTCCTTTGATGTCATATGATGTTCCAAATATTCTCTACTAAGTAGATGGGCCATTTTAGCAAACTGCTCAATTCCTTCCTCTTTTAACTGTAATTCAAAATTTGTAAACTTTTTCAGAAGGATTGCTTGCTTCTTTAAACTGTCAATATACAAATCATTTATGCCTGTTCCGTCTCAGAAAAGAGCTTTTCAATAGTATCAACATCTTTTCCCCATACATTTTCTCTCTCCAAATGTAAAGCAAGATAAATAAAGTTTTCCTTATCCTTACATGCATCCCACATCCACCATGACAAATCATCGTTTTTTCAAATAAAAAAGAACCGAGACGTATCAATGGTACGTTCCCGATTCTGATTCGGTTGAATAATGAGATACATAATCGCCCCTGTCCCCCTCAGTCTTGACCAGACTTTTTTCTTTAATCCTAAAGAATTTTAGGTGGGAACACGTTCTTTTTATTTAAGGAACGTTGTTATTGTGTAAGAGTCGATATTAATATCGCTCCACAATATTTACCCTGGAATTTACCTTCAAATTTCTACTTAATAAGACTTTTGTGCAAAATGCTCATTGTATTTTTGTAAAATACATTTATCATTTATTTGATTTATTTTAAACTCTAATGGTTCAATCCCCATTTCGAAACTTTGTTCATATTCTTCTTTAGTAGGAATGGTTATTGTTTTGGCAACTGAAAATGCATCCTTGAAACCATTTTCAAACGATTTTTGTATCTGATCATATTCCGAAATAACTTCCATTTTTATTTTTTTATATTCTTCCTTATACATTCAAATTTGATCAAAAACTTCTCTTACTGTTCTGTTGTCATGACCATTTTGGGTATTCCATCACTCCCAAACCAGTTATCTATTATATTTTCATTAATATTTTCTAAGTATCGTTCTTGCCCATCGAACATCGTACAAAGAAATGAATTATAAAGATCTCTAACGACTTTTTCCTCAAACTCTTCTAAAAGCAGTCTTTTTCCTTTTGGGAGTACATAAACATCGTGTGTAATGTGTCCAGATAATCCTTTAAATTGCGTTTCAATTTCGTATGAAAAATCTAATCTTTTTATAACTATAGATACAAAGTATATATTCTCTTTCATTCTTTAATCCCCCTACTGTTGTCTATGACATAGTTCTTGAAAATAACCTCTCCTCTAAACATATAAAGTGACACCTTTTCATGATTTATATCTGGTTACTCAATAAAGTGTTTAGCCAATCTATATTGGTGGGCAAAATTACCACTTATCTTACATTCCTTATTACTTACCCTCTACTATGTCCCCAAATTTTAATACCCTTCCCACTCCCTTCCTCCTTAAACCTTACTTCTACACTTTCTTAAATACTAATAACGTTCCCGCTTTTTTCACCCTTTTTCAGCATTTGTGTAACGATTTTTCACTGAAATCGACATAATAATAACAAGTATAATAGGATCAAGGTTTAAGGATGGAAGACTGGTTTTCCATCTTTCTTTCCCACTTTTGCTCCTGCTTAATCTCCTTCCTTTTCTTTGTGAATCCATGATGTCATTGCCTTCTCACGCTTTTCTTCATGTTCTTTCTCTTGCTTTTCTCGCCTTTTTCTTCCTATCTTTTTCAGGCAAAAAAAGGCCGAAGATCTACTGAAATCAATCAGGAAACCTTCGGTTTAGCAATATTCTTATTATTTAAGGTTGATATTATTTTGTAAAAGTCGGTAATTTCAGTTATGGGAATTTTGGGTAAATTACAATATATAAACAATTTGCGAACAACTGTCACATAAAAGAAAAGCCACAGAAATTAATCTGTGACTTGTAATAAGAAAAGACAAATAATAAGAGGGTTATTTTGTAACCTCTATTATGTACTTGATATTATTTTAGCCCATCTTTCATCTTCTTTAATGCTTTTAAAGTATCTACACTAAGTTTCATTAGTTCGTTTGAGCCTTTACCGCCTCTTTGTAATTGCTTTCCTCCAAGAGAAATAAAAGGTTTTACAATATGTTCTCCAAATTCTATCATTCCTTTAAGTAGTTGTTGCCCTTGATTTAAACCTTTATTTGGTAACCCCATTCTTATCCACTCCTTTTTTTGGTTTCTGTATTTCTGATAAAGTTAGGTCAAACTCTTCTTTTAAGTAATCTAACATATCATTCTCTGTTCCTTGATAATGGATTTTTCTTTTATCTATGGCTTTTTTTTTATCCCTTATGTCTTTTAAGTTTACTATTTTATCCAAAATATATCCTCCTTGACCTTCATTATTTTTTTCTTTGATGACATGAAAACAAGGCTAACATATCATTTAATATAGGATTATCTCTTAACAGGTCTTCTGCAATCAAAGAGTTTTTGCTAAATCTTGCTGGCTTAAATCAAGTTGTTTCCTAAGTATGGGATGGCTTTCGGTTAAAGCACTTATTATAGTATCTTTTTCATTATTATCTAAGTTCATTTTTTTACTCCAAAAAAATTAAATTGTAATTGTATTATAGGCCGATCATATGATAATTCCAAGTATTTCCTAAGCCCTTATTCCTTAGCAAAAAAGAGAAAAACTTTAATTTTTTCTCTTTTTTCTGTTCTACTATGTACTTCGCTAAAAAAGCCCACCGATTTACCACACCCAAACCCGCATTCCTTCGTTCGCTGTGATAATAAAGTTTTCCGAAATCTCCCGCTTTTACCCACTTTTCTTCTCGTTTTCTCATTATTCCCCGCTCTTTTTTCACGCTTTTATTCACTCTTTTACTCCAATTAGAAGAAAGTTTTCCGAGTCTACAAAAAGAAGAAAGGCTTATCCCGCAAGGGATAAGCCTGGTTTTCTCACGCTTTTTTACGAAATCTTTTTTCTCACTCGAAGGAGAAATCGGAAAGGTTTTTTATGTTGTCGGTGAGAAATTTTGGTTAGTTACAATAAGTTCCTTTGAATGATTAGCGTCAATCAGATGACTTATTTTTGCCCTATGGTGCTAACTTCTCTCCGAGGAGAGATCATATTATTGTATTGACGATTGATATTTCAACACTATTTACATTTTACCTTATTTCTTTAAATCAGTCATTTTCCAACCGCTCTTTCTTATAACCTTATTCCCCTAATATACCTGTTCGAATTTAGGTTGATATCTCCTCACTTCTCTGCCCAATCTCCCTCAAACACTTGTCCCGCTTTGCCCTAAGCTCTTTTTATTTCCTGTTGTGTTCTATTATTAGTATTCTTTATTAATAGAATATCTTTATCTAAATCAATAATGTAGACTCGCTCAAATTGATTTTCATGAAATACCTTTCCATAGTCTTTAAACTTTACATATACCTCTCCATCTTTTTCTTCAAAGTAAAAAGAATCATAAAGAGAAACTTGGTAACTTTTATTTCCACTTAAACTTTTTTCTAACGATTGACGATATTGGGCATACTTCTTAACTGAGTTCTCCCTTAATAAGACCATAAACCGAAATCCATTATTTTCCCTCCCTCTATAAATATTGATTTATCAACGGTTTGACCCGTTGGTGGGGTGTCAAAAAAATATTTTTCGACACGCTTCCTAACATTACTTTCATATTATGTGAATCTATTCCAACACATGGGTACGC
>NZ_JBIACJ010000011.1:0-97146 GCF_042865275.1 Cytobacillus mangrovibacter | reverse complement strand
TTGCCGCCCGCTTCCTTCAGATTCCGCGTCACCGCGGACACCCTTGCGCTAAGCTAACCGCTACTTCTGCCTTCACGGCTCGGGACTTTCACCCTAGAGATTACACCCATGCCGGGCGCACAATAAAGAAAAGCGGAAGGGGATCCCCTTCCGCTTTTCTTTGTCTAGCTCCAGCGCCTAGCCCCTCGAGGTCATAAGTCATTCCCTTTCAGAAGGCAAAGTACTCCTTCTTACAGGGCCTGCCTTATGCTTGTCGGGGCTGAACAAGGCGCTTCCGCTTTTCTTTATTTCAACTTAACCGAGTTAACGATTTCACTCATGATTGCTGCATCTGAGAGCAATTGCTTTGTTTTAGATTGAGAGGTGATTTTTACACCGCCTACACCAATGGTCATTTCATTTACTTTTTCATCTGTATTTCCAATTAATAAAAATCCAAAAAGTTTGTCTTTGGTGAAAGTCTCATTAAATTCATATTCCTTTTGATTGAGTGTTGCTTTGTATACGACTTTGCTTTCTGGCCCTTCATTCTGATTATAGAAAAGAATATATGTTTTCGAGCCATTTTTTAAGATGATATTATTAGGAGATTCTTCTTTCACTTCAACACCAAATGGCAAATAATACTTGATATCTTTATTTTCATTGTTTGCCTCTTTTGGTGAGCTATTAAATACTTCATTTACAGCATCATTCACAGCATTTTGCTCTTCTTTTAAAGAAGTGGAACAAGCACTTAGTAGTAAAACTGCAATAAATAAGAGCAAGGCAGCCTTTAACTTATTTCTCATACTTTTTTCCTCCTTGCTAGGAAATCTATCATCCTTTTCTATCATACATTTCTTAATAATAGTCTGACAAGTGTTCATTTTTGAAATAGGCTGTTTTCGAAAACATTGTTGATTTTAACTTAGGTGAGTGGAGGTTGATTTCCGCTCCAGGCGTTCGCTTTCCGCGGGGTGGGCGCTGAGCCTCCTCGGCGCTGGAGCGCCTGTGGGGTCTCAGCTGTCCCACTACTCCCGCAGGAGTCTCGCGCCTTCCGCTCCAATCAACCAACCTTTTCTGTAAATGATTTGCATTCCCTTAATTTATTCCAAAAACAACAATCCATTAGAAAATATGCTCACATATTGGTTTCTAGTAATAATTTCCTAGAAGGAGACAAGAAGAGGAGATTTATTTAAACTTACTTTCTATTTAATTTACGGTATTCATATTGTCCTAATAGAAGCTTTGTTACATGTGTAAACATTTCAGCTCTGCTGATTTGTCCATTTGTAAAGACGCCGATTGCTCCTTCTTTTTTACGAATATCGTCTTTCTTCGTAAAATGCTCCATAACTGGACCCAATTCCTCACCTGCTAACAATCTGACCGCAACAGCTTCTGGCAGAGGTATTCTTGCCCCTCCAGCTATGATTGGCGGTTCTCCTTCTTCTGCCAGTACACCCCAATTACATAGAAATAGGCCGAATTCAGTTTCTTGAACGCCTCCTTCAAGACCAATACCAATATCACCAGCCCCTGCTTCTAATGCCCCATAGGCTCTGTTCATTGCACCTTTAATCGTTTCATCATCTGTAAAGGGTTGATCTTTCACCCCTGATGGAATATCCATTGTCATCAGTTCCGCCTGATAATTTTGAAAAACATCTTGCACAGCTTTAATTTTTGCTGGGTTTTTTGATCCGATAATGATCTTCATGCTAGTAGCTCCCTTTTGTTAAATTGAAAAGAGGCAACATAAGTTGCCTCCTTTCTAGAGGTGAGAGGTTCGAGATACAACAATTTCCTATTTATTTTAACCTCATCACATCAGCTTTTTCTTAGCTGTTTTGTCGGATTGTTTCAACTGTTGTACGGTCACAAGCTTTTACAAGCTTCACAATCAACTCTTTGGCTGCTGCATAGTCGTCTATATGCACGATGGAAGCATGTGTATGAATGTAACGGGAGCAGATACCGATGACTGCGCTTGGTACGCCTTCATTAGAAATATGAACACGGCCTGCATCTGTACCGCCCTGTGAAACAAAATATTGATAAGGAATCTTATTTGTCTCGGCTGTATCGAGAACAAATTCTCTCATTCCGCGATGAGTGACCATCGAACGATCAAGAATCCTTAGAAGTGTACCTTTTCCTAATTGACCAAACTCATTCTTGTCGCCAGACATATCATTAGCAGGACTTGCATCCAATGCGAAGAAAAGATCAGGATTGATCATATTGGCTGCTGTTTGTGCACCGCGAAGCCCTACCTCTTCTTGAACAGTTGCTCCAGAATAGAGAATGTTTGGAAGTCTTTCATCCTTCACTTCTTCTAGCAATTCGATTGCTAGTCCACAGCCATAACGATTATCCCAAGCCTTGGCTAGAATTTTCTTTTCATTCGCCATTGGTGTAAACGGACAGATTGGCACAATTTGCTGTCCAGGCTTGATGCCAATTTTCTTTGCATCCTCCCGGTCATCTGCACCGATATCAATTAGCATATTACTGATTTCCATCGGTTTGCTGCGTTTTGCCTCATCTAATAAATGTGGCGGAATCGAACCAATTACGCCTATTACCGGTCCATTATCTGTCATGATTTGCACTCTTTGCGCTAGTAACACTTGGCTCCACCAGCCGCCTAGTGTTTGAAAACGAATCATGCCATTTTCTGTAATAGATGTGACCATAAAGCCAACCTCATCCATATGGCCGGCAACCATAATTGTTGGACCGTTTTCATCGCCTTTCTTCACTCCAAAAATACCGCCAAGCTTATCCTGAACTACTTCATCTGTATAAAGGCTAAGCTGTTCACGCATAAAATTACGAACTAAATGTTCATTTCCCGGTGCTCCAGGCAGTTCAGTCAATGTTTTAAAAAGCTGTAATGTTTTTTCGTTCATTGTCCTACTCCTCATTTAAAAGATTATGTATTCTTTCATTTTACAGAACTTTCTCAGCACTTGCCACTAATTCAGTTTTTTCCCTATTGTATTTTTGGTAAGATAAAAAGGGATGATGATATTTAGGTGGAGGTGCAGTATGAACTGGAAGTCATTTTTATTAGGAGTCGGCGTTGGAATAGCCGGAGGTTACGCAGCAAGAGAATTGCTCGCACAAAAAGCAACTGTTTCACCGGAAAGAGCATTGGCCAATGCGAAAGCAGCATTTAAAAAGGATGGACCCGTTAGCGGCTCATGGATTCAAATGACAAAAGAGCCTTATAAAAAGGGACAGCTAGCCTATGAAATCTATCGGGGCGGTATTTCGAGGAAAGTGGATGAAGACACAGAGCAATTTGAATTTATTGCCGATGCAGGTACAGGCGTAATTCTAGATGCTTACAAATTATAAAGTGATATTCGTAATATCTATAATTTAGCGTTAATAATCAAGGCTGTTTTCGTAAAGATTGTTGCTTTCTAATACAAATTTCATCTAATTCTCTGAGTTGATTGGAGCGGAGGGCGCTTGACTCCTGCGGGAATGGAGGGAAGCGTGAGACCCCGCAGGCGCTCGCGCCGAGGAGGCTCACGTCACTCCCCGCGGAAAGCAAGTGCCCGCAGCGGAAATCAACGGGCTACATTGTAAGACAAAAACAACAATATATGCGAAAAGAGCCAAAATCAAAAAGGTAATAACAACATGAGATATAACATTCTCAAATTGTTATTACCTTCGTTATAAGAAACTAAATAGCAAGAATCTTAACGCTTTCTTTCAATTTTGTCTGTTACATGATTTTGTTGATCCCACTTTACTGCTCGATAAAATGCATCATGATAGAAGGTAAACCAAGCATTATGTTGGAGTCCGTACTCCATCCATTTTTGTTTTGCAGCTACGGAATTCATCGGATAATCATCATATGCGAGCACCCACAGCACATTTTGATGGGCATGTGTTGGCATAATATCTGCCATATGAATAAGAAGTTCATCCCCATCCTTAATCAATAGAATGGAGTGTCCATCACTATGTCCGCCTGTATGAACCATTTTTATCGGACCAAGCGACCATTCCTCTTCAAAAACAATAACCTGCTCCTGAATCGGCTCCCAATTTTCTTTCCAATATGTATTTCTTGAGCGAATATTCGGTTCTCTCATTTCATCCCATTCGATTTTCGATGCAATGATTTTGGCATTTGGAAAGGCGGAGATCCAGCCATCATTTTGAGGCTTTGTTAAGCCGCAAGCATGATCGAAATGCAAATGTGTCATCAAAATATAATCGATATCTTTAGCGGTTAGGCCAAGCAGCTTTAAATCCTCTTCAACTTGTGATTCTTCAAGTGCCCCAAAATTCCGCTTCTGCTTTTCAGTCAGTTTTCCATAGCCAAGTCCTGTATCAACAAGAATATTCTGGTTTCCTAGTTGAATTAAGATTGGATCTGTACGAAGTTCAATTTGATTTTTGTCATTACAAGGGTATTTCTTTGACCATAATGGCTTTGGCACAACACCAAACATCGCCCCACCATCAAGGAAATTCACACCGCCGCGCAGCCAAGTAAGTTTTATATTTTCTAATTGTAATGTCTCCATATCTTCCCCTCCTTCTTAATTATTCTAACATTTTGAAATATAAAGTAAAACTACGCCATTAATCACGAAAAAAAACCGTTCATTATTAAAACATGAACGGTTGAAAGTATATTATAGGCCATAAAGCCTTACTGATACTGAACCTCACACCGGTAGATGCGATTTCCCTTTTTGGCGAATTTCTCCTCGTACTCAGTCATAATATTTCCCACAAAATCACTTTGATGGAGGTCAAGACTTACATATTTCAAAAGCAGTCCATATTCAGAAAAACTTGTAAGCGAATATTCAAATAAGCCTTGATTATCGGTCTTGAAATGAATTTCTCCTTGATCAACAAGGATATCCTCATATATTTTCAAAAAGGTTTTGTACGTCAATCTTCTTTTTGCATGACGTGTCTTTGGCCAAGGATCTGAGAAATTTAAATAAATCCGATCCACCTCACCTTTTTCAAAAAAAAGATGAAGATCATTCGCATTGACATTCATTAATTTCATATTCGGTAATTCAGCCTCAATGATATGATCCAAAGCGGTAACAATGATACTGTCTTGTAATTCAATACCAATATAATTTATATCTGGATTCGCCTTAGCCATCCCGCTAAGAAAACGTCCTTTTCCTGTGCCAATTTCTATATGAAGCGGCTGCTTATTCTCAAATACTTCATGCCATTTTCCTACCCATTGATCTGGGGTTTGAATAACATATTGAGGATAGCTGGCAAGCTTGTCCTTTGCCCATGGTTTATTTCTTTGTCGCATATCTACACTCCTAAAAAGTTACTATTCACAAATAATATCATGCAAATTGTATCATGCATAAATCAAAAAAGGAACTCACAACCTAAGGTGAATTCCTTATTCATACGCTTTCTTTTATTAACCAATATAGACTTTACTTTTGAAAGGGTGTCTATTATGCCAATCAGTCAGCAGGATCAGTTAAATTTATTAAAGGATATATTAAGCAACCATCAAACAGATTGTTGTGGGTCAGTTTCAGAATGTGAACAGCTGGAACGTTTAGTAAAATCCTTAATGGTCCATCCTAGTTTAGACCAAAATGCAAAAGCCGTACTAGAAGAAATATATGATTACAGTCAGCATGGAAAGAACTCCACCCAGTTGGATAACCATATTGAATTACATCAACAAGAGCTATCCCAATGGGTAAATAATATTAATCAATTTTCATGATCAAGTCCTTTAAGAAATTGCAGCCATTTCTCCATCTCTTGATAACGGCTCTTTATTTTATGCCATTGTATGGAGGTGATGGTTTGGGCAATCACATACCATTTCATCCTTAACAGTAATTCATCTGTGAGCGTCAAGCCGTACCGTTGAACCCAATCATGCCATTCTTTCTTTGGAATATACCAATACAATAACATGCCAAGATCTATTGCCGGATCAGCAATCATCGCTCCATCCCAGTCAATTAAATACAACTGGTTGTTCTCTGCAAGCAGCCAGTTGTTATGATTCACATCACAATGGCAAACCGTCTTTTCATCACAATGAATAAGAAATATATTCTTCCTTAGAAACTCCATCGATTGAACAATAACATCATTTTGTTTCAGTTCCTCATCCAATTCTTCTTCAAGGATTTGCAGGATTTTTTCTGGGAGCAGCGGGGACTTCCCCAATCTTTCGAGCATGCTGAGAAGTGGCTTGGAGCCATGGATTTTTTTTAGCAGCTTGGCTACTCTTTCATTATTCATTTCTGCTTGTTTGAGCTCTCTGCCACTTTCCCATTGCTGGGCAGTGACAACATCACCATTTTCCAGTCTTTTTGTCCAAACAAGCTTAGGGACAATACCCTCAGCAGAAAGTACAGCAAGAAATGGAGATGTATTTCGTTTCAGAAATAGCTCTTGCTCCTTATGCTTAGCAAAAAAGGCTTCACCTGTTGCACCACCTGCGGGAACAATCTCCCACTCAGTACCTAATATATGTTCCAAAATTGTTCACCTGCTTAATAGAAAAGCACAAGCGCCTTGCTCACCCTGATCGACAAAATGCGACGTCCTTATTACTTGAAAGACATCAGACTTCCTGTACGTTGGGGGTAGGCTGCTTGCGCTGGACAATTCTCTAATTCAAAGTTTACTTTTCTATTTTCAAAAAATAAAGATAGCTATCACTGTGTGAAATCCCAATAGCTATCCTTTTAAATTTTATCTCTTTCATGTCTTTATCGTCAAGCCTATTTATTTTTTTACATGCCTATTATCACATATGTGCTTATTGGTGATAGTGTAACAATCGGTTGTTCTAGTTTTTTTCCAGGTGTGATGTTGACATACTGCCCATTTGCAAGGAGATGCCAATCCCCTTCTGGCAGAACAACAGACTTTTGTATGAAGGTTGGATTAAAAAAAACAATGATTTTCCGCCATTCCCCATACTCTCCTACCTCATTCAGCATAAAACCAATCATCGGCTTTTCAACAGAAAGGAATTGCATATGCTTACGAATAAGCTCCGGACTAGAAAAACGAAACGCCCCATGTGACCTGCGTATATCAATCATCCCACGAATATATTCAACATTCTCCATATACCTAGACTTCCTATCCCAATCAAGCTGATTGATGGCGTCCGGTGATTGATAGCTATTGCCTATACCTTGCTTCGTTCGGAAGAACTCCTGCCCACTATGCAAAAAGGGGATGCCTTGAGCAAGCAAAACCATCGCAGTTGCTAGACGATGCTGCATTTGTTTGAACTCTTCAGTTTCTAATGAGGAACAGACAGTTAATTTATCCCAGAGTGTGTGATTATCATGTGATTCTACATAATTAACCGATTGAACGGGTGAAGAGAATAGCCCGCCATCTTTCTGTTCTATTCCAATACTTCCAGCCAGAACTCGCTTAGCCTCTTCATAGTAACGATCATTGCCAAGCGCATATCCTTTATCATATAAATTAAATGTACTTCCTTTTATCGTATCTCTAAACCAATCATTAAATTGACCAATCCTAGGGAGTCTCTTTTCATTACGAATATTTGCCTTCTTTTCTGCAGGAATAGGTGTATTCAAATCCCACCCTTCACCAATGATCATGACAGTTGGGTCGATTTCATCGATTTTTTTTCTAATTTCATTCATTGTATCAATATCAAGAATTCCCATTAAATCAAAGCGAAAGCCATCGACTTCATATTCCTCCAGCCAATATGTCACAGAGTCGATAATGAATTTTCTCCCCATTAAGCGTTCTGAGGCAAAATCATTTCCTACACCTGTTCCATTTGATGGCATACCTGATTCATCATGGCGAAAAAAGTAGCCAGGGACAATTTTTTCAAATGAAGAGTGCTCTCGTATATAGACATGATTGTATACGACGTCCATAATTACTCGTAAGCCTTGCAGATGGGCTGCATGAATCATCGCTTTCAATTCATTAACCCTTGTATACGGGGCAGTTGGATCGGTTGAATAGCTTCCATCTGGCGCGTTAAAGTGCAATGGATTATAACCCCAATTATATGCTGTTTCCGGAGCACTTTCATCCACCCCTTCAAAGTCATGAAAAGGCAGAAATTCAATATGTGTAACACCTAGCTCTTTTACATAGGAAAGGCCAGTAGAAACCCCATCCATTCCTTCCGTATTTATCTCTGCAGCACCAAGGTAAGTCCCTTTTCTTGCAATGCCGCTATTCGGATGAATTGTGAAATCTCTTACATGTGTTTCGTAGATTATTGCATCGGTTGATTGTTTAAAAAGGGGAAGAAGGGGTTTAGTAATTTTTGTTTTTTCGAGATCAATAACAATGCCATATTCTCCATTAAGGCTCACAGAAACAGTATAGGGATCAACAGCCTCTCTCCATTCTAAATTCACACAGACAAGAAAAGAATAACGACAATATTCTAGGTTTCCTTTCACTACTATATACCAAACACCATTTTCTCTTCTTTCCATTGGCAGGGCTTCAGGCTGCTGTGCTCCTTCTGAGAGTAAGTGTAATTTCACTTCTGTTGCCGTAGGTGCCCATAGCTTAAACTCAGTCTTGTCTACTCCATATGAATAGCCTAACGTACCATGATAGAAAAATTCCTTATCAAAAGCTTCTGTTCGGATCACTGCTCCAATTTGTAAATCTGTTTTTCCACCGTGCGCATCAATAATCCAATATTGTTCACCAATCACAAGCTTTTCATCTGTTCGGCAAATATATTTAACCTTATCTTTAAGAGATGTCCTGCTTAGGATTGTCAGTTGAATACGATCACACTCACTATTATTTGTGATTGAAAAATTCTCAGAATGGCCTTCATAATAAATAGTTGGAAGTAAGATCGTAATGATTTGCATTTCATCTAAATAAGCTTGAAACTTTCGGTGAATGGAAACCACTAGAGCCTACCTCCTTTTTTTTAGTATTTTAAGTTACTGCCCACTTACTTTAGAAAAAATAGGGAGAACTCTTCGACAAGTAATCGTCGTTACAGGCGTACTTCCAATCTCTTCTCCATCTGCATGGGCATGTAAAGGATGGAAAGAAGAAATTTTAATTTCTTTACCAGTAAACGTTTCTACACCTTTAAATGAAACATGTCCTCCCCAAAAAACAGTGATAAATACAAATAAGATCTTTAATCTGGAAATATTATGGACAACAGTAATATTCAGTAGTCCATCATAAGGGGAGGCATCTGGAGAAATTTTCATTCCTCCACCATAAAAAGGCTGATTTGAAACTGTGACAAACCATGCAGAATCAAATGTATAGGATTTTCCATCTATCATAATTTCAATTAGTGACCGTTGATAAGTAAACAGGTTTTTTAATAAAAAGTATACGTAGACAAGTTTTCCAAGTGCTATACGGTTCAACAAGCCCTTTATTTTTGATTGATTTACTTCCTTGGCAATTCGCGCATCAAATCCGACACCCATATTATTGACAAAAAAGATCTCTTCCTTATCATGATTTAGTATCTTCCCTATATCAATCAGGGTTGCTTCCCCTTTTATTTGTTTTAAAAGATGATTAAGTGCTGATACGGGATTTTTCGGGATGCCGAATCCTCTGGAAAAGTCATTTCCTGATCCAGCAGGAATATAAGCAATCTTCACATTCGGATATGTTGCAGCACCATTTACAACCTCGTGCATCGTACCGTCACCACCAACCGTTACGATTACTTTCTCCATTTCTTCTTCTTTCATAGCGATCGATTGCGCGATTTCTGTCGCATGTCCGCGATATTCTGTCAAAAAAAATGTATAGGGAATCTTTTGCTCGGCAAGTACCTTCTCTAGCCTTCTCCAAACCTTTTGGCAATGGCCATTCTTAGCCTGAGGATTAATGATAAAATAAATATTTTCCATCTCAACAATCAACCTTTTATTATGTCTTTAACTATCTAATTTTCATCAGGAAGCTCCCACTCAAGCCTTCTAATTGATACCGTTTGACAATATTGCAATAATGCTTGTGCTCCTTTTAATTGAACATGCTTAAGCGGGGAACGAAGATTCCTCATATTCTTAAACCATTCATCATAGTTCCTTTTTTCAATAAGCTGGATATCAAAAGGGGCCGCAGGATGGTCAATATATCCGTTCCTACATAAAACAGCTTTGTGTATAGGGAAATCAATATCATTCATACGGAAGATTTGCTGAACGATCTTCGCTGTCCTGTTTAGTGCCAATAACGGATTTAAGATTTTCTTTTCTTGTCCATTCACACGTTTCACCCAGAAACGCTCTTTTGATCCAATATAAACGGATGAATCCTCTTCTTCTAGCATACTAATGCACCATACACCAGTTGGACTTAAAATAATGGTTTCCACTTCAACAGGTGCCTTCTTCAACAAAAAAAGCGGTGAATAAAGGATTAGAAATGTGTCGGGAAATCGTTGGAGGAAAAATTTAAGTCTTTCATCATAATAAAATTGTTTATCTACAAATGATTTTTCAGTCAAAGTGGAGCTTGCCCATTTCATTTGAAAGCGGAATAATTGATCCAGATAATGATGTTTCAATTCTTCCTCCGTATCGGGACGAAAAGTAAATGACGTTTCGAATTGAAAGCTTCCTTCTTCATGACTTTCTTCCTCATTTACTTGATCCAGCTCTGAATGGAAAGGAACCTCTTCTTCCTCTTCCTTTCTTCCTAACTTCCAAAACCCCTTAAGCTTATCCATTAAAGGTTTTTTTTCTTCTTCAAGCCAGTCAGACGTATCCTGGTGTGATTGATCCGTGAAAAAGGAATCATCATTGCTTTCCCATGCATCTTTCAACTTTACCCAATGCTGCTTTTTAAGTCTTACATAGCGGGAAGGATATAAATAAATATTTTGTTCGTATCTTGAAACGTAGTCTTGCAGTTTAATTAACTGTCCCATTTCTCTGTGCCTGCCTTGTATTTTCTCTAAAATAAGTTTTCATCTAATAATGGAAAGCTGGCCACCTTTTCATATTTAGGTGTTTGATCTAAATGCGTTTGATACAAAACCACTTCATTCGCCTGAAAGGAAAGGTGAGCGTTTTGGAATGGGTTATTATTTTTCAATTGGCTACTCTGGAATAGATTGATTCCAGCCCAGTTTCTCGCCAGAGTTATATGGGGCTTAAATGGCCTTGTTTCTAATTCGAAACCTGCTTGCAAACAAGCGGAGAAAACAATGTCACGAATCATCATAAGCCGTTCCTCTTTTGCCGTATCCGCCCAGAATATTCTTGGTGTATCCTCTTTTCCAAACACACCCAGTTGATTGATGTGAAGGGAAAAGGCCTTTTGTCCATTTAACCGTTCTTTTACAATCCTTTTGGCTTCCTCCAGCTTATCATTTGATGCCGCACCAAGAAAAGCCAAGGTTATATGATAATCCTCGTAATGAACCCAACGGCGAAACGGAAACTCCTGCTGTACGAATGAACATATTTTCTTTACCTCTCTCTTTGCTTCCTCTGGTAAGCTAATAGCAAAGAAAAAATGAGCTTGTCTTTCCATTTCCATCCTCCATTAATGAACCAGCATTTGCACTAATTTTAGCAGAAGTTGTTGACAGGTTCTACTTTAATTAGGAACCCATCACTGTGCATGAATAAACCCATTCGCTCGTACGCCAATGGCTTTTAATCAATAACCATCACTAACATAGCCATTCCAGAACATCAAATTATATAATTTTCTATATAACAAAAAAGCAAGCCAATCAATTGATGATTACTGGCTTGCTGCTTTGACAACTATTTCAGCGGATCTTTCCGCACTCTTTCTCAATTTCTCCTTCAAAAAGAATTTGTAACTTCTTTGTGAGCGGTCCTACAGTTCCGGCTCCAACCTTTTTGCCTTCAATTTCAATGATTGGAGTTACTTCGACTGTCGTACCTGAAAGAAAAATCTCATCCGCATTCTTCAAGTCCTCAAGAGTAAAAGTAGTTTCGGCAAAAGGAATGTCATTATTTCTGCAAATGCCCAATACTTTCTGTCTAGTAATCCCATTGAGGATTAGATTATCAGCTGGATGAGTGATTACCTTTCCATCCTTGATGATTGAAATATTAGACAAACTTCCTTCTGTTACTATTCCATCCCGGTGCTGAATGGCTTCAAAACATCCGGCCTCCACCGCCTTCTGCTTTGCCATTAAATTTCCGAGCAGGTTCAGACTTTTAATATCACAAAGAAGCCAGCGGATATCTTCATTTAGAATGACTTTTACTCCCTGTTGCATATTTTCTATGGGCCTGCCAACTTCTTTTGAATAGACAACAAGATTCGGACGCACATCTGCCGCCGGAAAAGCATGATTTCTTGGTGAAGTCCCTCGTGTCACCTGCATATAAAGAGTTCCTAATACAAGTTGATTTTTAGTAATCAGCTCCACTAACAGCTGCTTCAGCTCTGAGACAGTATAAGGAATTTCCATGCCGATTTTCTTGCCGCTTTCAATTAGGCGTTCCAGATGCTCTGAGGCTGTAAACATTTTTCCATTATAAACGCGAATAACCTCATAGACCCCATCTCCAAATTGATAGCCGCGATCCTCAATATCTACCTTAGCTTCAGAGCGTTTGATATATTCCCCATTTACGATTACATAATCCATTTCCCCATGCTCCCTCCAGTCCATACATCGCTTACCAATTGCTTCCGCTTTTCTTTGTCTAGCTCCAGCGGCTAGGCCCTCGAGGTCATAAGCCAATCTGGCCTGAAGGTTAAAGAACAACCTTCATCCCAGCTTGTCTTATGCTTGTCGGGCCTGGGCAAGCCGCTTCCGCTTTTCTTTGTCTAGCTCCAGCGGCTAGGCCCTCGAGGTCATAAGCCAATCTGGCCTGAAGGTTAAAGAACAACCTTCATCCCAGCTTGTCTTATGCTTGTCGGGCCTGGGCAAGCCGCCTCCGCTTTTATTATTTAGCAAGTTCATAGATGGCTTGTGCGTAGATCGCAGTCGCTCTTAGCATATCCTCGATATACATATACTCATCCTTTTGGTGGGCAATGTCTTCTCTCCCTGGGAATAGTGGACCGAATGCCACCCCAGATTTTAAGGAGCGAGCGTAGGTTCCTCCACCGATTGAAAGCAGTTCTGCTTTTTCACCAGTTTGTTCCTCATACACCTTTTTAAGTGATTGAATAAGGAAATCATCCTCAGCAACATGGTGTGGCTTTGAATCAGAGAAGTTTTCAATAATAAAGGACTCTGCTGTTAATAAACTTTCAAGCTTTTCCCTTGTCTCTTCCATTTTATTCGTAACAGGGTAGCGAACATTTAACCCAAGTCGTCCGCCCTTTTCCTGTGAGAAAGAAAGCTTTCCAACATTAATTGTTAGGTCGCCAGTAATATCATCTGAATAGGCCATTCCTAGCTTCTTCCCTCTAGATTCCTCATAAAAATAATTCGTTGTAAACTGAAAATATTCATTTGCCCTTGCATCTAGTTTTAATTCAGACAAAAATGCAGCCATAAACAAACCTGCATTTTTCCCGTTGTTCGGCTCCATTCCATGAGCAGAAATTCCCTCTGCCTCTAGAATTAATTCGCCATTTTCGAAGTAACTCTTTCCCTTTAATTCATTTTCCTTAAGAAAATCAGCATATGCTTGCACAATATTTGTTGGCTCATTATTCACTTCAAGCGAAGCCTTCGCAAAATCAGGAACCATATTATATCTTCTGCCAGATTGGAATGAGAGCACTTTCACCTTTGCGTCTTCATCCTTTTTGGAGCCATTATCTTTTTGGACAAGGTCAAAATCAGCAATCCCTTTTTCTGCATAGATAATCGGGAAATCAGCATCTGGTGCAAATCCCATTGCTGGCATTTCTTCGTGCTCAAAATAATGATCAACACAACGCCAATCACTTTCTTCATCCGTCCCGATGATCATGCGGACACGTTTATTTAATGGCAGCCCAAGCTCCTTCACAATTTTCATGGCATAATAAGCAGCCATCGTCGGGCCTTTATCATCAATGGCCCCTCTTGCATAAATTTTCCCATCACGGATCTCAGCACCGTATGGATCACTTGACCAGCCGTCACCTTCTGGTACAACATCGACATGGCAAAGAACCCCAACAATCTCTTCCCCTTGTCCAAACTCTAGATGTCCTGCCAGGTTTCCTACATTCTTAGGTGTGAACCCATCCTTCTCACCAAGCTGAAGCATGAAATCTAGCGCTTCCTTTACCCCTTCTCCTAGTGGAGCATCTTTAGTTGCATTTTCTTCATCCAGTACGCTTTTTATTTGCAGCAGCTTCTTTGCGTCTTCAATCAGTGCATCTTTTCTTTGTTCCACTTCTTTTTGCCAGTCAATGACATTCATTCGTAATCCCCCAGTGAATAAGATAGTTAATTCTAATTCAAATTATATCAATTCGTTTTTACTAATGCACCTTCATACATCTTTCACTAATAAATGGATTCCTACCCTCTGAACAAACCAAATGGCATTCCGAAATGAGACAGCATACTTTGCCAGCCAAATACAAAAACACCAAGCAAGATTATCGCTGTAATAAATAAGGACATAACAGCCCTTTTCCTTGCCTTAAAGTAGAAGTTTGTTTCACTGTATTTCTTACTTAACGGATTGGATGAAGCAATCTTATTCCAAATAAGTGAAAGCCACGAATTCATCATGATAAGAAAACCGATAAATATGATACTCTTTATCCAGAGAGGTGGGATGAGTACAATTGCAACTGTTCCGACAGAAATAATTTGAAAATAGTTCATCACATACGAACGGTTTCTTAGCAAAATCTTTAAAAATAACTCGATAAATCCGTTTACTGGTGTCCTCTTTTTGAAAATTCGTTTTGAACGACGGAATAACAGCGGCTTTGTTCTTTTCGTAACAATCGGTTTTTCAATTTCATTTGAAAGCATAAAAATAAGTTCAATATTCTTTGTTTTATCCGCTCTTCCCATATCTATTTCATGATCAATTGTAGATATTTTCTGGATTGCCTTTAAGCTGAAATAGATTGACATTGTCAACAGGGCCATTCCGCATAGACCAACTAGAAGCAATGAACCTCGAGCCCAAAAGAAATAAATCAGCTGGCTCAAGCAGCTTAAGATTGCAAACAATAGAAATTGAAATACTATCTTCTTAAACATTTTTTCTATTTTATTTAAATGAAATTTTACTAGCATGATAAGCGATTTTAATGCGATAAAGTAAAAAGGCAGTGTGCCAATTTCCTGCCCATTAAGATTGAAATGATTGATTAAGAACGGCAGCAGGACAAGGAATGTTATTCCAGTTCCCAAAGCTTGTGTTAGCATTGAGATGGCATAACCCCATTTTTTCATTCCAAAAAAGCTTTGCTGCTTTTTTATGAGAAACACTTTGTCTGCTTCCTCTACATATGTACGAATGTTTCCACTCCAAGACAAAAGATAAAGGAGCATGAATATAAGGATAAATGGAATTGATTCGATCCAGCCTGGTAGCTCCATCCACCAAGAACGGTAACTCATGATAATGAATATGACGGCTGGAATAAGAAGATAGATGATAATCGTCCAATCGGCAATGGACCGGATAACTCCATACTGATATTTACGATTTCTAATGTACCGATCACGAAATAGATGCCAACTACTCATCTGGATTGCCCTCTGCTATAAAATGAAAACAGTCATACAGTGATCCATCTGGAAGATTACACTGTTCACGAATGTCCTCAAGTGTTCCAGCTGCTTGTAGCTGTCCATTATGTATCATAATAAATCGATCGCATACCTTTTCCGCCGTATCTAATACATGGGTGGACATCAATATTCCTGCCCCACGCTGTTGTTCTGTCTCAATTAATCTTAAAAAAAGCTTCATCGCATTTGGGTCAAGTCCAATAAAAGGCTCATCAATAATATATACATCTGGATTTGTAATCATTGACAAGATCAGCATTGCTTTTTGCTGCATCCCCTTCGAATACTTTCCTGGGAATTCATGTGCATGTTCCTCCAGCTTATATAGCTCAAGTAATTCTCTTGCCTTTTCCTTGTATTCCTTCTCCTGGAGAGCCTCTACTGCAGCGATAAAATCAAGATGCTCCCATAATGTCAGCTCATCATAAAAAATGGGCCTCTCCGGTACATAAGAATATTTCGCATTCTCTTTGAAAGAAATGGTCCCCTCTTTGTTTTCCAATAACCCGAGAATTGTTTTAATTGTCGTGCTTTTCCCCGCACCATTTGGGCCAATTAATCCAATTAACTCCCCTTTTTTAACATTGAAATGAATATTATGAATAATTTCTTTTCCCTTTTCATAGCCTGCTGATTTAATATTTACATCTAGTAAAGTCATCCTCTACGCCTCCTACTAACTTGTACGAATGACGCGTGGAAAAGGTTTACCTTTTTTGATCAAAACTTTTGATGAAGGACAATTCTTTCATTATCCAACTCGTTTTGTCCTTCATGCCCCTGATGAAGGACTTTTCTTTCGTTAACCGGCCAATTTTGTCCTTCATACCTTTTGCTAGAAGTAACTTTTAGAATTTTCTAACATAATACAAGCATGCAAGACCATAGGATATACAAAGATGTTCATAACAGAAAGGAGAAAAGTTTATGAATATGGTGGAAATTCTTTAATAAAGTAGAAATTATCAAAAAATAGGAGTACAATGAAGATAAGGTTGACATCTCTTGAAAAAACATCTGATATTTGCAAAGGAGTTGGCTGAGGAAAAGAAAACTACATATGCTTGAAGGACATAGGTTCTTCAATGAACTGTCAGTTGCAGGAATTTGCCATTGGTTTGAAAAAAGGATAGGGAGTGGTTTTTTGAAACCTTCGACTAACCGGATGTTAAACCGTATCAAATCCGTCTACATGTTTATTAATAAGCGTGGAACTGTAACAACGGGAGAGCTTGTAGAGGAATTTGGTATTACTCCTCGCACCATTCAGAGAGATTTAAATGTTCTTGTTTATAACGACTTAGTAAAAAGCCCAAGTCGTGGAAAATGGACGACTACAAAAAAGAAGGTAAAGATGTCATCATAAGTTTCCTTTCGTGCAGTAATCTCCTATGAGGTCTGATGTCTGAAGTGAGGATCCAAGATTAGCTTTTCAAAGAAAAAATATAGCATAAAAAAAATCGCCAAGTTAGGCGATTTTTATTTGACTTCGTATGTGATTAAGCTTTCTAATTCTTCCTCTGTTAATTCCCTATATTCACCAAGCTCCAGTGTTTCATCTAGCTGAAGCGGCCCCATCGAAATCCTTTGCAGGTAAATGACACGTTTCCCAACTGCCTCAAACATTCTTTTCACCTGATGAAATTTTCCTTCAGTTATCGTGAGTTCGATATCTGATGTGAGACCGGATTTAATAATCTTCAATTCTCCAGGCTTTGTTTCATACCCATCGTCCAAAATAACACCCTTTTTAAAAGCAGCAATGTCCTCTTCTGTTACTTCACTGTTTATTACAGCAAAATACGTTTTTGGCACGTGCTTTTTTGGAGATAAGAGGCGGTGGGCAAGCTGACCGTCATTGGTTAGGAGCAGTAGACCTTCCGTATCTTTATCAAGACGCCCCACTGGAAACGGGGAGAATACTAAGTCCCCCGGTTCCAATATATCTAATACCGTTTCATGCTGTGAGTCCTCAGTAGCTGAAATGACTCCTTGTGGCTTGTTCATTAATAAATAGATGAACTCTTTATACACCACTTCTTCTCCATTGATTGTCACAGCATCTTTATCCGGATTGACGTGCTTACTTGCATCCTTCACCTTCTGCTCATTGACTTCTACAGCCCCACTCTTCAAAAGCTGCTTCACATCTTTCCTGCTTCCATAACCTAAGTTAGCAAGCATTTTATCAATTCTCATATCATCACCTCTTTAATAGGAACCTATCATCCGCGCAATCTAACCTTTTTCAATAATCGATCAACCTTTTGTCCAAATAAGAAATAAACAAGCCTTGTTTTAAAGCTTAAATAGAAATAAATCCCCGCTCCAACCGCTGCACAAATAATAACAATGAGAGATGCCTGCAAATTAGCTGAAGGTGATAAGAAAAGAGTAAGAACCTTATACATGGTTCCCGCACCAGCAAACATCAGTGCTGTAAAAATAACAATCAAAATTCCTCTTCTAAGCACAAGCCGGAATGGATACTTGGCATACGTTTTTATCACAAATAGATTAATCAATATAGCAGCTGTATAACCAATAGCCGTTGCAACTACAGCCCCTTGTGTTTCCATTAGCTTGATAAGAGGGATATTTAAACTTAATTTAAGTAATAAACCAACAAGCAAGCTAAGTACCGTGAAACGCTGCTCATTAATCCCTTGTAAAATCGCCGCCGTAACTAAGAAATAAGCAAAGAGAATCGCCACAGGCGCATACGTTCTAAGCACTTCTGTTCCAAGATCATTGTGATCGTAAAATAATGTAAAGATAGGTTCTGCCAATAAAGAAAGACCGACAACTGCCGGTAGTGTTAGAAATAACAGCACCTGAAACGCTTGGTTCAACTGATGATTTAAGCTCGTACGATCATTTTCAACAAATGCCTTCGTAATACTAGGAACAAGTGTTAAAGAGAAAGCCGTTGCCAATGAAACAGGAATAATAACAAGCTTATGCGTCTGGAAGTTTAATACGGCAAAGGATGATACCGCCTGATCCGCCAAGCCAATATCCGCCATTGTCCGGATAAAAGTTAATTGATCAATAAATTGGAAAAGCGAACCAGATAAGCCGACAAAAATAAACGGTGCGGCATATACAATAATTTCTTTGTACATATCCTTAAGCGAAATATCCATTGTGCCTTTATCATTCAATAAAAGGCCATCCAAATAGGACTTTCTTTTGTACCAATACCATAGAAGAGCTGCCAGCCCGCCAATCGCACCAATACATGCTGCAAAGGTAGCTACACTTACTGCCTGAACAAGACTGCCTTTCATGATGTATAAGACTATAAATGCACCTGCAAGGACAAACACAATCCGTACAATTTGTTCAATCACTTGTGATAGGGCAGAAGGACCCATTGATTGATGCCCTTGAAAGAAGCCCCGAATCAAACTCATGAATGGAACAACGATAAGTGCAAAGCTTACAGCTCTAATAACAGTCGCTACATCCTTCACACTTGTATCTACAGTATCAGGAATAATAAAATCAGCCAGCGATGGAGCTAAAAAATAGAGAAATAGAAAAGAGATCGTTCCCGTACACAACATCACAACGAGCCCTGATTTAAATAACTTCCTTCCAACGGCATATTCCTCTAATGCATTGTATTTCGAAATGAATTTCGAAACGGCAGCAGGTATGCCAGCTGTTGCTAAACTAATGAAGATTGTATAAGGAATATAGGCGAAGGAATAAAGCGCATTCCCTTCTTCCCCTACAATATGATAAAAAGGAATTACATAAAATAACCCGAGTACTTTTGAAATAATCGTCGCTAGGGTCATTATAAAAGTACCTCTTAAAAGCTTTGATGACATAGAACCCCATTCCCCTTCAAAAAAGCGCTGAACTTTGCCAGATAAAGTCTTCTTATTTAAGAAGACTTTATCTGTATAAGTTCCACCATTAAGTTATCGTAGCAAAAGATAATTCTATAGGAAAATTTAATTATGTAAATAACAATCACAAATTTTTTTTGCACACTATTTGTATTCTACTCTTCTTCTTAAAGGATTTCTACTTAGAGCTAGTAAAAATCGCTTTGTAGGCAGAAATACTCATAAACACGAAAAAAAGCCAGTGATATAACCGGCTTTCTTCAGTACTCTTATACAGTATTTCCTTATACTTGCTGTTTGATTTGCTCTCTTAATAAATTGGCGGCTTTACTCATTACCTTGAGCTTTTGACTAGCAATCTCTTCACTATTCATCGGTCTTTGGGCAAATGTGCCGAACCCGCAATCTGGATTTAAATAAATCTGATTAGCTGGGATGAGCTTTAATAAATGATTGACCTTCTCCACAATTTCTTCTGCAGTTTCAATCTCTTCTGTTCGAGGGTTCACAACGCCAAATCCAATTTCAGCATGAGTGAACTCCTTTATCGCCTCGATTTCCCCTGCTCTTGGCGTCGCATACTCAAGAACGAGCTGATCAATATCTACCCTTGATAAATAAGGGATAAGCGGGAAATAGGGACCTCTTAGAAGAATGTCATCTTCTCTGCTCCAATTTCCGCGGCAAATATGGACACCTAATTTTGTTCCTCTTCCCCGCATCCCTTCTATCACTTGATTCATTAACCCAAGTGCGAATTCAATTTCTACCTCAGCATCTGCTTTTGCAGTTAAGGCTCCACACATAAATGTTCGATTGGCATTCTTTTGTGTGAATACAAGCTCAGTCAGCACAGGTTCATCAAATTGGACAAAATCGACGCCTTCAGCAATCAAATCTTCCAATTCTTCTCGTAAAACTCCTACAATATCGATTGCTAAGTCTTCCTTCGTTGGATAAGCTTCTTCCGATAGCCCTTCAACCCACATGGATCTTGTTAATAAATAGGGTCCTGGAAGTGTTACTTTTATTTTTCTATCTGTGTGCTTCTTTAGAAATCGAAAGTCATTTAATGCGAGCGGTTTTTTGCGGCTAATTTTCCCTGCTGCTGCAGGATTTGATAGGGAAAAGGCAGGAACATCAAGTGTTCCAAGGATTTCTTCAAAACTTGCTTTATCATCAATGTATTCTAGTAATTCAGAGACCGTTAGCATTTTCACATTATGCAAATGCTCAGCAACAAATGAAATATAATTATCTCTTCTTTGCTCTCCATCAGACACAATATCTACGCCAGCTGCTTCTTGTAGACGAAGGCATTCAATAGCCGCTTGATCCGCAACTGTTTGAAATGCCTCATCTGTCATTCTGCCTGCTCTTTTTTCTCGCATCGCCTTCTGCACCTCAACCGATCTAGGCCAGCTGCCGATGACAGAGGTAGGAAAGAGTGTTGATTCCATCGTATTTCCTCCTAATAGACAATTGAAAATGTCAGTTTGATTTCAACTGCTTTTTTCAAAGTTTGATAGATAGGTGACTTATTTAAAGTAATTTGCCAAATCTCCTTCAACAAATCTTCATCCGCTGCGGACGATACATAGCATGTACCTGAAATCTGCTGTATACTTGGACTTCCCGTTTCTTCTATCTCCATATGGGATAAAATATTTTCGATGGAACCTTTAAGCGAAAGCTCGATTTGGTCAACAACAACATTCCTTCTTGAAGCATGCGCTTTGAATCCAACGGTTAAACAGGAAGCAAGAGAAGCAATGAAATAATCGATTGCACTTGGCGCATCCACACGAGCACTAAAATCTGCAGGCTGTCCGGAGTAGAAATGATGGTTTCTTGCAAACACTTTCGCCTTTAAATCCTTCTCCCCTTGCACCCGAACATTCCATTTGTACCCTTTTGCAGCCGTAAGATCACTCTCTAATGCCGATTTGCTTTGACCTTTTCGCACAAAATACCTAACCGTATTCTCCCCTGGCTCTGATCCGATAAATTCATGCTTGACCATTCGGCACCATGCTGGTAAATCATCAGCCACCGTTCTTTCTCTGCTTCTAATTTCCAAAACTTGTCCGGGATCAAGCGGCTTCATACTTTTATTAATTATCAATAACAAACCTGATCCGCAATCGAGATCTCCACCATCACAAACGGCATGAGGATTTAACATGAATGCTGCCCCCTAAATTAATATGTAATTGAAGCTGCACCTTGTGTTAAAAACTCTACCAGTCTAGCTCCGCCAACAATTGTTGCACCTTCAATTAAATTATCTTCTGATAGCCCTCTCTTTTTGTAACAAGGACTGCATACCCAAATGATGCCACCCGCTTCAACAAATTGATCCATTAATTGCTTTAATGGTGCGAAGCCTTCTTCGTGAATATCTTCTGCATATCCTTTTTCTGCTAGAGACGCACCTTCCACATTTAAAAAGACAACTGTTTCCTGACCTGATGCAACAGCAGCATTGGCAACTACAAACCCAACCGTTGCTTTATCTGTATCATTTTTAGCACTTGTAATACTCACTGCGAATTTTCCTGACATCATAATTCCTCCCAAAGTTTAGTTTACTTAAATAGATAATTGGTCTAAGCTATTTCCCTTTTTGATGAAATAATGGCTGAGATTCCTGTCATCGAGGCGGTTTAACAGTGTGTGATGCTGCATTCGGCACCATGCAGGCAAATCTTCTCGTGCACCCGGGTCATACGAGATTACTTGAATGATTTCCCCCTCTTCCATTTTTTTCATCGTTAGAAAGAGATTCATTATTAGCTCCCCACACCCAGTTGGGCCAGCATCATAAGTGACATCCACTGACATATGATTTTCCATTTGACACCACCTTTTTATATTGCTGATGGTAAAAAGAGAAAAATAGACTTGAATATTCAAATAAATTAAAGCGCTTTCCTCCCAATTATAATGAATTCGGTTTACAAAATAAATTCAATCTATCTATAGTATCGATGAAGATGCATCGTCTTTTCGAATACTGCTTCTATATCTATTCGAAAGCTGTTTTCGCAAACATTGTTGCTTTTTACACGAATTCGTAGAAGTTGATTTTCGCTCCAGGTCGCTCGCTTTCCGCGGGGTGGGCGCTGAGCCTCCTCGTCGCTTACGCTCCTGCGGGGTCTCAGCTGTCCCACACGTCCCGCAGGAGTCTCGCGCCTTCCGCTACAATCAACTAGACATATTTGTCTGCGATTTCCACTCACAATATATTCATCTAATTTAGTAACATTAAAACTCAAAAAAGGGTAAATTATGTGTTTCATCGCGAATCGTTTATAATTGTTAAGTATATAAAGGATGAGATAAGTTGGTGACGAAATTGAAGTATGATGTAATAGTAATTGGTGGCGGGCCATCAGGTTTGATGGCGGCCATTGGGGCAGCAGAGAAGAAAGCAAAGGTTCTGCTCATTGATAAAGGAGACAAGCTCGGAAGAAAGCTTGCTATTTCAGGCGGGGGAAGATGCAATGTCACGAACCGGCTGCCTGTTGATGAAATTATTAAGCATATCCCAGGAAATGGCCGCTTCTTGTACAGTGCCTTTTCTCTTTTCAGCAATGAGGATATTATCAAATTTTTTGAAAAGCTTGGCATTCAACTTAAGGAAGAAGACCATGGGAGAATGTTTCCTGTTACAGATAAGGCACAGTCTGTTGTTGATGCCTTGCTTTTAAGATTAAAAGAATTAAGAGTAGATATTAGAACGAACAGCCCGATTAGCGATGTTCATTATAAGAACGGAAAAGTCCATTCCGTAGAACTGAAGAATGGACAAGTGTACGAGTCGAATTCTATTGTCATTGCTGTCGGAGGAAAGTCTGTGCCACATACTGGCTCTACTGGAGATGGGTATGCATGGGCGAAAAAGGGAGGACATACAATAACCGATCTTTTTCCTACTGAGGTTCCAGTTACATCTGCAGAACCATTTATTAAAGAAAAAACCTTGCAAGGATTATCTTTGAGAAATGTTGCTCTTAGTGTATTAAATCCAAAAGGAAAGCCTTTGATTACACATCGGATGGACATGATTTTCACCCACTTTGGTGTCAGCGGTCCAGCCGTTTTACGATGCAGCCAATTTGTAGTTAAGGCAATGAAGAAGTGGGACTTACGTGAAGTAACAATGAGTCTTGATGCCATCCCTGACCAAAAGGAAGAACCGTTGTTCCAAGAAATATTTAAACTTATTAAGGACGATCCGAAGAAAAGTATCAAAAACCTGTTAAAAGGTTTTTTACCTGAAAGATACTTATTATTTCTGCTCGAACAAAGTGAAATCGATCCTTCCACTCAGGGAGCAACCATTTCAAATGAAAAGCTTCGAAGTTTTGTGACTAGCTGTAAGAAGTTTCAATTCCAAGTAAATGGAACACTGTCATTAGATAAAGCATTTGTTACAGGCGGGGGAGTCTCTGTTAAAGAGATTGAGCCGCAAACAATGGCTTCTAAATTAATGGACAGATTATTTTTCTGTGGGGAAATCCTAGATATTCACGGCTACACAGGCGGATACAATATTACCTCTGCACTAGTTACAGGAAGACTTGCAGGAATAAATGCAGCAGTCACAGAACGGAGCGAAAAATAATCATAGATATGTATTTTGCGGTCACATAAAATTTTATGTGACCTCTTTTTGCAATAATTACCATATTCAGGTGCGTAAATCTTTTTACGTGACCGCCTTTTGTATTAATTTCCATATTCGGGGACGTAACTCTTTTTACGTGACCTCCTTTTGCATTAATTACCATATTCGGGGACGTAACTCTTTTTACGTGACCGCTTTTTGCATTAATTACCATATTAGGGGACGTAACTCTTTTTACGTGACCGCTTTTTGCATTAATTACCATATTCGGGGACGTAAATCTTTTTAGGCGCGCTTACCTTTTACGAAACCCCTTTTTGTTAAAATACCCATTTTAGGAAGCAGCAAAAAAAATAATCGATCACACAAAGTGACCGCAACCTATTCATGCTCGATAAATAATCATTGCTGAAAAGCAGTAAATTTGCTCATCTTCATCCTCTTGAACAGCTGCTACATTGTATTTAATATCGAGCAGCTTCTTTTCTTCAAGTTTTTCTAAAAACCGATTCATTTCCAACTCGAGATCTTTCTCATGCTCTTGATCAAATAATTTGACCTTAATCAAAGACCCCTCACCCTTTCAGTGTTTTAGCTCCATTATTGACAGAATAGTTAATATTCAACCCTTTAAGATTCTGCAGGCTTCTCATTTTGGACAAAACTCTACTCCCTTATCATTATTAAAGAATGATATCCTTATATAAATGCAATTAATCGATATCATATATAGTAATTAATCGATATTTCCTATAAGACTGGAGGGCTGAGAATGGACTTGCACCAACTATTTGTTTTTACAAAGGTCGTTGAACATAAGAACTTTTCAAAAGCAGCTGATGATATTTTTTTAAGCCAATCAACTGTTAGTTCACATATTAAATCATTAGAGAAAAGTTTAAACCTCAAGCTTTTTGACCGCGAAGGAAGGGATACGCTTCTAACACCGCATGGAGAAAGATTGTATCAATGGGCACAGAAGATTTTACTTTTAAAAGATGAAGCCCTGCTCGACATAAAAAGTGAGATGATGGACTTTCGAGGAATGGTAAAAATCGCTACAAGCTCTGTTCCTGGCTCGTTTATCATTCCGAATATAATAAAAAATTTCAATCATGTTCATCCGAATATTTCTTTCCATATCTCAGAATCCTCATCAAAAAAAGGTGTAGAACATGTTCTCAATCGATCTGTTGATATTGGAATTCTAGGAGAAAAATATGAAAATGAGAAGCTCTGCTACCTTCCACTAAAAAAAGAAAAATTAGTATTAATTACTTCTAATGAACTGGAATTTAAAGGACCTGTTTGTTTAGAAGAAATCATTAAATATCCGTTGATTATGAGAAGCTCTGATTCTGGTACACGCTCACTAGTAAATAAGTTTTTAGAGAAGAAAAAGATTTCAAAGGAACATTTACATACAGTCGTTTATACGGATTCTGGCAATAGCTTAATCCAATTTGTAAAACAAAATATAGGAATCTCTATAATTTCAGAAATAGCTGCTCAAGAATTTGCAGCTGCTAATTTAATTCATCTATACGAAATAGAGGATTTTTATGATGAAAGGTTCTTTTATCTTGTTTATCATAAAAACAAAACATTATCATTAGCTGCAAAGCTATTTATTGAGAATGTAAAAAAATTAGAAAAAGATACTTATTAAGTAAAAAGAACAGACAGCTTTATACCTAGCTGCCTGTTCTTTATCAAACTTACTTTTCAGGTTTTACCGTTTCTCCAGACCAATTCAGCATGCCGCCAATCATATTTCTAACCTTGTATCCTTGATCCTGCATATAATGACAGACATTCTGGCTGCGTCCACCGGAACGGCAAATAAAAATGTATTCCTTTTCTTTGTCAAAGTAATCCAGTTTTTCTGGAATGGTCATCATGCGTATATGTTTGGCACCAGGAATCATCCCATGTACGATTTCCTCATCTTCTCTCACATCAACAAGTTCTAGCTTTTCACCTGCGGCTATTTTTTCCTCTAATTCATCTGTTGTAATAATTTCAATTGAATCCATCAATAAATTCCCTTCATTAATTATTTACATTCCCTATTGTAAAAAACATCCTCCGAAAACACAATCGGAGGATGTCAATGATCGGTCTGTGCTGCGTTATTCTATCTGTCCAGCTCCGGCGGCTACCACCTCGAGGTCATAAGCCAAGCTGGCTTGAAGGTTAAAAAACAACCTTCATTCCAGCTCGTCTTATGCTTGTCGGGGGTGACCAAGCCGCCTCCGACTTTCTTTGTCTAGCTCCGGCGGCTACCCCCTCGAGGTCATAAGCCAATCTGGCTTGAAGGTTAAAAACAACCTTCATTCCAGCTCGTCTTATGCTTGTCGGGGGTGACCAAGCCGCCTCCGCCTTTCTAGTTCGCTACAATATTTACTAGTTTCCCTGGTACTGCAATCACTTTACGAATCGTTTTTCCATCAATTTGCTCTTTGACAATATCATCATCCATTGCAATTTTTTCAAGTGCATCCTTTTGGGCATCGGATGGAACACGAAGCTTTGCCTTCACTTTGCCATTAATCTGAATGACAATTTCAACTTCATCATCCACTAGCTTCGCTTCATCAAATGCTGGCCATGCTTCATAAGCAATCGTTCCGCTATGGCCAAGCTTTTCCCAAAGCTCTTCTGCCACATGAGGCGTAATTGGTGATAGCATTTTCACAAATCCCTCGATATAGTGCTTCGGAAGAACTGTTGATTTATATGCTTCATTTATAAAGACCATTAACTGTGAAATGGCTGTATTAAAACGCAAGCCCTCATAATCCTCAGTTACCTTTTTCACCGTTTGGTGGTAGATCTTCTCTAGGTTACTTGCTTCGTCAACGGCTTGGATCTTCGGATTGATATTTCCATTCTCTTCAACGAATAATCGCCAAACTCGATCAATAAATCTTCTTGATCCATCTAATCCATTTGTTGACCATGCAATCGAAGCATCTAAAGGTCCCATGAACATTTCATATAAGCGAAGTGTATCTGCACCATGACTGTCAATAATGTCATCAGGGTTTACAACATTCCCTTTTGACTTACTCATTTTTTCATTGCCTTCTCCAAGAATCATCCCTTGGTTGAATAGCTTTTGGAAAGGCTCCTTCGTATGAACCACTCCGATATCATATAGAACCTTATGCCAGAAGCGTGCATATAGAAGGTGAAGCACGGCATGCTCTGCACCGCCAATATAAATATCAACTGGAAGCCATTCTTTTAATTTTTCTGCATCTGCAAGTGCTTCGGTATTCTTCGGATCGATGTAGCGTAAGTAATACCAGCAGCTTCCTGCCCACTGTGGCATTGTATTCGTTTCTCTGCGGCCTTTTTTACCTGTTTCAGGGTCTACTACATTAACCCAACCCTCGATATTAGCAAGTGGTGACTCACCTGTACCAGAAGGCTTAATTTCCTTTGTCTCTGGAAGAATTAATGGAAGCTGGTCTTCTGGAACAGCTGACATTGTGCCATCCTCCCAATGGATAATTGGAATTGGCTCACCCCAATAACGCTGACGGCTGAATAACCAATCGCGAAGACGGTAAGTCACTTTCTTCGTACCGATTTCTTTTTCTTCAAGCCAAGAAATCATTTTTACAATTGCGTCTTCCTTGTTCATCCCATTTAAGAAATCTGAATTTACATGTTCTCCATCGCCTGTGTAAGCCTCTTTTTGAACATCTCCACCCGCAACTACCTCAATAATTGAAAGGTCAAATTGCTTTGCGAACTCATAATCACGCTCATCATGTCCTGGAACTGCCATGATCGCGCCTGTTCCGTAGCTTGCTAATACATAATCAGCGATCCAAATTGGCATTTTTTCGCCATTTACTGGATTAACGGCATAGGCACCAGTGAATACACCCGTTTTTTCTTTTGCCAAATCTGTTCTTTCAAGATCACTTTTGCTTTGGATTTTTTCAATGTAAGCATTAACTGCTGCCTTTTGGTCGTCAGTTGTAATTTTATCCACTAATGCATGCTCCGGAGCTAGCACCGCATATGTTGCACCAAATAGAGTGTCTGGACGAGTTGTGAATACAGTGAAAGTTCCTTCATGTCCTTCAATTTGGAACGTCACTTCAGCGCCCTCTGAGCGGCCAATCCAATTGCGCTGCATATCCTTAAGGCTTTCAGGCCAATCCAATAAATCTAAATCTTCAAGTAAGCGGTCAGCATAAGCAGTAATTCTTAACATCCACTGTCTCATCGGTTTACGCACAACCGGATGTCCGCCACGCTCACTTTTTCCATCAATTACTTCTTCATTGGCAAGCACAGTTCCAAGTGCTGGGCACCAGTTAACTGCTACTTCATCAATATAAGCAAGCCCTTTTTCATAAAGCTTTAAGAAAATCCATTGTGTCCATTTATAATACTCAGGATCAGTCGTATTCACTTCACGATCCCAATCATAAGAAAATCCAAGTGCTTTAATTTGACGGCGGAATGTATTAATATTTTGTTCCGTAAATTCTGCCGGGTCATTACCTGTATCTAATGCGTACTGCTCAGCAGGCAATCCAAATGCATCCCATCCCATTGGGTGAAGGACATTAAAGCCCTGCATCCGCTTCATACGGGAAAGAATATCTGTTGCTGTATAGCCTTCCGGGTGTCCTACATGAAGACCTGCGCCAGATGGGTACGGAAACATATCAAGTGCGTAAAATTTATTTTTCCCTTTATCTTCACTCGTCTTAAAGGTTTTATTATCTTCCCAGACGGTTTGCCATTTCTTTTCAATCTCCTGATGATTGAAGCTCATTGTCTTTTCCTCCTAATGCCAAAAAGTATCAGGCGCTGGAGCTAGCCTACTTTTTGACTTCTAATTTTTTAAATTATCTATTTTTAAAAATAAAAAAACCTCTCATCCCAAAATAGGGACGAGAGGATTATGTATGAATCTCCCGCGGTACCACCCACATTAATGACAAAGGTCATTCGCTTCATTATCCTTAACGCGGAATACGGCAAGCATTACTAATCTTTCACACTTGCTGCTCAAAGGCGAGTTCATGATGCTTCCTGCTGACTTGCACCTTCCGTCAGCTCTCTAAAAAGGATTCGACACCATTACTGCTCCTTATCGTGGCAGTTAGTTATTAATTTAGTGTTATTGTATAAAATTTCCCGCCAAGATGCAAGGGGGCTCATCCTGACGGGAAGTGTAATAGATAATATATGCATAAGAATGAAGATGTGTTCCTTTGGACTAAAAATAAACAAATATACTTATAAGGACCTAAAATTTCAAATATTATCTATCATAACTAACATAGGTTCCACCGATTAAGTCATGTACGGTTCTTTTATCTTTTCTAAATACCACCATAAAAACACTGACAATAGCAGATATTCCAAATGTTAAATTCATAACCAAAAACTTCCCAACAACTTCTCTTAAAAACATATTTTTAAAGGTTAATTCAGATTCATTGATTCTTTTAACCTTTATTTTTAAAATTCGTTTCCCTATTACATAACCACTCCATAATAATGGAATGAACGTTAAGTATAAGGTATATATAATTTGCCAAGTCCAACCAGTTGCCCATTCATATGAGTATTCTCCTTTTATCAGGTAGAAAACTGCAGATATTGGAAGAACAAGAATGAAGAAATCAAGTATATCTGCTATTAATCGTATACCAAAACCTGCTGCCCTTTTATCCATTAAACTTTCTCCTTTTTTCTTAATTCTAGCATCAGTTTACATAATTACCTTTATTTTTTAGTCCAACTATCATTGAATAAAAAAAGACTATATTTCAATTTATAGCCTAATTTTAATATGTAGATTCGTTTTCACCCAGGAAAAGGACAGATAAAATAACTACATGATTGACTTTAATTCTCCAATTGCTGTAGATATTGTCACCGTACTATAAAATAGGGTTCTTCCTTTGATTCACTTTTTCTTGTTGAACGACCCCCTGCGAAACCAAATAAAAAGAAAAGAGCAATACTATATAACTTAACAACGGGAAGAAAAGTATCCATTGATAATAATAAATGGTTGAGCGGAATTGACCAATTAATCCAGCCCATTCTTTCGTAATCGAAATAAAGACAGGCGGGTCCATACGAATAAAAGTGCCACCAAAAAACAAATTGAATATCCCCAATTGACCAATCAAATGAAGAACTTGAATCACTTCATTCATAAAAATAATTAAAATTTGACTTTTAAGACTAGGGAGAATATGTTTTTTCGCAATATGCAGTCTACTTCCTCCCAATGCTTGGGAAGCAGTTATAAATAAATTTTTTTGCACCTCAATTGTTTTGCTATAAACATTATCATAAACACTCATTATGCCCAAAACAATCATTAAGCTGCCTACAATAGCACTTAATGTAAGTGGGCTCAAAACTGGTTCTATGTTTATCTTGATTAAAATGAAATAAATAATAACAAAAACTGGAAATCCACTAAAAATATTAATTTTCATTTTAGCATTTTTTATTGGAGTATTTAGAGGATTCTTATTTAAGGCTACGAATATACCAAGTGTCCCTCCAATTACCACTCTTAATAAAGCTACAATTACTACTGTAAAAATAGTATACTTCGCACCGTGCAACAGTAGCGTCAGAATATCATATCCCCATTGGTCCGTTCCAAAAAGATGCTCCTTTGAAGGAGGAAATGGAGGAGCGGATAATTTTCTCCCTTCTTCGGTAGAAATATATTTCACTTCTGCTAGTTCTTCTACTTTATAGGGAGATAAATTTGGCCCAAAGACAGCAATAAGAAAGAAAAAACAGATCATAATCAATCCAATTATTAGCTTAACATTCAACCTACCCATTTATGAAAATCCTCTCTACTAAGAAGATAAAAAGTTTAATTGTAGATAAAGTTCCAATATACAATAGAAAGAAGGATAAAAGGGTAATCACAACTAAATTATATTGATAACCAAAGTTATCTGGGTATTCAAATAAAATTTCCGTCAGTCCTCTAGTATTGTATAAATACTCAATAATAAAGAGGTTGCTAAGAGATATACCTACAATTTTATACAAGTCTGCTTTTAAAAACGGAAGGACATTACTAGTTACATGTTTTATATAAATATATCTTTTCGTTAATCCTTTGGCTTTTGCCGTTAAAATATAATCCTCTGTTAAAACCTCATATGTTTTATCATTCAATGTCCGAATCAAATAAAATAAAGGCAAAATACATAGAGTAAATATCGGTAGAAAAATAGCTGGATCATCCATCGACAATGATGCTACTTTTAATACTTTTACTCCTGTTTTTTTATAAATATAGGTAACTAATAATTGCAGTAAGAGTACAAGAATAAAATCAGGAATAATTCCAATAAAGCCCAAAATCGAATTAACCCATTTCTCACTTTTTTTCCAAAACCAAATCCCAAGAATAAAAGCTAAAATAATAACGATAAGCAATGAACTTGTCAAATAAAAGTAAGATGAGAGAAAGAAACTAGAAAGATCACTTAATAAAAAACGCCTTCTGTCTCCTTGCATGTAAAAATAAGATTCACCATTAAATAATCCAACAATGAAATTTGTAATTTCATTTGGAATTTCAAAAGGTTGGAAAATTAACTTGCCATCCATGTTGTATAAGTATAACGGCAGAGCAGCTAGGAAAAAGAGTAATATAATACTAGCTGTTTGAATAACGAAAGATTTAAGATATTTCATTGAAAATTCCTACCTCATTTATGATGTCAACAGGTATTTAGTATATTCACAATATAAAGTTATTTATTTGAATGTTATATAAGGAAATGAAAAGTTTAATGTCACTCTGGGAGATGAGTCTTCTTAATGAACTTAAGCAAAGGCCGTTTTCTCAAGTATTGTTGCTAATGAAAAAGTAGTAGATAGAGGTCGATTTCCACTCTAGGCGTTTACTTGCGGGATGGGCGCTGAGCCTCCTCGGCGCTAAAGCACCTGTGGGGTCTCAGCTGTTCCACTTCTCCCGCAGGAGTCTCACGCCTTCAGCTCCAATCAACCAACCTTTTATTGATAGAAAACTTATTCAAAAACAACAAACTTTTAGAAAAGAACCTAAGCAAAAGTTACTTCAGGGATTATAGAAAATAAATTAGTATTACATAAATGCGCTGCTACAACCTAAATTGTCTTTTGTGTTTTCACGTAACATTTTGGTATTTATTGTTCGTCCATTCTTCTTATTAAAATAATCAACACAAACTCCTATACTAAAGAAGACAGAAGAAATTCCTACTAACACTATCCATAATGGCATTCTCTCACCTTCCTTTTTTATATCTTGCTACACTTACAATATAATACATTAAGACCTGTTATTACCACAAACCTAAGTTATTTTCTTTGAAACTATCATAATATTAGTTTTAACTCCTACACTATTTCATCCGTTTTTCAATTATTACCGACTAAAAGTGTCGAATTTCTAATGGATGTTATAGGTGGTATAATTCGCGATCTTATTACTGTATTCTTAATTTTTCTTGAAAGGGATAGCACTGACAAAACGCATATTTTATACGTTAAGACTCAACACCTTTAACTACAAATTTGTGCCTAAATCAGATGTATTATCACACTATTTTATCTACAGTTAAATTGATTATTTCTTGTAGTAAAAATTATATTTATGTTAGAATTATTTGGAAATAATTTTAACAAGAAACTCTTCCTAACAAAAATAAAGGAGTTATTTTATGAAAAGAATTACATCGTTCGTATTATACATAACATTGTTAATAGGGGTGTTAGGGATTATGTTTAGAGGTATTTGGCTATTTTTAATTTGGCCAATATCTTTAATTATATGGACTTTAATGATGGCGATAAATAAGAGGAGCACAAAAAAAGTTTATCTATGGTTATTTTTCCTAGTAATAACCATAATAATATTCATTTATGGATTAAATAAGGGAATAAATGAGTCGGTTTTTTAAGTTTTATATAAAAGGAGCGTTTAAAAGTAAATGCGCTCCTACAACCTAAATTATCTTTTGTTTTTTCACGTAACATTTTAGTATTTATTGTTCGTCCATTCTTCTTATTGAAATAATCAACACAAACTCCCATACCAAAGAAGACAGACGAAATCCCTACTAACACTATCCATAATGGCATTCTCTCACCTCCAATTGTTAAATTCCGCTACATTTTCAATATAATACATTAAAGCCTCTTAATACCACAAATCTGAGTTATTTCCTTTGAAACTATCATAATATTAGTTTTTAAACCCTCACTATTTCATCCGTTTTTCAATCATTACCGACTATAAGTGTCGAATTAACGCCTAGCAAAAATCCCTCTATAGCAATTTTTACCTTCAAGTACAATACACTTCTTTACGATAAACAAAGTGCCTGCCACTCCTCTGAATTTGTCGAAACTACTGAACTCTTTCAACAAAACCTGAGTGGTGACAGGCACTAAATCTTATAGCTAATATATGCATGAAAACGAGTAAGTTTTCCGTTGGCCTTAAATGGACTTAGTATCACCTCCCGTGATTAGTGCTACTTTTCCCTGCAGTTTTCCACTGCCTTTAAAGCCTGCATAGTCAAATATGGGCCTTGGGACCATCGCCCATTCCAAGCCAGGTTTCTGTTCTTGATGCTGGGGTGGAAAGGCAATTGGCTGTTGAACGACCTTTTGTATATAACCAAGGTAAGGGTAGACTGGATAGTCCTGGTTCATGCTCGTGCATCCTCCCATAATCATTTATTGGTAACAAGATTCCTTACATACGTTCATAATTAGCTCTTCTAAAATATCAATTCATATTTTTTTTGATCTATCGTTAGTCCTGATTTGATGTCTTTTTTCAATTATCTAGTGACGTGGAAATTCGCCTCGTAATTCTTTTTCGAGTTAGATTATGTCATATAGGCTACTATCGTGCATGACAGTCATTGTTTGTTTAAGGAAACAGCCAAGTTTACGAAAGCAGCCTAAAAAAATAAGTTCAGAGCCATCTGACTCTGAACTTATTTTTAAGCTATTTTTTATTTCCTCCACAATAACTGCCTTCCATCAATTCATCTGCCCTCTTTCTCTTTACTGCACTGTATATCCTCCATCAATCACAATTGCCTGACCTGTTACGCCTCTTGCCGATTCACCTGACAGAAAAATGGCATAGTCAGCAACCTCTTCAACTGTTAACAGCCTCTTTTGCGGAACTAACGGGAATATGACTTCTTCAAGCGCCTTGTCGATTGGAACATTCCTTGTAGCAGCAAGATCACTAAGCTGATTGCGGACAAGTGGGGTATCAATATAGCCTGGGCATAAGGCATTAACTGTAATTCCATGCTCTGCTGTTTCCAATGCCGCCACTTTTGTTAACCCAATCACCCCATGCTTCGCACTATTATAGGCTGCCTTCCCTGCAAAGCCTACTAATCCATTAATCGATGCCATATTAATAATCCGTCCGAATTGCTGCTGCTTCATGATTGGCAAAACATGTTTGATTGCGATAAAAGGAGCAGTAAGCATAACTTTAATAAGAAATTCAAACTTTTCTGTTGAAAAATCCTCGATCATTGATACATGCTGCAGCCCTGCATTGTTTATGAGAACATCCAATCTGCCGAAAAGCCGAATGACTTCTTGAATACAGAAGTTAATTTCCTCTTCAGAAGTGACATCACATTTTAGCCCAATGGCTGTAAAGCCTTCATTCTGTAATTTCTCTGCCGCTCGTCTAACAGGCTCTTCTTGAATATCGGTTAACACAATTGCTGCACCATTAGCTGCAAATCTTTTCCCTATTTCATAACCGATGCCTTGTGCCGCGCCGGTAATAAAAACTACCTTTTTCTGAATCATGTGTAAGCTCCTTTCGAAAAACAATGCTAGAAAAAGAAACTCCTAGACTTAGATGCCAAGCCCAAAAGAGAAGAGAATAATAGCAATTGCAACACCTATTAACGGTACGATGACCGTGACAGCACCAACTGCCCCATAGGCATCCTGATGGCTCTCTCCACAAATGGAGCGGACCGTTGTCACAACATACCCATTATGAGGCAGTGAATCGAGTGCACCAGAAGAAATTGCAGCAACCCGATGCAGTGCTTCTGGGTTAACTCCCATATCCATATAGTGTGGTGCTAAAAGTGGTAGTGCAATGACCTGTCCTCCAGAGGCTGATCCAGTCATTCCTGCTATGACACTGACCGCAATTGCCGCTCCGATTAGCGGACTTCCTGGAATATTTGTCATAAAATCTACTGCCATTTCAAACGCAGGCACTGCCTTAGCCACACCGCCAAAACCGACCACCGCTGCTGTATTCCCAATTGCAATTAATGCCCCTAGCGTTCCCTCTGAAACTGCGCCCCAGAAATCTTTAAAATACTTACGGTTTAATAGATAAGTAGCGATTACCCCACCTAATAAAGCAATGATTAATGCCGATTGTTTAAGAGAATCATGGAAAATGAATGAAATAATTAATACAACAATTAATGGCACTGCCCCCATAAGCGGATTCGGCAATTTTTTATCCACTGTTACAGGATCCTTTTCTCGTGCTGTAAATGTTTCTCCTTTTTGAACGGCTTTTGTAATCATTCTCTTCAACCACCAATAGCCAAAAATCATCATAAAGACAGCTACGATTAAACTAACTTCCAAGCCTGCATATGGTGTTGTACCAAGATATTCAATCGGAATCCAGTTTTGAATTTCCGGAGATCCTGCTGAGGTCATCGTGAACGTGACCGATCCGAAGGCAAGAGCAGCTGGAATAAATCTTCTTGGCAGATTAGCCTGTTTAAATAAACTTAAAGCCATTGGATAAACAGAGAAAGCAACAACGAATAAGCTCACACCGCCATAGGTCAAAATGGCACAGGAAACGACAATGGCAAGAACGGCATACTTCATTCCAAGCTTATCGACAATCAGCTTGGAAACACTATCAGCTGCTCCGCTATCCTCCATTACTTTTCCAAAAATGGCTCCCAATAAGAACATCAAATACCATGAAGTAACAAACCCGGAGAAGCCTGACATATAGTTGCCAACTAAATTCGCCTCTCCCTCTCCTGCTAGCTGCGGAAATAGCGGCATCCCGCTAAATACTGCTACAAAAATAGCCGAAAGCGGTCCTACAACAAGAAGGTTCATTCCTCGCATGGTTAAAAAAATTAATAATGCCAATCCACCGATTAACCCGATCATGCTAAGCATTTCAATTCCTCCTTTATTATGAGTTTGATACTTACGTTTTTTCTTCTACTCCTCCCTTGCAAACGATTTCATTTTAAAATGGTGCCACAATCTTTTTTATTGCAAGTACCATGCCAAAGTTCAAATCTTTACGCAGCAGGAAAATTTGAACATTTCGTTAACCTTTTTTCCAGAAAAACGGACTACAAACAATTATATTTTCATTAACACCGCCGAAATATAGATGGATTGAAGAAGACAAAGAAAGTCCAGAATTCTGGAACATCTTCCATAATTCTGGACTACTAATGGTCAATCCCATATTTTTTGAGCTTTTCATATAGCGATGATTTGCTAATTCCAAGAGCCTTAGCTACTTCAAGTTTATTGTTATTGTATTTCGTCAAGCTTTGAAGTAAAATTCGCTTTTCCGTCTCTTCGATGATTTCCTTTAATTTCTTCTTTCCAACAGGAAAAAGCGACGACTCCTTCAAATAATCTGGAAGAGATTCCAATGTAATCACTTCACTGTTTGTCAGATGAATTGATGCTTCAATCACATTTTCCATTTCCCTAATATTGCCGGGCCAGCTGTATTGATTAAATCTTTCAATTACATCCTCTTCAATGGACATAATTCTTTTCCCTGACTTCTTCGTAATTTTCTTTATGAAATATTCCATAAGTACTGGAACATCTTCCATCCTTTCACGCAAAGGGGGAATTGTAAATGGGATCACATTTATTCGATAAAACAAGTCATCCCTGAATCGTTTCTCTTCCATCATCTTTTCAAGCGGGCGATTCGTCGCAGCTATAATTCTCACATCAATATGGACGGGTTCAGTTGATCCTACACTCTCCACTTCCCCCTCTTGTAAAGCTCTTAATAGCTTCACCTGCATATTGAGTGGCATGTCACCGATTTCATCTAAAAATATTGTTCCACCATCAGCTAATTGGAACTTCCCCTTCTTTCCACCCTTTTTCGCTCCAGTAAAAGCTCCTTCTTCATAGCCGAATAATTCTGATTCAAGAAGCTGCTCTGGTATGGCCCCACAATTGATCTTCACAAAAGGCTGATGGCTTCGATTGCTTAATTGATGAATGCTATGAGCAAATAATTCCTTCCCTGTTCCGCTTTCCCCACGAATTAAAACAGAAATATCACTTGCGGCAATCATCTTCACTTTATTCTTTAAGCTTTGAATTTGCTTCGAGTTTCCTAGAAGATCATCCAGACTATACTTCACACTGCGGTCAATGTCCTGTATATAGCTTTGAATTTTTGTCAGCATGCTTTTGACATGACTGTTCATTTTCATCCATTCCTTCGTATCACGAAAAAAAACAGTACCAAAAGCACCAACCACTTGATTGTTAGAAATAATGGGAATCCGATTTGCAATCATATAGTTTCCTCTTATGTATTGAAGATCAGCAATTTCCTCTTTTCCCGTTGCGGCAACAATATGCATTCTTGAGTTTTCAATCACCCTTGATACATGTACACCAATTACCGTATCGCGTTCTACTTCTAGAAAATCACAATAATTTTTATTTATATAAATGATCTTTCCATCTTTATCAACAACGACTAACCAGCCAAATGCATTTTCTACAATGGTCTCAATCATCTCAATTGGTATATCTAATAATGCACTTCTCATCTAAATCCCCTTATTAAAAATAATTTCTTTTATTTTATCATACTTTTCTGAAAACTGATGATTGAGAAGTATTTCTAGCTGCCTTTTTGTACATAACAATACTGTGATCAATTCAAAGGGGTGTTGATAAATGAAGGGAATTTATATAATAAATGAGCGATGGCAAGAAAAAGAGCTTACAAGGGAGCAGAGTGTTGAGGTACAGATGAATGCTTTGCAAACGTATATAAAGGAGAGCCAAATTTCTACTTTAAAGCTTAATCCGTCACAACTAAATGACTACTATACCATTCCACATGCACTTTTGTATGATCTAAGAAAGCAATCTGGCATTCATCTGGATTGTCTTGTCCTTTATTCAGAAGAAGTAATCGCAGACTTTATTTATGCCTATCCAGCAAGGTGGATCCTATTAAAAAGTTATTTCGATAAAGTGATCTTTGTGGAACAGCATTATAAAGATATTGCCATATGACCTTTTAACTGCCGCTAATCCATTATTAGTTTTCGTTTACCTAAAAAAACACAAGAAGCAGTGGGGTTCCCACTGCTTCTCCTAACTTATTTACGATGCATGTGCTAATTGCTTCTTTTCTTTAATTTTCCGATCATAAATAATCGTTGTAAAGATTGAAACCACTAATAGAATAATTAATACACTAAATAACATAGATGTTCCATACACATCGACTAGAACTCCGCCTAATAATGGCCCGATCATTCTTCCCCCGGTTGCTGTGCTGTTTACGATCCCTTGATAGAAGCCTTCTCTTCCCTTTGGTGCCAGATCATTTGCAACAGTTGGTACGGCTGGCCAAATAAACATTTCACCAATCGTCAAAATAATCATCGCTGTAAGAAAAATAGGGAACTCTTTTGCTCCTGCTGTCAGTGCAAAGGAACCAATAAAAATAACAATTCCTATATTAATTTGTGTTTTGAGCGATTTGATTCGCTTCACAAAGATATTGACTAGCGGCTGACCAAGCACGATCAATGCTCCATTTACCGTCCACAGGAAGCTATATTGCTTTAAAGTAATATTTAATTCCTGTGTGAAGGCAGCAATTGTCGTTTGCCATTGAACATACCCGACCCAGCATAATAAATAGCCAATACAAAGTATCAATAAAGCATAGAGCTTAGTATGATTTTTAACTCCAGCATTTTCTTTTAAAATAGAACTTTGCGAAATTGAAATGGTATTAATCTTTCTATATCCTAAAACGGCAATGAGAAGGAAAATGACGTACATTAGCGTGTTCGCTAAGAAAATCAGCTGAAAAGAGTAAGAAGCAACAAAACCTCCGAGTGCAGCACCAACTGCAACACCTAAATTTTGCGCAACATACATCGCATTAAAGGCCTTTCTTCCCCCTTCCTTCCAAACAGAGCCTGCCATCGCAAACATAGAAGGAAAGACAATGCCTGCTCCAAATCCAGCAATCGTTAAAAAGACAACATATGTTGGCCACCCATGCCAAAAGGTTAAGCCAATTAATGAAAATAACGAGATGCCTATTCCGAGCAATACTGATTTATATCCACCTATTTTATCAAAAAGTGCTCCGCCAAATAAATTGCCGATCACCGTTGCCCCAGAGTTCAACATAAGCACAAAACCCGCAACTGACAATGATTTTCCAAGATGGTCATGAATATAGATGGTATTTAAAGGCCATAAAAAAGAAGAGCCTGTTACATTCACCGCCATCCCAATAACTAAAAGCCATAAGGTCCGAGGCATAAAAGCCCTCCTATACACGAAATGCGGAAGCGCCTTGTTCAGGGGCGACAAGCATAAGACAGGCCGGCAGGAAGGTTGCTCTTTAACCTTCTTGACGGAATGGCTTATGACTCGAGCCCCTAGGCGCTGTAGCTAGACATTTCTATTTTGAATTTATACTTGCCTTTACTTCAATTAAACTTAAATCCCTCTTTATTTCGTAATCCAAAGTAAATTCTATTTCTTTTTCATTGTCCTTGCAATAAGTATTTAGCCCACAAATTAAATATAAAGATTCAGAATAATCAATCCGCTATTTTTCTAGAAAATAGAGTGAGTTAATTGACACGGGTTCAACATTTTGCCACAATAAAGAAAACACCGTACAAATTTGATTTGCACAGTGTTTTCATCGTTTACTTTATTTCTCTATTTTGGAGGGGGCTGCTGTGCTGGAAAGTAACTGTTGGTCGCATGTACTTTCTTTTTAGCATTGTCTTTTTCTTCAGAAACAGCCTTCTTCACTTTTTCGATTTCTTCTTTCAGTTCTTCAATATTCACGCCTTTTTTAACTAGTTCCTCTGTAGCTATTTGAATAGCCATATTTGATTCATCACTAGAGACTTTTAATGCCTTCATTCCACCTTGCGGGTTATGGAAACCTGCACCACTTTCAGCAGCGACAATATCCCAGAACCATTGTCCTTTGCGGATATGTTCTTGAGCTTCTTTTATTCTCTCTTCACTTACGCCTGAGGTAATCATTTTATTTACATAGTAATGGGAACTGATCGAGATATCCTCTGCTTTATGCAAGCCCTGCATATGTGTATCTTGAATTTCACCTACACGCTTTTCTAAATCTTCAAGTTCTCGGTCACTATGGCAGGTTGCACAGGATTTTTCCATTGTCTTGAGCGGTGATTGCCACCAGTGGGAGCTGATTTTCTTCTTATCATCCACCCGTTCATATGGCATATGGCAATCGGCACAGGTTACGCCTGCCTGCCCATGAGGCCCTTCCATATGTGTTTCAAAATCCGGGTGCTGTGCTTTTACAATTGGCGTACCAGACACATTATGAATAAAGTCTTGTTTAAAGCCACTTTCCTTTGCAGTTGTTTCATAGTATTGATACATTTCTTCTGGTTTGAATCCATTTTCCCATGGGAAGGTAACTTCACTATTTTCTGCAGCAAAGTGATACTCTACATGACACTGTGCACAAACATAGTTTCTCATATCATTTTTTGTTGCATTAGAAATATCAATCCCTTGTGATTCCATTCCTTTAATAAAACTTGGCCGAGTAATGCGCAGATCCATCGTTTCCGGATCATGACAGTCTGAACACCCTATTGGTGAATGTCCCATCGACTCCGCCTTAGGCCAAATCACATCATTGAAGCTTCCACCCCAATAGTCATCGCCCATTTCTTCAATCATATGCGGAACAGCCGTCGATTTACATGTTAAACAGGAACCGATTGATTTATCTGTGATCCGAGCAGTGGCACGGACATCTTCATTAGCATAAATATGCCCACGATCTTCATTATAATCTGTTGCAAATCCATACCCATTAAAAAGAACAGGCAAATATGGCTCTTTATCTGCATCAAACTTACTGCGCTTGACCGACCCACTATATTTCGTATCCTCTGTATCCTTTGCGTTTTTCTGATAACTGTCATATTGAAGCGGGAATAAATCTTTAAACGCTTCATTACTAATTTCATCTTTGGATAAGCCAGTCTTTGCGCCTTCAGCAGCGGTCGTTGCTTGATCAGCGCTTGAACAGCCTGAAATAATCAGTATGACAGCAGCCAGGGAAAGAAAAAGCCATCGATTGAGCCTAGCCATTGTTCATCGTACCTCCTTTGTTTTCTAAAAGCTCACCTGGTTTAGGCGGTTTAAAATAATCTTCTGTTTTAAAGCCGTTGCCATGCGGAATTGCCTGATGACAGCTTGAACAGCTGTCCTTTGCATCATGTGAAACATTGTCCAATGTACTCTTATGGCAATCAATACAGTTCTGATTAATTGCGTCAGTGGAGCCTTCTGTTGCAATCAATACATTAGGAATTTTCTCTGAACCCAATGTATTATAATACACGTGGCCAAGACCTGATTTCGCTTTAAATACAAGCTTATTTGCCAACGTATCATGCGGCAGATGGCAATCACTGCAAGCAAGATTCGCATGTGTTGAATTATCAAAAGTATCATGAGCACTAGTCATAATGTGACAGCTCTGACAGAATTCAGGCGAATCTGTATAAGCAAAGGTCTTCACTGTAACAACTGATAAGACAATTCCAGCAAATAATCCAATAAATATTAATAACCTTTTATCAATGGCCAATAGCTTTTTAAGCATCTTTTTCACCTCCTCCAAAATCAAACAGTTAAAATATATTAAAACGCCTATTCAGCATTTTAATCCTAGGATTGGTGAATACTCTCAACGATTTCAATTAATTGTTTCTTTGTTGTTGGTCCTGAAAATCTTTCGACGATCACTCCGTTTTCATCGATAATAATTGTTTCAGGCTGCCCAATGACACTATAATTCTTTGATACTTCTTCTTTTGTATCTAGTAAATAAGGTAATTTCGAATTAGACTCTTCTATATATTTTTCAATTCTCTTTTTTGTTTCGCCCTTTGCAATTAGCAGGAGTTCGGCATCTTCATACTCAGCTCCAAACGCTTCCAGCTCTGGGGCCTCATCGATACATGGCTGACACCATGTAGCAAAGAAATTCAACACCACTACTTGCCCTTTATAATCTGAGAGCAGAAAGTCATTTCCTGCCACATCCTTTAATTGAAAATCAATGGCCTCGTCACCAGGATTCGCAGATGCCTTCCCACTCATCCCATTAATCAGGATTCCGAGAACGCCGGCGACAATAATGATCACTATGAGTGGGACAAGTTTTTTTCTCATTCTTCATCACCTGCTTATTATTGTTCTGATTTCCAATCTTCAAGCATCTGAATCTCTTTTTTTAGATCCTTTTGGCGTTTGCCAAGAATAAAAATATAACCTGCTAATAATGCCCAAATAATTGTGTAAGCCATAAATAAAAATCCCATGATTCCTGCCTCCTATTAGCTTGCTAATTTTTCAATCACTTTTGATTTTGCTTTCCTCACGGTTAATCGCATCTTTTCAATTTCTATACCTTTCCACATTAAGAAAACATAGAGAAGGGTAATTGTAGCAATACAGAATAATAAGGTAACAAGCATATCTGGTTCTACCCCACCACCACTCTGGTTCTTCCCTTCACCAAAAACGACTGGATGTAATTTGGTGTTCCACCAGCGAATCGCCATAAATACAATCGGGACATTTATACATCCAATGATTCCAAACACAGCGGAAAGCTTCGCAATTTTTTCCCAGGAGCCCTCCATTTTTCTAACAAATAAATAAGCGATATAGATGAATAATAGAATAAGAACCGTTACTAACCGTGGTTCCCATGTCCACCATGTATTCCAAGCAGATTTCCCCCAAATCATTCCTGTTAAAAGAGTAATCGTTGTAAAAACCACACCAATTTCCGCTGAAATACCAGCCTTGATAAATCGGGATTCTGTCGGTTTTTTCAGCGTCATAATACAATAAAATCCTACGACAAAGAATGCGAGAAATGCGACCCAAGCTGTACTGACATGGAAATAAAATATTTTTTGGGAAGCCCCCATTTGTTTTTCAATAGGCGACCAAATAAAAATTAAATATAAAGAAATGAACATAGCAGGCACAAGCAGTATATACATTATGCGCTCTGCAAACCCAGACGGTTGTTTCATTTACGATCCCTCCATCAGATAGTCAAATAAGAAAAAGCAGGCGGCAAAAAACAGCAGATCATATCCAGCCATTAGCTGAAGCCAAGAGATAGCATCCTTGATCCCATCTTGCTCAAGTACAATTTTTGTTGCCTGAACAGCTGCAATCATCAGTGGACTTAGTAGTGGCAGCAGCAGAACTGGCAGCAGCATCTCACTATTTTTCGCATTGGATGCCAGTGCCGAAAGGAAGGTTCCGACAATAATGAAGCCAAATGTTGCGACAAAGACGATTAATAAAAACCAAATCATACTGCCAGTAAATCGATAATCAAACAGCAAGAATAAAATGGGAATACTAATTAATTGAACAATGATGACAAAAAGAAGATTAGCAAGCACTTTACCAAGAAAAATACTAGATGGATCAATCGGTGCCACTCTTAATCCTGTTAAACAATCGTTCTCTTGCTCCGATATGAATGAGCGGTTTAACCCGAGCAAGCCAGCAAAAATCGTTATCACCCAAATCAAGCCAGGGATAATCGCTTTCACCGTATTATTCGTTGGATCAAATGCAAAGCTGAAAATTAAAATAACGAGACTTGAAAAGATGATCATCATTCCAATAGTTTGCTTTGACTTCCATTCATTTCTTAAATCTTTCACTGCAATCGTTACGGCATCCGCGAGCAGCGTCATCATTTCCTACTCACCGCCGCTTCATACCATTTCTTAAATGGCATCAATCCCGCTTGGTGATCAATGTCTTTCTCATCGACCACCTTTCCTTTATTCAATATGAGTACCTGATCACACACATTGATCACTTGTTCAAAATCATGAGAGATTAATAGGATTGCAACGCCTTTATTCTGCCTCTCTTTAATTAGCTGATTCAGCAGGCTAACCGCCTCTTGATCCAATCCAGTATGCGGTTCATCAAGCAGAAGGAATTCCGGCTCCGCAAGTAGGACTCGAGCAATCGCTAGACGCTGCATCATCCCCCTTGAAAAAGAGCGAATAGGAATATCTTTAAAATAGTGAAGCCCTACTGCTCTTAGCAGCTCTGTTATCTTTTCCTCCATATTTTTTACCTTGTATAGCTTTCCATAAAAAGTTAAATTCTCAATCGGTGTTAAAGCATTATATAAAAAAGATTCATGACCAAGATAACCAACCTTTTTCTTCAAAAGGAGCGATTTTTTCTTGATTTGCTCTCCATTTAGGAGTATTTCCCCACTTGTCTGCTGCATCAGGCCCGCAGCAAGTTTGAAAAATGTACTCTTTCCAGCCCCATTTGGACCGACTACCGCTACACTCTTTCCTTGCTCCAGTGCCAATGAGAAATTTCTTAGGATAATCTTCTCACCAATCACTTTTGTAATATTTTTTAGCTCAAGCATATCATCCAACTCTTTCTGTAAGAGGTTGAGTTGCTCTACGTAAATCGAAGCAGCTCCCTTTTCACTTTTTCCAAATGCTGCTCATATTCTTTCATACTATTTAAATAAAGCTCTTCACTCATCTCTTGATTCCTTTGTGTAGTTAACAAAGCCATACGCTCTTCAATTACCGCTTTTTTCTTTAAAAGCAGTTGAAACTGTTTTTCATCAGTATCTAACTCTTGTTTTCTAATTAGCTTTCTTCTCTGATAGACTATAATTGCAGCAACTGCCACTAGAAAAGTGAACATTGCATGGGGGTCTATCTTATTAAGAAGAGGTGTCCCCAGCCAAAAGTTTACAATCCAATCTGGATGGAGCGGAGGCATCTCACTCACTCTCCTTCATTCCTTTTTGCTTACGCAGTTTGTTCAGCTCTTTTAAGATTTCCCGATCTGTCTCATCGATATTTCGCTTTGCTTTTGGCCGCTTAATTAATGAGCTGTTTTCTGTTTTTAAATAGCCAGCTGCAAGTGTAAGATATCTTTTTTTCATCGATTCAAAATCATCTTTATCCAGCTTCTTCATTAGAAAATCCATTTCAAGCTCATTGACCGCTGTGTATATCATCTCTAAAGGCATTTCAGCTTCATTTTCATCCGTGAAGCTTTGTTTATCGCCTCTGATGTTAATAAAAGGGGACACAATAAAATAGAAACATGAAATGACAATAATGGAACCGACGAATAAAAATACATAATCCATACGAATCGCTCCTTTCCAGAAGTGAGAGGTAAGAGTCCACTTCCTTTTAAAAATGCTTGCGCCGCTCTTCTTCAAAGGTTATTTCCATAATCTCTCTTTCTGTTTCAGTGATCCCATCCATTTCTGCCACTGTTACATCAGAATCTCTATTTTTTTTTGTCAATTTCTTAATACCAAAGCCAACTATAATTGCCCCTAATAGAAATCCAATTACAGGAATAGCCCAAGCGATTAATCCACTTCCGTCTGTTGCTGGAGTTCTTAACGCTGCCTGGCCATACTCATCCACATATGCTTGCAGAATTTCCTTTTCTGACTGTCCTTGATTTAAAGCCTCAACAACTTCCTCATAATAGACTTTTTTAATGGAACAAGTAGAAATATCATGATCGGCATGTCCCTGCATATCTAACTGATTAATAATAGATTTGAATTCCTTAGAATTATAATCATATTTCCCTTTAGCTTTTACGCTTTTCTCATTAACTCCTAAGTCAATCAATATGATTGTGGCTATTACAGCAAGCGAGCATTTTATCATCTGCCTTCTAGATAATTCTTTCATGCCCGGACACCTGCCTTTCGACTTCCTATTCTGTAGGAAGCTGATGTTTTCCCTCCAATAAGGGCAATAGCAGTCCCAATCATCATCAAAATTCCGCCTGCCCAAATCCAGCTAACAAAAGGATTAATCTTAACAACAAATGTCACTTTCTCCTTGCTTTCCCATGAGCTGAGCACGACATATAAATCTTCTTTCCAATTCGTTTTTATCGCCACCTCTGACGAAGGCTCCGGCCATGTTCCATAAAATATTTTTTCTGGAAGGATCGTTCCATTGCTTTTCCCTTTATATAAGACATCCATGTTTGCAGTGACAATCCCATTTCCGTTCTTATCTGTTTCAGTCAGCTCTTGGAAAGTTAGCTCGTAATTCCCGACTTGAAAGCTTTCTCCCTTATTGACTGTTTTCATCATCTCTTCTGAATAGGCATTCGATGAAATGACTCCGATAGCAATAATCGCCATTCCAATATGAACGATATAACCTCCATACCTTCGCTGATTTTTCATCGTTAATTGGATTGCTGCCTTGATGAAGCCTTCCTTCGTTGCCTTCCGTCTTGCTTTTATTCCCCGCCAAAATTCAGCAAGATGAATGATGAACATAAATGCGGTGACAGTTAATCCGACAATGGCATACATCCCTTTAACACCCATAGCCACAAGGATAATGGCAAAGACGACCGCTGCTAACAATGGAGCTATAGCATTTTTTATAAATCGATTAAATACTGCCTTTTGCCAAGAAATGAGCGGACAAATAGCCATTAAGAAAAGCAGGGCAAGCATAATCGGTGCCATGACTTTATTAAAATAAGGTGCTCCTACATTCACTTTCGTTCCCGTTAAGGTTTCTGAAATCAGCGGGTACATTGTTCCAAAGAAAACAGCAAAAGTAGCGGTAACTAGAATGAAGTTATTTAATAAGAAGCTGCTCTCTTTTGAAAAGTAAGACTCAATTGGCCTGCTATCACTTTTAATAAGCTGATAACGTGTAACTACTACATAAATCGCAAAGATCATCATAGCTGCCATAAAGATTAGGAAGTAAGTTCCTAGATTGCTATTACCAAAAGCATGAACACTTGTTAAAATGCCGCTTCTAACAAGGAATGTACCAAATAGAGTTAGAATATAAGACAAAATAATTAAACTTAAATTCCAAGTTTTGAGCATGTTTTTTCGTTCTTGAATCATCATCGAATGCAAGAAGGCTGATACCGTTAACCAAGGCAGGAAGGATGCATTTTCTACCGGATCCCAGGCCCAATAGCCGCCCCAGCCTAGTTCTAGATAAGCCCACCAACCTCCGACGATGTTTCCAATCGTTAAGAATAACCATGCTGTTAATGTCCAGCGTCTCGTTAATTTAATCCAGCTCGCATCCATTCTTTTCATTAGCAGTGCGGCAATGGCATACGCAAATGGAACAGCAAGACCAACATATCCCATATATAAGGTGACAGGGTGGAGAACCATTCCGGGATTTTGGAGCATTGGATTTAGCCCCTTACCATCCAATGGAATTTTATCTGTCATACTAAATGGATTTGCATTAAACACCATGACAGTGAAGAAAAAGAGCATATTTATCAACAAAATAATAGAAACATACGGAATCATTTCGTTTTGTTTCTTCCTATTCAAAACAACAATTCCTGCATATATGCTTAATAAAAACGTCCATAGTAAAAGCGATCCTTCATTTCCTGCCCAGAAAGCTGAAAGTTTATATAAAATGGGAAGCTGACTATTTGTATATGCAGCAACATATTTGAATTGAAATTGACTCGTACCGAGTAAATAGAATAATAGGAAAGCTGCAATACTCGCTACAAATGCAAGTGAAAGGACTCCCCCCCGTGCACTTTCAAGCCATCTCGAATCTTTCTTCTTGATTCCAATCAGGTTAGCAGCTATTGCGTACAACGAAATGACGATTCCTAGTATGAGTGTGATATGGCCGATTAAATACATGTTGTCACCCGCTTTGTCTTATTCATCCTGCTTATCTTCATTTAGATTCTTATGCCTTTGTGCATCATAGTTCGCTGTATCCTCACCCTCATATTTAGAAGGACATTTTGTCTGGACCTTTTCTGCTTCAAACACTCCGTTTCCCTGAAGAAATCCTTCAACAATCACGATGACATCCTCAGAAAAGTTATCTGGTTTTACCCCTTTATAAGTAATCGGGAGTGAGGTATTGCTTTCTTCTTCGACGATTTCAAATGTCAATTCAATCTTATCTGCATCCCATTTGATAGTGTCTTCGTTGAGAAGCCCCTGTGTCATGACATACTCATCCTTGTAGTTGTCCTTTTGCCCAAGCAATTCCTCTATTGTAATCTCCTTGCTTCCTGCACTTGGCATTGTCGCAAAAAACATAATCATAATCGCTGCTGCAACGAGAGATAAACCAAAGATAATCTTTTTATTTTTAGACATTTCTTAGCCCCCTAATTTTTTTAACAGTTCGTTATATTCATGTTCGGAGATGCTTCCTTCAATAAGCATTGTCCGTAATCTTGCCTTTTTATGGTCGTGATCCTTCGTCTTTTCAGGTCCCTTATTGTGGCTAGGTTTAACCTTGTTCTTTCTTTTCAGGAAGAAAATAAGCAAGAAGGCTGCTATAGCGCTCACTCCTCCAACCACGGGGATCACAATCCAGATAGGAAGAGTTTCATTTGTTTTCATTGCTTTCTCTGCATGTGCAGGATTCCCAGTCATTTCTTCCATTATTTCCATTGTGGTTTTTGTTTCCGCCCGCTTGTATTCAAGCTGGAAAGCTTTCACCTCATCTGGTTTCATTCCTTGGATCTGGTATAGAAACATATTCATTCCGTATCCATTTTCTTGGTGGGAGTCAGCAGGAGGGGTTAATTGAAAGCTATCCGCCTTTAATGGCTCTAGAAAAACAATGCTAACCAACCCAATATCTGAAAAACTTTTAAACTGATAATCAAGTGTTTTTGTTTCTTTATTAACGTTTAATTGGTTTGTATAATATTCAACAACAAATTTATATGGCTCATTTGGCTGTATATCTTCACTCGTTTCCCATGAAATTGTGTTGTTTTTTTGATCCATTTTATATTCAATTTCATTTAGCTCCGTTAAATCGCGATTATAGTCAGCAACAAATCCAATTCGAAAATCACCCTCATTCATTGGAAGGGGAATTTCAATTTGTCCTTTTACCGGGCTTTCCGTTTGATTTACAAGTGTTCCATGGTAACCGATCAATAAAGAAGGATCTTTCTTTTCTTTCTCCTTTGGATGATTAGCATATTCTGGCATCACTTGTACCTTTAATTCCTCCATCTTTAAAATAGGCATTTGATCCTCAGCATGGGAATATCCAGGTAGATTTAAGAACAGAACTAGGATTCCTATCCAAGAAAGGATTAACTTTTTCATCGTTTGACACCTCTCCATTAATAGCTATATATTATGAACAATTTGTGAATGTTTTCACATGTATACTTTTACAAATTACTTTTCACAGCCTTTGGATGAGCTATTAAAAAGGTATACATTGAAAGCATGTAATCATCTTTATTTGCCTACCTTATTTAAACCATTTTCTAAGGGGGGAATTCTGTGACTAATTGCACGTTAATTCTGATAGTTCTTACCACTTTGTGAACGTGAAGAATATGTAAAATAACCATACAGATGATAAATAAAACCCTAATGCTCTGAAGCATTAGGGCCAACTAATAAGCATTATTCAGGATGGAATTTGGATTTAACAGGTTGTCCTTTTTTTTCATACAACTTCTTTGCCTGTTTGACTAAATCAAAGTCACTGCCTAATTCTAAGTCATTGCTATTTACACCATTTCTGTTTTTTTGTTCTGGATTATTTTGCTTTGATCGTTTTTTCACCGTTCCATCCCCTCCTTAGTTGTGCGGAAGAATAATCATCTGGTTTTGGAGCTGCTGTAATTGCAGCCTCATTCGGTGGAGTTGTTCTCGCTGCTGCGAATTTGCACTAAGTGCCATTTTTGCTACATCATTATAAGCACCTTCAAGTGATTGAAGCGCATTTGTATAGCCTTCATCATTATAATGCTCTTGCATTCTTCCTTCTTGATATTGATCCTGTGCAAATCGAATCGCATCCTCACATTGTTGAATAAGCGTATCCATCGACTCACGAGTAGCCAAACGTATCCCCTCCTGCATAAAAGAATGGGTTTAATGAGAAGCATCACGCTTCTACCATTAGTTTGTTCACGTTTTGTGTTTCCTACCATATAAATTACTGGCAATTTTAGATAAAAGTTTGTGTGTGATCTATTTTTTCTTGAAACAATTACATTTGGATAACATTCTTACTTCATGATATGATAAATTTTATGCAGTATTTTCGAAAAGACTGACTATCAGGAGGCTTCTGAATTGACTAAAGAGAACCCTTTTCCGTTTGCAGCTGATGACAAGCGGTACCATACATGGAATTACCATTTACGAAATGAATTTGGACATAAAGTGTTTAAGATTGCGCTTGATGGGGGCTTTGATTGCCCGAATCGAGATGGCACTGTTGCCCATGGCGGGTGTACGTTCTGCAGTGCATCAGGGTCAGGAGATTATGCTGGCAATCGTGCAGACGACCTTGAAACACAATTTAATGAGATAAAAGAAAAAATGCATCATAAATGGAAAGACGGCAAATATATGGCCTATTTCCAGGCATTCACAAATACGCATGCACCTGTTGAAGTATTAAGAGATATGTATGAAAGAGTGCTGCAGCAAGAGAATGTTGTCGGTTTATCTATTGCAACAAGACCTGATTGTCTCCCAGATGACGTCGTTGAATATTTGGCTGAGCTAAATGAACGAACGTATTTATGGGTGGAGCTAGGATTGCAGACCGTTCATGAAAGAACCGCTCTTCTGATTAATCGGGCACATGATTACAAATGCTATGTTGAAGGGGTAGAAAAGCTGCGAAAGCATGGCATTCGCGTTTGTACACATATCATTAATGGCCTTCCACTTGAGACACCAGAGATGATGATGGAAACAGCGAAAGAAGTAGCCAAGCTTGATGTACAAGGGATCAAAATCCATCTCCTTCATCTTTTAAAAGGAACACCAATGGTTAAGCAATATGAAAAAGGAATGCTTGAGTTCTTATCGTTTGAAAACTATGTAAGCTTAGTTTGCGACCAATTAGAAATTTTACCACCGGAAATGATTATTCACCGCATTACAGGCGATGGCCCAATTGAGTTAATGGTGGGACCAATGTGGAGCGTGAATAAGTGGGAAGTTCTTAATGCAATTGATGCGGAGTTAAAGAGGAGAAACAGCTGGCAAGGTAAGTTCTATCAATCGAGTCAAGTGGAGATTCAAGCATGAAGCTCGATGGAATTTTGCCTTTTGCCCGGCAATTATTAGAAAAAGCATTGTCACTTGGCGACTTTGCAGTTGATGCAACGCTTGGGAATGGACATGATACATTATTTCTAGCTCGCTTAATTGGTGAATCTGGAATGGTTTATGGTTTTGATATTCAGGAAGAAGCTGTTTTAAACACACAGAAACGGTTGGAGGATCAGCAGCTTGCTGATCGAGTTACCTTATTTCATAAGGGACATGAAAATATAATAAATTGCGTTCCACAGTCTCAGCATGGAAGAATAAAAGCAGCCATCTTTAATTTAGGCTATCTGCCTGGCGGAGATAAAGCAATTGTAACGACACCGTCGACAACGATCTCTGCTATCGAACAGCTACTTGAAATAATGGCTCCAGAAGGCATCATTGTGCTTGTCATTTACCATGGACATCAAGAAGGGGAAATTGAAAGAGATGCTCTCCTTCCATTTGTGAAACAATTAGAACAAAAGGATGTCCATGTGTTGCAATACCAATTTATCAATCAGCAAAATAATCCGCCTTTCATTATTGCAATTGAAAAAAGATAAAACCTGCAAAATTTTTGCAGGTTTTTTATCGTAATAATGCTCTTTTAAAATAATCCGGAATCCATTTTTGTATCGTCCGATAAGCCCTTCCGTTCATATAAAAGAAGTAGCTAATGGTGCCGCCAGTTTTTATCATGTTTTTCGCAAGTCTTTTGACATTCTTCTGTTTTCTTACTTTTGTATCAGATAAATAAATCCCGAGCAAGCCACGATTGATTAATTGATGAAACTGTTTATGCGGGAGCTGCTCTGTATGCTTGTCCGCTTCCACAACAAAGTGTTTTAATCGTTCAAATAGCTTTTCTTCGTTCTCATAATAGAAACAAAAGTTTAAATCGCCACCTGCCCGATCTTCTTCCTGGTCAATGAAATAATCCAAAAGAATATGCAGTCCCTGTATGTATGGAAAATAGCCATTGCGGATATTTTCGGCATAGTCAATTTCAAAATCATCCCTCATTGCATAGGAAATAAGGCAAAAGATCCCTAATGTTGAGCCAGAACAAGCAGAAAACTCATACCATTCCATTTCAGGTATTCTCTCTTTATATTGATGAAACCAATCCTGCAAACGAGGTACTCGTTCATCGACTTTCACATGCTTATGGATTTGCAAATCACAATAATAGTGACATAGCTCTAACAGGTAGCTCTTTATTTTTTCATAGTCCCGAATTTCTAAAAGGACATTCCTGCAGGTAGCCGCAAGGTCTGCCAGGTAGCTGTCATCATTCTGTTCCGTACGAAACCGATAGTAGTTCTTCGGCTTCGCATCAAGTGATAGTGCATCTGACATAGCCTCATGAAGTGCTGCAAAGTCTTCCGGATTGAGAGAGGTGCTGCGGTCACATAAATTATCTAAGTAATCGCTAATTGTTTGGTAAGCAACAATGAACTTAATGGCTAAGGGGTATTGCTCCTTCGCCATTAAAGCCATAATCGAACCACCTTCACAATGGAAAGTTTTATGCTCTATACTTGCCAATGCCTGCTTTCTCAATTCCGGATCTGGAATAGCCTCTGCTCTATCTTTCCAATAGTTTAATTCCTTATGAACAAGCGGCAAAATCCTTCGATATACTTTTGACATCAAACTAATAGGCATAGAAGGAACGTTCATATAGTCACTCCTTAACGAAATGCGCAAGCGCCTTGATCACCCCCGACAAGCACAAGACAAGCTGTCAAGAAGGTTGTTCTTTAACCTTCTTGACAGATTGGCTTGTGACCTCGAGGTCGACAAAAGCGCGACGTCCTGTCGCATTGTCGACACTAGTACATCCTGTACGTCGGGGGTAGGCGCTGGAGCTAGACAATTTCTTCTTATTTCTCAATATAGCCGATTGCCTTTACTTGGCTATTAACAAAATCCTTTGCATATTCAAATATATCTTCTCGATCTGGTTCATTAAATATCTCATGATAGCATTTCGGCCATTCTTTAAAGCGCTTTTCTGAAAAAGGGGCGAGATTGAACCATTCTGTTACTGTTTTTTTATTAACAATCAAATCTTCCCCTCCTTGCATCACAAGCAGCGGAACATCTTGTATTTTATTAAGCTTTTCAAATCCAAGCTTCATTGCATCCATTAGTTCACGATACCATCTGACAGATACTTTCTTTACATATAATGTATCATTTGCATCCGCATTTCGAACATCTTGATTACTAGTTGCCATCTCGACTGTTATCCCTGAATCCATTCGAAGGCTAGGGACAATTACATTTAATCCAAGTGAAAGAATATCGATTATTTTTGAAGGCTTTTTGATCAATCCAAGACATGGTGAAGAAAGAATCACTCCTGCTAATTCCAAGCTTTCTTCCTGAAGCAATCGAATCGAAATCAAGCCACCCATACTATGTCCTAAAAGAAAAACAGGTAAATGAAATTGATAGGCTGCTTGAACCCATTCTTTCACCTCAATAAGATACTCATCAAATGAATCAATATGACCTCTGCGCGATCTTGTTGTCATCCCTTGGCCTGGAAGATCCCCCATAATGACATGAAAACCTGATAATCGCCATTTTTCTATAAGCCACCCATAGCGGCGATGATGCTCCATTGCACCATGCACCATCACAATGACTCCTTTAGCCTCTCCTTCAGCTTCCCATTTCCACATCGTTCTTCCCCCTAAACCTTATGTTGAAGCGCAATCTCCATTTTATATAAATTATAGCTTAGAAACAGAATTTCATCACACTTATTACTCCATTTGTACCGTTAAAATCATCTGTACACCCTTTCCATACTCGTATGTTAGAATGTATTTACACTACTTAAATAAGGAGCATTACAAATGATCTATCCATATAAAGATAAATTTCCAAGGATTGCTGATTCAGCCTTTATTGCTGATTTTACCACGATTACAGGAGATGTAGAAATTGGGGAAGAATCCAGTGTGTGGTTTAATACTGTAATAAGAGGGGATATTGCACCAACTATTATCGGAAAAAAGGTCAATATCCAGGATAATTCTGTTCTTCATCAAAGCCCCAATAATCCATTAATTCTTGAAGACGAAGTCACGATTGGCCACCAGGTCATTCTACATAGCTGCATTATTCGTAAAAAAGCGCTTATTGGCATGGGCTCGATTATTCTTGATGAAGCAGAAATTGGAGAAGGAGCATTTATCGGTGCAGGCAGCCTTATTCCCCGGGGGAAAAAAATCCCTCCGTTTACACTTGCATTTGGCAGACCTGCAAAAGTAGTCCGTGCACTAACCCCAGAAGACATTGAAGAGATGGAACGAATTAGCAGAGAGTATGCAGAAAAAGGACAATATTATAAATCAGTTCAAAAGTAAAAGGAAGATATTGTATTAAATTTCCCAAGATAAACATAATTATTCCCTTTTAACCAAAGAAAGGAGCTGCATGATAAACATGCAACTCCTTTTTTACGCTGTACTATTAGTTCAGTGCCTCTGCACGTAATACTTCTGCTTTATCTGTACGTTCCCAAGGAAGATCCACATCTGTACGTCCAAAATGTCCGTAAGCAGCTGTTTGCTTGTAAATTGGGCGGCGAAGGTTAAGCATATTGATAATTCCAGCTGGACGAAGGTCAAAATGCTTGCGAACAAGTTCAACCAATACGTCTTCACTTACTTTTCCAGTACCGAATGTATCAACAGAAATTGAAACAGGCTGTGCCACACCGATTGCATAAGCAAGCTGTACTTCTACTTTCTCAGCTAACTCGGCTGCAACAATATTCTTAGCCACATAACGTGCAGCATAAGCAGCAGAACGGTCTACTTTTGTAGGATCCTTACCAGAGAATGCACCACCGCCATGGCGAGCATATCCACCGTACGTATCAACAATAATCTTACGGCCAGTTAGACCAGCATCCCCTTGAGGTCCACCAATAACGAAACGACCTGTTGGGTTAATGAAATACTTTGTATTTTCATCAATCAACTCTTTCGGAACAACAGGATTAATAACATGTTCCTTCAGATTGCGCTGAATTTGCTCAAGGCTAATTTCTGGGTGATGTTGAGTAGAAATAACGATCGTGTCGATACGAACCGGCTTATCATTTTCATCATACTCAACTGTTACTTGTGTTTTTCCATCTGGACGCAGGTAAGGAAGGATATCTTCTTTACGTACTTCAGCCAAACGGCGAGATAATTTATGTGCTAATGAAATCGGTAATGGCATAAGCTCTTTTGTTTCGTTACAAGCATAACCAAACATTAAACCTTGGTCTCCCGCACCGATCGCTTCGATTTCTTCATCACTCATTTTTCCCTCACGTGCTTCAAGCGCTTGGTCAACACCCATTGCAATATCAGCAGATTGCTCATCTATAGATGTTAATACTGCACAAGTTTCCGCATCGAAACCGTATTTAGCACGCGTGTAGCCAATCTCTTTCACCGTTTCACGTACAATCTTTGGAATATCTACATATGTAGAAGTAGTAATTTCACCAGCAACTAAAACGAGACCTGTTGTTACTGACGTTTCCGCCGCAACACGAGCATTCGCATCTTTTTCTAAAATAGCATCCAAAATTGCATCAGAAATTTGATCACAAATTTTATCCGGATGTCCTTCAGTAACTGATTCAGAAGTAAACAAACGAGCTTTTTTTGACATCTGAATTCCTCCTTATATATATAATGGGCAAGATTACTTCATCCAAAGCAATCTAATTGATACGGAACTCATTCCCTAAGTAGTATGAAATAAACATGGAGTTTTTATTATCATGCCCTAAACCATTTAAATACAGCACTAGAAAAACTCACATTAAAAATGCATTCCAAAAGCCGTCCACCCAATTTGCACAAAAAAAACCCTTCCATATGTGAAAAGGTTGAAAGCAAATCGATTCGCGCCTTTCACTCTTATCGTTCAAGGCACCTTCGTCCTTGCGTCAGGTTAGCACCTTTGTCAAAAAAAACTTTAACAGGTTGCTGGGCTTCATTGGGCCTGTCCCTCCGCCAGCTCGGGATAAGAGAGTATCCGTTCAAGGTAAAATCATAACGTATAGAATGATTAACGTCAATAAATATATGAATAAAATTATTGATTTCTTTTCTAACTTATACTAAGTTTTCTTGCATTACTTACACATTCCATCGTACAATTCAAGAGTTATCAAATAAATCATCCTTGTTCAACTAATCAGTTTAACAAATCGATTGAGAATATATAATAAGAAGGAAATATTTAATCTGCGAAAGCGGCTTGTCCCAATTGTGACAATTGCAATTTTTAAAGATTAATTCCTTCAATAGTATAGACTAATTATCTCAATGTGTTATACTAATCAAGAGATGTAATCACTTTCAAAAAAATAATACTGGATAAAGGAAGGTATTCATCAGATGAATTCTGTTAGTATCCCAAATAAATTAACCGAGTTACTTAACGGCAATAATATTCAAATTCAGTTATCAGTTCCTCAACTTGTTGAAAAGGTTTTAAATCGAAACGAAGGATCCCTTACATCAACCGGTGCTGTTGCTGCTACTACTGGTAAATATACAGGTCGTTCTCCTAAGGATAAGTACATTGTGAAAGAAGCGTCTACTATTCATACAGTTGACTGGGGTAATGTGAATCAGCCAATTTCTGAGGAAGTCTTCTCTAATTTATATGATAAAGTATTAAACTATCTACAAGAAAAAGATGAAGTATTTGTATTTAAAGGTTTTGCAGGTGCTGATAAAAAACACCGATTGCCTATTCAAGTTATTAATGAGTATGCTTGGCATAACTTGTTTGCTCACCAGCTTTTCATCCGACCTACAGATGAAGACTTATTAGATCATCATGCAGAGTTTACTGTTATTTCTGCACCGAACTTTAAAGCAAATCCTGCTGTGGACGGGACTCTTACTGAAACATTTATTATTATTTCATTTGAGAAGCGTACGGTTTTAATCGGCGGTACTGAATATGCTGGAGAAATTAAGAAATCAATTTTCTCCATTATGAATTATTTACTGCCTGAAAACGGCATTCTACCGATGCATTGTTCAGCAAACGTCGGCTTAGAAGGTGATGTTGCTTTATTCTTCGGTCTTTCTGGAACAGGCAAAACAACCTTATCAGCTGATCCAAATCGTCGTTTAATTGGTGATGATGAGCATGGCTGGTCTCCAAACGGCGTATTTAATATCGAAGGCGGCTGCTATGCGAAATGTATTAACTTAACACGCGAAAAAGAGCCACAAATTTTCGATGCTATTCGTTTTGGTGCTGTACTAGAAAATGTTGTGATCAATAAAGATAGCCGTATTGCTGACTATGATGATAATACATTAACTGAAAACACACGTGCAGCTTACCCTCTACAAGCAATAGATAATATTGTTGATCCGAGTATTGCTGGGCACCCGAATACAATAGTTTTCTTAACAGCTGACGCTTTTGGCGTTCTGCCTCCAATCTCTAAATTAACAAAAGAACAAGCCATGTACCATTTCTTAAGCGGCTATACATCTAAGCTTGCAGGAACTGAGCGCGGTGTGACTTCACCAGAAGCAACATTCTCAACATGCTTCGGTTCACCATTCTTACCTCGTGCTGCAACAGAATATGCAGAAATGCTTGGAAAGAAAATTGATGAGCATAACGCGAAAGTATATCTAGTAAATACTGGATGGACTGGCGGCGAATATGGTGTAGGAAACCGTATGAAGCTTCCATACACTCGTGCAATGGTTCAATCTGCACTTGAAGGTGAATTAAACAATGTAGAGACAATTAAAGATGAAATTTTCGGTCTTGAAATTCCTTTACATGTACCTGGAGTACCTGATGAAGTACTTCAGCCAAACAAAACTTGGGAAAATCAAGAAGCTTATGAAGAAAAAGCAAAGGAATTAGCTGCTAAATTCCGTGCAAACTTCAAGAAATTTGCGAACGTCCCAGCCGAAATAGAAGAAAAAGGCGGCCCCACCGCTTAATATAACTCATAATATCGTTGTTTAAAATTAAGCTTCATCCCCGATTAAAGGAATGGTCCATAATGGCCATTCCTTTTTATTGTCTTTTCATCCATTTCGTTAAATCTTGTACAATCTTCCTGTTAACCACAGGCGGAAAATAATGAGTGTAATCTTGGAAGTACCAGCTTTCTATCTTTCGATTTAGTGTATTTAATCTCTTTTCAAGCCGATAGGCATGCTCAACTGAAACATTTTCATCCTTTTCTCCGTGGATAATTAATACTGGGGCTTGAAGCTTTTCTATTTCATAAAGTGGTGTTCGATATTCATACCGCTCTGGAAATTTCGTTGGTGTTCCCCCAATTACTCGCTTCATCATTCTCCGTAAATCTAATCTTTCAACATAAGTAAGAGACATATCACTGACTCCCCCCCATGTGACAACAGATTTTGTCTCTGGATAATGAATAGCTGTTAATAACGCCATCACCCCTCCTCTGGAAAAGCCAAAAACATGAATGTCCTTGACCCGCGAATGGGTTTGAAGAAGCTTAAAAGCAGAATAAGCATCCTCTCGATCCTCTCCTGCAAAGTCCTCATGTCCTTCTCCCCCTTGGTTCCCTCTATAAAAGGGTGCAAACACGATAAACCCCTCTGATGCAAACTGCACAATCCGGCCTGGCCTAACCTTGCCCACATTTTTGATTCCTCCACGCAAGTAAAGAAAACCGTCATAACTTTCATTATCTTTTGGTTCAGCTAATAGTCCTTTCACTTTTAAATCACCAGAGTAATATGTAACGATTGATAACTCAATGCTGGGATTCGGCGATGGAAATCTTTCCTTATGTATGATTTGCTCCAACTTTCGTTCATCTCCTTTCTCATCCATTTGCCATTTTATTTTAGCTTAACCTAAAACGAAAGATCTGCGAAAAAAATTATATATAGGCATTCACACATTTTTTGCACCTTCATACGATATGGTAGGCTTTGAAGCTAGAATTTATTGTGAATAAGGGAGGTCTTATGGATGAAAAAGTGGCTAAAGGTTTCTTTTTCCCTGCTTCTAATTGTCATTATTATTATTCCCCTAGCAGCTTGTGGAAAAGATGACGTCCAAAACATTCGAATTGGTGAAGTAACAAGATCCATTTTCTATGCACCGCAATATGTAGCTATTGAGAAAGGATTTTTTGAAGAAGAAGGGCTTAATGTGGAGCTTACGACAACTGCTGGTGGAGACAAAACTATGACAGCACTTTTGTCAGATAGTATAGACTTTGCACTAGTTGGGTCCGAAACATCCATTTACGTGTATACGCAGGGATCAAATGACCCTGTTATCAACTTTGCTGCACTTACACAGACAGATGGGACATTCCTCGTTTCCCGAGAGAAGATTGAAAACTTCTCATGGGATCAACTTGAAGGAGTAACCTTCCTTGGGCAGCGTAAAGGTGGTATGCCGCAAATGGTAGGAGAATTCGTTCTGAAAAAACATGGAATTGACCCGCATCAAGATCTAAATTTAATTCAAAATGTTGATTTCGCTAATATTGCACCAGCCTTTGCATCTGGTACAGGAGAATTTGTCCAGCTTTTCGAACCAACTGCTAGTGTTTTTGAGCAAGAAGGCAAAGGGTATATTGTCGCCTCTTTCGGTGAGGAATCAGGAAATCTTCCTTACACAACGTTTATGACAAAAGAAAGTACAATTAACGATGACAAAGAAACCGTTGAAAAGTTTACTAGAGCTATTTATAAGGCACAGCAATGGGTGGAAACACATAGTGCAAAAGAAATTGCCGATTCCATTAAAGGCTATTTTGACAACACAGATATAGAGACAATTGAAATGGTTGTTGATCGCTATAAAAGTCAAGGTTCCTTCGCCACTGATCCTCTTTTAGATGAAGAAGGCTGGAATAACCTGCAAGATGTGATGGAAGAAGCTGGCGAACTGCCTAAGCGAGTGGATTATAAGACGCTCGTCAATACAGAAATTGCTGAAGGTGTAATGAAGTAGATCTTTTCGTTCCCGAGTATCAACTTTTTACTCTATGGCAAGTTCGATTAGAATTTTGCATTTCTAAAACGTTTAGCGAAGGAGGGTTCCGATGGATTTCTTAAACTTGCAAGAAATTCACCACACCTATTTTACAAAAAACTCTGCTACAACGGCCCTCTCCGATATTTCTCTTGAGATCGAGGAGGGAGAATTTGTATCCTTCCTCGGTCCAAGTGGATGCGGAAAAACAACCCTGCTTTCGATTATTGCAGGCTTGCTTGAACCAACAGAAGGAATCGTTTCACTAGAGGGAAATCAAGTAGAGACCTCAGGGCAAAATATTGGTTATATGCTTCAGCAGGATTATCTCTTCCCATGGAAAACCATTGAGGAAAATATTTTATTAGGTTTCAAAATTAGCGGCAACATCAATGATTTTAATCGTGATTATGCACTTAATTTGCTGGAGAAAATGGGGCTAAAGGGAGTAGAGAAGCAGTATCCCAAACAATTATCCGGTGGAATGAGACAGCGGGTGGCTTTAGTTAGAACATTAGCAACTGAGCCGAAGCTGCTCATGCTCGACGAACCTTTTTCAGCACTCGATTACCAAACAAAACTTAAACTAGAGGATCTTGTTTCTACTACACTCAAATCATTTGGAAAAACAGCAATCCTCGTTACCCATGATATAGGGGAAGCCATTGCGATGAGTGACCGTATTTTCCTTTTTTCTTCAAGTCCTGGAAAACTTCATAAAACCTTTGTTATTCCTGAGGAATTAAGAGATGCAACACCATTCAATGCGCGCAACCATGAGGCATTCTCAAGTATCTTTCAAACAGTTTGGAAGGAGCTGGAGTCTCTTGAACCAACAAACAAATATTGATCATTTGCATCGTAGATACTTGCAATCATTGAAGCGCGAAAAAAAATGGGTACGATTTTACCAGCTGATCATTTTTCTTGTCTTTTTCTCCAGCTGGGAGCTTGCAAGCAGTAAGCAGTGGATTGACCCATTAATCTTCAGTTCACCATCTAAAGTGTGGACATTGCTCTTAACAAAAGTTCAAGATGGAACATTATTTATCGATTTAGGCTTTACTCTTTCAGAAACCGTATTTGGGTTTATTTTAGGAACCGTATTAGGTACGTTATTGGCAGCCATTCTTTGGTGGTCACCAATGATCTCAAAAATATCCGATCCCTATTTAGTCGTCCTAAACTCTATGCCCAAAGTGGCACTTGGTCCTATTTTGATAGTCGCTTTAGGTCCCAGCTTCACTTCTATTGTTGCAATGGGCGCGATCATTTCGATTATTATCACGACCATTGTCGTCTATACAGCCTTCAGGGAAGTTGATCCGAACTATGTAAAGGTACTGCAAACCTTTGGTGCGACCCGCTTCCAAATTTTCAAGGAGGCCATCCTGCCCGCTTCATTTCCCGTCATTATATCCACTTTGAAGGTGAATGTTGGTTTATCGTGGGTCGGTGTTATTGTTGGTGAATTTCTTGTTTCGTCCAAAGGACTTGGTTACATGATTATTTATGGGTTCCAGGTATTTAATTTCACACTTGTTATGCTTTCCTTACTCGTTATTGCCGTATTTGCAACTGTCATGTATCAGCTTGTTGAGCTATTGGAAAGGAAGCTAATTAAAAATGGGTCATAGGAAAAGCAAGAGTGCTTCTCCTATGACCCGTTTTTTAATTAATACTCATTTTAAAACGCTTTTACAGATATTGTTGCTAATTAAAATAGATGGTAGAGGTTGATTTCCGCTCCAGGTGCTCGCTTTCCGCGGGGTGGGCGCTGAGCCTCCTCGGCGCTAGCGCCTGTGGGGTCTCAGCTGTCCCACTACTCCCGCTGGAGTCTCGCAACCTTCCGCTCCAATCAACGACTTTTTTGGTATATTGGTTTCGTTCTCACAATTTAACCGACAACAATACAGCTTTTAGTTATCAACGATATTAACGTTATAATGTTCAAGCCACATATTAATTTGCGAGAGATGAGCGATAAGTTGAGGGCCTGTCATGAGCTGACCATACCATGGGACTTTGAAGGATGAACCGTCTGAGTCGATAATGTCTTGGACTTTTTGTTTTGAGACTAATTCTAGGATAGGAGATGTTTTGTTGTTGAGGATCGTTGTTAGTTTATTTTTTACTAGTTTCATATATTGTGGATGATAGGTTTTTGGGTATGGGCTCTTTTTTCTGTACAGTACTTCATTTGGAAGCACACCTTCTAAAGCCTTTCGTAATATGCCTTTTTCCCGGCCATTCAGCATTTTCATATCCCACGGGATGTTCCAGGCATATTCAACAAGGCGATGATCGGCAAATGGTACACGCACCTCTAAGCTTGCTCCCATGCTCATGCGGTCCTTGCGATCAAGCAGTGTTTGCATAAACCAAACCATATTTAAATAAAACATTTCCCGGCGGCGAGCTTCTGTTTCACTTTCCCCGTCTAATTGAGGTGTTTCGGCTACTGTTTCGTTATATCGATCCTTCACATAACTCTGTAAGTTAAGTTTTTCCTGCCACTTTGGCAGAAGCAGCTGTTCTCTTTCAGCTTGTGACCGCATCCAAGGGAAGCCCTCCGTATTAAGTAATTCCTCTTTATAAAACCATGGATATCCACCAAAGATTTCATCTGCACATTCACCAGACAAAGCAACTGTAAAATCTTGTTTTATCTGTTCACAAAACCATAGGAGTGAGGAGTCAACATCCGCCATCCCTGGCAAATCTCTCATGAGCACAGCATCCTTCAAGCGATTTGCCAGCTGCTCATTATCAATGACAGCTGAGTGATGAATCGAACCTAAATACTGCTGCATCTTCTGAATCCATGGACCATCCTGATCAGGCTGAAACGTACTAGCTTTGAAATAGTCACTATTGCGATCATAATCGATCGAATACGTATGGAGCTGCCCTCTTCCTTCTTTTTTAAAATAAGCTGAAGCAAAGGCACTCAGGGCGCTTGAATCAATCCCACCTGATAAAAAGGTACAAACCGGAACATCTGCAACCAACTGACGTTCAACTGCATCCTTAACAAGGAACCTTACCTGATCGACCGTTTCGTCGAGTGAATCTGAATGTTTCTTGCTTTCCACATTCCAATAACGCCAAATTCTCATTCCATTTCGAGAATAGATGAGTGCATGAGCAGGGCGAAGCTCCTTCACACCTCGAAAGATTCCATGCCCTGGTGTTTTAGATGGTCCTAGTCCGAACACTTCCTGAAGCCCTTCACGGTCCACCTCTGCCTTTACATTCGGATGCGCCAAAATTGCCTTTAACTCTGAACCAAATAATAATGCCCCAGAATCCTCTTTATAAAATAACGGCTTCACCCCTAATCGATCTCTCGCCATAAAAAGCTTCTCATTTTGGTGATCCCAAACAGCAAAGGCAAAAATACCGTTTAAATGTGCTGTACAGCCTTCTTCCCATTCGATATACGCAGTCAACAGCACTTCTGTATCAGAATGGCTTTTAAACGAATATCCTCTTTGGATGAGCTCTTTACGTATATCCTCCGTATTATAAAGCTCTCCATTGTAGACCATCGTATAAAATTTTCCGCTATTCTCCTTTGTCATTGGCTGTGCGCCACCTTCAGGGTCAACAACAATTAGACGTTTATGACCAAATGCTGCATGGCGCGCACTCCAGACACTTGAAGCATCTGGACCGCGCTTAGCTAAAGATTCCGCCATTTTTCCCACGATGAATTCGTCCTTTGTCAAATCACGATGCCAATCAATCCATCCTGTTATTCCACACACGGATTATCACACTCTTTCATTATTTTTTGTCTATTAATATTGTAAAATATACTGTTCCCGCTCCCATGGATGAACCTGCGTACGGAACATATCCCACTCAATTTCTTTCGCCTCAATAAAATGTTCAAACAGATGAACGCCTAACGCACTTGTTATCACTTCATCGGTTTTTAAATTTTCAAGTGCTTGCGCAAGAGTGGACGGCAAATCAGCAATCCCATTTTCAACACGCTCTTCTTTAGACATCACATAAATGTTTCGATCGACTGGAGCTGTTGGTGTTAATTGATTTTTAATCCCATCTAAGCCTGCTGCAAGTAGAACAGCCATTGCCAAATATGGATTGGCAGCAGGATCGACACTTCGCACTTCTACACGTGTGCCTAATCCACGAGAAGCTGGAATGCGGATAAGCGGACTTCTGTTGCGCGCAGACCAAGCAACATAGCATGGTGCTTCATAGCCAGGCACAAGTCTTTTATACGAATTAACTGTTGGATTCGTAATTGCCGTAAAGCTCGGCGCATGCTTCAAAATCCCTGCAATAAACTGTCTCGCTGTTTCACTTAACTCAAGTGCACCACTAGGATCATAGAATGCATTCTCACCATTTTTGAACAAAGATAGATTACTATGCATTCCTGATCCGTTCACCCCAAACAATGGCTTAGGCATGAATGTCGCATGAAGGCCATGCTTGCGTGCAATTGTTTTGACGACGAGCTTGAATGTTTGAATATCATCACATGCCTTTAGGGCATTTTGATATTTAAAATCAATTTCATGCTGACCTGGCGCCACTTCATGGTGAGAAGCTTCGATTTCAAAGCCCAATTCTTCAAGCTCCAATACAATATCACGACGGCAATTCTCGCCAAGATCTGTCGGTGCCAAATCAAAATAGCCGCCTTGATCATTTAGCTCCAATGTGGGCTGACCACTTTCGTCAAGCTTGAATAGGAAGAATTCAGGTTCTGGGCCTACATTAAAATCCGTAAATCCTAATGCGTTCATTTCGTTTAGAATTCGTTTTAAATTGCTGCGGGGATCGCCTTCAAACGGGGTGCCATCTGGATGATAAATGTCGCAGATGAAGCGGGCAACCTTGCCTTTTTCAGCTGTCCATGGGAAAATAACAAATGTGTCCAAGTCAGGATATAAATACATATCAGACTCTTCAATGCGAACAAAGCCTTCAATCGATGATCCATCAAACATCATTTTATTATCCAATGCTTTTGGCAGCTGACTGATCGGAATTTCTACATTTTTTATCGTTCCAAATAAATCAGTAAACTGCAAACGAATGTAGCGAACATTTTCCTCTTTGGCAATTTGCAAAATTTCATCCTTACTATAAGACTTTGTCATCTGCTATTCCTCCTTTTAATAATTGGCTGTTGATTTCCGCTCCAGAAGCTCCAATCAACAGCGTGCATAAATCAATATAGTTATTTATTTTCAACTGGAATGATTCCCTCGATAGCTAATTCGCCATGACAAATGTAGGCTGCTTCCCCCCTTTTCCAAACATGATCATTTTCATCCCAGCTTATCATTAATTTTCCACCGGGCAGCTGAACGGTGATTGGAATATGTCTATCAACATAGTGATTTAAAGTAGCTGCGACAACAGCTGCACATGCCCCTGTTCCACATGCCATCGTAATGCCTGAACCTCTTTCCCATACACGATAATGAAGCTCCTGGCGATTTTTCACTTGAACAATCCCTAGGTTGACCCGCTCTGGAAATAGGTCTGCACATTCAATGACAGGACCGACCTCTTCAAGCGGAAACTCATTCACATCATCAACAAACAATATCGCATGGGGGTTGCCCATTGACACACAAGTCATCGGATAAATTTGTCCTCCGATAGAAAGAGATTCATTAATGGCAGAGGATAGAGGATCTCCCTTCATCGGAATCATCCCCTTTAATAGCTGAGGCTTTCCCATATCAATTGTCACATGCCTTACTACTCTTTTTTTATCTGCTTCGACTTCCACGCTGACGATTCCGCCAAGCGTTTCAATCGTAAAGTTTGTTGATGTAGCATACATGTGATCGAAAAGATATTTGGCTACACAGCGCAAACCATTTCCACAATTCTTCCCCTCTGACCCATCTTCATTAAAAATTCTCATCTTAAAATCAGCCACATCAGACGGACACATTAAGATAATGCCATCTGAGCCGATGCCAAAATTGACATCTGAAACCGTTCTTGCAAGCTCTGCAAAATCTTCATTCTCCATCGGCATTTCTAATAGATTAAAAAAAATGTAGTTATTCCCTAGTCCGTGCATTTTCGTAAATTGCATGTAAATCCTCCTTTCAAAAAACGAATGTATCGTTGCTTAATCTTGCTTTAATTTCTTCGATCACTTGAAGTTCTTCATCTGTTCCATTTGCTTGGAATGTTACGGAAAAGCGTACATATTGACCAGCATCATCCCATGGAACAGTAGAGATTAAATGCTCTCTTATTAAGTATTGACTGAAATCTTCGGCTGATTGAAACGCCTGCCCACCTATTACTGCTTTAGGTGCCTTCGTGTATAAGAAAAAGGATCCTTTTGGCTTCTCCGCATGAAAGCCGCATTCTCTTAATGCTTTTGCTAATAAATCATGACGGCGTGAATATTTTTCAGCTGTACGTTCTGTAATTTCAGGATGTGAAAGTGCATAGGCTGCCGCTTTCTGAATGGCAATAAACTGACCTGAATCATTGTTATCCTTCACTGTTGCGAACGCTTTGACAAGCTTTGGATTCCCTGCAATAAACCCAATGCGCCAGCCAGTCATATTAAATGATTTCGATAAGGAATGAAGCTCAATGCCCACATCCTTCGCACCTGGCACAGATAGGAAGCTAAGCGGCTGTTCACCATCAAATATAAGAGCCGAATAGGCAGCATCATGAACAACAATAAGCTGATGCTTCTTAGCAAATTGAACGACTTCTTCAAAAAACTCTGCTGTTGCAACCGCACCGGTCGGGTTATTCGGATAATTTAAATACAAGAGCTTCGCCTTTTCTAGAACACTATCACTCAATAAATCTAGCTCAGGAAGAAATGAATTTTCTTCGGTAATTGGAAGCTGAACCACATCTCCACCACAATATTTTGTATGGGTAGCTAAAATTGGGTAACAAGGAGATGGCATAATGGTAACATCACCAGGATTGATAAAAGCTGACGGCAGCATAGCTAGTGCTGTTTTTGAACCAATTACATGGTTGATTTCTGTTTCTGGATCAAGATCACTTACACCAAATACCTTTTCCATATAAGAGGCAGCCGCTTGCTTAAACTCTGCGATGCCATTATCTGCATAAAAACGATTTTCAGGCTTACCTGCTTCTTCTGCTAATTTTAGAACAACGGCAGCATCTGCCATTGCATCTGGCTCACCAACTCCCAAATCAATCAATTCAATGTTTGGGTTGGATTGAATAGCTTCTTTTTTCGCTCTTTTAATCTTTTCAAATTTGTATATTTCCTCTTCCATCCCAAAATTCGATCCGCCTATACGGTCTGCAAACAGCTGTTGAATATAATCGGTTGTCATAGTAAATCCTCCATTGTATGGCTGCTAATCTAAAAGGTTATGATACATCTTATCACTCTAAAGGCCATTTGGATTTACACCCATTAATTAAATTTTTGCACTTTTTTACATAATTAAAGGAGAAAAAATAAGGGGCTATCCAATAATTTACTTATTGGATAGCCCCTCGATTAGATTTCAATATTTTTAATTACTTTTGCTGGATTACCGCCAACTACAACGTTATCTGGTATATCTTTAATGACTACTGCTCCAGAAGCAATAACTACATTGTTACCAATCGTTACACCTGGGTTGATTACTGCACTTCCGCCAATCCACACATTGTTTCCAAAAGTAATCGGTTTTCCATATTCTTTACCTGAATTACGTTCATCTGGATGAAGCGGATGTGTTGCAGTATATATTTGTACCCCAGGTGCAAGCATACAATTATCCCCAAATCGGACTTCACAAACATCTAAAATCGTACAGTCGAAGTTGGCAAAGAAGTTCTCTCCTACATATGTGTTGTACCCGTAGTCGAAACGTATTTTGGGCTCCATATATACGTCCTCCCCAGTGGAGCCAAGTAATTCCTTTAATAATTTTGTTCGCTTTTCCCCTTCAGTTTCTAACGTTTGATTATATATCCTAACCTTGCGCCTTGCTTCCATACGTTCCTTTAATAATACTGGATCAGCAGGATCATACATTTCTCCGGCCAACATTTTCTCCTTTTCAGTTCTCATCCGTACATCTTCCTTTTGGGATATTATATGTTTCAATACTATCATTTTGAATCGAAAAGTTATTTATCTATAAAAATAAAGAGAACCCCATCTCTATTAGTTTCTCCAATAGACTAATCGATGCCCTTTTGAATTATTTTATTGCTATGTAAATCTCAATATCTCCATTGGGATAATATTTCTCAAAATCGTATGTGTATTCTCTATTCAATGTACCTAAATTCTCACGTTCCCATATCTTTTTCCAAGTGTTTATAATGCCTTGTTCTTCTGATGTGTCCACATTGAAGACTTCATATTTAGCGTTATTCGGTATTTCCAATGACGGTTCGCTTTTGCTATCTTCCATAGCAATGCTTAATGTATAATCACCTTTATAATCACTCTCGTAATCATGATAGACACCGTAAACAATGAAGTCTTGGTTAGTTAGATGATCAGAAGCCTCTTTCCACAATCCTGCAATCTTTTGCATCAAAAGGTTATCATTAAAGTTATTCGTTCGTACACCATTAATAATTGTTAATTTCATAAGGTTTTTTCCCTCCAAACTTTATTTATCTAGATAATTCCATAAAAAAACTATTATTTCCTTCCTTTGTCGGAGGCTACATATAAAAAAGCCAAACTCCTGGAATTTGAAAAGAGTTTGGCTTTTTACCGTATTTCTGACGGATTCTTCCCAGTATATTTTTTAAATTGCCTGCTGAAGAAATGAAGATCATTGTAGCCGAGCGCATCTGCGGCTTCGGTTACGGTCATCCCCATATTATGGAGCAAGTGCTCCGCTCGATTGATTCGAGAACGGATAATATAGTTCCTAACCGTATGCCCAATAATTTCTTTGAATTTCTGGGAGAAATAACGTGGGGAAAGATTGGCTCTTATTGCTAAGCTTTCGATCGAATGTGGGACACCTGGGTGCTGTTGAATAAAATTGGCCGTTTCACGAATCGTCTCTAATAGATCATTGCTTGAATGCTCCAGCCGTTTTTCTTTTTCACGCTCTTCTCTTAACAAGTGAATCATTAATTGCTTTAAAATCAGCTGTGCTTCAATTTCTGCTCCAAAGGTTTTTACCAAAAACAAGCGAATATAACGTGTTAACAATGACTCAAAAGGGATAGGATCTTGAATCACCCGATATGCCTTTGGCACCAGTTCAGGGGTTTCATTCAAATCAAAATGGATATAGCTTAACACGAGCGGATGCTGCGGATCGTGGGTGGCCGTGGTCCAATCACCAGGCTTAAATAGAAAACAGCTTCCTTTTTGTGCATTATACGACTTTCCATTAAGATTCACGGTACCTATTCCACTCCATACATAAAACAAATCATAGTTAGGGAGTGGTTGATTCCGTTTTCTCCATTGCCAGTTTGGTTCACAATGGATGGTTGCAAATGCAGGTTTTAGTATAAACGAATCTGGTTTGACATATAACATGGACACCCCCCTCTTCTAATCCAAATCACCTAGCTTTAGAATACTTCTTTCAATCACCTGATCCTTCATAATAAAGCTATATTCCTCCCCCCACCTTAAATCTAAAATATTTCCTGAGACAAGTACTGGACCTTCCGTTTCAAAATAATGTAGAGTTTCCATCATTTTATCTACTTCCCCATAGAATATCGCCTTAACAAAAGTCTTTTCTTCAAAAGTCACTTCATATTCACCAATATACCTTAGCCTCTTTAAACTGGCCCCTGTTTCCTCCATTACTTCTCGACAGGCCGCCTCTTCCAATGTTTCCCCTTTTTCAAGCTTTCCCCCTGGAAATTCAAGTCCCCTTTCCTTATGGTTCGTAAGCAGCCACTCCTTGCCGCTTCTACAAAGAACAAGAACATGCTCTGGCTGTTTAGCAAATGCATGCCGAGCAAATGATAATTTGACTAATCCCCCATTTGCATCAATAAACGTTTCCATCTTAATTCCTCATTTCATTCATAATCCGTCCTCTAATTATACAGTGAAATTAATAGTGTGACTAATGACATCTTCCAAATTTTTCTCTTATGAAAAAAGTAGTAAATTACAATTTTTTGAATCTTTTACTATTTTTTTATCGTAAACTAAGAGAATAAACAAAAAAGGAGTGTCCCGTATTGAAAAAATCACTTTCCATTCTTACAGGCCTTTTATTGGTTTTTATGTTAACGGCATGTAATGAAACAGCTAAGCCTGTGAATGATTCAGCAACAAATAATGAAAAAGCCCCAAAGGTTGAAGAAGCTGAAGAAAAGCCATCTGAATTGACGTTAGAGGAAGTTATGAATAAATCCACCGAGGCTTCCGAAAGTTTAAAAAGCTTTTCGGTAAAAATGGATATGGTCCAAGATATGAGCTCCGATCAAGAAGAGATGAATATCAAAACAGCTTCTGTTATTGATATGAACATCGTTACAGAGCCAATGGCCTTCTATCAAAAAATGAAGATGTCCATGGGTGAGGAGTCAGAGTCTTTTGAAACTGAGAGTTACTTCTCAAAGGATGGAATGTTTTTCTACGAACCGTCAGCTAATCAGTGGATGAAGTTCCCGCAAGAAATGACAGATACCTTCCTTCAAATGTCAGGCAATCAATCCAATCCGAGTGAAGAACTGAAGAAATTGCAAAAATTTGTAGATGATTTCACTTTTGAGCAAGATTCAAATCATTATATACTTAAATTAAAAGCATCAGGCGATAAGTTTAATGACTTCATTAAAGAAACGGCTGCAGAGCAATTGCCGCCTGAAATGGCTCAAGAAGACATCCTAGGGAATATGAAAATTCATGCAGTTGATTATGAAATTCTTATCGACAAAACTACATTTTATCCAGTTGCCTTAAATATGAATATGGATATGGAAATGACAATCGAAGGTCAAACCATCGCAATGAAGCAACAAATGAAAGGCCAATATTCTAACCATAACAAGATTGAAACGGTCACCGTTCCTCAAGAAGTCATTGATTCTGCTGTAGAAATGGGCCTTTAAAGTTTTAGGAAATCGGCTGGTATGCCGATTTCCTCTTCTTAATCTTCCTCATCCTTTAAAATCCCCATGCTTTCTATATGATTCCGTGCTTCTTCATCTCCAAGCTGATAGATCATTCCGTATACTTTTTTAATCGTTTCATCATACTGATCATTTGCCTTATCATGATGGTATTCTACAAATGGGACATGTGCTCTCCAGAAACCCGCCCATTCCGTCCCATAATTTTGATTAAAATATTCTCGTAACGCAAGAATCTCAGCATCTGTTGCCTCAATTTTGAAATCCCACGGTGAATCTGTCGCACTTTGTGTGATTTCCCCTTGTGCAACTGTAATATAATACGCTTTTTTATGTCCTTCCATCCTGTCATCCCCTTTTCATCATTACTTATCGTTTCCCACAATTTGATTAAAATTATGCGAACTTGCAATCATTCTTGCGAAAATGACATATACTAAATTTACACATCAGCGAGAAAGAAAAGCGTAAGCGCCTTGATCATCGCCGTACAAACTGGAAGGGCTTCGACTGAGATAAAGGAAACACGGTTTGCGGTAGCGAACCGATGTTGACTTATCGTAGGGAGGAGACCTGAAGTTTGATAGGCGCTGGAGCTAGACAATTCTCTGACTCAAAAGTTATACTTTCTTATCTTTCAAAAAAAGAAGCAGGATAAAGATTATTTTTTATCATCATGGGTATTAAAAAAGTATACAATAAAGAAATAAAAACAAATTTGGGGAGGTGAAGTTCATGAAGATCATTGATGAATTATACGAACTTTATCGGAATAAGCTTACTGGAGATGAAGAAGACATCGACATGTTAGCATTTGCCTTTTTAGAGGAAATGGACCGAGAAGATTTATTAAGCATGATCAACGATTTAAATAACCAGGAACTATACGATTTAATGGGACTTTATTTAATTGAGAGCTTAAAAGGAAAATTCGCAAGCGAGGATTTTAGACAGCAAAGGAACTCGACTATTCAACCGCGAAATATACATTAACATTCCTAATATTATACATATGAAGTAAGATAACCAACATTTAATTTATTTCACAAAAAGGGATGATTCATCTTCGCAGGCCATTTGCCACGAACTGAATCATCCCTTTTATTACGTATTAGCCTAAGTATGCCTTTAGCATCCAAATATGTTTTTTCAAGCTTTGCTTAATGGCAATAAGCATATCGCCAGTACCTTCATCGTTTGCTTCCTCTGCTAACTGAATCCCCTCTTGGAGCTCGTCCGCCATTTTTACAAAGTCAGCACAGATGGACTTAACCATGTCTTCCTCTTTCTCAGTTCCTGAAGCCTCTTCTATAGAAGCCATTTCTAGGCACTCTTTCATCGTTGCAACAGGGCTACCTTCAAGTGAAAGGATTCTCTCAGCCAATTCATCAATATGCTGATTCGCTTCATTGTATAACTCCTCAAACTTTTCATGAAGGGTGAAGAAATGCCGTCCTTTAATATACCAATGGTAATTATGAAGCTTCACATACAGAACGGTCCAGTTGGCCACTTGCTTATTCACAGATTGGATTAATTTATCACTCATGCAATCATCCTCCCATTTTTATATTACCCTTACGTAAATCATCCTAAACACTTGAATAGCTTCATGAATAACATTCATCAAATGAAGCGGATTTCATGTTAAACTAGATATAGCAAAGGAGGATTGCTCATGGTTGCCATTATAGTTGTTTCGGTGATTATTATTGCGATTGTTATTTTTCTTTCTGTGATTACAACATCTAAAGCGTATACGTACAAGCACAAAGTAGATTCAATAGATGAAAATCCGTATACTAGTCAAAGTGAATCGGAACATGAAGCCACAAAAAAACCAGACTGATTCATAGCGTCAGCCTGGTTTTTTTATGCTATATTTTTAGGCAAATACTTGCTTCAAGTCTTCCTTTGATTGCTCAAGCCAGAAGCGCATTAAGCGTTTTGCTCCTTCTAAGTCATGAAGCTTTGCCTGGCCGCATTGCTTTTCATTAGCAGCTGGGATGTCTGTGATTTCAACTGCCGCTTTCATTGTTTTATCAAGCAAATCAATGATCTCTTCAACAGTTGGCTCACCGCTTACGACTAAGTAGAAGCCTGTCTGACAGCCCATTGGAGAAATATCAATGATATCGAAATGGTCATATGGTTCTGAAAACGTACGGATATTAAAGGCTAGAAGATGCTCTAATGTATGGATGGCATCAGGTTTCATTGCCTGTTTATTAGGCTGGCAAAAACGAATATCAAATTTATTCACAACTCCATCTGTCCCGACCTTATGAACTCCACAGTGTCTAACATATGGTGCTTTAACTGCATGATGATCTAATTCAAAGCTTTCAACTGAAGGCATGCTACCACTCCTTTAAAAATTCTTCTCTAATTATAACTTAAATTCCGAGTAAATACATCAGTAATATAAGGAATTTATTTTTTTCGACTAATAATCATATATATGCTATCTTTTACATTAGCATCCTTTAGAAAAATGATTGGAATGGTGGACATGCTGAAAAAAATAATGATTGGCTTCATTCGCTTTTATCAAATCGTGATATCGCCACTAAAGCCCCCTACTTGCCGATTCTATCCTACTTGCTCTCATTATGGACTTGAATCCGTCAAACGCTTTGGAGCGATTAAAGGTGGCTGGCTTGCTGTTAAAAGGATTTTGAAATGTCATCCATTTCACCCAGGTGGATTCGATCCAGTTCCTGAGAAATCACCTAAAAAGAAAAACGATTAGTCTTCATATCCATTAACAACCAAATCTAATTTTCCCGTATCAGGGTGGATAACTAGGCCATGGACAGGAACATCATTTGGCATTAACGGATGCTTCTTTACCATTCGAACACTATGTGCAACACTTTCCTCGACATTCTCAAAGCCTCTAAGCCATTCCCTAACGTCAACACCAGAGTATGTAATGGTATCAAGAGCGGCTTCAGATTTCCCGCGTTTCCTCATATTTTCCATGATGCCATCTGGCTTCATCCCACTCATTCCACAATCGTGGTGGCCAATAATTAATACCTCTTCTGCCTGCAGTTCATATACAGCAACAAGCAAACTCCTCATAATACTCCCAAACGGGTGTGTAACAAGGGCACCAGCATTTTTAACAAGCTTTATATCTCCATTTTTCACATTCAATGCTCTTGGCAGGAGTTCCACTAAACGCGTATCCATACAAGTTAGTACAACCATTCGTTTATTAGGCAACTTGGTTGTTGCAAATTCTACGTATTTTTTTTCTTCTACAAATTGGTTGTTATAATCTAATATTTCATCAAGTAGTTTCATATGCTTTACTCCTAACATTTTTTTGATTTCACTAATTTAAGAATACCGAATACTGTTTACACAAACAAATTTAATCCTTGATTTTTAGTCATTTTTTTTGTAAAATTACTTTTGGAATCGGAATGGTTACGGATTACCTTACTTTTTATAACTAAAAAGTTATTTTTTTCTTCAATAAACCGTAATAGATACGATTTGTTTAAAGGGAAGGGGAAATTATGAAAAAGCTATTATTACTTTTAATACTATTGATTGGTCTGTTCCTAACGGGATGTACAGACGTAAATAAAGAGAGCAAGAATGACAACAGCGGTAAACTTTCTATTTATACAACGGTCTATCCTTTGCAGTATTTTACAGATCGAATTGGCGGGGATTACGTTGAAACAAAAACGGTGTATCCACCAGGAGCTGATGAACATACATTCGAGCCGACACAAAAGGATATGATGAAATTAGCTGAAGCGGATCTTTTTGTTTATATTGGACTTGGATTAGAAGGTTTTGTTGATAAAGCACAAAAGACATTAGAAAATGAAAAAGTGACCTTGCTTGGCGCAGGGGAAAATGTCCATATTGAGCCTAATCAAACGGATGAAGATGAAGATCATGAACATGAGCATGAGGATGATGGTCATCATCATGGAGATATTGATCCACATGTATGGCTTGACCCGCTTTATGCAAAGGATTTAGCTGAGGCAATTATGAATGAATTAACTGTTAAAATGCCTGAACATAAAGAGGAATTCGAAGCAAATTATCAAAAATTAGCTAAAGAACTGGAAGAACTAAACAAAAAGTTTGAGCAGACCATTCATGAAGCAAAACATAAAGAGATCATTGTTTCTCACTCTGCCTTTGGCTATTGGGAAAAACGATTTGGCTTGCAGCAAATTAGCGTTGCAGGATTGAACTCCTCTAGTGAGCCAACCCAAAAGGATCTTGAAAAAATTATTTCTGAAGGTAAAAAACATCAAGTAAAATATGTATTCTTCGAGCAAAACGTCAGCTCTAAATTAACGGAAATTATTCAAAAAGAACTTGGAGCTCAACCACTTGTACTTCATAATTTATCTGTATTAACGGACGAAGATATTAGTGACAATAGAACGTATCTTTCCCTTATGGAAGGTAATTTACAAGCACTTGAAACGGCATTAAACGAATAATCTAAAGAAGTTCAAACTAACAATCAAGCGATTATTACAGCACGTTATTCCTCGGTAAAACTTAGCCTCCAGATTTGGAGGCTTTTTCAATTTTGCCAATAGAGAGCCTGCCTTGCCTTCAATTGGAACGAATTGAATCGAACAATCATTCACAATCTAATAAGGGTGACAGCATACCACTTTATAGGAAGCTGGGAAGCAGCACCACTTGAGCTTTGTCGAATCGCATAAAATTTTCTACTAGGGAGTGACGCGAAATGGCAAAAGATGTTCTATGTGAAGTGAATAATTGTACATTCTGGGAAAGAGGCAATAAGTGTGGGGCTGAACAAATTTATGTAGTCAGTCATAAAGGTGACACGGCTGAAAATAGCCGCGAAACTGATTGTCAAACCTTTGAACCAGAGTATTCTTAAGAAAAGCGCAAGCGCCTTGATCATTGCCGTACAAACTGGAAGGGACAACGACAGCGATAAAGGAAACACGGTTTGCGACAGCGAACCGATGTTGACGAAATCGTTGCGGAGGGGACCTGAAGTTTGATAGGCGATAGGCGCTGAGCTAGACAAAAATAACTCGGCAGGCACTGCACAGAAATGCTGCAGGCCTGCTTACCTTTCAAATATGTTCCAGTTCATTCAACTAATTTACGAAGTTCTCTGCGCATTATCTTTTTAGATGCATTCCTAGGAATTTCTGCGATGAAATTCAGTTGTTTTGGCACCTTATATTTCGCTAACTTTTGCCTGCAGAATTCAAATATTGCCTCTTCACTTAACTCACTATTTGCTGCAATAAAAGCAATTGGAATTTCTCCCCACTCATCATCCTTTATACCAATAACACCGGCATCCATAATTGCCGGATGGGAAACCAGTATCCCTTCAATTTCAGCTGGATACACATTCTCTCCACCTGAGATAATTAAATCCGAACGACGATCCAGAACATATAAGAATCCTTCCTCATCCAAATAGCCAATATCTCCTGTGGAAAGCCAACCATTCATCATTTTTTCTGAAGTCTCTTTTTCCCGATTTAAATAACCGATAGTCACATTCGGACCCTTCACAGCAATTTCACCTGCAACTTTTGGTGCCGTTTCATTTCCATTGATATCGATAATTTTTAACTGAGAAGGAAAAAGAGGCTTACCTGCAGAGCTTAGTTTGCTTAAACTATGCTCTGGTGAAAGTGTGACGATTTGGGAAGAGGTTTCTGTCATTCCGTATGTTTGAAATACTGGAATTTGCTTCGACACACATTTCTCAAGCAAGGATTTCGGCGCTGGCCCGCCCCCTAACAGCATACAGCGGAATTCAGCTGGCAGATTATCTTTTAACTCTGCTTCTATTCGATTAAGCATTGTACTGACGACCGACATAATAGTCACTTTTTCACTTCGGATGATTTCAATAACGGCTCTTTCGTTAAAGGTTTCAAGAATAACCATCTTCATCCCATAAATGATGCTTCGCATAAGAATGGAATAGCCGCTAATATGAAAGAGAGGAACAGTACAAAGCCAACAATCCTTCTCTGAAAGCCCAAGATTTAGGGCAGATCCCACTGCACTCCACCAATGATTCCCATATGTTTGGAGCACCCCTTTCGGATGTCCTGTTGTTCCAGATGTATACATGATCGTACAAATATCATCAAGATTTATTTCCTCAACAATAGCGGGTTCTATAAAATCTGTTTCAGCCAGCTCTTCTTTTAATATTGTTTTCACCTTCGGAAGCAATTCGTTTAATACTTCCCATTTGGATAAAAAGACATTCTCTGTTACCAAAAAGGCTGCCTTAGAATCATTTATTTGCCAAGCAAGCTCATCTGCTGTTAATCGATTATTTAGAATGACAGCCCGCAATCCTAGCAGCTGGAATGCTAAGTAGATACATACAGTATCCACATGATTATTTAATAAAACCCCTGCATACTGCCCTTTTTTCAAGCCCATCCCCGACAATTGACCGGCCATTTGATAAGATTTTTCGTAAAGCTCAGAAAATGTATATTTTTTTCCCTCGAAACGGACTGCTTCTCTTTGTGGAGTAAGAGAAACTCGCTTTATTATAAAATTGGGCATTACTTGATTAGTCATATCTGCACCTCCTTAGCAGAAATCCTTTTTTCTTGCATATCTTAGATTTATTTTGCAAATACCTTATTTTTTCTAAGATAAAAACAGCCTGATGGCATGACCATCAAGCTGCAGTAAGTAAAGTTTATCGTTTGTTCACCTTACAGTATTAAGGGAAACGAGGGAATTGACCAAAGTCTGGCTTGCGCTTTTCTTTGAATGCGTCGCGTCCTTCTTTTGCTTCATCTGTTGTATAGTAAAGCAATGTCGCATCCCCAGCAAATTGCTGAATACCAGCAAGTCCATCTGTATCAGCATTGAATGCAGCTTTTAAGAAGCGTAGGGCAGTTGGGCTCTTTTCAAGCATTTCTTCACACCATTTAATTGTCTCCTCTTCCACCTGCTCAAGAGGAACAACAGTGTTAACAAGACCCATATCTAATGCTTCTTGTGCATTGTACTGACGGCATAAATACCAAATTTCACGTGCTTTTTTGTGGCCGACAATTCTCGCCAAATAACCAGAACCATATCCTGCATCAAAGCTGCCAACTTTCGGGCCAGTTTGACCGAATACAGCATTATCCGCAGCGATTGTTAAATCACAAACAATATGTAATACATGACCTCCGCCGATCGCATATCCCTTAACCATTGCAACAACTGGCTTAGGAATTACACGAATTAAACGCTGTAGATCAAGAACATTCAAGCGAGGAATTTGGTCATCCCCCACATATCCACCATGTCCACGGACAGATTGATCTCCACCTGAACAAAAAGCTCGATCTCCTGCACCTGTTAAAATGATGACACCTACATTTGAATCATCACGTGCATAAGCGAAAGCATCAATTAATTCCATAACCGTTCTCGGTGTAAACGCATTATGCTTTTCTGGACGATTAATAGTAATCTTTGCGATTCCGTTGTATGTTTCATACATAATTTCTTGATATTGACGTGCGGCAATCCATTCTACTGCTGACATAACAGAATCCTCCTTTTTATATTTCGTTCTTCTCTCATTTAAAAGGGCTATGAAAACTCACCCTTTGTCATTCAACAAGAATTCATTTACTATTGTACCAAATATTTTTGGTTTCTCCACATGTATTGAATGTCCACATTCCAATATCGTGATAAAAGATGCATTTTTCAAGTGTTGCTGCATCTTCTTTGCTATTTCACAAAACTTCTCATCTAAGCTTCCTGTTAACAAAAGTGTCGGCCCCACATAGCCTTCTAGCTTATCCCACCAAGAAGGCTGAACTCCCGTGCCCATTCCTTTGAGGCTATTGATTAAACCGATGGCTGAATTCCCTAACCGCTCATTTCTAATTTCACTGCGGACATTTTCAGGTAGTTGCTTTTGACTTTGAAAAAGCGGAATGTCTTCCCAATAATCAACAAATGATTGAATACCATCTTGCTGAATTCGTGTGGCTAGTTTTTCATCTTGAATTCTTCTTGCTTCTCGCTCTGCTTCTTTTTCAAGTCCAGGGGAAGAACTTTCTAAGATTAACTTTCTTACTCTTTCAGGATAGTTAATCGCAAATGTTAGGGCTAGCCTGCCTCCCATAGAATAACCAAGAATGTCAGCTTGCTCCATTCCCATCCGGTCCATGAGCTCATTTAAATCCTTTGCCACAGATTCAATATTATATCTTGAAGTTTCCAAAGGTGAATCTGTTCTTCCATGCCCTACAATATCTATCGCAAATACTTTTGAAGCAGAACTCCACTGAGTCTCAAATTTCCTCCAAGAAGAAGCGCTGCCTGTAAAGCCGTGAAGAAGTAACAATGGAAAGGCATTATCTTGATTACTGGTAGGAGAATCCCATAAGTCGACATAATAACGAAGACCATCGATGACAAAATCCATCAGTGCTTCTCTTCCAATAATCGACTAATTTCCCGGGAAACGGCATCCCAGCGTTCGCGATGCTCTGCTATATTTCGATTTCTATTTGTTTTAATTTCCATGACTGTTAAGCCTGAGTTTTCACCTGCAAGCACTTTCGAAAAATGATCCCAATCAGAAATTAATTCATATTGTCCACCATACATTTTCACAGCATGCTCGAATTCCAAATCCAATGGTGTTCCAAATAGGCTTTCAAAGTTCTTCGGATGGCTGGCTTGCGGAAGAAATGAAAAGATTCCACCACCATTATTATTAATGAGAAGGATATGAATATCGATTCCATATTGTTTAGCCGCAATTAAGCCATTTAAATCATGGAAAAAAGTGAGATCCCCTAGTACTAAATAAAGTGGCTGTAAGCATGTTCCTGCACCTAAAGCAGTTGAAATCGTACCGTCAATTCCATTCGCGCCACGGTTTGCCATGATTCTTATAGATTTATCATTGAAATGAAAAAAAGTATCTAAATCTCTAATTGGCATACTGTTGCCAACGAATAAGGTTGCTCCTTCTGGGAGCTGGTCAGCTAACTGATAGAATAACTTCCCTTCACTTAACACAGCTAGTTCATTAATTTCCGCTAAACTCTTGCGTGTTAATTGATTGATCTCATCCCATTTTTCAAAGAAGCTTGAATCATTCACTTGTTCAACAAACACTTCTATGGATTCACATAAATGTGTTTCATGGCAATAAATCATTTCTGAAGAGATCATCCCCGGATCACGCCATCCACCCCCACCATCAACAACAAATTGGCGGACATCATGGTTTTCCTTAAGGAATATGGTTAACGGCTTAGAAACAGGCAATGCACCAAAACGAATAATAAGATTTGGTTTCAAAAACTTCTTTGCCTCTTCATTTTTTAGAAACGTATCGTATGTATCAATGATATGGCTTCCATCATGCTTGCCACTTCTTAGCTGTGATAGAGGGTCTGCAAGAATCGGAAACCCAAGCTTCTTGGCAAGACTTGTTACTGCTTCGGCAAATCCATCTGTTTCAATTGCTCCACAAACAATAATTCCTCGCTTATATGCATGCATACTTTCTGCCATTTCTTTGTATTGCTCCACATTTAAGGCCAATTCTCCAGCCTGAATTTTCACATAACCCTTCGAACGTTCATTCATCTCAAATAAATCAGCACGATCTAATTGTGGAATTAAGGGCTCCCTGAATGGAAAGTTCAGATGAACAGGTCCAGCCGGTGAGCTCAGGGCAGTACTTGCAGCTCTCGCGCAAACAGTACGTGCGTAGCGAATCATTTCTTCTGATTTTTCAGGCGGCGCCATTTCAACAAACCATTTCACATGATTTCCATAGAGATGAATTTGGTCAATGGCTTGCGGTGCACCTACATCCCTTAATTCATGCGGGCGATCAGCAGTCAAAACCAATAAAGGAACCCGTGCTATTTTTGCTTCTACAATAGCTGGAAAGTAGTTTGCAGCTGCAGTGCCTGATGTACATAGAATCGCTACTGGCCTTTTCGTGGCCTTCGCAATTCCTAACGCAAAAAAGGCAGCCGAACGTTCGTCTACATGAATATGTACACGAAGTTCTGGATGCTCATGAATGATCATTGCCATTGGGGTAGATCTTGAACCAGGACTCACTACAACATCCTCTACCCCATTTTTATATAATTCAGAAACAAAAGCAGCGATATAAGAGGTTAAAGACTCTTGATGACTCATTGTTTTACCCCTCCAAGTGCCGTTAGCATCGGTCGAAATTTAATTTTCGTTTCTATATATTCACTATCTGGATTTGAATCTTCGACAACTCCACATCCTGCAAAGATAGAAACCTCATCTCCCTGAATGAGACCTGAACGAATCGATACAGCAAATTCACCATTTCTCTGATAATCCACCCAGCCTAATGGAGCACCATAAAAACCGCGATCCAAATCCTCAACTTCTCTAATTTTCTCGACTGCCTGCTCTTTCGGCAGCCCCCCTAATGCAGGGGTTGGATGCAAACGATCAACCAATAATAGCAAGGATGTATCTTTCTTTGCCTTTCCTATAACCGGCGTATATAAATGCTGAATATCTCTCATTTTCAGCAATTGTGTCTTTTTAGGCAATGTCACTTCTTCACATACCGTACCCATTGCTTCTTTAATCATCTGGACAACGTATTGATGTTCGATTAAATTCTTTGGATCTGCTAACAATGTCTTTCCTAACAGCTGATCTTCTTCTTCTGTTTTCCCTCTTGCAATTGAACCGGCAAGACATGTCGTAAGAAAGCTTGTTCCACTTTTCTTAACAAGTCGTTCTGGAGAAGCCCCGATAAAACAGTCCCCATTTGATTCAAATGCAAACACAAAACTCTCTCGCTGAAGCTTTAATAAATTTTCCAAGACTTGTTCCGTTTGAATAAATTTATTGAACAATAATCTTGTTTCTCTTGCTAGAACAACCTTTTTCAACGGTCCTTTTTTCAATTCATTTGTAATCGCTGAAACGGTTTCCTTCCATTCATTAGGCTTAATTTCCTTTTCACTTACTAATTCGTAATTTTCTTGATATCTATCAGCTGTTAACAGTGAAAAGAGTGATTCTCGTTCTCCTCGAACAATCTCAACAAGAGAGAGATCATCATTTTGAGTACAAACAACATTTGTTGTTAAAAAAGCTTGCCCATTTATTACACTGTACATAAATCTTGGAATATGAAAAAGTGAATCCGAATATTTAGCCCATAGCTTTGTTTTCTCTTTAATTGGGTCAAAAGAAAAGCCGCCAAACATTAATGGCCCGACACCATTCAATTGAAAACGATTATAAATGATAGCATCTTGGATAAAGCTATTCCACTCTTCTTCAACATGAAAAAAGCGGTCAGCAGCCTGATCCGATTGAATTTGTTTACATATTCCTAATCCGACTATGAAAGTTTCATCGGATGGGTCCTTCCAGAAAAAACGTTCGCCCAAAAAAAGCTCATGTCCTGCCGCGAAAAAAGAAAGAGGTTCGATATGGTTAATTTCCTGTACTTCACTTACTAAAACGGGTTTAGATGAAGCTTTTGCCCTCTGAATCGCGTCAAGGATCCCTTCTTTTAGTTCCGTTTCTTGTATCGTAACCAAAAAAATCCCTCCAACAACAGCCTATCGCTGTTATCCTTCGTCTAACTAATTTTAACATACACTTCTTATTATTCCTATGTCAATGATCGTCCTCACCCTAGGCAGTTTTTCCCTCATAGTTTTGACAAAGGCAGGGGTTGTTCGTTATAATAAATAGGTTTGATAAAGATAAAAATGAATCTCTTAAAATATAGATGATAAGGGGAGAGTTAGATGCAACCACAAGCGCATACAAATTTTCAGCCCTCCAATTCAAAAAACTGGAAGGTTTGGTGGCAGCAAACAAGACCACACACACTCACCGCTTCATTTGTACCTGTATTGCTTGGAACGGCATTAGCTTTGTACGAAACGGATCTTCATTTTGGATTATTTTTGGCAATGTTACTTGCAAGCTTACTTATTCAAGCGGCGACAAATATGTTTAATGAATATTATGATTATGTAAGAGGACTAGATACTGAAGATTCACACGGAATTGGTGGAGCGATTGTCCGTGAAGGTATTAAGCCAAAAACCATTCTGAATGTAGCTCTTTCTCTTTACGGTATTGCTCTATTACTAGGAATTTATATTTGCTCAAGCAGCAGCTGGTGGCTTGCGCTTGTTGGCCTCTTCTGTATGCTAATTGGCTATTTATATACAGGCGGTCCATTGCCAATCGCCCATACACCTTTTGGTGAAATCGTATCCGGATTCTTTATGGGAATGATCATTATCCTTATTTCATTCTTTATTCAAACTGGAACTGTAACTTCTACAAGCGTTTTAGTGTCAATCCCGATTTTTATTCTTGTTGGGGCCATCATGCTTTCAAACAATATCCGCGATTTAGATGGTGATAAGGAATTTGGCCGGAAAACATTAGCTATTTTAATTGGCCGAAAAGGTGCTATCCAATTACTTGCTGGAATGTTTATTGTTTCCTATTTATGGGTATTCATTCTGATTGCCATGAATATTATCTCACCATGGTTAGCCATTGTCATTCTAAGTGCACCAAAAGCAATTAAAGCAACAAAAGGATTCAAAGGAAAAACAATTCCGCTCCAAATGATGCCTGCTATGAAAGCAACAGCTCAAACAAATACCATTTTTGGATTTTTACTATCCATTGGTCTCTTTATCGGATATTTCATATAAAGATCTCAAGCCTTTGCGACTAAGCAAAGGCTTTTTCTATGTAAAAAATGTTTAATAACTAGAGCTGTGCATTTAAACAGACCGACATTAACATACTTGGTTGTGCGCAAATGCTCATGGATGTTTATTTTGTCATGAATTTATAAATAACGTTCATACTAAACCCATACATCACTTTTTTGGTGAAATGGAAACGAACCTGATAAGGGAGTGAAGCGTTTGTTAACAACTCAGCAGCTCAATCAATTAACTAAACAGCTGAAGGAAGAAAAAGAAGAATTAAAAGCTCTGCTTCATGGAGAAGAAGGAAACCTAGAGAATGCAAGAGAAAATATTGGCGAGCTATCCATCTATGATAATCACCCCGCAGATATGGGCACCGAATTATTTGAACGAGAAAAAGATCTTGCGTTGGAAGATCACCATGAATCTGAAATGGAGAAAGTAAATTTGGCTTTACAAGCCATTCAAGATGGCACCTATGGAAGATGTAAAGTATGTGGAAACGATATCGTTTTTGAACGTCTGGAGGTAATACCCTCAACCCTTTATTGCAAGGACCATAGCCCTGAGCAGCGAGTTCCAACAGATCGACCTGTAGAGGAAGATGTACTTGAACCTGCACACGGCAATACGTTTCAGCATCATCAATTCAGAGAAGTCGTTGATAATGAGGACAGCTTCCAAGAGGTTGCCCGTTTTGGCACATCTGAAAGCCCTTCTGATCTAAGAGGGGACTACGAGGATTATAATTCTCTCTATAATGAAGGACATGATGACGAGGGATTTACAGAGGATTATGAAACATTTATTGCTAACAACTTAGAAGGGACAGAGAGAATTGTTTTCCCATCGAAGAAGCACGAGGAATACGAAGCAATGCTTGACGAAGAAGACATCGAAGCTCCATACGGTGATGTTCATTACCATCAAACAGATGGTTATGTTGATGATAAAGAATAATAAATAAAACAAATGCGCAAGCGCCTTGATCACCCCCGACAAGCACAAGACGAGCCTCACGAAAAGGTGTCCTTTACCTTTTTGGGAGGATTGGCTTGTGACCTCGAGGGGGTAGGCGCTGGAGCTGGATGCAGTCAAACTTGTCGCAAAGTTATCCACAATATCCAAATTTATAATTTCCTAGATAAGGACAAAAGCGATGATTCAGTTCGAATCATCGCTTTAAAAAAAGATCGTGCTTTAACGAAAATTTCACTTAATACCTAATGTTTTTATTCGCCAAATATCTGACGCATATTCATTAATCGTGCGATCACTAGAGAAATAACCAGATCCTGAAATATTCATCAAGCTCATTTTGCGCCATCTGCCTTGATCTTCATAAGCTTTTCCAGCTTGACTTTGAACATTCACATAGGAAGAGAAATCTCTCAGTACAAAGTATTGATCATTTTCCGTAAGCAGTGAATCATAAATGGGATCAAATTCATCATCAGTATCTGGGAAAAATCCATTCGTTAACTGATCAACTACTTGACGGATTCTCTCATCATGATGGTAGTATTCCATTGAATGATAGCCGCCATTTTGATAATAGTTTAACACTTGATCGGCTGAGAGTCCGAAAATAAAGATATTTTCATCCCCTGCTTTTTCCTTGATTTCAATGTTTGCGCCATCAAGGGTTCCAACGGTTAAAGCACCATTCATCATAAATTTCATGTTTCCTGTTCCCGAGGCTTCCTTACTGGCAGTTGAAATTTGCTCACTAATATCTGCTGCTGGAAATACTTCCTCCGCAAGGGAAACCCGGTAGTTTTCAAGAAAAACAACCTTTAATTTCTCATTTGCCAGTGGGTCCCTGTTCACCTTTTCTGCAACAGTATTAATTAATTTAATAATTTTCTTTGCATAATAATAGCCTGGAGATGCCTTTGCTCCAAAGATAAAGGTGCGCGGATTCATTTGAAAGTTTCCGTCTTCTTTTATTCGATTGTATAAATACATCACATGCATGATATTTAATAGCTGTCGTTTATAAGCATGCAGCCGCTTCACTTGAATATCAAATATCGATGCAGGGTCAACCATCATCCCAGTCTGTTCCTCAATTCTTTTAGCAAGCCTTAGTTTATTTTGCTGTTTAATTTGTGATAACTGCTCGAGAAAGGATGAATCTTCTTTAAATTGAGCTAAACTGCTTAGCTGCTCTGGCTCTCGAATCCACCCATTCCCTATTCCTTCTGTAATAAATTTTGCCAGCAGCGGATTAGCCTTTAAAAGCCATCTTCTATGGGTAATTCCATTTGTTTTATTATTAAATTTCTCTGGATAGATTCGATAAAAACTGCTCATTTCCCGCTTTTTCAGTATTTCTGTATGAAGAGCTGCCACTCCATTGACACTATATGAGCCCACAAGAGCGAGATGAGCCATTTTTACCTCTCCATGGGCAATAATCGCCAGCTGCTCAATATGCTGCCAGTCACCAGGATATTGCTCCCACAGCTGCTGGCAGAATCGTTCATTGATCTCCTCAACAATCATATAAACACGCGGCAACAACGGTTGAAATATCCGAACTGGCCACTTTTCCAACGCTTCCGATAATGTCGTATGATTCGTATAAGAAATCGTCTTTGTCGTTATCTGCCATGCCTCTTCCCATCCCATGCCTTCCTCATCTATTAAGATACGCATGAGTTCCGGAATAGCAAGGACTGGGTGTGTATCATTAATATGAATACCCACATGCTCATGGAACGAATGCAAGCCGCCATATCTTTTTCGATGGGAGCGAATGATCGAGCGAATGCTTGCTGAAACAAGAAAATACTGCTGCTTCAACCGAAGTATTTTTCCCTCGTCATGTGTATCATCCGGGTAGAGAAACTCAGAAACTGACTCCGTTTCCCGCTTATATTTTAAGATATCTTGATGGATAGGATAAGGAGATGGCTCTGCATTCCAAAGCCTGAGCGTATTGACTGTATCTGTCTTATAACCAACAACAGGCATATCATATGGAACAGCTGTAATGGTTTCTGCATTCACATGACGGAAAGCAAGCCTTCCATTTTCCTCTCTTACTTCAACATTTCCCCAAAATGGGATCTCAATTGCTAATTCAGCTCTTCTTACTTCCCAAACATGTCCATGCCGAAGCCATTGCTCAGGAAGCTCAACTTGATAGCCCTCCACAATCTTCTGTTCAAACAAACCATGCTTATAACGGATTCCACAGCCATGCCCTGGCAAATCTAATGAAGCAAGGGAATCCATAAAGCAGGCTGCCAATCGACCAAGTCCACCATTTCCTAGTCCTGCATCAGGTTCGGCTTCCTCCAATCGATTCAGATCGATTCCTAAGTCCTCTAGCCCCTCCCGAACAACATCCTCTAAGCCTAAGTTCAACAAATTATGGTGAAGCAGTCGACCGAGCAAAAACTCGATCGAAAGATAGTAAATTTGTTTTCCCTTCGCCATACGATAGCGCTCATTCGTATTGATCCAACTCGTACTGACATATTCCCTCACCATATTCCCAAGGGTAAAGTAATGATCACGTTGAGTGCTCTCACCAAAGCTTTTCCCGCACATCATCTCAAGCTTTTTTAAAAAGGCACCTTTAAATTCTTCTTTATTAGCAAACATGACTCTCACTCCTTGAGACGAGCTCCAAGTAAAGCCGGTTGTACTTAAATGCCGACTGTGCCCAGCTATAATCCATTTCCATTGCATTTTTTACAATGGTTTCCCAACATTCTTCATCCCGGTAAAAACTAAGTGCCCGTTCAATCGTAAACAGCATATCATGAGCATTAAAATGACTGAATGAGAACCCATTCCCTTCATCTGTTAGCACATTAAAGGAATGAACTGTATCGTTTAACCCTCCTGTTTCCCTTACAATTGGTACAGTTCCATACTTCATCGCAATTAACTGCCCAAGCCCGCATGGCTCGAACTTTGATGGCATAAGAAATAAGTCAGCTCCCGCATAAATCTGGTGGGCAAGCCCTTCATCAAATCCGATATACGCCTTGCATTTATTCGGATATGCTGCTTCCATATCCCTAAAAAATTGTTCAAACTCCTTATCACCTGTGCCGAGAATAAGCAATTGGATATCCTCTGAAATCAATTCCTGAAACACACATCGAACAAGCTCAATTCCCTTTTGTTTTGTCAGTCTAGTTACCATCGTGATAAGTGGTGTATCTGCTTTTTGAGGCAAGCCAAATAGTTGTTGTAAATGGGCTTTATTTGCCTGTTTTTCCGCTAGTTTCTTCGCAGTATAGCTTTTGTACAGAAAAGGATCTTTTTCAGGATGATAGAATTCATCATCAATTCCATTTAAAATCCCTTCCAAATCTGATTCCCTTTTTTGAAGCAATTCATGAAGCCTCTCCCCATATGTGCTCGTTTGAATCTCCTGTTTATATGTGGGACTGACCGTTGTTAATTTATCTGAGGCAACAATGGCCCCCTTCATAAAATTGATATTCCCGTAAAACTCTAAATAATCAATATGAAAAAAGCGGTCATTTAAACCGAATAAATCTGCTAAAGTTTCTCTTGGCATAATCCCCTGAAATTGCAGATTATGTATTGTAAAAACTGTCCGAATGGATTGATATCCCTCTTTCGCTTTATATTCCACTTTTAATAAAAAAGGAATCATCCCTGTATGCCAATCATGACAATGAATAATATCTGGCTGAAAATCAAGAAATGGAATGGCATCTAATACGGCTCGATTAAAGTAGGCAAAGCGCTCACCATCATCAAAATAGCCATACAAATTTTCACGCTTAAAATAATACTCATTATCTACAAAATAATACGTAATCCCTTGATAGGATAATTCTTCAATTCCACAGTATTGATTTCTCCACCCTACTTCAACAACTAATTCAGCCCTTTTTTTCATTTGTATTTTAAAATTCTCTGAAATCGATCCATATTTCGGGAGAATCACCCGAATATCTGTCCCTTGCTTCCTGAGCTCCTTTGGCAATGAACCTGCAACATCTGCTAATCCGCCAGATTTTACAAATGGTATACATTCAGATACAACAAATAATACTTTCACGTATTCATCAGCGCTCCTTGGCCCATGCCTTTTCGGATGACATATGGTGCTTGACTGGCCCCTGTCATAATTGTTCCTGATTCAACTTTTACATCCTTATCTAGAATGACTGAATCCAATAGACAATTCTCACCAATTTGGCTCTTCTGCATAATGATACAGTTTTTCACTATTGAACCCTTTCCAATCTTCACCCCACGTGAAATGATACTATTTTCGATGGTCCCTTCAATTTGACATCCATTTGCGATCATTGAATGATGAACAGATGCCCCTTTTAAATAGCGTGTTGGTGGCTCATCCTTCACTTTTGTATAAATCGGGTGATTCTTCAAAAATAGTTTCTTCCATACATCGGGATCAAGCAGCTCCATACTAGCTGAGAAATAGGACTGAATCGTGTCAATCATTACTGAATAACCGGTATATTCATAAATACACAAACGATACTTATGGTGAATATCCATGACTACATCGCTCATACAAGTATACCCTGTTGCTTCTCGTGTCTGAATTAATTCAATAAGCAAAGACGTTTTAACTAAATACATTTGCATGGACTTTCCATTATGAAACACTTCCGTAATGTCACAGCCAGTATGAATATGTCTTTCTAATACAGGCCTGAAATCCATATTAAAAACAGTATAGCAATTAGCTATAATGACATATTCCTGCTTACTGCGTTTAAAGTAATCCAAGTTAGCTGCAAAATGGCTAAACGATCCGATTCCCCTTCTAATTCCTTCGATAATAGAAGATGGAAAGAAGAATAGACCATCTCTTTTTCTATTTAAATCCCAATCTTTCCCCGATCCTAGGTGATCCATTAATGATCGATATTGAAATTTCGGGAAAACAGCTACACTTTCGATATTTGAATTCACCATATTAGAAAGGACAAAATCAATTAGCCGATACCTGCCAGCAAAAGGAACAGCAGCAAGTGATCGATGTGTCATCAATTCCTCCAATCCTTCATGATGGGTAGTCGCATCAATCACACCTAGTACACGTTTATTCAAACATATTCCCTCCTATAAAAATACGTTTATGCAAATAACTCAAACTAGCCTTCTCTTAAGATACAACCCCATCGATCATTTCTTCAGAAATGAGTATGACTTCATTCGATCCTTCTGAAGCTCGAATGACTGTCCCATCCGGTATGATCATATTTGCAGGTACAATCGCTTTTTCAATCAATACATTTTGACCAATTTGCGCATTGGGCATGACAACTGTCTCCCGAATAATCGAACCCAGCCCAACCGATACACCTTGGAAAAGAACGGACCGTACAATATCACCCTCTATTGTGCATCCTTCATTGATTAGAGACTCTACTACATCAGCATTAGGTGAAATATATTGTGGCGGTTGATTAGGATTAACAGAATATATGCGCCAATCATAATCAAATAGATTTAATTCACATGTTTCATCCAATAAATCCATATTAGCTTCCCAAAGGCTCTTTACGGTTCCAACATCCTTCCAATATCCATTGAATGGATAAGCGAATATCTTTTTCCCCTCTTTAAGCAGCATTGGAATAATATCCTTTCCAAAATCATGGCTGGAATTCGGATTCTGATTGTCCCTGCCTAAATAGTCTTTTAGAAGTGACCAATTAAATATATAAATACCCATAGAGGCAAGATTATTCTTCGGGGTATCTGGCTTCTCTTCAAAGTCAACAATCCCCATGTCCAAATCTGTGTTCATAATGCCAAATCTGCTGGCTTCCTCCCACGGAACTTCAATAACAGAAATCGTTGCATCGGCCCCTTTTTCGATATGGTATTCAAGCATAAGCTCATAATTCATTTTATAAATATGATCACCTGACAAGATCAACACATATTCAGGCTCATACTGGGTTAAGTAATTAAGATTTTGATAGATTGCACTAGCAGTACCGGTGTACCACTTCACCTCAGAAGATTCACTATATGGCGGCAAAACAGTTACTCCGCCATTTCTTCGATCTAAGTCCCAGGCACTGCCAATCCCAATATAAGAATTCAACACGAGTGGCTGGTATTGAGTTAGAACCCCTACTGTATCAATGCCTGAATTCGTACAGTTGCTTAAAGTAAAATCAATAATTCGGTATTTTCCTCCAAATGGAACAGCAGGCTTAGCTAGACTCTTGGTTAATGAATTAAGCCTACTTCCTTTCCCTCCTGCTAATAACATGGCTACGCACTTTTTCTTTCCCATTCCCTTTCCTCTCCTTTCGATGCTTAACAGGGCGTAAAACGGATAAACCAAATGGCGGAATTTCCATCCTTAATGAGTGCGACCTTCCATGGAACTCAATAGCTTCCGTTTTTAGCACCTTTTTATTAATGCTATTCGTTCCCCCAAACTCATCTCGATCACTATTAAATATTTCTCGATAAGAGCCCTCTTTTGGAGCACCCACTCGATAATCATGGTACTTTTGCCCAGTGAAGTTGCAGATAATAACAAGATAATCCTCTTCCTTTTTACCTTTGCGGACAAAAGAAAAGATAGACTGCTGATGATTATGTACATCAATCCATTCAAAGCCCTCACTTAGATGATCCAACTCATAAAATGGTTTAGAGCGACGGTATAGCTTTAGCAGATCTTTCACATACTTATTTATTTTTTGATGCATCTCATAATCAAGCAAATTCCAATCCAGCTCTTCTTTATCCTTCCATTCATCGAATTGCCCTAGTTCAAATCCCATAAACAGCAATTTTTTTCCTGGATGTGCAAACATATACCCAAGAAGCAATCGGAGCTGTGCAAATTTCTCCCGGTAGTCACCAGGCATTTTATTTAAAAGTGATTTTTTCCCATGAACAACTTCATCATGTGACAAGGGAAGAACAAAGCTTTCCATAAAGGCATACATCAAAGAAAAGGTCATTTTCCCATGTGCCATCACTCTAGATTCTGGACTTGTTTCCATATATGAAAGGATGTCATTCATCCATCCCATATTCCATTTATAACAAAAGCCAAGACCACCATATTCCACCGGTGAAGTAACTTGTGGCCATTCTGTTGAATCCTCTGCCATCATCAAGAAAGAAGGATCGTACGCCAAAACTGTTTGATTTAAACTTTTTAGAAATTGACTGCCTAATGGATTCTCAGTTTCATGGCGATTGGGCCAAAAGAGAATATTGGCCACCGCATCTACCCTGAGGCCATCAATATGATAATATTTCATCCAAAAGAGCGCATTTGAAATAAGAAAGCTTTGAACCTCATTTTTTCCGAGGTCAAAATTAGCCGTCCCCCATATCGCATTTTCCCTGTCTCCTAATGTTTCATATTCATATAAATAAGACCCATCAAACCGGAATAACCCATGCTCATCCTTACAAAAATGCCCCGGAGCCCAGTCAAGAATGACTCCTATTCCATGTTGATGACATTGATCAATTAAGCACATAAAATCTTTTGGTTCACCATACCTGCTTGTTACCGAATAATATCCCGTCCCTTGATAGCCCCATGACTCGTCGAGCGGATGCTCAATTAAGGGTAATAATTCAATATGTGTAAATCCCAGCTCTTTAACATATGGAATTAATTCTGCAGCTAATTCTTTATAAGATAAATAGGACCCATCTTCATGCCTTCGCCACGATCCTAAATGGACTTCATAAATAGCTACAGGCTCTGCAAGAATAGTCTTCTCTGCCTTTGTCTTCATCCATTTATGATCATTCCATTGATAGTCATCCAGTGAGTACACAATGGAAGCCGTTCCTGGTCTAACCTCCGAAAAGAAAGCATAGGGATCTGCTTTTAATCGTTTACTGCCATCTTGGGCGATCACTTCATATTTATATAAGTGTCCCTGCAAATCACCCTTAATACAAATGATCCAAATTCCCTCATGATTTACCCTATGTAACTGAAAGCGTTCTCCATTCCAATCATTAAAATTTCCAACTAATCTGACACTTTCAGCATTTGGTGCCCATACACAAAAACGTGTATATATCTTATTTTTTTCCTTGATCAGATGTGCCCCAAAGAGCGAGTAGCTTTCATAAAGTGTCCCCTCATGAAATAAATGCATTTCGTAATCAGTTACTGTCTTCATTGCAACTTCTCCCTATATACTATTCATTAACAATAAATCACCTTCATGAGTATATTCGAGCGTTCAAAGAAATAACCTTGTAAATATTATTTATACTTTTTGACATTAAGTTATCAAATTTGATAAATAAAGATAGGATTCTAATTCATTCATATAATTTCGACATAAAATCTCTCACTAATAGACAGAATAAGACAAAGAATATATTTTAGATTGAAGGGTGGAATAATGAATTGAGTAACAAAGAAGAGGAATATTTACTAAATGAAGCCTTAAAAAACGAAACGAAGACACCTTTATTTGAAGCACCGGATGGAAAAATTCTTGCTGTAGGAGATTTATTTAGAGGACCTTCTACTGGGATTACTTCAGATATTGATTTGAACAATCCTGGAAGGAAGCTTGTGGAAGAGGAAGTAAAGTTTGACTAGAGCTTTGCCACACTGAATAAGCAAATTGTAGATTTTCAACAGCTTATCATTTTATATCGAGCAGATTCTTCACTTTATCTAGCAATTTTTAGAATGTATCAAGCAACTTTTCGAAATTTATCTAGCATTTCGCTTTTCTTGCTAATTAAAAAGAATCTGCTATAGTTTATTAAACAAAAAAAGCTATCAACTTAAGTTGATAGCTTTTTTCTATGACCCCTACGGGATTCGAACCCGTGTTACCGCCGTGAAAGGGCGGTGTCTTAACCGCTTGACCAAGGGGCCAACATATGGCGGAGAAGGAGGGATTTGAACCCTCGCGCCGGTTACCCGACCTACACCCTTAGCAGGGGCGCCTCTTCAGCCTCTTGAGTACTTCCCCATATGATGGCTCCGCAGGTAGGACTCGAACCTACGACCGATCGGTTAACAGCCGATAGCTCTACCACTGAGCTACTGCGGAATAATAAAAATATATAAAACTAGTGGGCCTAAATGGACTCGAACCATCGACCTCACGCTTATCAGGCGTGCGCTCTAACCAGCTGAGCTATAGGCCCCTTTTATTTGTCTAGTTTCGGCTCCTAGCTTTTCGGCCGCTTCGATCTGTTCCCACAAATCCAAAACCAGGATTTGTATGACCAGCTCTCCACCGTCTCTCAAAGCTGAGCAGTCGCCTACACATTTCATTTTGGAGCGGGTGAAGGGAATCGAACCCTCGACAACAGCTTGGAAGGCTGTGGTTTTACCACTAAACTACACCCGCAGATAATATAAGATGGCTCAGGACGGAATCGAACCGCCGACACAAGGATTTTCAGTCCTTTGCTCTACCGACTGAGCTACTGAGCCATATAAAGTTTTGTTTCCTAAATCTTAATTACAGAAAGACCTTTGTTCCAAAGCCCTGTGGTCTTTGTCACAGATTGCTATTCGATGAAGTAATGCTTCGTACTGCAATCTGCTCTACCGACTGAGCTACTGAGCCATATAAGTTTTTAAAAACTGGCGGTCCGGACGGGACTCGAACCCGCGACCTCCTGCGTGACAGGCAGGCATTCTAACCAACTGAACTACCGGACCAGATTGCGGGGACAGGATTTGAACCTGCGACCTTCGGGTTATGAGCCCGACGAGCTACCGTGCTGCTCCACCCCGCGATAATAAAAATTATGAAATTATGGAGGAGGTAGAGGGATTCGAACCCCCGCGAGCCGTTAAGCCCCTGTCGGTTTTCAAGACCGATCCCTTCAGCCGAACTTGGGTATACCTCCGTATAAAAACCTTTGGTGGACCTTGTAGGACTCGAACCTACGACCGGACGGTTATGAGCCGTCTGCTCTAACCAGCTGAGCTAAAGGTCCTAAATACAATCCTAAAAATAATAAATTGGTAGCGGCAGAGGGGATCGAACCCCCGACCTCACGGGTATGAACCGTACGCTCTAGCCAGCTGAGCTACGCCGCCAAATCAATATATAATACTTGTTTTTCAAAAACATATGGTGGAGCCTAGCGGGATCGAACCGCTGACCTCCTGCGTGCAAGGCAGGCGCTCTCCCAGCTGAGCTAAGGCCCCAATAACTATTAAAGAAATGGTCGGGAAGACAGGATTCGAACCTGCGACCCCTTGGTCCCAAACCAAGTGCTCTACCAAGCTGAGCTACTTCCCGTAAATATATGGCGCGCCCGAAAGGAGTCGAACCCATAACCTTCTGATCCGTAGTCAGACGCTCTATCCAATTGAGCTACGGGCGCATATATAAGAAACAAATGGTGCCGAGGACCGGAATCGAACCGGTACGGTAGTCACCTACCGCAGGATTTTAAGTCCTGTGCGTCTGCCAGTTCCGCCACCCCGGCAAGTAATTGGAGCGGAAGACGGGATTCGAACCCGCGACCCCCACCTTGGCAAGGTGGTGTTCTACCACTGAACTACTTCCGCTTATTAAATGATGCGGGTGAAGGGAGTCGAACCCCCACGCCTTGCGGCGCTAGATCCTAAGTCTAGTGCGTCTGCCAATTCCGCCACACCCGCAATATTTAAATGGTGAGCCATGAAGGACTCGAACCTTCGACCCTCTGATTAAAAGTCAGATGCTCTACCGACTGAGCTAATGGCTCGAAATAAAATTTTGTTTCCTAAATCTTGATAGCAGTGATACAGATGTTCCAAAGCTCTTCGTTCTTTGTCACAGATTGCTATTCAGGGAAGCAATGCTCCGTACTGCAATCTGCTCTACCGACTGAGCTAATGGCTCATACAAAATGAGTTAAAACATGCCGGCCAGAGGACTTGAACCCCCAACCTACTGATTACAAGTCAGTTGCTCTACCAATTGAGCTAGGCCGGCGTAAAATGGTGGAGGATGACGGGATCGAACCGCCGACCCTCTGCTTGTAAGGCAGATGCTCTCCCAGCTGAGCTAATCCTCCATTTATAAAAGCTTGGCGGCGTCCTACTCTCACAAGGGGACAGCCCCTAACTACCATTGGCGCTGAGAAGCTTAACTGCCGTGTTCGGGATGGGAACGGGTGTGACCTTCTCGCTATCGCCACCAAACTTTTTTTAAAAGACAAGTTTTATTATATCGTCTTTTTGAAATTTTGCAAGAGAAAAATTAAAATTTATTCTCTCAAAACTAGATAATGCAGAAGAAGAAGATAGAGTAATCATTTATTCATTTTGTCCAGCTACGGCTCCTAGCTTTTCGGCCGTTTCAATCCATCCCTACAAATCCAAAAGCGGGATTTGCAGTGCTGGCTTTCCAACGTCTCTCAAAGCTGAACAGTCGCCTTCGCCTTTCGTTTTTGGTTAAGTCCTCGACCGATTAGTATTTGTCAGCTCCACGTGTCACCACGCTTCCACCTCAAACCTATCAACCTGATCATCTTTCAGGGGTCTTACTAGCTTGACGCTATGGGAAATCTCATCTCGAGGGGGGCTTCATGCTTAGATGCTTTCAGCACTTATCCCTTCCGCA
>NZ_JBIACJ010000010.1:0-138925 GCF_042865275.1 Cytobacillus mangrovibacter | reverse complement strand
AAGCCATCTTTCAGCTTTCCCTCATGAGAGGAAAAGAATTATCCGGTATTAGCTCCGGTTTCCCGAAGTTATCCCAGTCTTACAGGCAGGTTGCCCACGTGTTACTCACCCGTCCGCCGCTAATCTTTGGGAGCAAGCTCCCTCAGATTCGCTCGACTTGCATGTATTAGGCACGCCGCCAGCGTTCGTCCTGAGCCAGGATCAAACTCTCCAATAAAGAGTTGATTAGCTCATAAATAAAAATTTAAAACGTTGACGTTTTTGCTTTGTTTATTTTTCAAAGAACTATTTTCTTAGGACAGGATATTAATATATCACTTTGTCTTTATCAAGTCAATTACTTTTTTAAAATAATTATTATTCAAAAGTAATTACGCCTCATCAGGGGCAGGTTTATATAATATCAAAAACAACAAACAAATGTCAATAACTAAAGGGATAAATTTTTATTTTTATTTATCCCTTCTTTCTATCCTTCAATCAATAATATTATATCAATATTATTTTTAATTATAATGAACAACAACAAGGCTGGAATCTTAATCAAAACACTTCATTATATATCAAACGGAGAAAGATATCATATTCCTTGGATTGCCTATCACCCTGAAGCATTTATGCGGCCATATATTTAAAGAGCAGCCTTTACAAGAGCAAATAGACAACTACTTTAATCAATTATTCATCCCTCTCATACATCATAGCAAAAAGTCTCATAACTTTATTATTTTCTGAAAGAGGTGTGTATTGCAAAAGAAAATACCAGAAAATCGCCAGTAAAACTGCAGTGTTCTGCACTTACTTTTATTTGGCTTTCATATTTCAATACAGTTAGGAAAAACCCTAGCTTGTGAAACTTTCCTGTGAAACATGTTTTTTCGGGGAGTCACTGTGACTTTATCTTAAAAAATATGGAACCGGTGGAACAATCGCATGGCTGTAATCAATTGGCAAGTAGACATTTTTATTGCCTATTGTTATATTTTCACTTGCCAAAAACAATTATTTTACACCACTTATATAGAAACGATGTACAAGCAATATTCTACAAAATAAAAAGAAAGAAGTACAACCATCAAACTGCTGTACCTCTGTCACATCCTTAAACTCTAATGTGGAACATTTTCGTGTAACAAGATTTTTCGAGGCATCGCTGTGACCTTATCTTATGAACCATCCCATTGTTTTCCTCGTATCATTAAAAAAGATTGCATGAAAAAATCAAGCAATCCTCTTGTTTATTATTTTTTTAACACTTCTTTTCCAGATTCACTAAAGTTAACTTGATGCTCTCTTGCTGCCTCTTCAATTTCCTCAAATGCCCAATGTTTTTTTGAGACATCCTCGAAAGTTGGAGTGGTCACACCTGTCATTGGACCGCGTCTAAAGAGACGATTGAGCACCTTGACCGCTTGAGCCCTTGAAAGCTTATCCTCTGGATGGAAATTGCCATCTTCATTGCCGATCATGATGTCGCTTTCCTTTAAGAAGTATATCGCTTCTGATGCCCAATGTTTTGCTGAGACATCTTTGTAGCTAGATTTGGTAGAATCACCTAGCTTTACACAACTATCAAAACTAGATGAATCATTCTTGCATTCTGATTGAATCCAGCGGTAAGCAATTGCCGCCATTTGCGCACGGGTAACAGACCCTTCTGGATCAAATTTTGTATTTGAAACACCTAACATGATTCCTGCATTTTTCGCTTCCATGATGTCGGCATATGCCCAGTGCTTGCCTATGACATCTTGGTAGTTTGGTAGTTTCGTTGTTGGCGCCCTGTCTAAATTACGGGCAAGCATCGCAGCCATTTGCGCACGACTCACATTTGCATTTGGTGAGAAGCTGCCGTTGCCACTTCCTTGAATATATGGTGTATGAAGATCCTTTTGTCCAGCTTGGAATTCCTCCCAGCCGTCCATGTAAATCATCGTAAAGGTACTGAATTTCGTCACAGTGAACTGAAGTCCTTGAGTACCATCCTTCATTTTAACCACTTGACCAGGAATAAGCTCCTTTGTGCCGTCGCTATGCTCAATGAACACACCGAGATTATCCAAAATCTCTTGTTGTTTTGATGCATCCGCTGGTAAATCCCTTAATGGAAGAACAATCGAAACTTCACGGCTTTGCATATTTGTTTCTATTTCCATTGGACGCCCCAGTACTTGAACCGTCTGGTCTTTGGCGACTTCTTTGACTAATTCCTCTGTTTTTGCTCGATTTTCTACTTGTTTCTTACCTTCCTCAGACTTGATTGGAACAACTCGGAAATACAAGTCATCGTTGAAGCTAGAAATCGATGTAGTTGGAATTGAAATAACCCCGTTTTCTGTCACAATTTCTAAATTTAAATTTCCATCATTTAGCTGTTTGAGAGCAGTATTTGGTATTTCTACTCTTACCTCCGACACCTTATCTTCCTTATCAGGAATGACAATTCTAGCGGTATCCATCCCTTTTTCTTTTGCTTTGGCAACGGTATCCTTGGCGATTGAATCCGACATGGACACTTTATCTTTTACCGTACCATTTGGTTCCGTTGTTCGCTCGATTGGTGTCTTCGTTAAGTTGGTTCCATCGTTTCCATCCACGTCTACTACAATTTGTTCAGTAGTTGGCTTAGGATCTGGAGTAGGTTCAGGCACCGGTGTTGGGTCTGGTGTCGAACTTCCACCTCCGCTGCTTGGTGGGGCTGGATTTAAGGTGAATGTCACAGTTGTTGATTCTCCAGCTGACTTATTTCCAGTTGCCTTCACACGTACCTTCACCGTTACATCCCCTGTAAACGTTGGGGAATGATTCAGATCAAATGTGGTCCACGTTTCCCCATCATCTGTTGAAAACTCCATCGTCCCGTCTGCACCTACAAGCTTGTTTGTTGTATCTTCGGCGCTAACATTTGGTGCAGCAGGCGGTGCAATACTCTTAGTTATTTCTATTGTATATGTTTGCGTACTTCCACCCTTAGCAGTTACTACAATTGTAACCGGATTGTTTCCATCAACTAATGGGATTGATTGTGAAATATCATTCTCAATGAGTGTCCCATTTATTGTTATAGAAGCGGATGGATCTAATAAACTTGCCGTAATATCTACATTAGTCACGTTATAAGGCACAGTGACATGATAATTTAGCTGTTCCGGAGTAAATAACGGTGTTAATTCTCCAGTAGATACTGCTAATGCATTTAGTTCTGGCGAAACGACATGTATTGTTCTTGTAACCTCATCTGCTGCATTATTGCTACGATCGGAAACATTGTATTTCACATGGTAGGTACCCAACTGGCTAGTATCAACAGATCCCGTTACATCTACATCTTGTGTTAAATCTTGATCCACTTCATCAAACACAGTATAACCAGGGTCTAGATAAGACTGATCTTTTACTAGATAGATAGTTTCACTGCCTTCTAGCGTAATGATCGGTTTCTTTGTATCAACCACCTTAAAACTAACGGTAGCTTGGTGGGATTTGAAATCATTTACTGAATGACTCGTTCCATTATCTTCAACTGTATAATCAAAGCTGACTGTTCCTAAATCAGATGGAATAAATTTAATTTTACCATCTTGAATAGCAACCGTTCCTCCAACTGCATGATCAACAGATTTGATCGTTAAAATTTGGGCACTCTCATTATCTGGGCCTGGCTTATCATTTGCCAGCAATTCAGCAAATGTGATTTCTACCCCTTGTGGGTTCATTTCTTTGCCAGGAAGGTTGTCATCGCCTGCAATTGGTGAATCATTCACTTCGTTAACAGTTATCGCTGCGATTTCCGCTTCACTTAATCCTCTGCCAGCCTCATCCAATGAAGCCTGTATCTTAAAGGAGAATGTATCTCCAGCTAGTGAGTTAGCATTAGGTGCTGGTGAGAATTTCAATCCCGAAAAACCTTCTGCTTTCGTAATATAATCACCATCTCCGATAGGAGTCGTTCCATCATTTTTATAGAGAGTACCTCCTATGATGTCACTTATTCTAAAATGTGTGACTGTAGCGTCCTCACTATTTGGGGTGATAACTAATCCATTACCACTCTGAGTATCTTCCTCTGTTACTGTGTTTGTTACGGTAGGTTGACTTAAATCTTTGGTAAAATACAATACCGCTTCTTCACTTGATGGTACTCCTGTTAGCACGCTCCCAGGAATACGAACTTTCACCACTTTATTTCCTCTTAAATCTGGAGGGGTGAGCGGGTTATATTGTTCCCATAACCCATCATCAATTTGGTATTCTAAGAGGACATTGATCCCCTCGATAATATTTCTTTCATCATCAGCCGCAACGTTCGGTGCGGGCGCTAATCGGTAGACGTTTATCGTGTAAGTCTTTGTTGTCGTCCCATCCTCGGCAATGACCTTAATCTCAATTGTATTTTTCCCTGGAGCCAGAGCAATTGCTTCGCTCGCAGACCGATCATTTACAGTAAAAGTTGCTTGCCTTCCTACTGAAGTCGGGGTGACAATCAAATTCTCAGTACTAGAAGGTACATTCATACCATAATTGACTATACTATAATGAAAATCACTTAATGAACCTATTGATAAATTCAGATTGTAAATATTGGCATCATTACTTTTCGTAGTAAAGGAATTAGTCATCCCGTAGCTTGTGCCATTTGCATTCGTTGCATATGGACGATAATAATAAGTAGTATATCCCTTTAACCCTGTTAAATTTGCAGTTAATGGTCCAACTGTACCCGTAACTACTTTTTTAGTATGTTGCTCAATAGTTGGATATGAATTATTAGTTGAATAAGCAATTCCACGTTCAGTTATTGGAGAATTCCCATCTGACGTCACTTCACCACTCACAGTAGCTGAAGTTGAACTTACATTTGAAACGGTAAGATCTGTTAGGACGGTTGGTGCTGTAGAACCACCTATCCACTTTGCAAACAGTGTTATATCACTGCTGATCGCTGTATTAAAATCAAATTCGGTTGTGTATGTGTTACTTGTATACCATCCAGCAAAGGTATAATCGCCTTTCGTTGGATCGGCTGGTTTAATCGCCTTTCCATCCTCCTTAATCAGCTGAGAACCAATTGGGGTGCCACCGCTAACGTCGAAGTCCACATTATAGCTGTTCACGACTTGAATCGTTCCATTTACCGCATCAGCAGGAATAGCTTTAGTAGGATAGGAATTATCGGAAAAGTCAATACTTCCTGAAATCGTTTTATCAATGGCCAAAGCACTGCTTCCCAGTGGAGCATCGCTTTTTGCCTTAACTTTAACCTTGAATAGTTCTTTAGCGGTTGAGATAAGAGAATCTCCCCCCGTTATATCAGCCCATCCTACTTTGAACCAACCTTCCTCCGACTCTATGTTTGAAAAGAAGAGTTCCTCATCACTTGCGTCTGTTGGAATAATTTCTAATATATCTATAATCGAAGGGTCATAGTTTATTTGTATTCCATATCCCCCTATCCCCGTGATAGGTGTATTTATCGAAACAGGGATTTCCTCAGTCAAACCTTTTCCAGCAGTCACATTTCCTATCGTAACTGTTACTCCCGGAACAACATTCACTGTATTCACCTGCTGCATCTTATAAGCACTTTTATTCCCTGCAGCATCTTTAACGATAACGTTGAAATAATATGTTGTATCTGCATCGAGTTCAGTTAAGCCAAAGGATGAAATGTCCTTAGTAAACCCGTTCCCTAGCGGAGTACCATTAGCTTCTATGTCGCTAACAGTATCAATATTATTACTGCTAGATTGATAGACTCGGTACTCTAAATCCTCTTGGGAAGTAACGTTATCTGTGGCCTCTGTCCAGTCTAATGTCACTTCTGATGCGGTAACATTGTTTGTGGTAATCGTACCAGTGTTTCCGACAGTTGGTGCCGTTGAATCTGCAATCACCGGATCAGTAACAATCAGATCATCAAAATCCAATTTAACCGTTGCATTCGCATAAATTCGAAACTCATCAATATTTTGCCAAGCAGGATCACTTGATACATCTACGGTGTAAAAATTATTAAAAGGGGGAGTGAATGACTTTTCAGCCCCAACCACTGGGTTTCCGCCAAGATACCCTACTATTCGATAAGTATCTGCTGTACTATTCCTCTCGACAACTCTGAAAGAAACAAGTTTGAATGCTCCTGTATTTGACTGTACCCGACCGTATTCATTCACTCCAGCCTGAAAGGATCCCAAAAATAACAAATCCTTCGTCGTGTTAGGAGCTAGCATTCTAATTTGGGTCCTTGGACTCGCACCCACAGTACTAACCATACTAAATGTCCAGTCACCTATCGTTTGTGGGACACTAACCCCTGATCCTGTCGGTACGCTTTCAAAATTCTCACTCCGTGGTGTCGCTGCAGCATATACTTTCGACGAAACATATAATGATGAAAATGGTTCTATCATATAAACCAACATACAAACAAGGGATAACCATACCATCACTTTAAAAGACAACTTTCTTTTTCTCATACCAATCCCCCTAAATTCCGCAAATTCTTCCCTGTGCCTTTTTTTGTGCTCTACTAGTTTACCATCCCACACTCAACAAATTCTCTACAAATAGGAGTTTCGCCCTAGGTCCATAAAGGTGCTTATTTCAAAAAGGCGTTGATCAAAGGTACTGTAGTAGTTGGTGTTGCATTTTCTAGTACGTCTTTTATAAGTGCCTATTCTCCTAAACACTTAAAAGCTAAAGCTAAGTCAGCATCATTCCCAACACCTGAACAAACTGTAAGGCGATAGCTTTTACTTCTAAGCCTATTTACTAGGTTCTCAATGTTTTCCCCTAGATTTTCACCATATTGTTCTTTTGTAGTCCTGAGAATTCCCGTTGCCTTTTTATTAGGCAGGTCATGATGACACTTTGTAAGGGATTCTTGATTAAGTAAGTGTGCCAAAGACGTAAATTTTGCCTCCGGTTGTGATTTTGCTATTTCTGCTATCCTTAATAGTTTTGTTTCCATTTTCACTGACTATACTAGAATAAGGTTTATTTTCTGCAAAGCGGGACAAAGGACCTATCCCCACAGTCCTTTCGACTTTTGCTAATTAATCCTCTCCGCCTTGCCCGATATCAGCTTGAGCTGATCATTCTCATAGCGAACCTCATAAGTGGCTTTATATTTACTTAAAATGAGTGAACCACTCTTGCGCTCTTCAGCAGAGATAATAGCAACGACAGTCGCATGGTCTCCTTCACTCGTAGCTGTTAAATCATCAATGTTGACGGATCGTGTGTTCAAGTAGCCTTCTCTAAACTTTTCATAGGTTGTACCTGATTTCCACGCGCTCCCTAATAGGGAATATGCTGTAACATAATCACCATAATTCAAGCTTTCGTAGAAATAGTTAACGAGATAACTAGAGTAGTCCTCCAATGAGTATTCATCCTCATACGCATATCCTTCTGTTCCCAGGTCCAATTCTGGAATGGTTGTCATCGGTGTTTTTACCCAGCCTTCAATTAGAGAAAGAATACTTGTCATTGGAATACTAAAGCCGATGGCTCCTTTATCTGTACCAGCTGAATTGATTCCTAGAACTTCCCCTGTTTTGCTATCTACTAGCGGTCCCCCGCTATTGCCAGGTGCGATCGGTGCGGAGATTTGGTAAACATCCTCATAGTGAAAGGGTTCAATATCCATGTCACGGTCAATTCCGCTAATAATCCCTGTTGTGACAGTATTTTGCAAACCTAAAGGACTTCCTAATGCAAGGACCTCATCACCGACCACCCCTTTGCGGTCTGCGGCAATTTTTAGTGGCTCTGTTCCTTCTAAACCAGGAACACGTACAACTGCAACGTCTGTTTCTTGGCTAATCCCGATTACAGTTCCTGAGAACTCTCTTGAATCTGAAGTAATAATCGTAACATCCTTTGCATTGGCTACCACATGAGCGTTTGTCACTACATCACCCTTGTTATTATAAAGAAAGCCAGATCCTAATGAACCGTCTGCCAATTGTATTTTCACAACTAGCTTCTGTGTATGATGGATAACATCTTTCAATTCAGTTGGAACCTTTTCCTCTTCCGCTTGTGCTTCTACAACTAATTCAGAAGAAGCTGTTAGTTTTTTGGGGACTGTTTCCTTTATATAAAAAAAGACGAAAACTCCCGCTCCCCAGACAAGAATCGTTGAAAATAAACTAATTATCCATTTTTTCATTTTGTCACCTTCATTAATTGAGATACCATGTAATATTGTCGATTTCAACATGTACATTTTGGGAAACCCCATAATAAATATCCTCAAAAGATCCTAAATCACCAGGCTCCAAATAATACGGGTAAACCGAGGCCAAGCCGTCCGATAGGTACATATCATTTTCATCATAAATCGTATAGTATATGGTAATGGAACCGATCGTTTTTGTAGCGACATTCTTTACATTCCCCGATAAATATAAATCCCCATATTCATCAACCTCTACAGAGAAATCTGAAACCTCAACAGCAGCCGTACGATTCTTCAAATCCTCCTGCGCAGCAGCTTCCATCGCCTTTTCAATTTTTTGCTGCTCTGCTTGTTCAAAAGCAAGCTTATCCTGTTCTACACGATCTTTTAAGGCTAATAGCTTTTCATCATTAACAGCAAATTGAAGCCCTTTTTTAATCATGCTAAAAGCTTCAGAGAACTGCTTTTTTGCTAATTCACTTTCCACATTCCTACTGCTAATTTGGACAATCTTATTTAATATTTCCTTTTTCACAACACTCGCATTTTCTTCAGGCAGTGTCGCAAGAATAGACAACTTTCCACCTAATTGATCAACAGTATTTAATTCATTCAATTCCTTTTTAATCGTCCCAATCGTAATTTTGGTTGCATGATCCTCTACTTCCTGATTGAACCGGTCAAATAAAGGGGCCTTTTCTTTAGTTAGCCTTTCTTTTAAACTAGCTAGCTCTTTTGAGGCTTCATCAAATTGTGTCTTTTTTATATTCTCACTTACTTTACCAAGGACATCCTCGTACCCCATAGCCTTTTCAATCATTCCTCTGCTATCTTGTAAGGCTGTGTAATTAGGACGCTTTGATTGTGCCTTTTCTAATAATTTCATTGCCTTTTTGTATTCTCTTTTTAATGCAAGCTCTTCAGCCGACTCCTTTAGGTCTAGCACTTGACTATTCATCTCTTTTTCTTGAAAATAGTAGAAGCCAAGCCCAGCAGCCACAAAAATGAAGCTAATTACAGGAACAAGAATGGGGAGATATCGCATAAATGGACCTGAGGATGACTCCTGTTGTCCTCCCATCTCATCGATTTCTGGTCCTTCTTCCGGCTGGACAGACGACTCAGCAATAGATGTTTCAGTCCTTTCTGCTTCCATTTGCTCAGTAGTCATTTCATCCTGTTTACCTGCTGCATCTATTGCTTCAGCAGTCCCCTCATTATTTGCCACGTCTACATGCATTTGAACCTCACACCCGCATCGAGAACAAAAACGAGAACCTTCCACTAATTTCTCTCCACATTGATGGCAGTACATTTGAACCACACCTTCGAATGATTTAAAAAAACAGGGGGACGGTTCTTGCGTTCCCCTGTTTTTATCTGTTATGACAAAAACTTAAAAACTGTCCCTGTTTTTCCCCTACTTCTTTATAAGGGTGAAGTTAAAGTCAATGTTTGCTCCACGAAAGTCAGTACATCCATCGTTTTTCTCTTGTACTTTGACACCAGTATTTGTACGAACGAATGTAAGTTTACAGGATTGCTCATATTCATCGGTATAATCTACTAATGCTGTGTTTCCTTTGTAACTTGCTGTTGCTTCGACATAGCCATTAAAATAATGACCATCATTTCCGTCATTTGAACCAACATCCAGTGAAAAATCAAATGTATTCTGATGTTCATTTGTAATGATTAAAGCACCCGATCTCTCGTACCCTTTGCCTTTTTCAAAATGTTTATATGTACCGGTCCATGAAGAACTCATTTTATTTGTTACATGCACCTTTATTACCTTCATTCCCTGTGTTATGGTTGCAGTATTTAAGGTATTATCCCATTGAACCTGTGCTCCCAATGCTTCACTTACAAAGCGTAAAGGCACTAATGTTTGATTATCTTTAATACTAGCAGGGACATCAATCTTTTTGTTCTTTCCATTTATTGTTGTATTGGAACTCCCTATTTTCAAGGTAATCTTTGTTGCTCCTTTTGTAGCAGTTATCGTTTGTGATTTCTGATTCCATGAAACATTGGCATCTAACTCCTCAAATATCGCTCTAAGCGGTACAAGTGTCCTCCCTTTATCAATTTGCCCACCTTCAATTACAGTTGAGCTATTAGCAGAAACTCCTGTTGTCAAAAATAATAATGGACATGTAATTAGTACTACGGAAAGCTTTTTTAAAAATCGAATCATTGAATCTATCTCCTTTTCTCATTCTATTTTGGCAATGAAATGTAATATTTACCAAACTGCATTACAAAGTCACTACCTGATAAGATTACTGCCTTTGTAAAAAGTAAGTTCTATCTAATTAATATCATACAAAAATACTAGTACTTTTTAAATACAAATTGATACACCTTATGATAATGGAGAATCATAGAATGAGACAATAAACCTATTCTGCCGCCGCTGCCCCGAATAAACACAAGAACCGTCCCCTCATTTCTCTCCCTGTGACCTTATGGAATTGAGCTACAATACTTTCTTTTTTTCTCTTCAAAGGTCCCTTCATAATAATCTAATATACTACTCATATTCAAAAAGGGCGGGCCTTTTAAACTTTCACTTTTGTAAAATTGATAGCTGCTCCACGGGTAGTTTTCTGGCTGCTGGACCATTCTCGCCTCCACTGGATTGAGGTGAATGTAACGGCTGACTTCTAACATGCCTTCTTTATCCTTGATGACTTTGTCATAAAAACGTTTTTCATATACGTGGCCTGTTAAGCGATATTTTGTATTATAGTAATTGGCATATCGCTTATTTATCAGTGCCATCACCTTTGATAGCGGTGTTTCCTTCGTGCGTAATTGCAGGTGATAATGATTGTTCATGAGGCAGTATGAAGCCATTTCAAAGGGGTATTTTTCCTGGAGCTGCTGGAGAATATGGAGAAAGGCTTGAAAGTCGCTCGCATTTCGAAATAGTGGATCACGACGGTTTCCTCTGCTTACAATGTGATAAAATCGTTCTGGAATATAGATTCTCTTTTTATATGGCATTATGTTTCCCTCGCAATTCCTTGCTGTTTATTCTGTGTCCATCTTCTTAACTTCATCGCCTCCCAAATCGCTTGATCTGTAATCTTTTCTTCCCCTGCTAGGTCAGATATGGTCCTGGCTAGTCTAATAATTTTTATTTGGACACGATTACTCCAATTTTGTTTTACAGATACATTCGTGAGCATCCTTTTCTGTTCTGGAGTTAATGGACTCGTTTCGACTAAGGATTCAAAGGAAATCTTTGCATTCGATTCTTCTCTCTTGTATCGATCAAACTGTCTAAGTCGTGCCAACTCTACTCGTTTCCGAACAACTTTTGAAGATTCTTGAACCTTAGATGGTTGATGTACATTTACCGATTGCAAGGATAAAAGGATGTCGATCCGATCATAGATGGGACCTGATAATCGATTACGATAGGCTTGAATTTGCTTATCTGAACAGGTGCAATAATGATGGAAAGAGCCAAGATAGCCGCATGGACAAGGGTTCATGGCGCCAATTAAGATAAAAGAGGCGGGGTATGTCACAGTGGAATGTGCTCTACTAATAGTCACTTTTCCTGTTTCAAGCGGCTGACGCAGCATATCAAGCGTTTTCTTTGTGAATTCTGCCATTTCATCGAGAAAAAGTACGCCACGGTGGGCCAATGAAATTTCACCTGGCTTTGGATTTGAACCACCACCAATGATAGCGACGGCCGAAGCAGAATGATGTGGATGTCTGAAAGGAATGGTATGGGGTTGGATACGTTTTTCACCAGCAAGTTGATACAAACTCATCACCTCAAGCTGCGCTTGATTCGTTAAGGCTGGTAAAATAGATGGAAAGGTTTCCGAAAGCATGCTCTTCCCACATCCTGGTGGCCCACTCATGAGCAAGTTATGTTCACCTGCAGCGGCAATTTCTAAGGCACGTTTTGCATGTTCATGACCGATTACATGGCTGATATCCTTTTGAAGAGAATCATTAGTGGAACTATTTACATCTATAATCTGTGACGACTCAGAATGCCACGCTAACACCTCTTGACCTTCTAAATGCTGAACCACCTCCTCTATATGCTGCACAACAATACATTCTATATCCTGTAGCATATGGATCGGCAGCACAGGATCATAAGGTACATAGACTCTCTTCATTCCAAGTCCTTTGGCAGCAATCAATGCAGGTAACATCCCTTCCCCGCTGACAACCGTTCCATCTAGCGATAAAGCACCAATGAACGCCGTATCTGCTGGAATCTCCCTTTGAATTTCATTTAATTCCTTCAATGCTGCGATAGCAATCGCCAAATCAAATAGGGCACCATTTTTCTTTTGGTCAGAAGGGGAAAGATTCACAACAACCTTCTTATCTGTCACATCTAAATCAAAGTGTGCAATCGAAGCCAACACGCGCTCCCTAGACTCTTTAACCGAAGCATCAGGTAAGCCGACAATCACCATCGATTCTGTATCCTGAGAAATCCGCACTTCCACCTGCACACGGTAGCCCTCCAAGCCTTTTAAGCCAATACTCATAACCTTAACAGTCATAAATTTGCCTCCTACTATTTAATTTTAATTGCAACAGAAAAGGGATGTGAAAAAATCCAAAAAGGGAATAAAGTAGATTTAAAAATAGAAGCTTATAAAACGAAGTGAATAATAGTAGCAGGTTTGTCGAAAAGTTGACCCAACACCTACCTTTTCGACATAACCACCCAATATCTTGCAAAAATAAAAAATAAAGAGGCAGTATTTAAAAATATGATATTAGCTTCTTCAACAAAAACATGGGACCTTTCAGTCACATAGCCGTCGCAAGCTTACCCCCAATGTTTCACTTGCGAAACTTTCCTGTGAAACGGGATTTTTCGGGGCGTCACTTTGACCTTACCTCATTCAGGAATTAGAAATGGAGAATGAGATTTTAAAAAAGGATCATCAAATTCTAAACGGGTAGGGAAAAAATACAAGTTTAAAGTAATAGATGAATTAAGAAGGAAATACCCAATTGGAAAAACCTGCGCTAAACTACAAGTCTCAAGATCGGTTTTGAACTAATTCAAGCTTATCCAAATCAATGATAAATTTTCCATTCATTAAGATATCAAGCCCTATGAGTCCATTAATACCCCAATCATCTAAGTTTCCAAAATCTAGCTTCAATTCTGGTATTTCATACGTACCGAGCTTAATAAGATCAACTTGTTTTCGGAAAGAATATTCTTCACCGCCAATTCCGTACGCACTGACCAAAGGATCCCCATTTTCAAAGTAGATACCCATATCTTCAACAATGTCAGAAGAGATAAGCGTATGAGCTGCACCAGTATCAATAACTAGCTTATCTAATATCTTCGTTTTCCCTTTATAAGAAATCGCCATTTCCACTTCGAGCAAACGATTCACTAATTCTAACTTCATAATCTCATACCTCTTAAGCCTGTTGGGTTTCTCACTTCAATGACAATTTTTTCGGAACCTGTATGATAAACAATAGTATTGCCTTTTGATTTAAGTAACTCTCTTGTAGCTAATTTAGAATCCTCAATTACATTAATTAATGCAACATCCGTTACAATTTTTTTATCATCTTCTAAGTAAAAATCAAGGACATTTAGTTTCACATATTGATCTGGGTATAATCGGCAAACGTCTTCCCATTTCATTGCTTATCACTCCTTGTTTTGTATCTTATCATTACCATAGCACATTCCCATTACAACTTAAATGATTGCCTTTGTTGTAAAAAAATGAATTTAAAATCAGGTCCTATCAAACAGTTTGAGTCATTTTTGCGGTTTAACCGCAGTTGTAAAATCCCCCATGAAACATCTCGTTAAACAAGATTTATCACGGTGCACTGTGACCATACCTTATCGTTGCCATGTAAATACCTTTTTAAAATAGGAATGTATGTTCGATTACTTGAATTTTATAACTCTTGCCGTTTTTTGTCAATAGGATACTATATATCATTATTAACTTTCTGAGTACTTCGTATGAAGGGATTTGCTACTATGTTTACTGCAAAAGAAAAGCGCAGAACATTGCTAGTAAAAACTGCAGTGTTCTGCACTTATTCTCATGTTAATAGATAATGATTATTTCTATACAAGGCAAAAAACAGAACAATTACAAAGAATATTCGTTCGACAAATTCCGAGAGTTATGCAGAATTTCATAATATTTCAAAGGGAATGGGGAAACTCAAAAACTATTGCTTTCTGCACTGTCCAAAATATCAGCTCTCTCATCTGGGTATTTCGGAGCTCAATCCCTTCAACCGCTTGGTTTACGGCCCATTAGTTAACTGTCTACGCTTAAAAGTAGCGGTTTCCCGTTACTCTCCAAGACTCGCTACGAGTGAGTGGTTAGTTCTTTCTCGGCGGGAATCCCACCCGCTATATATTGCGACCTAACTCGGTCGCTCGGACGCTGTCCCCGATGTTCCATCAGTAAATTGGGACGAGGAACCTGCCCCTCATGTCCCATCAGTTGTAAATTCTATTAATCTAATAACTTTCGACAAAATTTATCATTTTTCGTGAAGTGACTGGCACCTGTACTACAATAACCAGCACACCCTCTTGTTTCACTTGTGAAACTTTCCTGTGAAACAAGTTTTTTCGGGGCGTCACTGTGACCTTACCTTTGGGGACATTGTTGCAACGAGGGGAAAGGAAATATGGCATATTGATTTCCTATATACGAGGGATGTAAAGAAGTATCCACCACAAATGGGTATGGGAAGGCAACAGCTCCTGCTAAGGTTTGGTAGGCTTGCTGTTTTCGACAAACCTATAACTAAATACTCTATAGTAATGGACATACGTGTATTAGCTGAGCAATATATTCAATTGAAACCCATTCATTTAGATATTGAGGCGAGTATCATTATTTTACGAGGAACTGATTATGAAGAATTGCATTTCTAGGAAAAAGTAAACAACACAAATAAGCCCGCCAAGCCATTATGGCCCAGCGGGTAAGTTTTATCCTCACAGATATTTATTTGCTTAAATAACCATTGGGGTGACTCTTATGCCAATTCCATGCATCAGAGATAATTTTTTCTAATAAGTCAAATTGTGGTTTCCACCCTAATACCTTTCTTGCTTTTTCCGATGAAGCAATTAGAACAGCTGGATCGCCCGCTCTTCTCTCCTTTACTTCCGCAGGAATCGGATGATTAGTCACCTTTCTTGCTACCTCAATTACTTCTTTAACTGAGTAGCCACTACCATTACCTAGATTAAAAATATCACTTGGGTTATCTTTTCTTAAATATTCTAAAGCTAAATAGTGAGCAGATGCTAAATCCATTACATGAATATAATCTCTGATACAAGTACCATCTTCTGTAGGGTAATCATCACCAAACATATAAATTTTGTCCCTCTCACCAAGTGGAACTTGTAAAATCAAAGGGATCAAATGGGTTTCCGGATCATGATCTTCTCCTATTTTTCCACTTTCATGAGCCCCTGAAGCATTAAAGTATCTCAAAGAAACATATTTAATACCGTAGCCTTGGTCAAACCACTTCATCATTTTCTCCATGGCTAGTTTTGTTTCACCATAAGTGTTCGTTGGATTGGTTTCATTTTCTTCAAGTATAGGGATTTTCTTAGGTTCACCATAAGTTGCCGCAGTTGATGAAAATACTATTCTGTTAACATTATTAACCTTCATTACATCCAGTAGACACATCATGCCATATACATTGTTATGATAATATTCAAAAGGTTTATTCATGCTTTCCCCTACTAGGGAGTTTGCCGCAAAATGGATAACCGCTTCAATATGATGTTTTTTAAAGACTTTATCTAAGGATTCCTTATTTCTTAGGTCAATTTGATAAAAATGCTCGACATCAACTGAAGCTCTATGTCCGCTCTGCAAATTATCGACAACAATAATATCTTCGCTATGATCTAAAAAATAACGAACTGTATGGGAACCGATGTATCCAGATCCACCAGTTATCAAAATTGTCATATCCTTTCCACCTCCTCATATAGCCAGGAATTTTTTACATACAATAATGCTATTAATCTCTACTAAACACATCTCTTGTATATACCTTGTCCACTACATCACGTAAATCATTAGACAAACGATTTGCAACAATTACATCTGAATCTCTCTTAAACTCTTCAAAATCATTTATCACTCTTGAATTATAGAATGTCTCTTCATGAAGTGCTGGCTCATATACAACAACTTCAATACCCTTAGCTTTAATACGTTTCATGACACCTTGAATAGCTGATTGTCTAAAGTTATCTGAATCCATTTTCATTGTAAGTCTATAGATTCCAACAATTTTTGGATCCTTCTTAATAATCATTTCAGCAATATGATCTTTTCTTGTCCTATTTGCATCAACTACCGCTGTCATTATATTATTTGGAACATCGGAATAATTAGCTAATAACTGCTTTGTATCTTTTGGTAAACAGTAACCTCCATAACCAAAGGATGGATTATTATAGTGATTTCCAATTCGTGGATCCAGACCTACCCCATCAATAATTTGCTTACTGTCTAACTCTCTTACCTCTGCATAAGAATCGAGCTCATTAAAAAATGCGACTCTCATCGCAAGGTAAGTGTTAGCAAATAGTTTTATAGCTTCTGCCTCTGTTGAATTGGTAAATAGAACAGGAATATCTTCTTTTATAGCTCCTTGAACTAATAAATCAGCAAATACCTGTGCTCTATCGGACTGTTCACCAACGATTATACGTGATGGGTATAAGTTATCGTATAAAGCCTTTCCTTCACGTAAAAATTCAGGTGAGAATATAATATTATTTGTTTCAAATTTCTCTTTTACTTTTTCTGTATATCCAACCGGGACTGTAGATTTAATTACCATTACCGCATCTGGATTAATAGATAATACATTAGCGATAACCGCTTCAACAGTTCTAGTATTAAAATAATTTTTCTCGGGATCATAATTTGTTGGTGTTGAAATAATTACATAATCTGCATCCTTATACGCCTTATAATTATCTGTAGTGGCAGTTAGGTTGAGTTCTTTTTTTGCCAAATATTCTTCTATCTCATTATCATTTATTGGCGATTTACTATTATTAATCATATCAACTTTTTCTTGAATAATATCAAGAGCAGTGACCTCATTATGTTGAGCTAGTAAAATTGCATTTGACAATCCTACATAACCTGTTCCAGCGATTGTTATTTTCATTCAATGTGCTCTCCCTACATGTATTATTATAATCCCTACAAAATTTTACAAGATGGCTCTAAATTATATTTTCATAACAATATTATAAGTCGACTATACATTATCTCTAAGTATTATAGGGCCTTCGATATAATAAACTCCATGATTATTTATTATCTTACTCTTTAAACCTTTTAACAGTAAAATATATTTTTTTATAGGAATACTTGTTTAACTTTAAAAAGTAATAAATCTTTTGAAGGTCTTTTTAATGGATGTCGTTATAATTCGTTCCTTTAAAATAAATAAAAAAGCCAAGTAAGAGAAAATACCAGTTAATATATCTCCTAATAGATTAAAATTTATTGTATGAACAACCCCAAACATTAGTAAGCCAGCACATAAAATCTTAAAAATATTTTTTCCTTCATATATATTACTTAACTTTAAAATTTTGTTCACTTTAAAAAGGCAAGTTACAAGTATAATAATTTCACCTATTAAATAAGAAATAATAGTTGAATATATTCCATAAATACTTATAGTTAATATCAAGAGTAATGTTTTTATTACTGTTGCGATAATGATAGAAAAGGTATAAAACTTTTCAAGCTTATTTGGGAATATGATTTGTTGTATAACCACATTATATAATCCAGTAGTTAGAATTAATAAAGCTGTAATCCTAAATAAGTTTTCATATTCAAGGTAACTTTCCCCAAAAAATAAACCGATAAACTGTGAACTTACAGCTTGTAGTCCAAAAAACATCCCAAAACTTAATATGCTAATAAAATTAACACTAATTGATAATGTTTTTAGAACTCCCTCTTTTTCTTTTTTCGAAGTGATATTTGAAATATACGGAAATAAAATAGTACCTACAGCTGTTATTGGAGCTACTAAAGACATTACTGATTTTAACATTTGGCTATATATTCCCAATTCAATTGTAAAATCTTTCCATTCCAAAATAATTTTATCGACATTCATATAAAGTTGAATAATAAAACCCATGAAAAAGAAAGGTAATATTTCCCTGAACTGATTAATTAATAATTTCCTATTTAACTTTGTCTTTAGAGATATTTTTAATGTGTGTATCATTTTAATAGTTAAATATAAATTTGGAATTAAAATTACTAATCCGTTTATGAGAATATAAATCCATAAATCTTTACTTTCATTTACAAAAGTAAAGATTAGAGCAGCTCCTACTAATTTAGAAAAAATATTTCTTATCATTATTTCCTTAAACTTTTCAGTTCCTGAATAATACCACGAAACTTCGAAGAAGGTAGATGAAATAAAATAAATTATTTGAATTAGGAAAATAAGATAATAATCTGAACTAAAAGTAAATATAATGTATAATAATAAAGTAAACGATGAAGCGAAAGTCCGTATTAGGAGTATATGATAGACTTCTTCTTGTAATTTATTTTGATTGTCTCTAATTCTAGCTATTTGACGAGTCGCATAGTTATTTATTCCTAAATTACCAACTATGATAAATATTCCAAGAACCGATAATGTATAGGTCTCAATACCTAAATTTTCTGGTCCTAGCACTCTTATTACGTATGGAATCAATAAAAATGGTAAAACTAATGTAACCATTTGATATATCAAATTGTATATATAATTATTAATTAACCTTTTCATTTTAGTTCCTTCTAACTTAGACAGAATTGTCTAGTTAATTACTTCTAATACTCTAGTTATTCTCAATCAAACGCATTGATTCTTCTTTCAATAATATCAACGGTGTGTTCAGGAGTATTCTCTATAAAATCCTTTTTAATATCTGTTGTATTGTAAACTTTACCTTTTTCCTTTTTAAGAAACTCAATTAAATCAGGCTTTTGAATGTCAATATTCTCCCATGTATTTAATGTCAAAACAGAAGGATACTTTTTAAAATACTGTTCTGTAATATCACTTTTACTAAAGCATAGGTTAATAATTGGTTTTCCAGTCGCGAACATTTCAAATATTTTACTAGGAACTGCATTTTGAATTGTATTAGAAATATTTATTAAAAAATCAGACCTTAACATAGAACTCCGCACAACATCCTGTAAAACCATTCCATGATTAATAATCCTTAGGTGTTTTACATCCTTATACCCGTTTAATATATCATCACAGTTGCCTTTACCATAGATATTTAGAGTAATATCTAAATTTATTTCCTTCAAGCATTCTAGTAAATATCTTGGGTTTCTATACTCCCTATCTAGAGTTCCTGCATATGTTAATACAATAGATGATTTATATTCCGGGGTGACTTCAAGCGAAGGTAAGATATGAAAGGTTGGAAAATCAATGTAATCGATCTTGTCTCTTATACTATCATATTCCCTTCCATCATATATTGATTTACCACCTTTCGCCAATAGTACAAAATCTAATTCTTTAAAAGCATTTATATCACCCTTATAACACAATTTTTTATATAACCATCTTGGCATGAAAGAAGGGCGTCTTGAGCTATTAATTAAATCTAAATAATATGCACCACATACTATATTTTTATTTTTATTTTTATTTTTAAATTTCATTATTGCTGCAATATTTGTATAGGGTTTAAAAACGCCGATAACACAATCAAACTTTTCTTTTTCATGTAATAAAGAAAGCAATTTATATATTTTATCGACCTGTAAGACATCATTATTAGGGAATTTATACAAAAAGATTGCTAGCTTTATTTTTCTAAATATACGCCATATCTTGAAAAACATTTTATTAAATATGTTTTTTGGGGAATTAGACTCCTTATTTAATATTCTGCTATATATAGAAGGGCTTATTCTATATATTGGAATGTCGTCTATTATTTCAAAAGCTTTTTCGCCCGGTCTCTTTAAACTAATACACGTTACACTATGTCCCCTTTTTTTTAATTCATCTACTATATATTTAGTATTAATTCCATTTGCAGAAGGGTTGGGTAAAAAGTGACTTGTTAGAATAAGTATTTTCTTCAATAATTAACTCTCCTCCATTAATTATTTTTTAAACCCTCTAATTGTAAAACAAACCTCATAAATTAAATTTAAATATATTATATTTTAGGAGTAATTCCCTTTCATTATCAATCTTACTTTCCATTATTTTCATACCAATTTAAATTTATAAAATATAAAATATAAATCGGTATTTAAGTTTTAATACTTATAGAACGTTTAGCGATATCAAGATATGAAAATTCCTCCATCCCCTTCTTTCCGGCAACTTCTTTCATTTCGAAATATTCACTTGTATTAAATAACAGATTTTCAATACTACTTTGAATTTCTTCTATCGAGTCCTTGAATAAAAATTTACAATTCCCTCCAACATCGACATGAGTAGTTCCTTCCCAATATTTAAAAACACATGGTAGCCCTGTTCCGACAGCTTGCTCCCATAGAACAGAATGCCTTCCTGGAAAAACAGCTAAATCTGCAGCAGAAAAATACTTATAACATTCATCAGATGGTATCCATCCGATAAATTGTATTTTATCATTATCCACTAAAGATTTTACCTCATCCTTCAAATCATTTATTACTGATCCAAAAACTATAAGCTTTACATTTTCCTTATCAATTTGCTTTACTGCTTGCATCAACAACAATGTTTGACGCTTAGCTTTATCAATCTTTCCGCCGGTTATAATTAGAAAATCATTTGGATTAATATTATACTTTTCTCTTATTTCCTTTTTTACATTACCTTTTTTGGCATCTATAACTTTCTCATCATCTGCCCCCATAACAAGCAATTCTATTTTATCTTCTGGTAATTCATATACCTTTTTAAGAAAATCAACTCTAGCTGGTAGAACACCATAAAATTTACTAGTATAAGGTTCAATTAGATGAGCACATTTCTTCCAAATAATCTTATGCAAAATATTTTTTGAAAACCAATTTGTAGCACTATTTGAAAAGTCAGCATGATTATCAACATATACTTTGACTCTTTTATTTCTTTTTAGAAACTTAGCCACAGCTGTAATATCCAAAAACTGAACACCATGTATAAAAAGAATATCTGGGTTTTCCATGTCAATAGTATTATATAGATTTTTGTATCTTTTAAATTTTGATTGAACAGTTGTATTATATCTTGATTTAATTCTTATTGTTTTAATATCATATTCATTATAGTATGTGGTCCTTTTATCGATATCTAAATTACCCTTATTATCATATATATATTGAGATGTAATAACACTAATATCATAACCAATTTTTTTATGATATTTAGGGAGTAGATTATCCTGGTATGTCCAATTATCTGTTACTGGACCACACAAGCAAATATGAGTGATTTTCATACATATTCACGCTCACTTTATAAAAATTTCATATAAATCTATTATCAACAGTTAATCCTTATGTGCTGTAGAAATAATCATCTCTATTCCATTAGCATATTATTTCACTAAAGAAACGTAGGGATAGGTCCCTTGCGCGGTATAGAGATTAGTAGGATATGTTTGCTCCTATGTCCCTTATTTATCAATACAAAGACCCAGATATGATTAACTTCGGATCTTCAATGATTGTATTAACCAAAGTATTATAACCGGGGCCATGAATCCAATATAATAAGAAAGTGAACTTAACAGATCACCTCTTAGTATAAAAAACAAGAAGCCTATACTGAATGGAAAGATTAGTTCAATAAAGGTAATATTTCTATTTTCACTATAAATACATTTTTCATACTTACTATCTCCAAACTTACACAACATAGCTAATATAACTGCAAATAATACAACTCCCAAAATACCAAAATTAATAAACCCTTCCCCAATAAATGGTAAAGAAACATTAGTGAAATTCCATCCAAAATCTTCTGCTATCATTGATCCACTTCCGATTGGCTTTGTGGGCCAAAAACTTCTGGGTATAAAAAACAATAGATTACCTAAAAGTTGGTTTCCCCAAGTTACACCATACGAATCTGCATATATAATAGTTCTGACTAACATGGAAAATGAATCAAAATCACCAGCCAAAAAAGCATCCGCTGGTTTGGCTATGTTAATTCCATTTCTTATTACTTCTACAAAAGAGTTATTCCTAAAGGTATTAATAGCAGGGAATATAACTAAAATACCGATAAATATAATAATCTTAAAGATATGAGGGTTTTTTAATTTATTTATAAGAATTATTAGTAAACCTAAGTAAACGCTAGCCATCCAAAATCTTGCAGTAGCAGTAGGGAAATTAACCAAAATCATCAGTATACTCCCTAACATAAAAGGTATTATTCTATATACATATTTGTTTTTTAGAATAAATAACAAATTCATTCCAACATATATAACTGATACCGACCTAAAAGTATTGGAAATTATTAATGCAAAACTGGATAATTCAACTTGTAATGAATTGTTAACTCTAGCAAACAAATTACTAAAGCCAGTATTAATAATTATAAATAAACTACAGAATACAGTGGCCACAAAAAATATATCCATGACAAGTCTGATATTTTTAACTTCTCGATTTTTAATAATAATTCTATTTTTAAATGCTATCTTATATATAGTTAGATACACTAATAGAAATAATAATATTATTAAATTTGTGTATATAATCTTTTCATCTGTCAATAAATAGGTATTCCACCAAGGAAATACTCCCTTAAGATACTGAATTAAAGGACTAATAAACATAAAAATAAACAAAAATAAATAAAATATATCTTTTAAACTGTATCCCACCTTTGAACTCTTAGACAATTCAAAAAGTATAATTACACCATTAATCAGAAATGAAACAATAACTATACCTTGCTTATTTATAAAATCTAAATCTAGAAAAATTGAAAAACTTCCAATTAAAGTTATACATATAAAAAAATATGTATACATAAACCTCTTAATGGTAAGTTTCTGCATTACATCAATCCCTTTACCGATATAAAGTTACATATTGCCATACAGGTTTACATACTCACGAAATTTCACATTTTTGTCAAATCTCTGGGCCCTATTTATACAATTAGTCTTATTAAAATTATTTAGTTCAAGTTTATTAATTGTTTCAATTAGCATGTCAATATTACCCTTTTCGATAACAACTCCACAATTCTTATCCAAACTTTCTATACTCCCACCAGTATTATATGTAACAACTGGTGTACCACAGGCTAACGACTCTATGTTAGTTGTTGGGAAATTATCTTCTAGTGTAGGATTAACAAATACATCTGCAGTTGAATAAATTTGAGCTAATTCTTCAATATTATTTGTTCTTGATATTCCTATGATATTATCAGGAAGATTTTTCATTTGTTTTTCTTTCAATCCTACTAAAACAATTTTACTATCGGCATTTATGTTCTTAGAAAGTTCAATAAAATATTCATAGCCTTTTCTTTGTTCCCAAATGCTTGCTACTCCTAAAATTATAAACTTATCTACTAAATTGTGCTTTTTTCTAAAATTTCCCTTTGTTGGTTTGAACGCTGTTAAATCAATTCCATTATTTATAACCTTGACAGGATACTTACTTAAAAATGATTTTTTTACCAACTCTGCAAGCCAGTTTGATGGAGTAACAATTGTTAAGTTTTTTACTCCAGTAAAAATTTCCCTTTTTCTTTTAAAATTACTTTTTGAATTGTTAATTAGTAGACTGGAAGGATAACTTCTCTTTTGAATACATTTATGATTACCTTCCACTTTATAGCATTCGCAACCACTAAAATCAAAATAGGTACAATGGCCCGTAAAAGGCCAACAATCGTGTAAAGTCCAAACAACTGGTTTATTTGCTTTCTTTAGATACTTAAACAATATTTCAATATTTAAATAGTATCCGTGTATATTATGCAAATGAATGATATCGGGATTAAGTTCTTTTACCTTTGATATAAATTCATTAGTAGCTTTTTTTGAACCAAATCCGTGCATATCAAATATTCTTGTTTTAGTAACATGTGCATATACATCAATTTTATTACCTATCCGAATAGCCGTTTCACAATTTACAGGATTATCTCTTCCATATGCAATATAACTTTCATGACCCTGTTCTTTTAAAACGGCATGAATATCAGTTGCTATTCGTCCTGTGCTTCCAATGCCACAAACAGAGTTTATTTGTAAAACCTTCACATTATTTCCCCCACACAACCCTATTTACATAATCTGTATAAGACAATATTATTCTTAACACTTTATCAGAAACATTAGGCATACTATAATCCTCAACAAGTCTTAAAGTACTTTTATCTTGTAACTCTAATATTTCAAGCCCCTGTAATATTCTTTCTTTCTTTAACCCTACCATCATAACAGTAGCCTCTTCCATTGCCTCAGGCCTTTCATGAGCTTGTCTTATGTTGAGGGCTCTAAAACCAAGAATAGAAGACTCTTCACTAATAGTTCCACTATCACTAAGCACTGCTTTCGCTTTCGTTTGAAGCTTCACATAATCATTAAAACCTAAAGGTTTCATAGATTTCACTAAAGGATTAAACTCAACCCCTTTAGCCTCAATCATTTTTCTAGTTCTCGGATGTGTACTTACTATCACAGGCAAATTATATTCTTCTGCAATTGCATTTAAACTATCAACTAAATCTAAGAAATTAATTTCTGAATTGATATTTTCTTCTCTATGAGTTGATACTACAAAGTAGTTTCCTTCTTCTAATTCTAATCTTTCCAATACATCTGAACTCTCAATGTCCTCTTTTCTAGAGTTAAGAACTTCAAACATAGGGCTACCCGTTTTAATAATTCTATCCGAAGGTAATCCTTCTCTAAGAAGATATTCTCTTGCAATATCACTATAGGTCAAATTAATATCTGACGTATGATCTACAATTTTCCTATTTGTTTCTTCTGGCACCCTTTGATCAAAGCATCTATTACCTGCTTCCATATGGAAAATTGGGATATGTCTTCTCTTTGCCGCAATGGCACATAAACAGCTATTAGTATCACCTAGCACCAATAATGCATCTGGTTTTACTTCTTCCATAATTGGATCTATTTTAACTAATATATTTCCTATAGTTTCAACTGCTGTTCCAGTAGCGGCATTAAGGAAATATTTTGGTTTTTTTAACTTAAAATCTTTAAAGAATACTTCGTTTAATTCATAATCATAATTCTGTCCAGTATGAACAAGGGTATGGTCTATAGCATTTGATTCTTCTAATTTATTAATTACAGCAGACAATCTAATGATCTCTGGTCTCGTTCCAACAACTGTCATTACTTTGAGTTTATCCATATATATCTAACTCCTAACCTCTTAGGTATATTAAAATAATTTTCTTGCAATCCTTTTTAAATTGTATAGTATAAAATCAGGCCTTCTAGATTTTGGTAAACCAAATATTTTATGAACATTTTTAGGAAGAGTATCATTCTTAATTAAGTAATTATATAGTGTTAATAAGCCCTGTTTTTTTTCACCTGGCAAGTGCCAAATGGCGACAGGGTCATTAACATAATTTGTCGACACTAGATAAAACCTCCCTGTCCAATATCTATCAATATATGCTCCCCCATCAAAAATGTTAGACATTTTGGTAGCAGCAATTGACGTGATTAATTCGTCTTCCGAGTCCTTATTTATATTAAAATTACGGATTTTAACTTTAGAATAAACTTCTTCACACTTTTCGACAAAGTTTTGTAATATATCTTTATTTCCACATATAAGTTCTCCGCCATATTGTTGGATATTCATAGAATAACCATATAACTCCTCATATACTTCTACTATATCTTTTCTAACCCTATGTGAAAAATTGTGATTAATATTAAATAACACTAAGCCATGAAAAGCCTCTTGCCACAAGTCATTATAGCTTCTTATAGTTACTGTATCTCCATCTAACAACAAATAATTATTATATTCACCTTCACTTACAATGTATTTTAAAGCACATAATTTATAGAAAGCTAGTGACCAAGTAAAATCCTTAGGCATAGTAAATTCATTAAAATCACAATGGTATATATAGATATTATTTCTAGCAAAAAGCTTACGAAAGTTTTCTGGTATTTCTTTATTAGTAACAAGTGCGACATCATCATTTGGATTTTGAATTTTAGCAGATTTTAATGCAACAAAAATGTTTTTTATATAAATATTTACAGCAGATTTTATTTCTTTCTCATTGATGTTAGGTGTAGGATTATATTCCTCCTTATATGCGAAAGCACTAAATATTAAATTACTCATATCACACCTCCAAGAAATAAGTGTCCGGTTTTTCTGGATCAAAGCATTCATTTGCCCACATTACTGTTACGAGATCACTTTCCCCTACGTTTACAATTGAGTGTGTATACCCTGTTGGAATATCTACAACCTGTAACTTTTCTCCACTTACTCTATATTCAATAATTTCTTCAGAATCTATCTTTCTAAAACGAATTAAACCTTCACCACTTACAACTAAAAACTTCTCATTTTTGGTGTGATGCCAATGATTCCCTTTTGTAATTCCTGGTTTTGATACATTTACGGAAACTTGTCCTCTTTCCGTTGTTCTCATAAATTCTGTAAAAGAACCTCTATGATCACAATTCATTTTAAGGTCATAAGAAAACTGATCTTCTGGTAAAAAGCTTAAGTAAGTACTATAGAGCTTCTTAGTTAGTGCATCTTCCATATTAGGAATGCTTAAATTTGACCTACTTTCTTTGAAGCTCTTTATAAGGTCGGCCAATTCCCCAAGTTTTATATTATGTGTTACGGGAACAACACAGAAATCTTCATGCATTGTTGGTTTTCCCTCTAAAGCACTTAAAAATTCTTCTAATACATCATCTATATAACAAAGGTTAAGCTCTGCGTCTGGATTGTTTATTTGAATATCTAAATCTCTAGCTACATTATGACAAAATGTAGCCACCACAGTATTATAATTTGGTTTACTCCACTTACCAAATAGGTTTGGAAGTCGATATACATAAACTTTTGCATCAGTTTCATAATAATAATTAAACAATAATTCCTCTCCAGCCTTCTTACTTCTTCCATAAGAATTGTCCTTTTCTGCTTGAATAGAAGAAGTAATAAGAACAGGAGCTTTGTTGTCATGTTTCTTTAGTAGTCCTAGTAATTGGGAAGTTAAACCAAAGTTACCTTCCATAAATTCATCTTCATCTTTCGGTCTGTTTACTCCAGCTAAGTGAAAGACAAAATCACATTCTTGTGTATATTTTTCAAGATGTGAAGGATCACTTTCTCTAGTAAACTCAAATATATCGTTATATCCCTCATTTTTTAGTTCAGCGATAAGGTTTTTTCCTACAAAACCGTTTGCGCCTGTTACTAGAATTTTCATAAGTCATACCACCTTTAGTTCATTACATGAACCTTTTTATTCCATTCCTTAAGCTCATTTTGCACATAGTCTAATTCAAGCAACTTTTCTTTAATTTCATCAATGCTAAGAATTTGTGTATTATCTGAATTATATTCTTCTACAGTAGTAAGTTTTTGATCTCCCTCTGCAAAATACTTATCATAGTTAAGATCTCTTTGATCGGCGGGAACTTTATAGAAACCAGGTAAGTCTTCTGCCTTTACATATTCTTCTTTTGTAAGAAGTGTTTCATAACGTTTTTCTCCATGGCGAGTTCCAATTATTTTTATATCATTATCAGCATTAAATAATTCTTTTACAGCTTGAGCAAGATCACCAATTGTACTAGCCGGAGATTTTTGAACCATAATGTCACCAGCTTCAGCATTTTGGAAAGCAAAGACAACTAACTCGACTGCCTCTTCTAAACTCATTAAAAATCTTGTCATATTAGGGTCTGTTACAGTTAACGGATGTCCGCTTTTAATTTGTTCAATGAACAACGGAATAACCGAACCGCGCGAGGCCATTACATTACCATATCTTGTACCGCAGATAAGTGTTTTTTCTGGAGAGACTGTTTTTGATTTTGCTACAAAGACCTTTTCCATCATCGCTTTTGAAATACCCATTGCATTAATTGGATAGGCTGCTTTATCAGTTGAAAGACAGATAGCTTTCTTTACCCCATACTCGATAGCGGCCGTTAGTACATTATCTGTACCCAATATATTTGTTTTTACCGCTTCTAAAGGAAAAAACTCACAAGATGGTACTTGTTTTAGTGCCGCAGCATGGAAGATATAATCCACCCCATACATAGCATTCTTAACGCTCGCTAAATCTCTTACATCTCCAAGATAGAACTTGAGCTTATCATTTTTGTAAAGTTTACGCATATCATCTTGTTTCTTTTCATCACGTGAAAAAATCCTTACTTCCCTAATATCTGTATTTAAGAATCTCTTCATAACCGCATTTCCAAAAGATCCTGTTCCACCTGTAATTAGTAACGTTTTATCTTTAAACATCTTTTTATCCCTCCAGTATTTTTTGTACCATTTTTACATATTGTTGAGTACAAATATCCTTTGTGTATTTTTCAAGGAAAACATTCCTACAATTTTCCCCCATATTCATGTGCTTTTCAATATCATCTCGGAGTTCTCTAATGGCACTAACCATTTTAGTACTATCTCCTACTTGCAAAGCGTACCCTGCATCGTTATCTATTAAATCTCTTGCTATATCAGAATTCTCACCTATAATGGCGATTACTGGCTTACTTGACATCATGTAACTGTAGGTTTTGCTTGGAACAGCTAGTCCTGTTAATCCATCCGCTAAGCTTACTATAAAACAATCACTGATATTTAGTGCATCTTGAAAGTCTTGTCCGTGTAGGAAATCAAATACACTAATATTATTTAGGTTCTCTTTCTTTACAATATTCTTTAATGATTCCATCTTAATTCCATGACCCGCAAAAACAAAATGAACATTAATATCATTTCTTAGTTGCCTAATAGCACCAACTATTGTGTCAAGTTCCTGTGCAATTCCCATATTACCAAAATAAGAAACAACAAGATTGCCGCCACTCTTTATCGAACGAAAAAGTGGATTTTTTAAAGATTCTTCAGAATTAGACATTCCTTTATCCTCATACCAGTTCGGGATTACCTGTACTTGTTCTTTAGACAGAGCGGGTCTATGTTTAAGTAGATAAGTTTTCATCTCATTTGATAAAGCGACAACTGTATTAACTCGCTTAAATATACTTTTGTTTATAAGTCTCATCATTCTACTCATTATACTGTCTTGTGAAATAGTATTTGTGACGTGAGCAATTTCAGGATAAATATCATAACTTACAAAAATCACTTTTGTTTTGAAAAAAGTATTTGCTAAAGCTGCAATAAATGGCAATACAGGTGGGTTAGAATAAACAATAATCATTTTATACTTTTTTAACTCCATAAAGCGCAAAGCAACTGCAGCAGTGAAGGAGAAATAATTTATTAATCTTCCAATAAAATTACTTCTTTTAAGCTGGATATATTTTAACCTTTTTATATCGATCCCCTTATGTGTTTCTCTTAGTGGAACTTTGTCTGCTAAGTTGTATTCCCTAGGGTAACCACATAAGACCCCAACTGTTAAACCTGTATTCCTTAGGGATAGAGCAGTATCATATGGAAGTGTAGCAGATGACACATATTCCGGGTAAAAATACTGACACAAGAACAGTACATCCTTCTTTTTTTTCATATAACCTCTTCTTTCTAAAATCACATTTCTGTAAGTTTAATAGACTCCACTAAAGAAATTTGTTCTAATCTCTCTATTTTAGAAAGATTCTTTTCGTAAACCAAGTTACCAAATACTTTATTAACGGTTTCGTTTCTCTTCATTAAGATAAATGGTAGATTCAACAACCTAGTTATCAAGATTTTCTTTCCATGTGTCTTTGCAATCAATTCAACCAAATTACTTGTATTCACATAGTCCTTATTCTGAGGGAAAAATAAACCACCACTATAATTATCAATTAAGCACTTTACAAACTCTGATAAATTATCGATATAAATCATACTGCGTTTATTGTCTATATCAGGAAAAATAGGAGTTTTTAATGCGAGTTTTGCCAATCTGGTATAATTACCTTTACAACCCTTCCCATAAATCATTGGAGGGCGTAAAATTGCAACTTTAAAAACACCATTTTCTAAATTTGTAATTAACTCTTCAGCTTCAAGTTTAGATCTTCCATAATTACTTTTGGGTTTAAGTAGCGAGTCTTTATCAATAACACCACTCTCAATTCCATAAACACTCATGGAACTTAGAAATATGAACTGTTTCACACCTTCTACCTTTGCCTTTTGAGCAACTTCGTAAGCTAAATCACGGTTCACTTTATAATAGAGATGTGCGTTTTCTTTCGTTTCCTTTATATGTGCTATCCCAGCCACATGAAACACCACATCATACTCAGAGAAGTCTTTTTCTTTCCACGAATTGTTTCTTAAACTAATCGAATCTATTGAATAACTATCAGGATAGTTTCCAAGCCATTTTTCCAGACTCATACCTACATAGCTATTTTTACCTGTAATCAGTATTTTTTTCATTTGGACATACTCTCCTTGCTACTCGCGATTTCTTTCTTCGCTGTAGTTCCGGTTCCACCTTCAACAACACCATCACTTTTGACAACACTAACGATGGTCCCAAAGAAACACTTAACATCCATCCAAAGACTAATCCTTTCAACGTACTCCCCATCCAACTTAGACTTGACCTCAATCGGAAGCTCATCACGCCCGTTAATCTGTGCCCATCCAGTCAAACCAGGAGGAACATTATTGGCTCCATACTTATCACGTTCAGCGATCAAGTCATATTGATTCCACAATGCAGGACGAGGACCAATAATACTCATCTGCCCAACAAAGATATTCCAGATTTGCGGAAGTTCATCAAGTGAAGTTTTCCTTAAGAACTTACCCATTTTAGTAATGTATTGATCCGGGTTCTCTAATAAATGAGTAGGAGTGTCCTTTGGTGTATCTATTCTCATAGTACGGAACTTCAATATATTGAAATGTGTCTTATTGATTCCAACACGCTTTTGCTTAAACAGTACCGGACCTCTTGAATCGATCTTAATAGCAATAATTAGTGTTAAAAAAATTGGTGATAATACTATAAGTCCAATTAAAGAAAGAATGATATCTATCAATCTTTTCATTTTCATATACATACCTGTAACACTCCTTATAAAGTTGTTTAGTAAGTTAGGACTTAATTGGAAATCTTCAGCCTTTCCAACCAACTACTAACCTACTAAATCTTATCTACTTCCAATAGCCACCTCGTAATATCTATTCAATCTACCAACCAAATACAAAATAGATATTCACTTCAAAATCACTCTAAACCGAGTTTCTTCCTATTATATATATCATTCAATCAATCTATAAATCTTACTAAAAAAGCCTTAAACCCTTATCCCGCAACGTTTCTAGCACTCAATCTAACTACGATACTCAGTACCTTAACTCCATTCAATATTTTTCCATATTTTAGGTTACCAAGAAGCCCGTCAAATCAACGTTTTTCTGAGTCAAAAACCCCGATTTTAACCATTTTATCTTTATATACTAACAAAATGGTACTATGTTATATAGATAAATCCCATATATTGTATAATTTCATGATTTTCCGCTGATTTCAACACAATATGTTGTGGTTATCTATTGACCATTCTTACTTCCCCTCCCCCACCCAATCCCAAACAACCCAAAAAGCTGTCAGAACCCTTCACTCATCTGACAGCCCTTATCCAAATCAAAAGTTATAAATGAGGAACTTCCCCTTCCTTATCATCAGGGTATCTACTACATTGAACTTTCCCATCAACATACTGAAATTCCCCATCCTCATAAGAGATACCACTAAACCCAACCATAAATTGAGAAAATAATGCTTCTGTATGTTCCACACCATCAATTACTAACTGCGTCTCATACATACTTTCAAGCTGAGCTGCATTCACATAACAGGTCTCTTCTTTCGCCTTTGCAATAACCCCTTGAACCGTAGGAGTAGCAATTCCAGCTACAATTCCCAGGATCGTGATAACCGCTAAAAGCTCAACCAATGTAAGACCCTTAGAATTAGAAAGAATACGTGATAGCTTTCTTCCCTTAATAGTTTCCCTTGAAAAATTTCTCATCTTCCATATTCACCTCTGGATATTTAATTAATATCCAATATGTCCAATGAGCCGCTTTAATATACTGTAATTTTCAAAAATTCAAAATTAAGGAAAATTTAATCAAATAAGCTTATTGATATCAACCTACAACTCAAAAAAGTTATAAAAATTCCTTATTTATTAGACATCTCTTTCCAACTAATCATTAACTCCGAAGGAGTACCACACTACCCAATCACTCTCGACTTCTCCATAACTTCCTTCAGATAATTAAGCAATTCCCCTCTCAACCCTTCATCCTTCAAAGCCATCTCAATCGTCGTCTTAATAAACCCAAACTTCTCCCCAACATCATACCGAGTGCCCTCAAAATCATAAGCAAACACCCGCTGGATCTGGTTTAACTTCTGAATCGCATCCGTCAACTGAATCTCCCCACCAGCACCAGTCTCCTGCTGATCAAGAATCATAAAAATCTCCGGCGTAAGAATATACCGACCCATAATCGCTAAATTGGAAGGGGCCGTTCCAGGTGCAGGCTTCTCAACAAAATTATCAACCCGATACCTTCTCCCCTCCTGAACCGAAGGTTCAACAACCCCATACCGATGCGTCTCATCATCAGGCACAGTCTGCACACCAATAACGGACGAAAAAGTTTCCTCATATTGATTCATCAGCTGCTTCAAACAAGGTGTCTCCGCCTCTACAATATCATCCCCAAGCAACACCGCAAACGGCTCATCCCCAATAAACTTCCGCGCACACCAAACCGCATGCCCAAGCCCTTTTGGCTCCTTCTGACGAATATAATGAATATCCACCTTCGAAGGTTCCTTCACCTTCGCAAGCAAATCGAACTTTTCCTTTTGAATAAGGTTCTCCTCTAATTCAAAAGAGTTATCAAAATGGTCCTCGATAGCACGCTTCCCTTTACCTGTTACAATAATAATATCCTCAATACCAGATGCAACCGCTTCCTCAACTATGTATTGAATTGTTGGTTTATCAACAATTGGCAGCATTTCCTTAGGCATTGCTTTTGTCGCTGGTAGGAAGCGCGTCCCTAATCCTGCCGCTGGTATAATCGCTTTTCTAACTTTCTTCATTGCTTTTCCCCCTTACTTCGCAACCGCAAGCACCTTATTCTTCCTCCGATTAGCCAAGTTCAAAACAAACTCACTAACCTCTTTCGTGCTCATCCCCTCAAACCGATCAATCAGAAAGCGAATCTCTTCTTCCTGCTCCAAGACTGCTTTCCCAATAAAGATCTTCGGAAACACCGCTTCTTTATGAACTTCTTTCTCCCCGAGCAATTCTTCGTACATCTTCTCTCCAGGTCGTATCCCAGAGTAATTAATCCCGATTTCTTCTATTGTATAGCCCGATAGCTGAATGAGGTTCTTCGCCAAATCAACAATCTTTACTGGCTCACCCATATCAAGCACGAATACCTCTCCACCGCGAGCAAGTGAACCCGCTTGCATAACAAGCCTCGATGCTTCTGGAATGGTCATGAAATACCTTGTCATTTCTGGATGTGTGACAGTGACTGGCCCGCCCGCTAGGATTTGCTTCTTAAATAGCGGAATGACACTTCCTCTGCTTCCTAGTACATTCCCGAATCTGACAGCAACAAATTTTGTTTCGCTATGCTTGTCCAGCTGCTGAATGATCATCTCTGCTATCCGTTTTGTCGATCCCATTACATTTGTAGGGTTGACTGCCTTGTCCGTAGAAACAAGGACAAATGTTTCCACTCGGAATGTGTCGGCTGCTTCTGCCACATTTTTTGTTCCGAAAACATTATTCTTTACAGCTTCTTTCGGATTGTATTCCATTAATGGCACATGCTTATGGGCAGCAGCGTGGTAGACTACATCTGGCTTCTGTTCTTCCATTACTTCAAAGATCCGATGGCGATCTTGTACATCTGCTATGACTGGAATGACTTCAATTCCTTCTATATGCTTATTTCTTAATTCCATATCGATTTGATAGATTGAGTTTTCTCCATGACCGACAAGAACAATTTTCTTCGGATGGAATTTACACACCTGTCTGCAAATCTCCGAACCGATTGAACCGCCTGCACCTGTAACAAGAATTGTTTTTCCTGTTAGCTTTTTCGAAATGCTTTCTGAATCGAGTTCAACTGGATCTCGTCCGAGCAAATCCTCTACTTGAACATCCCGGAACTGATTGACAGAAACCTTCCCTAGCATGACATCTTCAATCATTGGCATGACGACTGTCTTCGCCTTTGTGCCAGCACATTCTTCAAATATCCGCTTCATTTCATGCTTTTTCAATGATGGGATGGCAATAATGATCTTATCAATCTCGTATTTATCAACGATCTTTGCAATTTTCTTCGAATTTCCCACAACTGGAACGCCATGAATTTGCAGGTGGTTCTTTCGGAAATCATCATCAATAAAGGCTACCGGCTCAAGACCAGTATCCACATTATGTATGAGTTGACGGACAAGCATCGTTCCCGCTGAACCAGCCCCAATGATTAGCGCCCGCTTCGCCTCTACTTGCGGCTTGATGTAATTATCTCGATAGATCCGCCAAGAAAAACGAGAGCCGCCAATCAATAAGACATGCAGCATCCATGCAAGCATTAAGGCACGGAAATAAATATCATGGATAACCAGCTGCTGAACAAGCGCTGTTGTCATAATGGATAGACTGACTGATTTCACAATCGCAACCAGTTCACCAACACTCGCATATTCCCACGCTTTATTATAAAGACGATAGATAGAAGCAAAGAAATGATGGCTAAGTAAGAGGGTAATCGAGCTAAGCAAAACTGTTTGCGATTGTAAGATATTCATAGTCGGATGAAGGGTTAATAAGCTAACATAAATAGCCGATAGGACAATCAATGAATCTAGTAGTACTAAAAAAGTCAACCGCTTTTGATATGACACTTTCAAACCAACCTCCTTTTCATTCAAATTTACTAGTTATTAAGCACCACTAAATAATTTTTTCGGCAAAAATAAATATCTAATGGTAAAACAGGAGGATTCCTGCACTAACATTAGATATCTATTGAAATGTTTTAAGAATACATTGGGCATCTAACCCGTCCTCACACCATACCACTGACGACAGACGTCTAAGGCTAAGCTCCTAACTTCACCCACGGCATAGCCGAGTGCCTCCATAGATATCGGATTAGGAGACATTACCGGACAGGAAGCCCTGACTTCATGCTGTTACTCTTGCTGTTTGTTAGAATAGGCCTAGGAACTTTTTGTTCTTTACTCTCATTGGCGCTTCTTTATAGACGGCTTTTCCCTCAATCAGAAGCTCCGCATTTTCTGTGAAGAGATACACCATATCGACTCCATACTGTTTCTCAATTTCATCCAATCCCTCAATCATCTTGAATGAGCGATTTTGAATATTATGTGCATCAGATGAAACAAAATGGGTGAGATTTGCGTCTATTAATTGTGAGGTAAATCTCTTAATCTTTTTCCCGAAATAACCTGCCACACTTGATGCAGTGATTTGAGTGAGGGCACCTTTTTTCACCAATTGATAGAGTACGTCAGGGCGTTCAATAAGCTCTTGATTGCGTTCTGGATGGACGATGATCGGCGTTAATCCTGCCATTTGAATATCAAAAAGGAGCTGTTCTGTATAACGCGGGACATTTCCTGAGGGAAGCTCAATGAATAAATATTGTCCCCCATTCGCCAAAGTCAAGATTTCATCCTTATGATAATCTGCTAGGAGTTCACCATATATACGGGGCTCTTGGCCTGGGAGGATCGATAATGGAATCTTTTCCTTTGTTAGAAGCTTGTTTAATTCGTCTACCTTTTGCAAGATCGCTTGCTTTGGGTTTTCATAGCTTCCGTTCTTATGATGGGGAGTGGCAATGATTGTATGGATTCCTTCCTTCACTGCAGCCTTTGCTAATTCAAGACTGTCATTAAGGTCTTTGGACCCATCATCTACACCTGACAAAATATGACAATGTATATCAATCATTGCGAAACTCCCCTTTTCTTCCTTAAAATACGACAATTTCCTATTTCCATAGTAACATAGTTGTTCAAAAATGGAAACCTATTGTTAGTATTTTCTAATTCGTTCCATAATAGTAGTAGTATTGGCTATCTTTAACCTTTTTCTGGTTCAAAACTACTCCTAATAACTTCCCGTTTGCAGCTAATAATAGCTCTTTCGACTTAGCAGCTGCTTCCACTTCTGTTTTACCACTGCTTACAACTAGAATGGTCCCGTCACAAATATTCGACAGGATTTGTGCATCTGTCACTGCCAAGATAGGAGGCGTATCAAATAAAATGATATCGAACTCTTCATAAGCAGCAGACAGGAACTCCTCCATCGCCTTCGAACCTAGTAATTCAGCTGGATTGGGGGGGATTGGACCGCATGTAAGAACAAATAAATTGTCCTGCTCTGTCTTGTTTACTGCTTTTGAGAGAGAAGCTTGTTTCGTCAATACATTTGTTAAACCAAGATTATTATGAAGCTGGAAGGTATAATGAACGGTTGGCTTTCTCATATCCGCATCAATTAATAAGACCTTTTTCTCCTGTTGAGCAAATACAACGGCCAGATTCGCAACTGTCGTTGACTTCCCTTCTCCAGGTCCAGCTGAAGTAACCATTAATGAGCGGATGCTCGAATCAACTGCCGAAAACTGGATATTCGTACGAAGGGTACGAAATTGTTCAGAAACAGGTGAACGAGAATCTGTCATCGTAATTAAATTCCGTTGATTTGAAAACGTTTTTGTTTTTTTCCCTTTAAGACTCAATGGTTTCACCTCTCACTTCTGTCTTCCCTTTTGGCATGCGAGGACTCTTCTTGCTTGTTTCCATTGTTGTTATCGCCCCTAGGACAGGCAATTCCAATAATCTCTCTATATCTTGCTCACTCTTCACTGTATTATCTAGGTATTCTAATAGGAAGGACAAACCTACCCCTGCCATCAGGCCAACGACTAAGGCAATCGCAATATTCAGAAGAGGCTGCGGCTTCACTGGAGTTGGGTCTTCTTTCACTACCGCTTTCGCAAGAATGCTCACATTATCAACACTCATAATGTTCGTAATTTCCCTTTGGAATACACTTGCTGTTGTGTTGGCAATATCTGCGGCCATATAAGGATCGGGATCCTGTACAGTTATCGCCAGAACTTGTGAATCCTTCTGACTTCCAACCGTAATCTTTCCATTAAGTGCTTCTATACTTGTATCTAAATCCAATTCCTTCTGAACAAGCTCAAGAATGGCTGGACTTTTGATAATGACGTTATACGTATTAATTAATTGTAAATTCGTTTGAATTTCTGAAGGATTGTACATCGGCTGCTCACTTTTGGCCTGATTGACCAACAGCTGGGTGGATGAAGAATATACGGGTGTTAATACTAGGTAACTGATAAGGCCGCTCGCTATCGCAGCAACAAACGTAAGTGATAGAATAAGCCATATTCTCTTACGCAAGGTTTGAAACAGTTCTTTAAGGCTAATTGTCTCTTCCATTACTTCCTCCTATTTCATTAGCACTACCAAAAGCACTATATTTCTATTTGTTATTAGCAAACTATCTATCTCTTTGCTTTAGTTTATTATAACGATTTCAACTTCCGTTCTCTACCTTTTTCGACAATCTTCTACTAGTTTTGGATAACCCTCATGATATTTCCCTCTTTAGACATAAAGTCTTATTCAACCAGTTAGAACGACTATTTATTTTCATATAAAAAGACTAGCGCCGTCGCCAGTCATAGATATTTACTTCATTCATAATGAAGGGATTAGTAATCATAATAACCTTGATCTAAATTTAATTATTGTAAAGATTTTGCAGAAATTTACGGGTAATTATTTTATACCGGAGGCAGTGAACTCCTAATCCCTTCCAGCTTACCCAAACTATATTATCATACTATAATGCTATTGGAAATACCTATTTTAGGAAATTGCATCCTTCTGCCTTTTCTGTATATGGAGGGTGGACAGTTGATTTTTTATAGAGAAAAGCGGCAGGGAATCGTCCCTGCCGCTTTTCTTATTTCTTTAGAATACTAGAATAGCTTTCCTAGCATTTCTGCCAATATTTTGGCCATTTGGTCACGCTTTGTTTCACCTTTCGGATCGAAGGTTCCATCTGTATTACCTGAAATGATATTGGCTTGATAGATCTTTTCAATGCTTTCTTTCGACCAGTCGGCCATTTTCTTATGGTCCTTAAAGTCGGAAGCCTTCTTTGATTGATCAAAGATTTTCTGATCAACAGTGACAAATTCCAATTCAAGCGTACGAGCAATCATGACTGCTGCTTGCTCTCTAGTAATCGTGTCATTTGGTGCAAATGAACCATTGCCGACACCTTGAATAATGCCGTATTTAATGGCTGCCATTAATTCACCATTTTCGTTATACCATTCATTGCCCTTCACATCGTTGAAGCGTCCATCATATGCTTCACCTGTCAGGCCAAGTGCTCTGACAAGCAGGACAGTAAACTGTGCTCTTGTCATGCTTTCGCTCGGCGCATATTTATCCTCTGTCATTCCTTTAACAATAAACTTAGAGGCTAATGATTCAATATACTCCTCAGCCCAGCTTGCACCGTTGTTTACATCTGTAAATGTTTGATCTGATTGGATGACTACATATGTGCTGTTTGACAGACTCTTAATAATGGCTTGTTTTCCAACAACAGTAGTTGGAACAGGTACAAAACCATTCTTTGTCAATTTCACAGCAATTGCTTTCTTTGCATCAACCGTTTTTGGCAATTGAATCGTTCTTTCGACGTATTGGTTAAATTGATTTAATTCAGTTGTTTTCCCGTTGTAGGCTGCTTCAACTGAAAATTCAACCGCATCAGAAGAAAGGGTCAATCCATTTAGATTGCTAAGTGAATCGGTAGACTTCTTCACTGTGATCGATAGCTCTACATTTGTTCCAGAAGCTGCACCAAGTTTTTTCGCTAAATCTTGGAGATTTACTTCTTTTACTGGCAGCTGGTAGCTTCCTAGATTATTCTCGACATGAATAATCGCATCTTTATTTTTTGCTTTTAACACAGTTATTACTTTTGGTGAAAGGACAAATTCATTTACCTTTTCTGATGTTTTCAGAGTCAGCTTATCTACTTTGTCTGCAGCTTCAATTGCCGCTAACACCTCTGCTTCATTGAAGCTTGCTTTGTTTCCTTCGATCTTTAACATGCTGTCAGTAAGCTCGATTGTGTTTCCACCTGCTTCTGGTGTTCCAATTGGAGGTAATCCTCCGCCTCCGCCTCCAGCTGGCGGCGGTGTTTCTATATTCGCCGGTAGTTCAATTGCTTTATCTAGTTGTTTAATCGTTCCGTTTGCTACTGTTACTGTCCCATTTAACACATTGTAGAATGTCTTTCCATTTTGTGTTGGGTAAGTAATGTTGATTGTATATTCACCGTTTGGAACGCCTTCAAAAGTGAATAGACCGTTCGCATCGGTATCCTTTGTAATAATATAGTTGCCTACTAATCTCACACGGGCATTGTTAGTTAGTGGCTGTCCACCTTCAGTAATGCTTCCTTTCAAGGTTGCACCAACTGTTTTGTTGATCGCTGTTGTAATGACCTCTGTTTTTTCAGAGCCGTTTACGATCCAGCCTTTGATATCAACCATTTTGGCCATGCCTTCAGCGATTTTCAGTTTGCCTGTGTACTTTTTGCTGTCATTATTATAGACAAGCTCGATTTCTTTCGTTTTTGTTTGATCGCCTTCTAGATAGGATAGCTCAGCAAAGCCAGTAAATCCTTCTTCATAAGAGCCTTCCATGCTAATGTCCAAATCTGACCCAATGGATAGAAGATTATATGCATTTGGATTCGCATTCACTTCTAGCTTTGTCACAGCGAAACTAAAAGTTGTGACTTCTTTTATGCTTGATGGTTCAGATTGGTTTCCTGCTAGATCAACCGCTGCGACTTTGAATTGATAAGTCGTTCCAGGCTGGATGTCTTGGAAATTATAGCTATTTCCTGTTAACACAATCTCTTTGAACTCTTTTCCTTTTTCAGCAGCGAAAAGAATGTATTTATTCGCATCGGCTACTTTATCCCAAGTAATGGCGATGGCATTTTTCACTTGCTCTGCCTTTACATTTGCTGGTGTGGCTGGGGTTGTTGTATCAACCTCAACGGTAACAGCTGTCGATTGGACATCTTTCTTGTCTGCTAAATACGATTGGATCGTATACTTTCCGTCTTCTGGTACGGTAATTACTGCTGTGTAGTTACCATTTTCATCGGCTACTGCCGTTTTACTTGTTGGTGCTGCTCCACCTTTCGTTGCTTCAACAGTTATCGTTTTCAAAGGTGTCGCTTGCCCGCTAACCGTAATGGTACGTTTGTTTACTAGCGCATTATTCGTTGGTTCTTGAATATTGACGAATTCCCCTTGCTGACCAATGATAAAGTTCTTGCTTGCTGATACAGATTTCTTTGGTCCAATTGGCTGTTCATAGACAAATTTATACTGGCCTTTTTCAGCCTTAAGCGGGAAATTGAAATGGCGCTGGCCATATTGTGCTTCTGCTTGGTAAACAAGCTTATCTGATGATGTTTGATAAACTTTCACCGTTGGATTTACTGTCTTTTGAATATTAAAGTCACCATCATAGTCACGGATTGGATCTACTGCGTTTATACCCATTCCTGATTTCGCTGCTTCACGGTACACATGGACTTGCTCAAGTTGTAAGTCTCCGCTCTTCATATTTACTTGAGTAGAAATATCTGTCATTCCATCCTCATAAGTAAAAGTTGTAATGTCCGCTACTTCAGTCTCGAATTCGAAGCCGTTAAATTGTAAGTCAACGTTCTCAGTCGCGTTCGCAGATGCCAGGAAGCGATAGCCCCAAGGCGTCTCATTGCTTTCCGTGTTCATTAAATCAAAGTAAACCTCATATTCCCCTGGTGTTACATATAGTTTTTTCAAGGATGCTTTTTGATAAGGATAGTTATAGCCAAGATGATATAAACTCATCGTATTTTTGCCTTTTTGTATTAGCTGCGTATTGATAAATGACTGTGCTTGATTATCTGCTCCCTTAATCATTACAGCTGAAAGTGGATCACTGTCGCTAAATGTAACAGATGTTGGCTCTGAGATTGTGACTTCTTTTGAAAGTAAGTAGGCGTTATCTCCATTTATGCCGCCATAACGGAGAATCGCTTTCCCTTTAGGTAAGTAATAGCTTAAGTCTCCATCATTAGAAGAATGGCTAAATAGATGCTCTGTATGATAAAAATCTTTTCCAAATAACTGTAGATCAATATACGCTGATTCTTGTGACAGCTTTTTCGCAAAGGATCTTTTTACATTTACTTTTACAAAATCCTCTAATACGTTAAGCTCCGTAAGTTCTTTCAATTCGGCTCCAGACAATTCAACGAGATTAGTAAATTGAGTTGGCATTGCTGTACCTGATTGGAGCTCACCTTTTACGGTAATCGCAAATTTATCATCGTCTTTCAGGTTATAGATTTCTGTATTTACCATTTGATTATTGACTTGAGCATAAACTCTATTGACATTTGCATGTGTACCATAATCAAACAGCTGGTACATCGAGACATTTAAATGATTGATTAGCGTTGATTGGTTGTCAGATACAATTTTAAACGATGGGAATGCCCATGTATTTTCTGACTCCCCAAAGATAATTGGTGTATTCATTTCCAGTTGAACGACATCAGATGAAAAGAGTTGTTCTGCAAGTGTCAATTGGTAGACTTCATCCTTGCTTGGTACTTGTACGTAAATTTGTGATGTGTTATCTGCATAAAGTTGGTCGTCAATTACTTGATCATCTTTATTTAATTGGTAGCGAAGTAGGTAATTCGTTGCTCCTCCATCATTTGAAGCAGGCTTTGGTGATTGTTCTTCATAAACTGTGATTCCAGCCTTTTCTTTCATGTTCCATTGTTGTATGGATCCATCTTCTTGAAGCGTGTTGAAGGCCAATTCTCCAGCATGATAAGTTGCTGTTATATTTTTATAAATGCCGTCTAACTCAACTTGTGCTTCATGATTGTAATAATACGTATCAACCCATATAGCTCCATTTATGATAGACGAGCTTGGGTAAGCACTCCCTGTAAATGTTGATGGAATCGTTAATTGAATTTGTTCAGTCAGTTCTTGTATCCAATGCCTAAATCCATAATAATTTCCATCATTACCGATCACATAAAAACGAATAGTTAGTTCAGTATCCCCATACGGATTGATGTAATCGCGATTAACCTTTAATTTGGATACGTTTCGTCCAGAGAACCATGCAAATTCGGCGCTTACCTTTGCATCTTCGTAACCGATAGGAGGCGTAATTTCTGCTAATGGTTCATTTTTCAATGAAATAGTTAAGTCTTCCCCATCAACAGGCTTCATTTGCTTGGAAATAAGAATCGCTTCATCAAGCTTCTCGTCATAAAACTCACCTGCTAGAAGTACCTCTGAATCTGTATGGATGTAATTATCCGTTTGTAAATTAAGGTGCAGCGGCCAGCTATTTGGCGAAAGATTGGAGTGATTAACAAACGCTAAGCTGATCGATTGATTCGAATATTCTTTATCAAATGTAATGTTCAATTTAGACAGATTGTCTTTTGAGAAATGAACAACAGACTCTGTTCCGCCAACAAGAGACTTATGATAGACAATTTTCTCATTGTCTGCTGTCCCATTTTCAACAACAAGTTCGTACTCTTTTCCATCTAGAATGTAAGCATTCGGAATGAACGCTTCAGTTAGTCCATCCTTCTCTTGAATCGAAGTATTGTAAATTAATTCTAAATTGAATGGGGCAACCTTTTCTTCATGAATACCAACATAAGGAGGCTGGCCAACTTTTTCATATAGACGAACGGCAGCACCTTTTAAAGGATCGCCTGCTAAATTTTCTGCAGTAACTACTGTCCCTTTAATGTCTTCGTCTTTACGGCCAGGCAGATCGACTACTTTTGAAGCAGTAGCATAGACTTTATTGTCTTGTGCGTTGACAATTTCGGCTGTAATCGTATATTTTTGGCCTTCTAAATTTGGTGTTTGAACATTGAAATATTGCAGGCTGTTATCTAGTCCTTCTGCAACGATTTTGTTATTCTCATCAGCTACTTTAACTTTGCCAATTAGATCTGGATCTTGTGAATTTTGATATTGAAAGTCTCCGCCATATACAGTTGTTTCAACAGAGATTTCAGATTCATAAATATTTGCATTTTTAATTTCCATATTATCTGGATAAGCGGTGTATGTTAATTCAACTGGCTGATTGATCGATATAGATTGTAATCCCCATCCTATACTTGTTTGATCACCACTGTCTTTCGTTTTGGATGAGAGATTCATTCGATAATTCCCAGGTGAAAGGAATACTTCTTCTATGTTTGCTTGCTCACCATTAAGGTATAATCCTTTGAGATATACATCTGAAAGATTAATTGATAATGAAGTAATTTCTGCATTTTCATCTTCACTTACTAAACTCACTTGAACCGCTTTCGCTTTTTCCTCTGCTAATTTCCACTCCCCAGATGTTTGTGGGGTTTTGAAGGATAACACGTAATTCTTTCCATCGTTATCTTTTCCTGAAGTTTGAGCATTTAACTCATTCGAAGGACTAGTTAATAATTTCGTGGTGGAGTGATCTGTAAATATATTCTCATAAAAATACAAATTAGTATTATCTTTTAAAGGTGACAATAATGCGATTCCATTTGTGCTAAGGTCAAAACCTTCGAAGTTAGGTATAATTTCAATTAAATCTTCCTCAAACGTCCAATTTAGACCCGTTTGTAGTTCTGAGCCACTTATTGCTTTTTTTCCATAATAAATGACTTTTTCATTCGTTGTTCCAGCCTTGCTAAAGTTAGCAAACATTTCAATCATATACGTTTGTGATTCAACAACGTTTAGTTTTATATTCTTCCCCTGCAAAAGAATAGGTTCTTGATGGATAAGATTATTATTTGAATCTAATACTCTAATTTTTGCTCCCCAGAAGTCATATCCACTAAGTTCCTCCATTGTGAATGGAATCCCCTCCGTAGATGCCTTAACTGGAAGTGTAGGAAGAAAAGTGCTCATTAGCAGAAACAACGCCGCTATGATTGCCAATCCCTTCCTTGCTCCCTTTTTCTTGAACATGTTAAACTCCCCCTATTAGTACAAGGGGACGGTCCTTGTGTTTCCCTAAAATATAGAAAAAAGGGCCTACTAGAGAAACATAAGAACCGTCCCTTTGTTTCTCCTTGTTTCCTTTTGGGAAACAAAAGAAACGTCCCCATGTTTGCAAAAAAAGGAAGGCATTGCCTTCCTTTTTCTATTCTTTCTTTACATTTTGTCCAATGTTTCTAGTAATTTATAAAGCATTTTTGAGGCTTCTGCTCTTGTTGCATTTTCTTTCGGAGCAAATACGGACTTACTATTCTTAGTTATCCCATTAACAATTTCTAGTTCAGCTGCTATTCCAACCGCTTCTTTAGCATATGAAGCAATTGTACTTGCATCTGCAAATGTTTTTTTCCCGTTTAATCCTTTTAATAATTCTTTATTTTCGTACTCAATTGCACGTACAATGATCGTAGCCATTTGCTCTCGTGTAATTTGGTCATTCGGATTGAACTTTCCGTTGCTTCCTTCGACAATTCCCGCAGCATTTGCAGCTTCTATTTCCTTTACACTCCATTCAAGAGATGCTGGAACGTCCTTAAAGTTCCCTTGATATGCTTTTTGAGGAAGCTGTAGTGCTCTAGCAATGAGAACAGCAAATTGCGCTCTTGTAATTTGATCATTTGGTCCAAATGTATCAGTCGTTTTTCCTTTGATAATCGTTCTAGCAGCTAGTGTTTCAATATATTCCTTTGCCCAGTTTTGAGCTTTTACATCTGTAAATGTTTTACTATTTTCTACAATTGTATACTTTGAAAAATGAGATGTTTGGAAGATCCATTCATTATTTACTAGTTTCCCTCCGCTATACTCCCATTCCTTGGCTTTCTCATTTAAATAATAGGCTGATGTCTTTTTAGGATTATTTATTTTGTTCTTGTCTACTTTAATAAATACCTGAACTGGTGCAGAGAATGTAGATACTTTCTTATCTTTTCCTAGAGTTATTGTTAAGTCGAATAAATCACTTAAAAATTTCTGCCCCACTACTGTTACAGGTAGATCTTTTTCATTAATTGTTTTAGAAGCCACAGAAACTTTCACTGTATCTTTTACAGACAACCCTTTCAGTAACTCTGGGGATAGAAGCATTGACAATTCTTTTGTGGAAACTTTGAGTGATTTATTACTTTCCACTAGTTTATTGATTGTTGATGCATTTAATTCTGCACTCAACTTAGTTGTATCATTACTCTGACCCTTAATTTCTATTTCTACTGTGCTTTTGTTAGGGTCTGCAATATCTCCTGCCAAGTCCTTCTCATCTACTACAATGATTTCCTCTTTCTCTTCTGGCTCACTTGGAGATGGTGTGCTTGGATCTGTTACTACAGGAGGAGCACTTCCAACAGTAAATGATACATCTGCTTCCTTACCTAAAGATTTCACTTTTACAACATATGTGCCATCTTTATCATTAGGGGTTAAGTTGATGAAGCTTTGGAATTCCCCCTTTTTGTTTGTGTTTCTTTGGTCAACCTTTAATTGATTGCCATCCTTTGAGACTAATACGGTAACATCAACGCCTGAAATCGCCTTACCGTCATTTGTAACAGTTCCAGTAATTGTGACTGCTTCATTATAAGTGTAGTACGATTTATTGGTTTTGACAGTTACCTCAGCATTACTTCCAGCCTCTCCTGATAAAACAGTGAATTTAGCAGTTGCTGTCTGGGAAGAAGCAGCCACTGTTACTGTGTATTCACCTGAAAGTGCATCAGAATCCAGCGTATAGGAAGTAGCGAAAGAACCGTCTCCAGCAATTTCATTATCATTCCATTGTCCAAAAAATAAATTATTTCCCTTTGGATCCTTCAATACTAAAGTCGGATTTAGCCCTTTACCTGGTTGCCCATTCACTAATACTTTTCCTGAAATATTTACTTTACTCCCAGCTAAGTATGTATTACTATCAACAGCTACTTCCAATGAAACTGAGTTATCAGAGCTAGCGGAAGCAAGCTGGACTTGACTAACTAATAATAATAAGCAGATAAAAATACTAGCTATCTTTTTCATGTTGTCCATCCCTCCTTATAAAGTGGAAACTATGGTTTGCAGATAAATATTCAAGAGTACTACCAATCCGTATGATAGTAAATCCCCGTTTTTATTTGAAAACGGGGATTTACCCAGCTCAATTACTCGACAGTAAATGTCACTTTCCCTTTATGTGCTTCTGCTAATGCATTCATATCCCAACCAGTCCACACAAAAGCCTCAACCTTATAAGCTCCTTTTGCAAGGTCTTTTAATGGCAGTTGCATACCCAGTCCATTCGTACTATTGCTATTAAGCGTATTCATCGTCAAGAATGATCTACCGACCACACGATTCTCAGAATCTAGTACTTGAAGAATAAGCATTGGGCTAACATTAAATGCTTCTAAGTTTGTCACATCTGCTTTGATAACAGCAAGACCATCTCGTGTGAAGCTGCTTTGATCTTCACCTTTTGCATTCAATACTTTTACAGAATTAATTAATGTTGAATAGTTGTAGACAGTAAAGTCTTCAACTACCTTGTCCACTTCTTGTTCTGCAGCATTCTTTCCACCAATGGTTACAGTGTACACACCGTTTGCTGCATCTTTAGCAACTGCATAAGTAGCATCGAAAGAGGTTCCCTTCGTCTGCTCTAATTGTGTAACTACCCCATTTGGATCTGTAATTGTCACATCCCAAGTGATTTCTTCATTTGCCTCCGCTTTAATCTGCGCAGGGCGATTCTCACTTACATTTACTTCTGGTGTTACAGTTGCACTTGTAATATGTCCAGAAGGAGCTTCTTCCCCTTCTTTCAATTTGTAGATATTAACAACCTCTTTCGTTTTATTTCCACCTAGGTCTGTTAATGATAATACGAAGGTATTTAATCCTTCATTCAATGCTAATTTTTCTGTATATTGATGTGTATGCCCATCCATTACTAGTGGCACATCAAAGTCAATTCCATAAGCAAAGTTATCATCAACATAGAATTTCATCTCACGGTAATTATCCTGAAGTGTCACATCAAGATCATATTCTGTTACATCTGAATTTACATAGGAAGGAACCTCTCCATTCAACGTAATCGTTCCTGGAGTCGTATCAACAAAGAACTGACGAGCGATTGAAATGGATTTGTTATCAAAGTCTGTTGCCTCAATTATTACTTCTTTTTCCCCATCACTATCATAAGACACGACTGTCTCGAAGCTATAGGTTTGTAATTCTTTGTCATACTTGATTTCAACAGGCTTTCCATCAACCTTTAACTCCTTGACGCCTGTACCGTCATCCACAAGTCCACTAACGACCACATCATGGCTATTCACTCCGCTTAACGGTTCAGGGCCAATTAATGAAATAACCGGGAAGTCTTCATCACCAACTACAATTTCATCGAAGCCAACATTCATTGCATAGTCAACTGCCGCAACAGCTACAAATGAATTCTCATATTCGGCTGGGAGCTTGAATTCCTTAGTGCTTGGAGATAAAAGTTCTCCCTTTTTCAGAATCGACTTTCCATTTACTTGTATATCGTATGCTTGTACTCCTGAGCCTTCTTCCGTTGTTTCCCATGTAAGAGTATTCTTCTCTTTATCATGAGTTACTTGAATATTCGGCTCAATTGTATCAATAACAATCGGGATACGTTTAGTTTGCCATTCTGAATCATTGCCTACTTTTGCTTTAATCTCATATGAGTAATCACCATCTTGAACAACTGCACCTTTAATTGTTCCATCCCAAATTCGGCCATCTACATATGAATATGGTTGTCTTTGTCCTGCATTAAAGTATGTTTTTCTAACATCGTATTCCTTTTTAATACGACGAATCTCTTTTCCATCTTTTCCAACGATGTTGTACTGAACTTCTTTAGCATTACGAAGGAAAGATAATAATGGTTGTACCTCATCATAATATCCATCTCCATTAGGTGAAACGGCAATCTTTTTATTAGGTGTTGGAGTAAGGGACCTAGTCAATCCGTCCATCATTAGAGTGTAATCATAGTAGGTTTTCTCATCAAAATCAGAGAAGCCATCTACAATATTTGGACGGTCCCAATTTCCATAGAATCCTACATATGGTACAGATAAATCTGGCTTTGTCGCATGCTCAAGTGTGACAAAACCTTCAACAAATATATCTTCTTTTAGATCTAGTTTTATATTTTTTCCGTTTTTATTAATTCCAGGAATCTTTGCGTTTGTTAAGTCAACATTAACAGTGATCTCCTTGGATTCTCCCGCTTTAAGGGTAACTGTTTTAGGCGCAGTGACTTTTGCCCCTTTCATATCACCTGCAATAAGTGTATTTTCGTCCCCTTGAATGGTATCTGTTAATACATTTGCTTTCACATCATAAGTTACTTTTTTATTTGAGTGATTTTTTGCTACTAATGTGAAGCTAAATTGCTTTTCCTTGAAATCCTTTAATTCCACTTTTGCTTCATTCGTTGCCTTATTTACAACGGTTACAGGCGTAGATACTGCATTGAATGTCTGCATCATGCCCGCACCTTGGCGACGTGGCGAGAATGGTTGTCCATAAAGATCTTCAACCACATCTGCCGTATTCATTAATAGAACTTTAGCAAATCTTGTCCGTTCTTCAGCCCCTAAATTAGGGAATTCCTTTTTCAGATATTGTTGAACAAGTGCAGATCCACCCGCAACATGTGGGGCAGCCATTGACGTACCGCTCATATAGCCATATGAATTATTTTGTAAAGTGGAATAGATATTGCCACCTGGTGCCGAAATTTCTGGCTTTAATTCAAGGCTAGGTGTTGTTCCCCATGATGAAAAATCAGTCATTCTTCCCATTTCAGGGCTTTCCGTTTTCGCTTTTTGTTCAAGATCTAGTGTTAATGTTCCACCTGCATCCTTAATTGCTGCTTCCAAAGCAGCTCCTACCTCTGTCTGAACAAGCATGAATGGAGCTAATCCCCAACCACCTTGATCTTCATAGAATACCGGATTTCCATTGTTATAAACGATAATGCCTGCAGCTCCCGCTTCTGTTGCATACGTGTTCTTATCAACAAACGTTAGATCACCTCGTGGAACAAGAACCACTTTCCCTTTTACGTCAAGCCCTTTATAATCCTCTGGATGTCCTAGTTTGCCACCTAGTGAAATAATATCTATTGATCCTCCAAACTTACTCCAGTCATCCGCACCATATCCAATAAACTCTTTATCATCAAGTTCAAAAGAATGCTGATAACGATATCCAACATTTCCTGTTGCAGCTACTTGGAGGGAATCCTTTGAAAGTCCCGGGGCACCAACAACGCCAATATCAGGATTTTCTGCTAGCGGATTTCCCCAGCCATATCCGATATGTCCGGAGTTTCCTCCAGATACTGAAACAACTACTCCATTTTCAACTGCCTTTGTAATCGCTAGGTTTGCAATATCTCCTTCATTATAAAAAGCAGCTGTGCTTCCTAAACTCATATTAATTACATCCGCACCAAGAGCAATGGAATCATCAATCGCTTTAATATAAATATCATCATATGTAGATGGATATTCAGGGTCATTACTAAACACTTTCATTGCCAAAACTTGCGCTTCAGGTGCTACCCCTTTAATTTCACCATTCGCAGCAGATGTCCCGGCGACGTGCATCCCGTGCATGGAAGCTTCTGGCCCAATATCTAGAATTTCATTATTTTTGTCAAAATAGTTATAGCCGTAAGGAACCTTTTCTGTAAAGAACTTCCCATCTAATTCTAATGCTTCTACTTCTTCCTTAAGCAACGCTTCTTCTGTTCCATCAGAAAGGACAAAATCTTTATGACTTGGGTCTACTCCAGAGTCAATAATAGAGATAATTGTACCTTCGCCTTTATACTTTGCATCAGCCCATGTCTGGTAAGATTGGATAAACCCATGGCTATTCTCCATATTTGGTACCGGATCAGGCCGCTTGTACTCGTTACTAATTTCAACACTCTTTACACTAGAAATCTTACGGATCTTTTCAATATCACCATAGCGAACTTCTCCACTGAAACCATTTAATACAGTGGTAAAGCTATGTTCAATTTCTAGATTCACGCCGTTTGATTGGATTGAATTTTGGACTTGTGTTTGCTTTTTTTGCGCAGTTTGTTGAAGTTCATCCTTAGTTGTCTGGGGTAGGTCTTTATATAGAAGGTTTTTCTTAGTAGCAAATTCTAATGGAGTTTCTCCCGCTAGCTCTACAATGACACGCACTTTCTCGTCTTCATTTATTACAGGATCAAAAGTTAGCTTCTTAGCTTCAGAGATTTTCTTGAAAATCTCTGAGGTGTTAATTACATTAAATGCATTTGTATTATTTTTGACATCTATTTTGCTCTCTTTTCCCTCTTCTGCAAATGCAGTTGGAGCTAGAGCAGCACCTGCCAAAAGCACTGACAATAATAAATGAGAACTTCTTCTCCACTTCAATGAACATCTCTCCATTTCTTTCTATTAGTTTTCAAATCTATTAGTCTATTTCTATTATTTCCCCCCTAGTAAATTTTTGAAAATTACAATTATTATATTACCATATCCTTCTATAAATTAATTGATAAACTATTTTAAATTTTTAGAAATGTTTCGACATTTTATTCTAAACTTTTCAACAATAGATTTCTATCAATATTAAAATTACTCTTAGATTTGCTTCTTTGGCCCACTTTCTTAAGGGATTCTCTGGATTGCTTCACTTCTTTGGAAACACAAGAAACGTCCCTCTAGTAACAAACTTATACTAAGATACTTTATTGAAAATGGTGCACAGAAAAAAGAAAAGGAAACAAAAGAAACGTCCCCATGTTCGGACTGCTGTTCCGCTATTGGAGTTCAAAAGAGTAAATTTCGTATGATTATCATCATTTAACGGAACTGTCGTCCGCTAGCATTGCGAAAATAGTGGGTATTACATAAATAGAGGAATGGGTGTCCGGTAATTTTCGGAGGAGACCATGGTTCCGTTATTGATCAGTTATAACAGAGCCAAATTGTAATAATGGCCGGATTCAGCGTGTTTTTTTGTTTCTTTTGTTTCCAAAAAGGAAACAAAAGAAACGTCCCCATGTTTAAAAAGAGCCAGCATTACGCTGGCTCTCCATTGATTCTCTATTAAATTTCGTTTAGTTTTTCTAGTGAACGGTAGAGCATTGCTGCTGCTTCTGCACGGCTTGCGTTGGCTTTTGGAACAAATTTGTTCGCATCACGGCCATTGACAATACCTAATGCAGCGGCTTGCTTAACAAATTCTTTTGCAAATTTACTGATCTCTTTATCATCTTTAAAGGATTTAGATGTGTCTAATCCTTTTAATACACTTGCATCTTGGTATTTAACTGCACGTACAATCATTGTCGCGATTTCTTCACGTGTGATAAGCGCATTTGGATCAAATGTATCTTTTGATTTCCCAGTTACGATACCTGCACGAGAAGCTGCTTCAATACCTGCATACGCCCATTCATTACCCTTTGTTACATCTTTGAAAATGCCTTCGAATTCTTTAACATTCAGATTTAACGCACGAGCAATTAATACGGCAAATTCTGCACGAGTTACTTTTCCTTCTGGATTAAAAGTAGAATCAGTTGCTCCACTTGTAATTGCACGGGAAGCTAATACTTCAATTTCATCCTGTGCCCAGTGTTTTTGGATGTCAGTAAACGTTTTAGCATTTTCAACTACTACGAATTTTGAGAAGTGATTTGTTTTGAAAACAAAGTTCTTATTCTCAAGTGTACCACCTACGTAATCAAGTGATTTCTTAGATTCGTTTACGTAGTAAGCAGCTGTTTTACGTGGGTCCTTCACGGCACCAGTTACAGGAATGCTTACTTCAATTGGTTCAGAGAATGTAGAGATCGTATGAGACTTTCCATCCTTCTCTGCCTTAATCGTAAAGTCAAATGTAGCTGATACAGCTCCATTGATTCCTTCTGATTTTGTCATTTTAACAGAAATAGTTGCACTGCCGGAATAATCCGCATAAATGTCTTTCAGTACTTTATTTGGTACAGACACTGCAGTGTCACCAGATTTGATAACTAATGGTTTAACAGATTGAGCAAGTGCTTTCATTGATTCTCCAGATACTTTTACACTTATTTCTGGCTGTGCTTCAGTTAAAGCTCTGACACTCACAACAACTTCATCTGTCTTAGCATCTTTAATTTGATTCTGAACAGAATTATTATCTGCATCCACTTGTCCCGGATTTGAAGGAACAGAAGGTGGATCTGGTGTTACAACTGGTGGATTTTCTACTGTTACGTTTACAGTAGCCGTGTTTTCACCATGTTTGATAGTTATTGTTGTTTTACCTACTTTTTTAGCTGTAACTAAACCTTCATCTGATACAGCTGCAACGCTTTCATCTGTAACTGTATACTTTGCTTCCTTCGTAACATCTTTTCCTGAATCAACATTGGTCATGTTGTAGACAGGACCATCATTTAATTTATTGCTATTCTTTACAGATGTAGATGGAACTTCATACTCTTTTACAAGAGTCAACTTAGAAGTTGCCTTAGAATCTACAGAAGCCACTTTTACCTTGTTTAAAGTTGCTTGAGATTCTGTTCCAATTTCATCAGGGTTAGATCCATCTGTCCCCTCATCCTCTGGAGTTGTTCCATCTGAGGAATCTTCGCCTCCTTTATCCTCATTTGCTGGATCTTCGCCTTGATCCGGAGCAGCAGATTCTTTACTAAGAGTTGTTGCTTCAGACTTATTGCCCGCAGCATCTTCAACAAGTACTGAAACAGTATCAGTTTCTTCATTGAATCCTTCTAATGTCAGAGCAAAAGAACCATCCTGTTCAAGTTGGAATAGCACAGCTTCAGCTGCTTCGCCATTCTTCGTAATTACATAGGATGCTTTTAATTTTTCATTAAGGTCATATTCAAGACCATATAATGCTAATTCATCATTATATACAATGTACTTATCTGTTATTTGTCCAGTTACCTTCCCATCTGCTACAGAGCCATTTACTTCAGGCTTAGTTGTTTTTACAACAATTGGCCCCACGTAGTCGCTAATAATTGCTGGGTTTCCTGAAACTGTCATAGCAGTAAAATCAACCGTATAAAGCCCATCAGGAATTTGCTCTACTCCACTGCCGCCCCAAGGCCCATACTCACCTGTTATATTTAATCGGTACGATCCTGCCGCAAGTCCAGATCCGGCATGTAAGTAACCAATATAACCGTCGCCATATTCCCCGCCTTCAGGGTCCATGATATCCCATAATTCAATGTAGTTTGTCCCTACATCACCTGTAATTGTGAAATAGAACGTAGCCTCATCATTAACCCCATCACCATTAAATGACAAATCTGTTTCCGTAATATCAAGATCCTTTAATTGAACAGCTGCTGCTCCAGCGAAATCAGCTGCAAATGGCAGTGAAATTTCATTATAATTACCATCAACAACCGTCTCTGTTTCCGTTACCTTTAATTGCTTAGTCGCAGAAGGTGTCATCTTTAAATTTGTTTCATTTACTGATAGTGAAGTGACAGTCTTATCTTTGTCACCAGTAGAAATATGGATATAACCAAGAATTTCATCTCCTGGCATTGTTCCTTCAGTTTTTGATGCAGTCAATGTAACATTGATTGTTTGTTCTCCATCTAATGTGAATGTTGGTTTATCTACTGTTACTTTTGCACCTTTAAATTCTTTTGTGACATCAACTGTTACGTTGTACTCTCCGCCTTCCCCTTTCAAATCCTTCACTAGAATTTGTTTGGTAACAGAGATATCCTTATCAAGCTTTTGTGGACCGAATGTAACCGTTCCCTTTAAGTTTTCTACTACTTCCCCATCGTTATTCGCCGTGTCAACAGCATAAGCGAGTACACTTGGATGTGCTGCTGCATAGGCATCTACACGGCCAGCACCTTGTGAGAATACATCGTATTTTGTATTAAGAATTTTTGCCGTATTAGAAAGAGCTACCTTCACATCAAAAGCATTCCAATCTGGATTTGCTTGTTTAATTAATGCTGCAATACCTGTAATATGAGGCGTTGCCATAGATGTCCCTGTAAAACGGTCATATGATTCATCATAACTTGCATCAGGGAAATCTGCTCCATATGCAGGAATGGATGACATAATGTTTGTACCAGGTGCCGTCACATCTGGTTTAATGTCAAAGTTCGGAGTGGATGGACCACGTGAACTAGAATCATTCACTTCATCACCTAATGTCTTCGCTGATCCGAAGTTACCGAAAGTAATGGTTCCAGTTCCACTTGCTAATGCATCACGAATGGCCGCTCCATCTGTCACAGACATATCAAGTGTCGGAACAAACGCAAATGAATCGCCAAGGAATGTACCAGATGCTCCTGGTGCATTTGTACCACCTGCAAAATTATGGATAATTGTCGCGATTGCTCCATTTTTCTTGGCTGCCGCAATTTTGTCAACAAATGCGATTTCACCGCGAGAGATAAGAGCAACTTTTCCATCCACATCAATACCATCGTAATCCGTTACTGCCCCTACTCCAGGAACGGCAACCAATTCATACTCGCCATCAAGCTGTGTTGCAAGTTCTTGTCCAAAAGTAGTGCCCATGAAATTCAGTTGTTTGGAATAATCATAGTCTCCTACTTTAATTGTTACTTTCCCGTCGTATTTTGTTTCCGGATTGGTCGTGTTACCGACAGCGATACCAAGTCGTGCTGTCCCTGGAGTTCCCATTGTTCCACGATTTGGACCATCGTTTCCTGTAGCAATAACTGAAATCGTTCCAGCCATCATTGCGTTGTTAATCGCAAATGATCCAGCATCTGTTTCAGTGTTTGCTCCGCCACCTAATGATAGGTTAATAACGTCCATCTCTTCAATAACAGCCGTGTCAATTGCTTTAATGATGCCTGATGTAGAACCACTGCCATATGCTCCAAGAACACGGTATGCATAAAGGTCAACCTTTGGTGCAATCCCTTTAATTCCATACTCATTCGCACCGATTGCAGCAATTGTTCCTGCAACGTGGGTCCCGTGATCTGTATAAAAAGACCTGCCATCCGCATCGAATTCAGGTTTATTTGCTGGTCTATCTTTAGGAGAGGTTTCAGACGGATCATCTTCAGCACGATCTCTGGCGTAATTTGTACCTGTGTGCGGTACAAAGTTCTTTCCGCCTTTATAAATTCCTTCAAACTCAGGATGGTCTTTGTCGATACCAGTATCAAGGACTGCTACTTTAATGCCTTGTCCTTCATATCCTTCCTCCCACAGTTTCTCGATTCCAAGGAATGAGATACTTGTGTTCATTGTTGCTTCCAGTTCATCCTTTTTTTCTAGCTCAGATGCTGAAACATCTGTGCTCTTCTCACCAAATGCTTTTACAACCGCATCTGGTTCAACAAGCGTAACTCCTTTAATTGCAAGAAGTTTATCAAGGTCATCCGCTTTAACTGTTGCAGCAAAACCATTTAAAACTGTGTCAAATGAAAAACCTTGTTTATAGGAAATATTTTTTACACTCATTTCCTTCTTTACAGCGCTTTGTTGTGCTGTTACTTTCGCTTTTACTTGCTTTGCTTCTGTTGCCGTAAATGTTTTTCCTGCTAGTTCTTTTATTCCTTTTTCAAGAGCTACCGGCTTCTCAGATAAATGAACGATAACTGCCACTTGTTCATCACCCGATAATCCTTTTAAATCTTTGTGCAGCTTCGGAGAACCACCCAATAAATTTAATTGTTCTGCGATAGCTGCCTTTAATTGCATATTGCTTTCACTTATGCCATTCGGCTTAAATGGTTTCGTTTCTTGCGTGTTCGCAGCTGCCGAAAACGGCGTGAACAACGCTAGAACCATTATGAAAGCTAAGATACTACTAAAATACTTCATAATCTTCTTTTTCTTCAAATCCTTTCCCCCTCTTTAAAATTAATAAACTACCCATTTATTATAGAATTGAATATTTGAAAAATATGCTGAATATTAAGATAATTAATATAATGTTTCGACATAAACACTATGAGTATATTACTAATTTCTTGGTATTCTTGTTTGAGTAGACATAATTTTCAATATCCCTAGTGAATATTTGCAGTAAAAATGTTGAAATTTAAAGAAAGATTTTTTCTTCTTTCTAGTACGGAAACATAGGGACGTTTCTCACGTTTCCTCGAAAGGAAACACAAGAAACGTCCCCTTGTTTGCGGACTGGTGTTCCGCTATTTCATAAAAAGCAATCATTTCATAGACTTTTCGGACTCAGGTTCCGCTATTAGTGTTCGAGAGGGTAAATTTCGTATGATTTTGATCAATTAACGGAAACAGTGTCCGCTAGCATTACAAAAATAGTAGATATTATATAAATAGCGGAAGGCGTGTCCGTTAAAGAAACATAAGAACCGTCCCCACGTTTGTCATATAAATAGCGGAAGGGGTGTCCATTCCGTTTAGGAAACAAAAGAAACGTCCCCATGTTTTGCACCCATGTTTTGCTTGCAAGAACCACCCCATGTTTTCCCAACCCCCTCGAGAAATGTTATAATAAAGGAATGCTTTTTTTGTATCGGAGGGAGGTTTTCTTATGTCTACAATACCTGAGAGATTCCAGGAGCCTTTGCAGTTTGCGGCTAAGGCGTTGATGGATTTGCTGCGTGCGGAGGTTCCGGAGGATGAACGCTTAGTACAGAAGGGGCTGATCTTATTTCGACAGGGGCTTGTTTATCAGCTGCGATTTGAAGGGGATCAGATTACGGCTACTGTACAGGATGTCACGCCAGCGAAGGTGCGGTTGGATCTTGATTTCATTCATTTAAGCGAATGCTCCTGTCCGGCAGATGGCTTTTGCCGGCATCAGCTGGCTGTGTTTCTTCAGCTTCTATCTCAGACAAACAGTGTGAGTGCTTGGGTGGAGGAATGGAGAAAGCCGCTAAAGGAGAAAAAGGTTGCGAAAGAATTAGGAATCCAGAAGGCAAAGGATTTATTGATGGTGGCTGGAAGGCAGCAACCCAATTATGATAGGTGGATGGCCTCTTTTAATGAAAGCTTCCACACCATTATGGAGGAAAATAGTACACCGAAGCCCTATGTCATTTCAGAGCTTTATAAGGTGTTTACTAGACGCTGGAAAGCAACGGCGCCTTTCGAGCAAGAATGGAAACTCCTATACTTACTCGTTGGACATGTGTTCACCTTTAATAAAATGATGGAATTTAGTGTTAGGCTTGGACATTCAACAGAAATGGTTAAGCGCTACTATGTTCAGCATTTCTATGAAATGACCGATGATATTTCTGATATCATTGACAAACTATCTGTCCACTCTCTTCCCTTTGCCTTTGATGAATTTATTGAGAAGCTAAAAGAGGATTCTTCTGACCTTCTTACTACTCCATTTGATCTTGAATACGAACGTGCGCAGCTGTATCGTTTATTATGGACGAAGTTTTTCAAGAAAAAGGAATGGTATGCGGAAGAAATTAAGAAGTTACGAAACATTGAGGAGAAAAACTTCCCTATTATTGTAGGAATTACCCATCTTTATTTTCTCCAAAGAGATGATGAAATGACCCTTCAGTTTTTGAATGTACCAGATGAGCAGATGACACCTTACATTCTGTACTGGATTGAACGATTGTCCTTACAAAAGGAATGGAAACGAATGGGCCCTTATGTGGAGGCCTATATTAAGAAATTAAGCGGATATCTTGCTCTATCCACCAACTATTACGAAAAGCTCAGTTATGTCAGGCATGTCATGAAAATGATCCAGCCCTTTTGTTCGGAGGCCAATCGGCAGGACTTGTATGAGAAGGCATTGATTGAAACACTGCCATATAGCTACAGCGACTACGAGATCATGCTGTTTGACAATCAAGCTTTTGATAAATGGACCGATTTACAAGCCTTTATGGATTATGATATTGAAATGCTTCACACCAATCGCTTGAAAACAATTGAAAAAGTAGATCCATCCCTGCTCTTGCCGCTATACCACCAGTCCGTTCAGCACCATATCGCCCAAAAAGGCAGGGACCACTACCGCGAGGCTGTCCGGCAAATGAAAAAGCTCCGTACCTTGTACAAGAAACTGAAGCAACAGGATGAATGGGAGTTTTACCTGGAAGCATTACTCGAAAAAACCAAACGGCTCCGCGCCTTCCAGGAAGAATGTAAAAGGGGAAAGCTGATCGATGCTTAAAACGAGATTTCTGAAAATAAACGTACGAAATATAAACACAGATCTTTATTATATTTCTGCCAATGATGAGGAAGGCCAATTCCTTCATCCTGACGCATGGGTTCCGATTCTCTTTCATCGTCATGCTGAAAGCTTCTTTGGCACATTTATCGATGAAAAGCAATTCATTGATGGACGAGAAGTCCCCATCAACGGCTGGCAGCTTGTCACCTTATTCGCTCATGAACAATTTAACCAGTTTATCGAGTGGGATTGGGACGAGATGGCACAAATCTGCTTAGCTACAGCCTTGCCTATTTATGAAGCCGTGTCTGCAAAAGAATGGATTCCTGATTTCACTGCATGGGAAAAGGATCAATTCCGCTGGGCGCTTCCTGACAGGGTAATTAATGAATTTAATCCTTCCTTTTGGGAGCAAAGTATTGATGATACACCTGTAAAAGCATTTATTCACGAGTGGTATCACCATTCTTTAGATGCCTATTTGGACCGGAAAAGCGAGCTGAAAGAGGCCTTCGGCGAAAAGTTAAAGGCACTGAAAAATGACCATCTTTCCCCTCGTGATCTTGCAGCTTATTTCGACGAGGAAAGCTGGCAGGAATGGATTGGTTTAAAGGAAAACGATGTCCCTTTTACAATCGGGTTGAAATTGGAAGAGCCTGCCGAAATATACGACCAGTGGGAGCTCAGCATTTTCTTGCGTGGAAAGAAACAGCCTGATTTGCTCGTTGATCGAAATGATTTAGCCAATTATCCGCGTGGCTGGAAGAAATATAATGAAGCGATTGAAAAGGAACAAAAGCGGTGGATCCATGTATTTCCTTGGCTTGCAGGTGAAAAGGGACTCACGAGCAGCCTGACAGAAGAAGAAGCATGGACTTTTTTAACAGAGGCAAGCGAAACCTTGCTCTCTCTTGGTGTTGAAATCCTCTTGCCTTCCTGGTGGCAAGCAATGCAAAATGCCAATTTAAAGGTGAAAGCACGAGTAAAAGGGCAGTCCAGCCATCGTCCTTCTTTCGTTGGACTTCAAGCAATGCTTGATTATGACTGGCGCATTTCAATGAACGGTGTCGACCTGTCAGAAGATGAATTCAACACTATGGTGGAAGAAAAACGCCGTCTCGTCTATATTCGCGGCCGCTGGATCAAGCTTGATCCTCATTTTGTCCGCCATATTCAAGATTTAATGAAAAAGGCGGAAAAAGAGGGTCTCCATGTTCGTGATTTAATTGAACAAGAGCTTCTCCAAGATGAATCAGCCGAAGAGGATGAATTCGAAAATCCGCAAGCCTTCGCCAAAATCCAAATCGAGCTGAATCGCCAGTGGAAGCAAATGGTGAAGCAGCTTCGCGATACGAAGGACATCCCATTAGAGGAAGCACCTCCTAGTTTCAAAGGAGAGCTGCGTCCCTATCAGCAGCTTGGCATGAGCTGGCTGTTGTTCTTGCGCAAGTATGGCTTTGGTGCGTGTTTGGCCGATGATATGGGTCTTGGAAAGACCATTCAGCTTATCAGCTATCTATTGAAAGTAAAAGAAACCGAAAAGGACAGCGGGCCTGCACTCATTATTTGTCCAACTTCAGTATTAGGCAACTGGCAAAAGGAAATCGAACGCTTTGCCCCAGAGTTGAACATCTACCTTCATTACGGCGGGAATCGCCCTAAGGGAGAAGCTTTTACTGAAAAAGCGACTGCTGCTGATATTGTTCTTACTTCCTATGGGCTGACCCATCTAGATGTGGAGGATTTCGGGCAGATTGAATGGAGCGCCATTAGCATTGATGAAGCCCAGAATATTAAAAACGCCCAAACGAAGCAGTCAAAAGCTGTGAGAAAATTGCAGGGTAAGCATCATATTGCCCTAACAGGAACGCCAATGGAAAATCGTCTGTCAGAGCTCTGGTCCATCTTTGATTTCACAAACCATGGCTATCTCGGCAGCCTTGGCCAATTCCAAAAACGATTTGTCCTGCCAATTGAAAAGGATGATGATAAGGAAAAGGTTCAGCAGCTTCAAGCATTTATCCGCCCCTTCCTCCTGCGCCGTACGAAAAAGGATGAAGAGGTTGCATTGAATCTGCCAGATAAGCTTGAACAGAAAGAGTATTGTCCGTTAACAGTGGAACAAGCCTCCTTGTATGAGCAGCTTGTAAAAGATACATTCGAGCAAATTGAAACACTGTCTGCCTTTGAGCGAAAAGGCTTGATCCTACAAATGCTGAGCCGCCTGAAGCAGCTTTGCAATCACCCTGCCCTTTACTTAAAAGAAGCAAAACCAACCAATGTGATTGAACGATCTACTAAGCTTGAGAAGTTAACCGAGCTGATTGAATCCGTTCTTGAACAAGGAGAAAGCTGCCTCATTTTTACCCAGTATATTGAAATGGGGAACATCATCCGCAATATGGTGAAGAAGAAATTCGGCCATGATGTGCCATTTTTGAATGGTAGCGTGCCAAAAAATGAACGCGATCGGATGATTGCTGGCTTCCAGGATCACAAGTTTCCTATTTTCCTGTTATCCTTAAAGGCCGGTGGGACTGGCTTAAACTTAACTGCGGCCAATCATGTCATCCACTATGACCGCTGGTGGAACCCAGCAGTTGAAAATCAAGCAACAGACCGAGCCTACCGAATCGGACAAAAACGCTTCGTTCACGTGCATAAGATGATCTGCACAGGCACACTCGAGGAAAAAATTGATGCCATGCTTGAGAAAAAGCAATCCTTAAACGACCAAATCATTCAAAGTGAAAGCTGGCTTACCGAACTATCCACATCCGAGCTGCGCGATCTTGTTTATTTATCATAAATTGAAGGGGCAGTTCACTAATCGATTTTCTTGAATAGTGATTGTCCCTTTTTCTGTAGCTATGTTAGCGTTTATTGTTGATAAGGAGCCATTGGTGTACACGCGAATGCGTTTTATTCGAATGAATAACTTAATGAGCGGGTACACCAATGGCGATTTTATGCACAAACAATATTAATTAACATAGCCTTTTCTGTAATAAATCAGTCTGCCATCTACTTGGATTCTTCTAGGCATGGCAGCTGATTTTTCACTTTGGCTTTTTCCGTTAAGTTCGGCTTGTGTGTCAAATACATCACATGGTTTCTCTCTTTAATTAGGAAACAAGATAGGAAGCTGTATTTTCCAGGATGCTCAGAATCCATTCGTATCGATCGATTGATTAAATCAATTTTACAGCGAGCAGACTGTTGGATTTGATCCTCGGTGTAGTAAAAGTATAGAATTGAGTTTTTTCTGAGAGGAATTCTTTGATATGATTTTGATGATTGAGTCCTGAGGAGTTGCAGCGCATCAAAGAACGTAGGATGATTATGTATCTTTAGATAATTTCCCTCCTGCCTAATTCCATTGAAGTATAGCGAACTCATGATTCCACCGCCTTCTTCATTTGGCATATGTCAATCACTCCTTTCTACAAACAGATTTGAATATATTTCCACCTCTATATTCGACATGATCTTCCAAATACCTCCTAGTTCAATTTTCCTATGAGGAGATTGGAAAATTGACTTTTCATACTGGATTCTATTAATAGTGATTATTAGTCACAATTACAATAGTGACCATTAGGAACACCAAGCCCTTTTCATTACTTTTCTCGTTAAGTTTAAGAGAAAACAGATGCTAATGGTGGTGTATAGGATGAGTTTACCTGAGGTTTTGAAGAAGCAAAGGGAAGATCGAAATTGGAGCCAAGACTTTGTGGCTAATTTACTAAATGTCCATCGTTCAACAATAAGCAAATATGAAACAGGACAAATCACCCCCAGTTACCAAACCCTTATCCAGTTCGCAACTATTTATAAGCTTGACATGGCTCAATTGGTTGGAGAATTAGTCGAGACCCGCACAGACAAACAGCCATATATTTTAAAAGAAAGCCCTAACGAGTCCGAAATGGATCTAATTAGAGAGCTTTTAGAAAACTCTTCTGAACTAAAACGGGCATTATTGGATCTATATAATTTTGATATAAAGAAGAAGAGTTCAGCCATTGCCATATTCCACGCACAAATCCAGGCGATGAAAAAGAACTAAAGACCAACTTTTAAATACACGATTATGATCCGCCAGCCCGACTTTTTGACTGAAAAAGGGTTCGAGCAATTTCTGGAACAGACGAAAAGGAAAAAGGCAAACCCATTCCTTGAGAAAGTCAGGTTTGAACAAGCGACAGATGGATTAAGCTGTCAAATGATGCATATTGGAAGCTTCGACGATGAGCCGAAAACTTTTGAGCAAATGGAAGCATTCTGCTTAGTGCAAGGATATAGCCGTACTAGCAAAATTCATCGAGAAATCTATTTGTCGGACCCCCGAAAGACTGAAACAGCAAAGTTGAAAACAGTGTTAAGATTCCCTGTAAAAAAGGTCCAATAGATGTACAACTTCAATTTAATAACAAGAAAAACCGGCGCAATTGCGCCGGCGATAGATGAAGAATGGGAAGATTCGATTGATTTTTTATATGGAAGGATGATCGGAATGGAAAATTGCGGTGGACATATTAATGAAGATTAGTTAGCAAGTATGTGCTTTTCCCCCTCTAATGGATTCAGTTTATATTCCTGCAGGACAGATTCGCGAATGATTTCTTCCAGCTGAATGACACGTTTATTTAAGTCATTGACTCTTTCATTTGATTTTCCGATCATTTTAATTAATGCTTCAACTAAGTATTCGAGTTCCTTTTCCCTTTCCAAAGATTTAAACCCCTCTTCCAGCCAATACATCATCCGGCTTTTTCTGATCAAGAAATCTTACATTATCTGCCCATACTTCTGTCACATAAATTCGCTTACCTACTTGATTCTCATAATTTCTTGTTTGAATTCTGCCAGTAATTCCAATAAGGGAGCCTTTCTTGCAGTAACGCGAAGTATTTTCAGCTGTTTTCTTCCATAGAGTACATTGAACGAAATCTGCCTCTATGTCTCCGCGCTGATTACGATAATGGCGGTTCACAGCAAGCGTCACATTCGTAACAGGGGTTCCATCAGGGGTTCTTTTTAGCTCCGGATCCTTTGTCAACCTCCCTACAAGTGTTACTTGATTGATCATGTATTCTTTCTCCTTTCTTTGATATAGCCCTATCATAACCGCCTAAGTTCCTATAAGTAAAAAGAGGAAAATAGCATTTATCAAGAAAAAAGCAGGAGGAAAGCTATATTATTAAGACAAAATACCTATTTCAGCATCAAAAAACATTCCAAAAATGTAAACATTAAACAGTTACTACCGATTTTTCGACAAGGGTACTGTTTCCGTTTTTAGCAAGGGGTATGTTATAATTTGGTTATTACATGTAGGGATCGGAGGAAAAGGATGAAGACGTTTAAACTGTTCTCGCTGCAAGTGGTTGAAGAAGATCAGTTGGTAGATATCGAACTTGAAGATGGGCTAATCATTAGTCAAGAAAACGATCAGAGCACCTGGTTAATAGAGGCTTATATTAGTAAGTCCTATGATGAGTATTTCCAAATGCTAGCTAAGCGTGAGGAAGATTTGATCGTTCAAGTAGTCATCACAAAAAAAGAAAACAGTCCCGCTGCCTTCCAAACAAAAATTGTCACGATTCAACACATCAATGACCATATAAGCATCCTTCTAAAAGGAAACCTAAAGAAAACCAATTATGATTATGCAGAAATCGTCTTAAAGAAGCTCATTAACCAAGGAATTTCAGGGGATAAGCTTCTAAGCGAATTTAACCATATCATGAGAAGCAAGCCGCAAATGACTGCAGCCAAAGACAAATAAAAACTCCCTTTTATAGCGGGAGTTTTCCTCATCTATATTAATTAATACAATAGAGCATTAGCAAAGGGCTCTGTCCTTTTTGACAATTTTATATTTAACTGTTGAATAATCTATTCAACATCTTGCTTACGATCGTCTAGGATTGGGAGTTCTTGTTGATAAGCTTGTTCATATAAAATGGCTGCGTCTATCCATAACTTCTTCGGCAGGCATTAGCTGTTCTGCTTTTTTAGTTTTTCTTTTAATTTTTCAATCACGTATTTCGCTTCCATTTTGCAGGAATATGTAGCTTCTTCTTTAAGCTCCTGTTGGAGACTGTTTAATTCTTCAATCTGTGCTGCTGATGGCTTTTCAGATAAAATTTTATCTAATGTTACATTTATTTTATCGGCAAGCTCTTCATGGAAACGCGCGTCTGCTTTCAGTTCATCACTAACTTGGCTATACCAAGATGAATGATTAATGATATAGTTACGCCATTCAGCTACAAAATTCTCCATGTTAAATTCACTTTCATTCCAATCAATTCTACTCATATATTGTTCAAACGAAGTAGTTATGGAACGAGAAATACTCACTTTTATACCTTGTGAAAGATCTTTAAACATCATTCTTGTAAAAGTACCCCCCAATTGATACGAGTGCGTTCATAAAATACCTATATTAAAATAATTAGAACATAAATACCTTAACATAATTCGAATATAAAATACAATTATTGTTTTAATTATGGACATTTTACTAAAGTTTGGAGCTTTTTATCTATTATGTATGTGAAAAGGGATTTTATCCCTCAAATAAGTAATTAAAGGGCAATTAACTTTTTCCATATAAAAAGGACAGGTTCCACCCCTGCCCTTTTGTTCATCGCCTATCGATCCTTATTATCCGCATCATTTCGGTCAATATTATCTTCAATCAAGTCTTCGCCAGGGTCATTATTATCTTCCATCATGTCCCCATCATTATCTGTGTTGATATCGTTGTTATCATTGTTTAACCCGTTGTTGTCATTGTTTACACCATTATTGTCTAAATCATTGCCATTATTATTCAAATCATTATTATCATTGACACCTGGTTCATCAACAATATTGTCCTCTGGAGGAGGCTCTTGATCGTTTGCTGCACACCCTGTCAAAAGCATGGCCGTAAGTACTGATCCTCCAATAATGGTTAATAGCTTTTTATTCATGAGAAAAACTCCTTTCCTATATGGGATTTGGTTGACCCCTTTTTTATAGTGGTCTTCTGTTAATGTTCCCAAAATCGACAACAACTTGCATAAAAAATATAGCTGTTTTTTGCAAACATTGCTGCTGATTAAATTCCTTCTATGGGACAGGTGCTTCGATTTTTTTGTGGTTTTGTCTCATTGACCTTTTTTATGAGACAGTTGCTTCGGGTTTTTCGTGGTTTTGTCTCATTGACTTCTTCTATGAGACAGTTGCTCCGGGTTTTTCGTGACTTTGTCTCATTGACCTCTTCTATAAGACAGTTGCTCCGGGTTTTTCGTGGTTTTGTCTCATTGATCTCCTTTATGAGACAGTTGCTCCGATTTCTTCGTGACTTTGTCTCATTGACCTCCTCTATGAGACAGTTGCTCCGATTTCTTCGTGGTTCTGTCTCATTTACCTCTCTTAAGAGACAGATACTCCAATTTTTCAGGGCTTTTGTCTTGAAAAGAGCCAACAAAAAAGCCAGCACACGGATATGCCGACTTTACTGTTTATATAGGATCACACCACTTATAGGTGAAAGCTGTTTGCACCTTGGAGCTATTATTTTAAAGCAAAGGTGATTTCCGCTTCACATACAAGTTCTCCGTCAACTGTAGCGACGGCTTTTCCCTTGCCTACTGGACCTTTGACGCGGATGATTTCCACTTCAAGGCGAAGCTGGTCACCAGGTACGACTTGTCTTTTAAACCTGCATTTGTCGATGCCTCCAAAAAAGGCAAGACGACCACGGTTTTCTTCTTTTTTAAGCATCGCAACGGCTCCAACCTGTGCCAAGGCTTCTACAATGAGTACACCTGGCATAACAGGGTAATCCGGGAAATGCCCATTGAAAAACTCTTCATTAGCCGTCACATTTTTTATTCCAATGGCTTTTTGCCCTTCTTCTACTTCAAGGATTTTATCAATTAACAGAAAAGGATAACGATGGGGAATAATTTCTTTAATTTGCGTGATATCTAACATTTTAGTACCTCCTCCTAATAATAGGTTATATCTATTGTTATTTTACTAAAAAAAGAATGTGAAAGCTAATAAAAAAAGTATTCATAAGCATCTGCTCATAACCAATTAAGTAAATGTCGGTCTGCTTCATTTCACTGCGCTGGTTATTACTTCGTACATAAAGGCTTGTTCAATCAATCAGACCGACTATTTAATTTTCACAAAAAAAAGAGGCATCAGCCCCTCTAGTTATTCTTTTTCAATTAGATCTACGATATGTGTCCATGTTGATTTCTTAAACACATCTTTTGGTTGGCCATTTCCTAATACACCGTATCCGACAGCAGCACCAGCAGAAATACTTAGGAAAATGAGAACAGCAACAATGATAATCCGCAGCCATATCGGGATTAAACGTATGCGAATCCGACGTCTACGCACCTTTTCCGGTTTGCTGCTGCTTGTCTTTTTATATTCCTCACGCGTTTTCGCTGCTTCTTGATTATTGTTGTTTGTTGACATCTTTATTTACCCCTTTTAACGAATTCCATTGACTAATCCCATCATTTGATCAGCAATTGAAACGGATCGAGACTGGAATTGATAGGAGCGCTGAAGATTAATCAATTCTGTCATTTCCTTTGACATATCGACGTTTGACTGTTCTAGTGCACGTTGTTGAATCGCAATTTGATTGCGCATAGCTCCATTAAGCTCTGTCAGAATTTCTTCTTCCGTTCCATTTAACTCTGCCATATTTTCTGGAAGACCAAGGAGGTTTCCACCCTTTTGCTCGAGAAATTGCGGTTTATTTACCTGAACCACTCCAAGGTTAAATTCCCTGCTTCCGCCATTCTCCATGATCGCAATCAGACGTCCATTTTCCGTCACTTGATATTCCTTCACTTGGCCATTAATTGTAATCGGATTATTATTTTCATCTAGAACAGGATAGCCATCGCCCGTTACAAGCATTGTCTCTGAATCCGATAAAGGTGTTAAGTAAAAAGCCCCATCCCTTGTGTAACGCACAGCTGAGCCATTTTCACCTTGCTCTAGCACACGGAAATATTGTCCTTCTTTAGTGAATGCCATATCAAGTGCGCGGTCTGTATTCTTTATGCTTCCTTGGGTCATCACGATTTTGGACTGGGCAAGCTTCGCCCCGACTCCTTGCCTGATACCATTTGGTGTGAGTCGATTTCCTTCAGCGGCTGCGTTCTGCTGATTATTGAATTGCTGGAACATCAGGTCAGCAAAGCTTGCCTCCCTGCGCTTATACCCAGTCGTATCGATGTTTGCCATATTATGACTGACAATATCCATTTGTTTCTGTAATTGGGACAGCGTATTTGTAGCTGTAATCATCGTTCTGTTCATACTTATCCCCCCTTATTCCCTTAAAAGTTATCCAATCCTGCCCACTTCATTTGCTGCCTTTTCCATACTTCTATCATAAGCCTGAAGCACCTTCTGGTTTGCTTCAAATGCACGGTAGGCTGTCATCATATCTGTCATCGTTCTGCTTGCATCCACATTCGACCGCTCTAGAAAGCCTTGCTGCAGCTTAAACTCCGCACCGTTAACATTATAGGCATTAGCTAGGGCATTACCATCTTCGGTCCGATACAGCCCATCTCCTAGCTTGATAAGGCGATTCGCATCTGCTGCTAAGCCAATTCCCAGTCTTGCAGTTACTCCATCACTGGTTAAAACACCATTCTCATTGATTGTGAATTGATCACTTGTCAGCTGAATCGGGTTGCCAGTTGTATTCATCACACGCAAACCGCTTGCTGTTGTTAAAAATCCGTTGCCATCAACGGTAAAATTCCCGTTTCTCGTATATTGTGTTTCTCCATTTGGGCCTGCCACTGTAAAAAACACCGAGCCGTTCTCAGGCATGGAAACATCTAATAATGCAACATCTGTCCCAAGCCCCGTTTCCTTTAGATCCCCCTGCATAAAGGCAGGAATCGCTTCTTGCATATAGACGCCCGTGCTTAACGAGCCAATTTTTTTATTATAAGGGAGATTCAGCCCATTTTCTGTAGGGATCGACAGCTCATCAAAACGCTGTAAAAGCATCTCTGGAAAAGCCCGCAATGATGATTGATCTGCTTTAAATCCTGGTGTATTGGCATTTGCCATATTATTTGTTAACATTTCCGTCCGTCTTTGTTGAGCAAGCATACCGGACGCAACTGTATAAAATCCTTTGAACATTAACGTTCACCTCATTTAATACTCGGTAAAATATGTATAGAAAATCGCATATTCGCGCGTATATTTTTTACACTACTTCTATTATAGAAAAAAACTACAAAATAAACATTATATTTTTACAGGAAAAAGTATGAAATAGGAGATTTTTGTAGCTGCGTTGATCTAGTTGTGGAATGTATTTATAGATCACCTGTTTTTTACACTTTAGTTATGTTAGCGTTGATTGTCGATAAGAGCCATTGGTGTAGACGCGAATGCGTTTTATTCGAATGAATAACTTAATGAGCGGGTACACCAATGGCGATTTTGTGCACCAAAAATATTATTTAACAAAGCCATAATTTTAAGCTTCGAAAATAGCCTGCCATCATCTGGCAGGCTATTTCTCTCATTATCCAAGCTTACGCTTAGGAAGTTTGTCAATATTATCAAGCATGATGCCTGTTCCGATTGCTACGCAATCCATTGGGTTTTCTGCAATGAGTACAGGTACTTTTAATTCTTCTGCAAGCAATGTATCAATGCCATGAAGCAATGCGCCGCCGCCTGTCAGGATGACACCGCGGTCAATGATATCTGCTGATAATTCAGGTGGTGTGCGTTCTAAGACGCTTTTTGCTGCCTGAACGATGACTGCAACAGACTCTCTTAATGCCTGCTCAATTTCTTCTGAACGAACTGTGATCGTTCTTGGAAGACCTGAAACCATGTCACGGCCACGAATTTCCATTTCTTCACTTCTTAAGCCAGGGAAAACCGTTCCGATATTTATTTTAATATTCTCAGCCGTTCTTTCTCCGATTAGAAGCTTATATTCACGTTTAATATAATGAAGAATTTCACTGTCAAATACGTCACCAGCCATTTTAATCGATGCGGATGTAACGATATCACCCATTGATAAAACAGCTACATCTGTAGTTCCTCCGCCAATGTCAACGACCATGTTTCCACTTGGCTGGAAGATATCCATGCCTGCACCAATTGCTGCTACTTTCGGCTCTTCTTCTAAATAGATTTTCTTGCCGCCGCTTTTTTCAGCTGCTTCTTTAATCGCCTTCTGCTCAACACTTGTAATGTTTGTCGGGCAGCAAATTAAAATACGAGGCTTAGATAAAAACCCTTTTACATTCAGTTTATTAATGAAGTGCTTTAACATCGCTTCTGTCACATCAAAATCTGCAATGACTCCATCTTTTAGCGGACGAATCGCCGCAATATTCCCTGGTGTACGCCCAACCATGCGACGTGCTTCCTCACCAACAGCTAGCACCTTATTATTGTTTCTGTCAATTGCCACAACGGATGGCTCATTCAATACAATTCCACGGCCTTTTACGTGAATAAGCACGTTAGCCGTTCCTAAGTCAATTCCAATATCCCTCGCAAACATTCTTTTTCTTTCCTCCTTGCATAATTGGCCAGCTGAGCGTTCACCTTTGCTCATAAGAAAAGCGCAAGGCGTCAGCTTAATCGAAAACCTGCCAAGCACAATATCTTATATTTTCAGCTATCTCAAGCGAACTTTGCTTTTTTTATTTGTAATGAAGTAGGGTGCTTTCAACACCAAGTCGAACCATTTTTGATTATACGAACCAAGTTCTATCCTAATTTTATATTCTACCACAATCATCAGGATTTAAATAATAATATGTCAAAAATTGTTGGGCTTTTTGCAGATATTTGTCGGATAAAAATAATAGGCTGGTTTCACAAACATCGTTGCTAATCAGCACATAGTTTGTAAAGGTTGATTTCCGCTCCAGGCATTCGCTTTCCGCGGGGTGGGCGCTGAGCCTCCTCGGTGCTTTAGCACCTGTGGGGTCTCAGCTGTCCCACTACTCCCGCAGGAGTCTCATGCCTTCCGCTCCAATCAACTAACCTTTTTTAACGGTAGAAAGCTGATTCAAAAACAACAATAATCTAGAAGATAGAAAAATAATAAAAGCAATTAGCCTGTTTGCCAATTGCCCTTACCTTCACCTATTTAGATTGGTCAGCATACTAAAAGGAATCCGCTTCCACTTTACTTGATGGGTTCCTCTTCCATTTCCTCCTTCTTATACTTCATTTTTGTCGCTTCTCCACCTCTTAAATGGCGGATTGATTTATGGTAATCTAGGATTTCCTTGACCTCGACTGCTAATTCAGGATTAATTTCAGGAAGTCTTTCCGTTAGATCTTTATGGACTGTACTTTTGGATACGCCAAACTCCTTCGCTATGACACGAACTGTTTTTCTCGTCTCCACGATATACTTTCCAATCTTGATAGTTCTCTCTTTGATGTAATCGTGCACACCACTCGCCCTCCCTAAATTGGATGTGAGAAGTGTGAAATGAGACTCGTTCTTCGCTTTGATCGTTACGCCATTCCGCACGACTTCATTGACTAAACAGCCTATTATATTCTCGCTTGATTTCGTTTTCATGCGGCAGAAAGCAAATCCTTTCTGAATTTGCAATGAATAAACATGTCCCCAACATATACATTATTATGTTAAAAAACGACCCCTCACCTCAAACACTCTCTTTGTAGGTTTGTAACAGTCTATTAGCTTGGTTGCTTATATATGCATTAAAAACACAATAGGGACAAGGAATTAGCGAATTTTTTTGAAAATAACTATTTTATTCGAAAAGCTTTATCAAATTGCCAGTACTGAATCTATTGTTTTCACCATTCTTATGTATGAATTGACAAAAAAGCTGTTATTTCCCGAGAAATTTGTCGAGATGCGTTCATGCATAATAGGATATTTCTTCCCCACTATATTCCTGTTCACCAAAAGCTTTAATGTACTTTTTTCTTCAACTTTTTATAAAAAAAATGCCTTTCCTAGCTAGTTGTTTCGTATTATTATTAATTCAGGAGAAAAATCACGAATTTTGTCGAATGTGTTGGATACAAAAAATGGCATAATAGTGACCAACAAACTCCCTAGAGGATGCTCTAATCCACAGCAAGCTCAGTTACATTCATCAGTTGAAGGGAGAATAACGAAATGAAATGGTCCATCCGCAAGAAGATCATCATGATCTTCAGTACTTTTATCCTGTTGATCGGTGTGATTTGTGCCTCATCTTTGTTCAGTTCGATCAATTTAAACCGAAATGCAGGTATAATTAGCTCAGAGATTATTCCTAGAATTAGCCTAATTGGTGAAATTAATTTTTCGACAGAGCGATATTTTGCAACTACACAAAAACAATTATTATCACAGGATAAAGAATATATCGAAAAATTCAATCAGTATATGGATCAATTAGCAACTAATATTGATACCATGTTTAATGAATATGAGCAAATGCTGCAGAATCTTCCAGACGCTATGGCGGAAGAACAAGAGCTTCGAAGGACGTGGGAACACTTTCTAGTGCGTTGTAAAGAGGTAAAAGAATTACAGGAGCAAGGCCATATAGATGATGCCGTATTATTATCGTATGAAGTCCAAGCCGAGTATGATTTGATGAATGAAAATATTGATAATCTTATCGCCATGCATGAGAAGAATGCTGCAGATATTGAAGCTTTAGGGGGAAATATTTTCAAAACTAACACTATTGTCATGATAGTATTAGTAGTTATCTCTCTTATTTTTGTAGTAGCTATGATTATTTTTATCCTACATCTTATCCAAAGGCCAATCGTGAGGCTAGCTGATAAATTCAGAAAGATGGCGACTGGTGATCTTACCGTTGGAGAATTACAGATAAAGAATCGTGATGAAATCGGTGCGATGGCCACTAGCTTTAACCAAATGCTAAACAACTTAAAGCAAATAGTTCATGGCATTGATTCAAATGTTGTTCTCGTCGCTTCTACTTCAGAAGAATTAGCAGCAAGTACAGAGCAAACAACTAGTTCCCTTCAACAAGTTGCAGAAGCGATCATGGAAATCTCTGAAGGTTCATCGACACAATTAGAGAGTACGAATACAAGCAGACAAATCATTCATGAGATTGGACGAGGAATGAATCAGGCATCACAATCTGTTTCAAAAGTATCGAATCTCGCTGTTGCAACGACAAAAGCGACAGCAGCAGGAACTTCTATTATGGAAAATACTATGAATAAAATGTCCGATATTCAATCAACATCAGAATCAACAGCACAAATCGTTAACTCCCTTGAACAGAAATCCAAGGAAATTGAACGCATCGTTACATTGATTACAGCCATTACAGATCAAACAAACTTATTGGCACTCAATGCTGCAATTGAGGCTGCAAGAGCCGGTGAGCATGGCAAAGGATTCGCTGTAGTTGCTGATGAGGTTCGTAAGCTAGCAGAGCAGTCCAACCGTGCAGCCGGGGAGATCAGCAGCTTGATAGGGGCCATCCGTCAAGAAGTAACAGAGGCTAACCAAGCCATGGCAGAATCGCTGCAGAATGTAGAAACTGGCATTGAAATGACGAAGTCCACACAGACTAGCTTTCAAGAAATTGCCCATATGGTCAGTGAAGTATCCGCTCAAACAGAGGAAATATCAGCTGTCATCGAGCAAGTAAACGCAAGTACACAAAATATGCAAGAAGTAATGGATGAGGTGGCTCATTTATCAAGTGAAGCAAATGACCGGTCTCAAAACGTCGCTGCAGCTGCTGAGGAGCAAAATGCGACGATGGAGGAAATTGCTTCATCCACAACCGTCCTTAGCCAAATGGCTGATGAGCTAAAAATGATTGTTAATCAATTTAAAGCATGAAGAAACACCTCGTCAAAGTTTTGACGAGGTGTTTGCTTTTTTAAATACTATTAGCTGATTGTTGGAAGGCCTTTATGTGACCAACTCTGCATTTTTTTACCACTTGTGGGCACATAAATCTATTTTGCTGACCAACTCTGCATTTTTTACCATTTACAGGTGCATAAATCTCTTTCCGCAACCGACTTACAGGCACGTAGCCAGCTGTCTTCAACAATCCTAGAAGCCTACACAAAAATAGCAAAAGCCTCGTCCACCGCCGAACTAACAAAGAAGGGCTAATTCATCGAAAAAACCCGCCAATTGGCGGGTTTTGCTTATGCATCTTTGGATTCTGTTGTGTCTTGCTTTGTCTCATCATCTGTTTGGTCTTTTTCATCATCAGTCGCTTCATCTTCATCTGTTGACTTATCTGTATCAATGGCTTCATCTTCAGAAGCCTCATCTTCCACTGCTTCTTCCTCATCAGCAGCTTTTGTATTCTCTGCTGATTCATCCTCTTGTAAAGAGCTTAATGGTTTTTGGAAGTAATCATGTGGATTAACAGCTACACCATCTTTGCGAATTTCAAAGTGTACATGCACAGCTGATTCTTCATCTAACTGACTGACTCCGGCTTTTGCAAGAACTTGTCCTTGTTTGACTTGATCGCCAACCTCAACATTTATCTCTGTAACAGATTGATATTGTGTTACAATTCCTTTGTCATGTTCAATTTCAATGACGTTACCCAGTAATACATCTTCAGCTACTTTTGTAACTGTACCGCTTAGTGCTGCAATGACATCAAATGTCTCGCCACTCTTAATTCCAATATCGATACCTGTATTTGGATGGTATCCGTTATTGTAGAATACAAGAGCTGCTTCCTGTTCTTCTGATTTAGCATTCTTGTCATAGAAATGTCTTTGAATGACTGGTGAATCAGCATCTTTCACAGGCATAATAAAGTTTTCCATTTGGCGGTTAACTTCGATTGCTGGCTCATTGATATTTTTGCCCGGAACATCAGTCGCTTCATAATCATAGTTGCCTTGATCTGTTGCACTATCGCTGCTGTTCTGATACCAAAGGACCGCACTTAGAATGATTGCTGCACTTGCAATGTAAATAGCTGGGAATGCCCAACGCTTTTTGAAAAAGCGCTTAAAGCTGGAACCTTGAGAAGATCGTTTCTTTTCTTCCTCTCTCATTATCATCACCTCAGCAATCATTCTGAACAGAATGGAGGAAATATATACATTTACAAAAAAATATTTTTTTGGTTTATTTTTCGACAAGAACAAAGATATTATTCATTTTAATGAAAAAAATTTTTTAGGGGTTGTTTTTTTATGTGGAAATGGATTTTGAGGATTCTTCCTTTCTTATATATGGGTGTGATTTGGACGCTTTCCAGCTTCCCTGCTAATGCAGTTGTCGAGCTTCCAGATTTGTCACTTGATCGCTTCATTAAGGAATCCATGCATTTAATTGAATTTGCGATTCTCTATCTCTTGTTTGTCTTGGCCATGCATACGCTGAACATTCCCTTTTCAAAAACATTCAATTTCCTTTGTGCAATCACGGCCTGTTTATATGGATTAACAGATGAAATTCATCAATCCTTTGTGCCTGCCCGGTCAGCTACATTTATTGATGTGGTTAAAGATGTTACCGGTGTGGCTATTTGCTGGTATGTCATCGATCGCGCTTCCTTTCATCAGCGCTTTCCAAAAGTTACTGCATTTCTCCGTTTTATAAAAAAGTCCTAACAAAAAGAGAGTTGCCGCCTTCATTAGCGATAACTCTCTTTTACCTTTATTTATTTGCTAGCACTTTTGTAAGGATGTTGTCAGATGCGGTTATTTCTACACCTTGGTAGTAATGGGCGATGATTTCTTTATAGCTCTTGCCTTCTGCAGCCATGCCATTCGCTCCGTATTGGCTCATTCCGACTCCATGACCGTTCCCCTTAGTATTAATAATAATCTTGTCGCCTTTACGCTCCCAAGTGAAGTCTGTAGACTTTAAACCAAGCTTTTCTCTTACATCCCTCCCTTTAATCGCTTTTCCGTTAATTTCAACCTCTCCAACACGTTTCCCTGCTGTTCGTTCTGTTACATTGCCAATGGTACTATCCTTTGGCAGCGTCACTCCTAGCTTTTGCTCAAATTCAGAAACGGTAAATACCTTTTGGCCACCGAACTTTGGCGATTGCAAATCCCATGGACTTTCTACACTTTTTAAATAAGGAAGCGGCAATAACCAAATTGCTTCTGAATTCTCCGTATATCCATTGCTTGTTGAAAAGAAACTCGCATCAATGGGTGAACCATTATACGTAATAATTTGTCCGCTCGTTTCACTTACAGCTTCTCTAATTTTTTTGATTGCCCAGCTATAATCATCTTTGAAAATCTTTCTTAACTCAGCATCATCCTTATATACCTGGTGCTGAATGGTATCAGTTACAAGTGCTCCACCTGGCAGCTCGGATTCCTTTTCTTTTATCATTTGATTGACAATATATGTTCTTGCAGCCATAGCCTGTGCTTTTAATGCTTCTTTTTCAAAATCCCTCGGCATCTCTGAGGCAACAACCCCAACAATATATTCTTCAAGCGGAAGCGTCACTGTTTGCTTCTTCTGCATTTGAAATACAGCTACCTCCACCGCTGGACCTGAGGGTGTGACAACTGGTTCTGATGGGCTTTCCTCCTTTTTCAATTGCTCCCCAAGCTTTCCTGTGACCTGATCCTCTGTAAAAGGAAGCACCAACAAGGACGGAATCATTAGTGTGATGACAAACAACAATACTGCTAGTACGATGAAAGGTTTGAATTTTGGAATGTTCATGATTTAATCCTCCATAAGTAAGTAATCGAAAGACTACTAGTAGCCCCGTCTCATTTCATTCTTATGGGATTGGACAGGCTATTATGACAAGATTTTGCGAAGACTTTCTATTGGATCTTTGAAACAGGATGGACGGCCTATATTGTGGAGAAATATTTAATTGCACGATATTATCGGAAAGTTGCTCGATATATTTGCTCAATTACTCAATACTTTGAAAAGGCTGTTTTCGCAAATATTGTTGCTAATCAACACATAGTTGGTAGAGGTTGATTTCCGCTCCAGGCATTCGCTTTCCACGGGGTGGGCGCTGAGCCTCCTCGGCGCTAAAGCGCCTGCGGGGTCTCAGCTGTCCCACTACTCCCGTAGGAGTCTCATGCCTTCCGCTCCAATCAACTAATCTTTTTATCGGTAGAAACTTCTTCAAAAATAACATACTGTTTAAAAAAGCTTTGGAATAATTGCTCGATTTAGCAAAAAAATACATCACCCACTTTGTCAGAGGTCTGACAGGTGGATGATGTATTTTTGCATTATTTTATGCGTTCATATCTGAAATGTACGTTTGTTCGTTAACTGGCGTTTCTTCGAGTTCAGTGACACGCTCAATATCTGCACCTAGTGCGGCAAGCTTCTGATGGAAGTTTACATAGCCACGGTCTAAATGCTTTAATTCAGTCACACGTGTAACACCGTCTGCTACTAGTCCTGTTAGGATAAGTGCAGCTGCAGCTCGAAGATCAGTTGCCGCTACTTCAGCACCTTGGAGATTGGATGGACCATTCATAATAACGGAACGTCCTTCAATTTTAATCTCCGCGTTCATACGGCGGAATTCCTCTGCGTGCATGAAGCGATTTTCAAATACAGTTTCCGTGATCACACTTGTGCCGTTCGCATGCAGCAATAATGCCATCATTTGCGACTGCATATCTGTTGGGAAGCCAGGGTGTGGCATTGTTTTAATGTCCACTGCCTTTAATTTATCTGGCCCAAGTACACGAATACCTTCTGCTTCTTCAATAAAAGTAACACCCATCTCTTCCATTTTTGCGATAAGAGAAGTGGAATGTTCTGGAACGGCTCCTTGTACAAGCACATTTCCACCAGTAATAGCAGCAGCAACCATAAAGGTGCCTGCTTCAATACGGTCAGGAATAATATGATGGTCTGCTCCAAATAATACATCGACGCCTTCAATACGAATCGTACCTGTGCCAGCGCCTCTTACTTTCGCACCCATTTTATTCAGGAAATTCGCTAAGTCGACGATTTCCGGTTCTTTTGCAACGTTTTCTAAAATTGTTGTTCCTTTGGCAAGGGTAGCAGCCATCATAAGATTTTCGGTTGCACCAACGCTTGGAAAATCAAGATAGATCTTTGCCCCATGCAAGCGGCCATTCGTGCTTTCCGCATCGATAAAGCCATTGCCTACCTTTACAGTTGCTCCCATTGCTTCAAAGCCCTTTAAATGCTGATCAATCGGGCGAGAACCAATGGCACATCCGCCTGGTAAAGCAACTCTTGCACGGCCATTACGAGCTAATAATGAGCCCATTACTAAAACAGAAGCGCGCATTTTGCGAACATATTCAAAAGGTGCTTCAACACTTAACTCTCGTGATGCATTTACGATGACTTGGTTATTTTTAAACTCCACTTCGGCGTTTAAATAGCGTAAGACCTCATTGATAGTATATACATCGGAGAGAGTAGGTACATCACGAATCACGCTTTTTCCATCACTTGCTAACAGTGTTGCGGCGATAACCGGTAAGACAGCATTTTTTGCTCCTTCTACTTTGACAGTACCGCTTAGCCTATTGCCGCCGCGGACGATGATTTTTTCCAAAGTGTATTCCCCTCCGCGTCCAATTTCTCTATATTAATATTCAATCGTTATGATGGGTGTGCCAACTACAAGGGTAGTCTTTCCGCCCATTCCCGGATTTCGTATTCCTATTTGTACGTTCATATTCTTTTCGCCCACTTCAACCGTTTCAGAAAACATAGTCGAATGAGCAGTGCTCGAAATAAAGGTATCTTCCTTTAATGCTTCGATTTCTTCTGCCTGAAAAATAGTTAATAAATGCTCCATTTCCAATGGCAAAGTCTTAATCATTTTATCATTGAATTCGCCTTTGATACAAGAGAAAATTGTGGCATTCCCCCGAAATATGTCAGATATTCGACTTGCCATTTTATGGGGAATACTTTCTTCTACCTTTTTATCCCAAACTTGTCCTTTCACCTCATAAATCACATATGTTTGAAATTGACCATTTGTGGAAGTAGACAGAATTTTTATTGACTCTGTTTCACTCCCCTGCTGTAACACACCGACAGATTCCGAATGGACTTTGTCTGAATTCGTTGCCCATTCCCAATCAGGAAATTGTTGCTTCAATTCTTCTGTATAGCTCTTGATTTCCTTCTGGTCTTGAAGATTTACCATTTTTTCTCTTGCATATAGAGACCATTCATTGATTAAAATATTCTCGTCCTGTAAAACAGACGCCATTTTCAATAAGTCAAGCTTCCCATCGGCTGCTGTTGTTTTATCCCCAATGTTCAGCAATATTAAACCTACAAGACCTAATACAGTTAAAATAATTTTTGTTTTTTTCAAGTTGAACTCCTCCCCTTACTACCATTGTTACCAAGGAGAGAAGGAGCATACTTGGGAAAAGTCGTCACTTTTTGACAATGAAAGACTAAGGTGAAAAAACTAATTTCCATCATTATATTCATCATTGCCAAAACGGGGATTATTTCTTGTAAAAATCAGAGCACAACAAATAAAATTGTACTTAATAACGCCATAAATGAAAACATGTACGAAGACCTATATTTAGGAGGTCAAATATAGTGGAAAAGAGATTGGGAAAAAATCGGCGAGTGTAAACCGATTCTTATTTCAATCCCTTTTACAAGATCGTTTGCAAAATGAGCGGCAGCTGCTGCGACCATAGGAGATAATCTAGGAAGAAATTACTTACGGATGATCCGATCACAATCGATAATAATATGTATAAAACTCTCGCCTGAAGAACACGGTTAGGCATTAAAATTTGGTCAATACGCAAAGCCTGCAAAGCCCACCAAGCAAGCGCAATAAAGGCCAAATGTGAAATAATGCTAACGAGCGCTTGCTGTCCAAATCCTGTTATCATTTAATTAATGCTCCTTTTCAGCTATTTTTGTAAAAGTTATTGCAAATAGAAACGAAGTAGGTAGATGTTGATCTCCGCTCCAGGTTGCTCCCTTTCCGCGGGGTGGGCGGTGAGCCTCCTCGGCGCAGGAAGCGCCTGTGGGGTCTCACCTGTCCCACTACTCCCGCAGGAGTCTCGCACCTTCCGCTACAATCAACTAACTTTTTTTGTTATAGAATACGTATTCTAAATTAATTTCGAAAAATCAATTATGCTTCAACTTATCATTTTACTTTAAAACGAACCGAAGTTCTAGTGCGGCGTCTTATTTGAATTACATAAAAAAGAGGGTGAAATCGAAGTGATCTCCCCTCTTTTTTGATGGCTAACAATGCTGCTTATTTACTCATAATTGGTGGGATAATTTCCGCTCCCATCAACCTAATTCTTATTGAAAGAAATCGCTGAACTGATTGAAATTTCCTTGTAAGAAATCAAGAGCGATGTTCGGTGCGATTCCAAAAAGAACGGTTGCAAACACACAGATACCGATCACGACGCCTAATCCTGCGGGCAGCTTGAATTTCACTTGATCAGCTGCAGGTCTAAAGAACATTTGGACCATCACGCCGAAATAGTAGAAATACGAAACGACCGTTGTCGCAATCATGATCGAAACGAGTACATAATGTGCTGGCTGGGTAATAAGCGCACCCATAAAGATGTTCAGTTTTCCGATAAAGCCTGCCGTTCCTGGAATCCCTGCTAATGAAAGAATAAACACAGCCATTGCAATGGCAAGGAATGGTGCTTTTCGGTACAAACCTGCGAATTCGCTTATGTCTTCTGAGCCTGTCTTTTGTGTCACAAGCTGAATGATCGCAAACGCGCCTAAGTTCATGAACAAGTATGCCCCTAGATAAAACCATAGTGTATCAAACAGGAATGCTGACATAGAGGTTACGACAACAAGTAAGTAACCTGCCTGTGCAATACTTGAATAAGCAAATAGTCGCTTGATGTTCTTCTGTCTCAATGCCACAACGTTTCCAATGATCATTGTAGCTGCCGCTAAGAAAGCAAGATAATCTTGAACCTTCAATAGAAGTGGCATCGTGCCTGGCCCTTCTGACGGGATATTATAGAAGATCACCATCAAAATACGGACGATAAGGATAAATCCTGCTGTTTTTGAGACAACACTCAAGAATGCTGTCACTGGTGTTGGTGCCCCTTGATAAACATCAGGTGCCCACATATGGAACGGTGCAGTAGCCAACTTAAATGAAAGGCCAACAAAGATCATAAAGAAAGCAAGTGCCAACAAGTAAATATGTTGGGAATCAGTCAATGTGATCACATGACGTGCCATATCAAGCAAGTTCGTTGTTCCCGTTAGACCATATACATAACTCATTCCGAATAATGTAATCGAAGTGGAAATTCCACCGTTAATTACATATTTCATTGCCGATTCATTTGAATGAATATTTTTCTTTCTCATTCCAGCAAGGATATATGAAGAAATGGAAAGAAGTTCAAGTCCGATAAACAGTGTAATTAAATCACCGCTCGAGGACATCATCATTGCGCCAAGTAAGGCTGCTAAGAATAAGTAGTAAAACTCTCCTCTATACTCATTAAGCCCTTCCTTTGGCTCATAGCTTATCGCGATAAGGAACACAAGCGCAGCTCCAAGAAGCAGAAGCAACTTGAATGCAATCGCAAATGAGTCCAAACGGAACGTGTCATACAGGATTGATTCTGGCCCATTGCCCATTAGACTGAGTAATGAAACAAGGGAAATGACAATCCCTGCTAAGCCAAGCCAGCCGAGAAGCTTTCGGTTCACATTCTTTGGCATAAATAAATCTAATAATGATAATAATGTTGCGACTCCGAGGATGATGAACTCAGGTGTCATAATGCTCCATTTAAATGATAGTAATGTTTCGAGATCCATCCTTCATCACCCTCCAATCCCAAGCATGATAGTTTCAAGTGTTGATGTAAGCGGCTCGGTTAATACACTCGGGTAAACACCGATTAAGATAATGATCCCCATTAGAACTAAAGCAGGAATCCATTCGGCTTTTCGAATATCCGTAATTCCAGCAAATTCTCGATGGGCTTTGCCATACGTAATCCCAAGGACTGCACGTAGAAGGTAGACAGCTGTTAAAATAATGCCTAGCGCACCAACCGCTGCAATTACAGGCATTTCCTTAAATAGTCCAAGGAAAGCCATGAATTCACTAACGAACCCGGACATGCCTGGCATTCCAAGTGAAGCCATTGCCCCAGCTAGCAAGAACCCTGCTGTGATCGGCATTCCCTTTGCCAGTCCGCCAATGTTGTTAATAGTAGACGTTTGCAGGCGCTCATAGAATACACCCACAAGGAAGAAAAGAAGAGCAGCAATTAATCCATGTGAGACAACTTGGAAAATCGCTCCTTGAATTCCCGCTTCATTTAAAGCACTCAAACCAATTAAGACGATTCCCATATGGGAAATAGACGAATAGGCAAGTACCATTTTGAAATCGGTTTGTACAAGTGCTAAGAATGCCCCGTAAAGTACATTCACCACACCTAGAATAGCTAGTAAAACAGCTAGCTCCTTGAACTGTTCAGGGAAGATCCCCATTCCGAAACGAATCATTCCGTATGCACCAATTTTCAACAATACCCCTGCGTGAAGCATAACGACAGATGGAGAGGCTTGAACGTGAACTCGCACCATCCAGCTATGTAGTGGGAAAATTGGAAGCTTAACTCCGAAAGCAATCAGCATAGCAATCAGCAAGCCCATTTTAGCACCAGCTGAGAAGATTTGATGATTGCTGTCTGCAGCAATCATTGATGTCAATAGATCAATATTGGAAGTCCCTGTACGGGCAAACAATACCATAATGACAATCAACAGCACCGCAGAGCCTAGTCCATTATAAATTAGGAAGCTGAATGCTGCTTTTTCCTTTTCAAAATAACCCCATTTTCCGATTAGGAAAAATGTTGGAATCAATGTAATTTCAAAAAAGACAAAGAATAATATTAAGTTCTCAGCGGCAAATACGCCAAGCATTCCAACCTGTAAAAGGAGGAATAGCATGAAATAGCCCTTCCATTCCTTCTTAATATACATAGAAGCAATTGCAGCAAGTGTAGAAAGGATCGCTGTTAATACAATCATAATAAGTGAAAAGCCATCTACACCTAACTCATAATAAATAGAAAACAAGTCGCCTAACAGGGTTGGATCACCGAATTGGATCCAATCGACCTTCTCATCAAAGCTTGCAAGCGATGTCCCTGATTGGTATTGAAAAAAGGCGACAAGGGACAAAATCAGCGCAGGTAAAGTAGCTAACAGCCCAACTGTCTTGATCACAGATTCTTTTGTCTTTGGGACAAAAAGTAAAGCCAAAATACCAAGTAAAGGGGAGAATACTAAGATGGATAAATAAGCAAAGTTCATTTCAAATACCCCCCTGTTACAGCAAATACAACAATTAAAATAGCTACACCAACAAATGCAACGGTTCCATATCTTTGCACCTGTCCATTTTGGAACTTAGAGCCAAGGCTTCCAAGCCCGGAAACAATTCCAGCAACCCCTTTGACAATTCCTTCTACAAGGAAGGTTTCAATAAAGCGAAGAAACAGGCTGAATCCCTTTGTTGCCTTTACAGCTGTTAGCTCATAAAACTCATCCATATAATACTTATTAAATAAGATGTTGTAGAGTGTTGGTACACCAAGCCAGTCACGTGAAATGGAACGCTTGCTGTAAATGAGCCAAGCAAGGAAAATACCCAGTAAAGAGACAACCGTCGCAACAATCATAATCCATGCCGGACCTTCGATATGTCCATGCCCAAGTGCCGGGTTTCCATCGGTTAACCAATCTCCAAGGAATGTACCGAACCAAGGGGTGTTTACATATCCTGCTACAACAGCAAGAACGGCAAGCACAATCATCGGTACCGTCATTACACTTGGCGACTCCTTCACATGCTTCATGTCGCTGCGGGATTCCCCTGCGAACACCATGAAGAAAAGACGGAACATATAAAAAGCAGTAAAGAACGCTGCAATCACTGCAAGCCAGAATAAAACGGTATTCCCGTGCGCCCATGCAGCAATTAATATTTCATCCTTACTAAAGAATCCAGAAAATAGTGGTACTCCACTGATCGCTAATGTCCCGATTAAAAATAGCGGACCTGTTATACGAAGCTTTTTCCATAATCCGCCCATTTTTTCGATATCCTGCGAATGAACCGCATGAATAACACTACCTGCTGCAAGGAAAAGCAATGCTTTAAAGAAAGCATGAGTCATTAAATGGAATACACCAGCAACATATCCGGCAGATCCAAGTGCAAGCATCATATAGCCAAGCTGGCTGACAGTTGAATAAGCTAGCACTCTTTTAATATCTTTCTGCACAAGTCCGATGCTTGCTGCAAAAATAGCTGTGAATGCCCCAATAATAGCAACCGTCATCAATGCGGTCTCACTCGCTGTAAAGAGAGGAAACAGGGATGCTACTAAATAGACACCTGCTGCAACCATTGTTGCGGCGTGGATGAGAGCAGAAACCGGTGTCGGCCCTTCCATCGCATCCGGAAGCCATGTATGAAGTGGAAATTGACCTGACTTCCCCATCGCTCCAATAAAAATCAAAATTGCAGTTAATGTAATCATTGTTGTTGAAACCGCTCCTGCTTCAACAGCAGCAAAGATCTCATCATATTCGAAACTTCCAACTTGCCAGAATAATAGAATCATCCCGATTAAAAGGCCAACATCCCCAATACGCGTCATAATAAACGCCTTCTTGGCAGCCTTCTTGGCTTCTTCCTTATAAAAGTAGAAACCAATTAATAAGAATGAACCTAACCCAACAAGTTCCCAGAAAATATACGTTTGCAGAAGGTTTGGTGAAAGAACCAGCCCTAACATCGCAAATGTAAATAGTCCTAGATATGCGTAGTAAACATGCAAGCGCTCGTCACCGTGCATATAACCCTTTGAATAAGTATGTACTAGGAAACTGACGAGCGATACGATCACCAGCATTAACGCATTTAACTGATTAACTTCAAAACCCGCTGTTAACTGAACATCCCCTATCGTTAGCCAAACCGACTCTGCCTTATGTGTCGGCGACGTAAATCTTTCGAACAGCACCAACAAGGAGTAGACGAATGATGCAAGCGAGAGGAGGATTCCTATGTATGCACTCGCACCTTTTAGCCTTTTGCCGAAAAAGATAAGGAACAAAAACGATAAAAGCGGGAAAAGCGGTATGATCCATGCATTCTCCATCAATATCACAATCCCCTTTTTGAACACGTTTATAGTTTTGTAGGAAGAAATTGGCCATAGAGTCAACGTGTTAGATTACTAGAGGTGAGGTTCTAAGATACCGGCGAACGGGCCGATAACTGTCACAATTCCACTCTCGACTTAAACCTATTTTTAAAAAAGACATTCCTTGCGCCTCTAGTGTTTTAATGTATTTACTTCATCAATATTAACCGTATTTCGATTGCGGTATAGAGCGATCAATATCGCTACACCAACGGCCACTTCTGCAGCAGCAACAGCCATCACGAATAATGCAAAGATCTGGCCTGTAATCGATGGCATGATCCCAAATTTACTGAATGCCACAAGGTTAATGTTCACGGCATTTAACATTAATTCGATTGAAATTAAAACAATAATAATATTTCGCTTCGTTAAAGCGCCATAAAGGCCAATACAGAAAAGAATTAAGGCCAGCGCTAGATAGAGTGAAAGTGGGACTGAACTCATTCCTTCTCTGCCTCCTTCTCATTATCCTTTTTGGCCAAGACAATAGCTCCAATTAATGCTGCCAACAGCAGGACAGATGTTAATTCAAATGGAATAATATACTTTGAATAAAGCGCTACACCAATCTGTTCTGTATTATTCTCATGTAATGTGGTTGTTGCCTCTCCGAAATCTAGATTATAAATTCCGATATAGAAGGCAAACGCAAATCCAAGAATACCTAGGAACAGCAGCAGCTTCCTCATACGTCCTGTTTTCGGCTCATTCGTATCATTATGACGGGTCAACATAATCCCGAATAACATAACAATTGTAATGGCTCCAGAATAGATTAATATTTGCACGGAAGCTAGAAACTCCGCTGATAGTAAGATAAAAATCCCGGCAATGCTCACAAATGTAAAAACAAGTGCTACAACCATATGCACGACCTTGGAAAGGTTTAATAATAGCATGCCGCCGATTATCGCCACGAGTGCGAGTGACATAAATGCCAATAATTCACCTGAAAACGTCATGGCTTATTCACCTTCCGTACATTCTCATCATTTTCATCTAGCCACTCAAGGTTTTTGAATAACTCATCCCGGCTGTATTCAGCTAATTCAAAGTTATTCGACATAATGATCGCCTCTGTCGGACAAACCTCTGTACATAAATCGCAAAGAATGCAGATTTCGAAATTAATATCATACGTATCGATGATTTTTCCCTTTTTAGTCGGGTCAGGATGTTTCTTCCCAGTCAGTTGAATGCAATCTGTTGGACAAATATTCGCACATTGATTACAAACAATACACTTCTCCGGATAAAACTTTTGTATGCCGCGAAAACGATCCGGTAATGGAAGCGGTTCATTCGGATAATCATAGGTCGGCTTTTCTCTTGTTAAATTTTTTAGGGTATATTTTAAACCTTTTGCTAATCCAAATCCAAGCATGTTTTTCACCCCTTGCAGTTAGAGTAATCTTTGTTCAATGAGCTTTAGAATAAATTTAGAATTTCCTTTAGAATGGCTGTTAGGAAAATATTAGCTAACGCGATTGGCAAGAGCACCTTCCAACCAAATTCCATTAGTTTATCAGCCCGAATACGTGGGAATGTACTTCGGAACCAGATAAGTAAAAAGACAACAAACATAAACTTAAGTGCAAACCAGACCGCACCTGGAATAAAGTCTAGGAATGAGAATAGCGGAAGCCATCCTCCTAAGAATAAAACGGTTGTTAGTGAAGCCATTGCAAACATATACACATATTCTGCCAGCATGAACATGGCCCAACGGAAACCTGAATATTCAACATGGAACCCGGCTACAAGTTCATTCTCTGCTTCTGGAAGGTCAAACGGAACACGGTTTAACTCTGCCACTGATGCAATCAAAAAGATGATGAATGCAATTGGCTGAAGCACGATATACCAAACATTTTCTTGTGCAGCAACAATTTCATTCAAATTCAAGCTGCCCGTTAATAAAACAATTCCGAGCACTGACATAACAAGCGGAACTTCATAGGAAATCATTTGGGCCGCTGCACGCATACCACCGAGCAGGGCGTATTTGTTGTTTGATGCCCAGCCACCCGTCAGCATCCCAACCGTAGTTAATCCAGAGATGGCAATATAGTAAAGTAAGCCAACACCAAGATCTGCAAATTGGAATTTATCTGTTAACGGTATCGTCGCCATTACAATAAAAGATGGTGCAAAGGCAATGACTGGTGCGATGATAAATAATGGTTTATCTGCGAGCTTTGGAATTGTATCTTCTTTTAATAGAAGCTTTAAAACGTCTGCAACGGTTTGTAATAATCCCCATCGTCCACCGACCTGGTTCGGACCTTGGCGGAGCTGCATGAATCCCATGACTTTCCGTTCTGCCAAAATCGCATATGTAACGAAGCCCAAAATAACCATTAGTAGAACGACTGCGAGTAAAAAGAAAATTCCAAAGTTCAGTATTCCTGGCTGGGAATGCAATAAATCCTCTACCATTAGCCATCCACCTCCCCTAGGATAATATCAACTGCTCCTAGAATGGAAATTAAATTTGCAATTGTTTCTCCCTCTAGTAGCTTCGGGAGAATTTGAAGATTATAGAATGATGGTCTTCTAAATTTCAGACGATATGGTTCTTTCTTTCCATCACTAGCAATGTAACAGCCAATTTCCCCACGAGGCGACTCAATTCGCACAAAGGTCTCCCCTTTAGGAGCTTTAATGATTTTTGGCACCTTTGCCAAAATATCTCCTTCTGAAGGGAACTGCTCACAGGCTTGTTCTAATATTTTCAGTGATTCTTCGATTTCATCCAAGCGAACATGATAGCGTGCCCATGCGTCTCCTGTCTCGCGAACCACCACATCAAAATCAAAGCGATCATAGATGGAGTAAGGTTCATTTTTACGAAGATCCCATTTCACTCCTGTACAGCGGAGATTGGCTCCACTTAGAGAATAGTTAAGCGCATCCTCCTTCGTGTATGTACCAATTCCTTTTACACGGTTCATAAAGATTTCGTTTCCTGTTACAAGCGTATGATAGCCTTTTAATTGTTCACGCATATAAGGGACAAACTCTCTTACTTTATCAATCCAGCCCTCAGGTGCATCCCATTTCACTCCGCCCACACGCATATAGTTGAATGTTAGACGAGCGCCTGATAGCTCATTGAGCATATTAATGATCATTTCCCTTTCTCGGAAGGCATATAGGAGTGGACTTGTTGCCCCAAGGTCAAGCAAGTATGTTCCAAACCAAACGAGATGACTGGCTACACGGCCTAGTTCCATCGCGATTACACGTAGATACTCCGCACGATCTGGCACTTTAATATCCATCATCGTTTCAACTGCATGACAGATTACATAGTTATTTGTCATGGCAGATACATAGTCCATCCGGTCTGTATAAGGAATGATTTGTGTATATTGAAGATCTTCTGCCAGCTTTTCTGTTCCGCGGTGAAGGTAGCCGATTACTGGCTTTGCTTCTACAATGGTTTCTCCATCAATCTTCAAGACGAGACGAAAAACACCGTGCGTACTTGGATGCTGAGGTCCTACGTTCAAAAGCATTTCTTCTGTTCGCAACATTGGTTACACCTCCACATCATACGGTTCATAGTCTTTCCTTAGTGGATGACCAATCCAATCTTCACCAAGCATGATGCGATGCAAATTCGGATGATTGTTAAATTTGATGCCTAACAAATCATACGCCTCGCACTCCGGCCAATCCGCCCCTGCCCAAAGCGGCTGCAATGAATCTATCGTTGGTCCATCACGATCAATCTTCACTTTTAAAGCAACAGATTGACTATTTTTATACGAATATAAGTGAACATACACTTCCATATGTGTTACAAAATCTGTGCCATGCAGCTCTGATAAATAATCAAAGCCTAATTGCTCGTTATATTTCAAAAACTCTGCTATTTTAAAATAGCTTTCAGGCTTGGCTACTAAAGTTGGAACATCCTTGGAAAGATTATTAATATAGGAATCTTCTATTAGATCCTTTCCAAGATGTTCTTCTATGACTCTTATATATTTATCAAGATACGGCTGATTTGGTGAAGGCTTGGCTTCTTCCGCTTGTTCAGCTTTAGCACTTCCGCCTCCAGCTTTGGCTTTTGCGGCTGCTGCTGCGGCTGCTTTTGCCTTTGCAGCGGCAATTGCTTTCGCTTTCGCATCATCACCAGCCCCGCCTTCAGTTTTAGCTGTTGCAGCGGCCTTTGCTTTCGCGGCTGCTGCGGCTTTCGCTTTTGCGGCGGCAATAGCTTTTGCCTTCTCATCATCTCCAGATTCACCCGATTGCTTTGCCAGTGCGGCAGCTTTTGCTTTCGCGGCTGCGGCAGCCTTTGCCTTTGCGGCGGCTGCTGCTTTTGCTTTCGCATCGTCTCCAGATTCACCTGATTGTTTCGCTTGAGCGGCGGCTTTCGCTTTCGCTGCTGCCGCGGCTTTTGCCTTTGCGGCGGCTGCTGCTTTTTGCTTCGCAATATCGAGGTCTTCCGCTGGGGCTTCCTCTTTTGCTTCGCCTTGTTCCTTCGCTTTCATTTTTGCCAGTGCGGCGGCCTTTGCTTTCGCTGCTGCTGCGGCTTTTTGCTTCGCGACATCAAGGTCTTCCGCTGGAGCTTCCTCTTTTGCTTCACCTTGTTCCTTCGCTTTCATTTTTGCCAGTGCGGCGGCCTTTGCTTTCGCTGCTGCTGCGGCTTTTTGCTTCGCGACATCAAGGTCTTCTGTTGGAGCTTTCTCTTTTGCTTCGCCTTGCTCCTTCGCTTTCATTTTTGCCAGTGCGGCGGCCTTTGCTTTTTCAGCAGCTTCTCTTTTGAGCTGTTCAAGATCCTTTTCCCCGCTCATAGGTTAGATCACCTTCTTCCCAGTCTTGGCCTCATAACGGATTTTTTCTTTTAATTTATTTATTCCATAAATCAGTGCTGCTGGATTTGGTGGACATCCAGGTATGTATACATCAACAGGGACAATTTGATCGACCCCTTTTACAACCGAGTAAGACTTAACGTAGGGGCCTCCAGCCGTAGCACATGAACCCATAGCAATAACCCACTTTGGTTCAGGCATTTGATCATATAACCTGCGAAGAATCGGTGCCATTTTCTTTGTTACAGTGCCTGAAACAATCATTACATCTGATTGGCGAGGAGAGTTACGATAGAATGTACCGAAGCGTTCTAAATCATAATGCGCATTACTCGCCTGCATCATTTCAATAGCACAACAAGCAAGCCCAAAAGTCATTGGCCACAATGAATTACTTCGTGACCAAGCCTTAATTTGTTCTAGCGTTGACATAAATACCGTCCGCTGTATCTCTTGCATATCCTCTTCTGGAATATTCTCTATTCTTAGATCCATTTCAACACCTTCTTCTTCCAAGCATAAATAAGCCCGATGACAAGCATAAATACAAAAATTAACATCTCAATTAATGCAAAGATTCCGAGTTTTTCGTATGCAACTGCCCAAGGATACAAAAACACCGTCTCTACATCAAAAATAACAAACATAAGGGCAAAAATATAATAGCGTACATTGAACTGCACTCTTGAATCACTGAATGGTTCAAGCCCACTCTCATACGTGGTGTACTTCGCTTCATATGGCTTATAGGGCCTCAACAGCTTTCCTATAAACAACGCCACCACAGGTAACAAGATCCCCAGACATAGGAATACAAACACGATCAAATAGTTATTTTGATATAAATTTAGCATTTCCATGTCTATCCCCTCCAATGTTGTAAAATTTTTAATTCTTTAATATTTGTAACCGTAACCATTATAGCACTCTTCCAAATGTGTGTCGACAAGCCCTAGACTATTATTGGAAAATCTCTCACCTGCCAAACAAAGCTTTTGCAGCGTTTGAGAGCTCGCTCTCAAAAAGCGGAAAAAGCTTTGTTTGGCAAGCTTCAGCGAAAGCTGAAGCCGGAGGTGCGCCAGCACATCCGGGTGAGAGATTTTCCATCTACCACACCTAGGCATCGACACACATCCCCTCCCCCTGAGCATTAGCGCCATCTCCTGAATCACTCCCCCGAATCCACACCCGAGATGGCGCTAATGCGAACAGACATCCTCATTCCCCAATAAAAATCCCTATACACAGCCAATCACTAACTCCAAATGAAAGAGTACACATCTTCGTAGTCAAATCCCGACATGCTCCCCCTTCCCCCAAGCAATTGCACATCTCCCTGAATCCTCATCCAAGATGCGCAAAAGCAAACGGACATACCATCTTTACCTACTACTTCCTCTATCTCCCACCAGTCCATCTACCATTAAAGTTTAAATTCACTTAACTGTCAGTGAGATATGTCAACAAATATTCACTTATTTCACTATCCTATGAATCTTCTCTTAACATAAGCCTATTCACTTTATAAAAATTAAGAAGTTTTTTTGACGTTCTATACTTTTTCCGATCTTTTATAACAAAAAGGGCAAATTCCACAGGAATTCAAGCTTATTTAGACTATTACTTCGTTCAATCTCTCATCTATTAGTCTCTTTTTAGCTTTTATCCGTCACTTTCTCTCTTTTACCCGTCTGTTTTAACTTTTACCCGTCACTTTCCCGCTTTTACCCGTCTGTTTGAAGCCTTTATCCGTCGCTTTCCTGCTTTTACCCGTCACTTCGCTTTGTGGCGGTATTCCTATAATTTGTACGCTCCCTTAATTTGCAGTATATTTTCCACATAAAAAAACACCCTTCAGTAAAAATACTGAAGGGTGTTTGATTCATTAATATTAAAAATGTTTTTCTGAAACAGTAATACGGTTTACTGCACGCTGTAAAGCAAGTTCAGCACGTTTGAAGTCAACGTTTTCGCGCTTTTGCTCTTGAAGGCGCTGTTCAGCACGCTCACGAGCACGAATAGCACGTTCTACATCAATTTCATCTGCTTGTTCAGCAGATTGTGCCAAAATTGTTACTTGGTCCGGACGGACTTCAAGCAATCCACCACTTACTGCTACGAAATCTGTTTTTGATTGCGTTTTTAAACGGACGGCTCCAATCTGTAACGGTGCAACCATTGGAATGTGACCTGGTAAAATCCCTAGTTCACCGCTCTCAGCTTTTGTACTTACCATTTCCACATCTGATTCATACACCGGGCCATCGGGAGTAACAACACTGACTTTAATCGTCTTCATTTTTTACCCTCCAGGTCCCTAGATTAGACTTCTACGCCCATACGTTTTGCATTCTCGATCACGTCTTCGATTCGTCCAACAAGACGGAATGCATCTTCTGGAAGGTGGTCATACTTACCTTCAAGAATTTCTTTAAAGCCTTTAACTGTTTCTTTAACAGGTACATATGAACCTGCCTGACCAGTGAACTGTTCAGCCACGTGGAAGTTTTGTGATAAGAATACTTGGATACGACGCGCACGCTGTACAACAAGCTTATCTTCATCACCTAGTTCATCCATACCAAGGATTGCGATAATATCTTGTAATTCTTTATATCTTTGTAATGTTGATTGTACTTCACGAGCTACTGCATAGTGCTCTTCACCAACGATTTCTGGTGATAATGCGCGAGAAGTAGAAGCAAGTGGATCCACCGCAGGGTAGATACCCATTTCAGAAAGCTTACGCTCAAGGTTTGTTGTTGCATCTAAGTGAGCGAAAGTTGTTGCTGGAGCCGGATCCGTATAGTCATCGGCAGGTACGTAAATCGCTTGGATAGAAGTAACAGAACCTACGTTAGTAGATGTGATACGCTCTTGCAAACGACCCATTTCAGTTGCAAGTGTCGGTTGGTAACCAACGGCAGAAGGCATACGGCCTAATAACGCGGAAACTTCCGAACCTGCTTGTGTGAAACGGAAGATGTTATCCATGAAGAAAAGAACGTCCTGTCCTTGATCATCACGGAAGAATTCTGCCATTGTCAAACCAGTCAAGGCAACACGCATACGTGCTCCTGGCGGCTCGTTCATCTGACCGAATACCATCGCTGTTTTCTTGATAACGCCTGAATCTGTCATTTCATGATAAAGGTCATTACCTTCACGTGTACGCTCACCAACGCCAGCGAATACAGAGATACCACCGTGCTCTTGAGCGATGTTATTGATTAATTCTTGGATTAATACCGTTTTACCTACACCGGCACCACCGAATAGACCAATTTTTCCACCTTTAATATATGGAGCAAGTAGATCAACTACTTTAATACCTGTTTCAAGGATTTCAACTTCTGTTGAAAGCTGCTCAAAGCTAGGTGCTTCTCTATGAATTGAATTACGAGGAACATCTGCTGGGATAGCAGGGTCCAAGTCAATTGAATCACCTAATACGTTAAATACTCGACCAAGTGTAACATCCCCTACAGGTACAGAGATTGCTGAACCCGTATCAGTTACCTCAATACCACGTGTTAAACCGTCAGTAGAAGACATGGCAATTGTACGAACTGTATCATCACCTAAATGAAGGGCAACTTCAAGGGTCAAGTTGATGTCAACTTCAGATTCATTACGCGCTGTATTTGTGATTGTCAATGCATTATAGATCTCAGGAAGTTGTCCGCTTTCGAACTTTACGTCAACAACCGGACCCATAACTTGAAGAACGCGTCCTTTGTTCATCTTTTTCCCTCCTAATAAAGAAATACGCAGACGTCTTTGTTCCCCGTAGTCAGAACACAAGACAAGCCTCATAGAGAGGTATTATTCATTACCAATCTTAAGAGGATTGACTTGTGGTCTAAAGGGGGGTAGACGCCCAAGCTAGACAATATCTGTTTCAAAAGATTATTCTAACGCGGCTGCTCCGCCGACGATTTCGGTAATTTCTTGTGTGATTGCTGCCTGACGAGCACGGTTGAAGCTTAAGCTGAGTGAATTGATAAGCTCAGTTGCATTATCAGTTGCACTCTTCATTGCTGTCATAACCGCAGCATGCTCACTTGCCTTACTATCTAAAAGTGCTCCGTAAATTAAGCTTTCAGCATATTGTGGAAGCAAAACTTTTAGAATTTCTTCAGCAGACGGTTCAAATTCATATGATGTAAGCTTTGAAGAAGATGAGATATCCGTCAGTGGAAGAAGCTTCTTCACTGTAACATCCTGTTGAATCGCGCTTACATAATGGCTGTAATACATGTATAATTCATCGAATGTGTCATCTGCGAACATGCCAACTGTTTTGCTGGCAATATCTTTGATCTCTGCAAATGCAGGCTGATCAGCTACACCTACGATATCAAGAATGACATTCATATTACGTTTCTTAAAAAAGTCTCGTCCTTTACGTCCAATGGCGATAATTGCATACTCATCACTAGACTTATGACGCTTTTCAATTGTTTGGTAAACTGCTCTTAAAATGTTACTATTGTATCCTCCACAAAGACCACGGTCAGAAGTGATAACTAAATAGCCGGTCTTTTTCACTGGACGGCTTGTTAGCATTGGATGTCCTGCATCCTTACTTCCAAGTGCAATAGAGGCAGTAACTTCTTGAATCTTTTCCATATAGGGAACAAATGATTTTGCATTTGCTTCTGCACGGTTCATTTTCGCAGCAGATACCATTTGCATTGCTTTTGTTATTTGACTCGTTTTCTTCGTAGAAGTAATCCGAGATTTTATATCGCGTAATGATGCCACAGGTTCTCACCACCCTTTTTCAAAGAATGTCCAGCGGCAGCATCTATCAGGACACTACCGCCTTTCTTATTGTCAGACCGATTATAAGAAAATTTCTTATTTATCGGTTACTGCGAAAGTCTTCTTAAAGTCGTTAATCGCAGCAGTCATATCGTCATCAGCAGGAAGTTCTTTTGTTGTAGCGATATGGTCTAACAAATCTTTGCGGTTATGGTCTAACCATGATAGGAACTCAGATTCGAAACGACGGATATCCTGTACAGGAATATCATCTAAGAAACCGCGAGTAAGTGCATATAGAATAGCTACTTGCTTCTCAACTTTTAACGGCTTGTTTAGATCCTGTTTAAGAACCTCTACTGTACGTGCACCACGATTTAATTTTGCTTGTGTTTGTTTATCAAGGTCAGAACCGAATTGGGCAAATGATTCTAATTCACGGTATGAAGCAAGGTCAAGACGTAATGTACCTGCTACCTTTTTCATCGCTTTAATTTGCGCGGATCCACCTACACGTGATACAGAAAGACCTGCGTTGATCGCTGGGCGAACACCTGAGAAGAATAGATCTGACTGTAAGAAAATTTGTCCATCAGTAATGGAAATAACGTTTGTTGGGATATAAGCAGAAACGTCGCCTGCTTGTGTTTCGATAAATGGCAATGCTGTAATTGAACCAGCACCTTTAGCGTCACTTAACTTAGCAGCACGCTCTAAAAGACGGCTGTGTAAGTAGAATACATCCCCTGGATATGCTTCACGACCTGGAGGACGGCGTAGTAGCAATGATAATTCACGGTAAGCTGCTGCTTGTTTCGTTAAATCATCATAAACAACTAATACGTGCTTTCCATCTAGCATGAATTCTTCTCCCATTGAAACCCCAGCATAAGGAGCTAAGTATAGCAATGGAGCAGGCTGTGATGCAGAAGCTGTAACGACAATGGTATATTCCATTGCGCCATTTTTACGTAAAGTTTCAACTAGTCCACGAACTGTTGATTCTTTTTGTCCGATAGCAACATAAATACAAATCATATCTTGACCTTTTTGGTTCAAGATTGTATCGATTGCAACAGATGTTTTACCTGTTTGACGGTCACCGATGATTAACTCACGTTGTCCACGTCCGATTGGCACTAGAGCGTCAATCGCTTTAATACCCGTTTGAAGTGGCTCGTGTACAGATTTACGATCCATAACACCGAAAGCCGGGCTTTCAATTGGGCGAGTTTTTGTTGTATTGATTGGACCCATTCCATCAAGTGGTTGTCCTAATGGGTTAACAACACGGCCGATTAGCTCTTCCCCAACAGGAACCTCCATGATGCGGCCCGTACGGCGTACTTCGTCGCCTTCACGGATTTCCGTATATGGTCCTAAAATGATAATACCGACGTTATTTTCTTCAAGGTTTTGTGCCATACCCATAACGCCGTTTGAAAACTCAAGAAGTTCTCCAGCCATGACATTGTCGAGGCCATGAGCACGTGCGATACCGTCACCAATTTGAATAACTGTACCTACATCGCTCACTTGAATTTCCGACTGATAGTTTTCGATTTGCTTTTTTATCAGCGCACTGATTTCTTCAGCTTTGATGCTCATGAGTTTCACCCCTATCTTCGAATCTTATCCTAACAATTGACGTTCAAGACGATCTAGCTTACCGCGCAAGCTGCCATCGAAAATTCGGTTTCCGATTCGAAGCTTGATGCCGCCGAGTAAATTAGTATCTACGATATTGTCAATACGAAGTGATTGCTTGCCAACCTTTGCTGCAAATGATGCAGACAATGCTTCACATTCCGCTTCCGTTAACGGGCGGATGGAATAAACCTTTGCCTCTGCAATGCCTCTTGCATCGTTTGCCATGCTTATAAAGTAATCCGCTACATCAGAAATATGATCTTCGCGGTGGCGTTCAATTAATATCATTAATGTGTTTAATACATAAGTATTTACAGATGCAAATGCACCCTTTAGGATCTCCTGCTTCTTCTCAATTGGAAGTTTCGGAGACTTTAAAACTGCATATAAATCAGAATTAAGGTTGATTACTTCCTTCACTGCACGAAGCTCTTCTTCCATTTGGTCAAGAAGCTGATGTTCATTCGCAAGCTGGAAAAGAGCTAACGCATAGCGTTTTGCTACTGTAGAGCCCATCATCGCTCTTCTCCTGCCTCTTGAATGTATTCATTAATAAGCTTTTCTTGATCTGCTGCACTTAATTCCTTCTCGATTACTTTAGAAGCAATTAGGATAGACAGTGAAGCCACTTGTTCACGAATAGCTGCAACTGCTTGTTCTTTCTGCTGCTCAATTTCAAGCTTAGCAGATTCTTTAATACGCTCTGATTCAGCACGTGCAGCAACAATGATTTCCTCACGTTGTACATCGCCTTGTTTCTTCGCGCTTTCAATTAGACCTTGTGCTTCTGTTCGTGCTTCTTTTAAAAGATTTCTTTGCTCTTCTAAAAGTTTCTTTGCTTCAGAACGGCTTTGTTCAGCCGCTGTAATTTCATTTGCAACATGCTCTTCACGCTGCTTCATGATGCCCATTAACGGACCCCATGCGAACTTTTTAAGCAGCGCTAACAATATAATAAACATAACAAGCTGGAATAAAATATCTCCGCCATTAAAATCAGATATAGCGCCTAAAACGAAACTGTTTGTTAACACCCTAAGGTTCACTCCCTTCAAGAGTCGTTCACTTACGAAAAAGTACAGTTATATAAAAACCAATTCAGGATTAATAGACATAAAGGAATGGCGAAGGTTCACATAGAATTCTCTTCGCCACTTTTGAACGATTAGTACCGTATAATTATTGACCGATAACCATGAACGCGATAACTACGCCAATGATCGGAACAGCTTCAACTAGTGCAACCCCGATGAACATTGTTGTTTGAAGCATACCACGTGCTTCTGGTTGACGAGCGATACCTTCAACTGTTTTTGATACGATAAGACCGTTACCGATACCAGCACCTAGTGCTGCTAAACCGATTGCGATTGCTGCTGCTAAAACACCCATTATTGTGTTCCTCCTTAAATTGTATAAAAATTTTATTATTATCATATTTTGTTCATAGAATGAACAGGGAATATATTAATGGTCCTGACTCACTTTGTGTGCCATATAAACCATTGTTAACATACAGAAAATAAATGACTGGATTGAACCTACAAATATTGAGAATCCTTGCCAAACTAGTGTTGGAATAATAGCAGCCAAATGACCGCCCCATCCAGTAGCAAGACTTCCTACAAGAAGCGTTAGGAGAATTTCCCCAGCATAGATGTTACCATAAAGACGCAAACCAAGTGTCAGCGTATTGGCAAATTCTTCAATAATCTTCAGCGGGAACAAGAACCACATTGGCTTTACAAAAGTGCTGCCATATGCCTTTACTCCCGTAAGCTTAATTCCATAATAGTGTGAAAGTGCAATAACCAATGCCGCTAATGTTAAGGTTACAGCAGGGTCGGCTGTTGGAGACTTCCACCATAATGTATGGTCATAAGAGATGGAAAACGGCAGCCCAAGCATATTCGAAATAAAAATATACATGATCAGCGTAATTCCAAGTATGTGGAATCTTCCACCATCTTTCCAGTCCATCGTACTATTAATGATGTTCTTAACAAAATCCATAATCCATTCGAAGAAGTTCTGCATTCCCGTTGGTTTCATGGCAAGACGACGTGTGGAAATTAGTGCAATAATGAAAACAATGGCGCTTGCGACTGTAATCATTAGGACGTTAGATAAGTTAAAAGTTAAACCGAATAATTCCTTCAAAGGAGCTTCATGATGCAATAGTATTCACCTCTCTTCCCGCTATTTACGTAAATAAAAAGATTGAAGAAAATAATCTATCATAATGACAATATAAGATGTCATTAATCCAAATACAACGCTGACTAGATGCAATTCTTTCGGATATTCTAGTGCGAGCATAACAGCAAGCAATGCTGATGCCATCCTAGTAATAGTTCCGAGCGAGCGCACCTTTTCCCCTCTTACAACCGCATCTCCAAACCTCTGTGTTTTCCTTACAATAAGCCATAAATTAAATAAACTTAAGCTTGTACCTAGTATTAACCCAAGAAAGATAGATTGATAAGAAGTAAAGCCCCAACCAAGAACATAAATAGACAACAGAAGAAATATGTATTTTCGTTGTCGAACAAAGGTAGTTTTAAATTCCGGCATTATCGTTTATTCTCCTGTAAAGAAATGTTGGACTAGATGTAGCAAAGTGTACATGCCGATTAGGATGATCCGACTAATTTATGAAAGCGGACATTATGCCAATCGTTTAGAATGAGTTGCGGGCTTGTTGACACATAAAAAACGCATCCCCTCGATAGAAAGAAGAGAATGGTAAGTGGGTTTTTGAGGTGTTACTAATCACTATTAGCAACATGCAGACGTGGGAATAATGACTGCCCAAATATTTTGAAAACCCTATCATTTTATACCCTTTGTAAGCATACAATAGGGGCTTGTCAATGTCAATGCATTTAAAATGAAAAAAGTCATACATACCAAGGAGAAATCAAGATGTGTCACATGATTATCATAATAATTCTTCGTTACCCTATTGAAAAAGGAGCGAGAGTTTGATTCGCTCCTTCAAAATGCTTACTTAATTTCAAAGGCTATTATTGTTGCTAGTAAATACGTAGTTGGTAAAGGTTGATTTCCGCTCCAGGCTGCTCGCTTTCCGCGGGGTGGGCGCTGAGCCTCCTCGACGCTAAAGCGTCTGCGGGGTCTCACCTGTCCCACTACTCCCGCAGGACGTTGAATAGGCTTCTTGAATTGACACCGCACGAGGAAATGCGGATGCATTTTTGAGGAGTCTCGCACCTTCCGCTCCAATCAACTAATTTTTTAGCGCAGTACTCATACTCATTTTGTAATAGTATTTTCAAATGATGCACTGGATGCTGCTTCGATTTGGCCATTTGGTAATATATACATATACGATTCAATTGCATCCTCTTTGCCTGATTTCTTGGCAAATACTTTGACTATATAAAGGCCTGGCTTTGGAAGGTGCTCACTTTTTATCTCCTGCATGAGCTGCCCTTTTCCTACTCCTCTTTTCCAATCTAAAAAGTCGATAAAGCGCAGGCTATCTGGGTCAAACATTGCTATGCCAAACTCCTCAGCCCCTCCTGGAAGATATACCTCATATCGATAGGTTCCTTCCTTGTCCCCTTTTCCTATTCCAAATCCCATCACCCTTGGATAATCAGGTTCTTCGAGAACATAGATATAAGGAATGTTTATTTCTTGGGAGCCTGCATTTAATTCAAGAACGCCATCATACACCTTCTTTTTAAACACTTTTGGATCCACTGAAAGCTTTATTTCAAGCCGCTTCTTTTCTCCTGGTTTTAAATAGAAGGAGAGAGGCATTTCCCAGCTCAAGCCCTCTTCAGCATAGGGAATAGAGAATGAATAACTTAATGGGGCAGAGCTTACGTTTTCAACTGTAATAAATCCGCTATGCTCATGCATCCGATCTGCTAGCTGAAACTTGCCAAATTGGAGGGAAGCAGGCATGGCAAGCGTATTCGTTGTTATCGCCTTTTCCATTTGGATTCTTCCCGCACCTTGCTCATATGTTCTGTAAAGTTTTCCTTTTCTATTTAAAAGCGGTTTGGCAGTATTCATCAGTGCCGCTTTAATTTTGTCAGGCCCCCAATCAGGATGGGCTTGCTTAATCAGTGCACTTGCACCAGCAACATGCGGTGCCGCCATGCTTGTCCCTTGCAGTGGCAAATATCCTCCAGGCACTGTGCTATTGATGGCAACCCCTGGAGCGACAAGATCTGGCTTGATTTCCCATGTTGAGGTAACCGGACCACGTGAGCTAAAGTCTGCAATTATATCCTTTTCTTCTATTATATTTGTCCTTGCGTAAAGTTTCCCTTTGGCTAGCTGCTTTTTCAACTGATCCCCTTTGGCTTTTGATAGAGCCATTACTGGAATCGGCAGCTCCTTTTCTAGATTTCCATAAAAACTACCCTTCGTATTATTATAAATAATGATTGCTTTCGCTCCTGCTTTATACGCATTTATTCCTTTTTCAGTAAAAGTGAGCTCGCCTCTTTCTAACAAAGCGATTTTCCCATCCACATCCTTCAACTCTTCATTCCTGCCTAATCCAGCAAAGACCATTTCGTATGATTGATTTAAATCCCAGTCAACTGATCCTTGAAGTGGCTCAAGCCGGAAACTCTGCCCGAATACATTTAGAAAAGGAATATTCATTTTAGGTGTGGATGCACCGACAGAGATCGCCTTTGAAGCCGTACCAGGTGACCCCACTGTCCAATAATTAGGACCCGAATTTCCAGAAGAGGTTACAGCTGTAATGCCTTTTTCTACTGCTTTATTTAATGCCATACTAATCGGCAAATCTGGGCCATTCACATTATTGCCAAGTGATAGATTTATGATATCCACTTGATCCTTAACTGCCTGATCAATCGCTGCAATAACCTGCTCGGTTGTTCCACTGCCGCCTGGCCCGAGTGCACGATAGGCGATAATCGTTGCCTCTGGGGCAACTCCCTGGATTCTTCCATTTGCCGCAATGATACCGGCCACATGTGTGCCATGAAGGGTGCTCTTGCCATCGGAAGAATTCGTTTCCATCGGATCATCGTCTCCGTCCACCAGATCATACCCACCGCCAAAGTTAGCACTTAAATCAGGATGTGTGTAGTCAATACCCGTATCAATTACTCCAACCTTTACACCTTTTCCAGTCAGCCGTCGATTTTTCCCATCAAAAAAGCCGCGGACCTCTTCTCCGCCAATCATTTTAATACTTTCCTCAGCATGAACTTCGTAAGTGTTTACAGGTGAAATCACGGAAATGCCCATATGTTTTGAAAGTTTCTCAATGTCAGCAGGCTTCCCTTTAACTGAAAAACCGTTCAATGCATTTTTGTAAATTTGCCTTAATTCTATGCGGGGGTTCGCACGAATAAGCTGTTCAATTTCAGCCACACTATGCTCCTTTTCCAAAACAACAATCGCTACTTTTTCAATATCTGGCGAATCTATTGGTATCGGAGGGTGATTAAGTGTTCGAGCGAATGCGGTTGGCGAAGAAAGAAATAAGAGGATAATCATCAAACTGGAGATCAGACTTTTCATTAAAATCACCCTTTTTGTCTTAGGGTTTTCTTTTTAGGCGGGGAATATGCAAGTTGTAAAAAAACCGGCCCCAATGAGGACCAGTTTTCATTTATAGCGGTTTATATTCTTCTGGGCGTTCACTTGTTTGCTTGAAATAGAAACGAATGGCTTCACAAATTCTTCTTGACGCATCCCCATCACCATATGGATTGACTGCTTTAGCCATTTTTTCATATTCGGCAGGGTCTGTTAGCAATTGTGTGGCCAGTTCATAAATTGGCGATTCTTCTATTCCCGCAAGCTTTAAGGTACCGGCTTCAATTCCTTCTGGTCTTTCAGTTGTATCACGCAATACGAGGACTGGAACACCAAGAGATGGAGCCTCCTCCTGAATCCCGCCTGAATCAGTTAGGATTAAGTAAGCCCTTGCGGCGAAATTGTGGAAATCAATCACATCAAGCGGTTCGATTAAATGAATGCGTTCATTATTTCCGAGTATTTCCTGAGCAATTTCTCTTACAGATGGATTCAGGTGCATTGGATAGACGATCTGAATATCGTTTTGCTCCTCAACGATCCTTTTAATGGCACTGAACATATTCCTCATCGGTTCGCCTAGATTTTCACGGCGATGTGCCGTTAGAAGCACTAATCGATCGGTTCCGATTTTGTCCAGAACTTCATGATGGTATTCTTCTTTAACCGTTGTTTTCAGTGCATCAATCGCAGTGTTTCCAGTAATGAAGATTTGCTCCGCTTGTTTATTCTCATTTAAAAGATTTTCAGCTGACTTTGTTGTCGGCGAAAAATGCAAATCAGCCATTACACCCGTTAGCTGGCGATTCATTTCCTCTGGAAAAGGAGAATATTTATTCCACGTCCGGAGCCCTGCTTCCACATGTCCAATGACAATTTGATTATAAAAAGCAGCCAAGCCCGCAATAAAAGTAGTGGTTGTATCACCATGAACCAACACAATATCAGGCTTTGTTTCTTTCATTACTTTATCAAGGCCCTCTAAACCCCGTGTTGTTACATCAATTAATGTTTGCCGTTCTTTCATAATATTTAAATCATGATTTGGTGTCACTTCAAAGATGTTTAACACTTGATCCAGCATTTCACGATGCTGTGCGGTTACAGTTACAATTGATTCAAACTGTTCAGGGTACTTCTGCAATTCGAGAACAAGCGGAGCCATCTTAATTGCTTCTGGCCTTGTCCCAAAAATTGTCATCACCTTAATAGGGCGATTCATTTTTAACACCATCCTCTATTTTTTTACTACTCATAGTAGGTATTCACATATGAATGGCTTTGCACAATGCGTTAACTAACATACTTTGGCAAATTTGCCGCTAGACTCTCGACTATTATTTCGTTCCAAATAATCGATCACCAGCATCACCTAGACCTGGTACGATATAGCCGTGGTCATTTAGCTTTTCGTCAAGAGCAGCGATATAGATATCCACATCTGGATGCGCTTCTTGCAATGCTTTCACACCTTCTGGAGCAGCAACTAAGCACATGAATTTAATATGTTTCCCGCCGCGCTTCTTCAATGAATTGATCGCTTCAACGGCAGATCCACCTGTAGCAAGCATAGGATCAACAACGATGAACTCTCTTTCTTCCACATCACTAGGAAGCTTCACGTAATATTCAACTGGCAGCAATGTTTCAGGGTCACGATAAAGTCCAATATGCCCAACCTTCGCAGCAGGGATTAGCTTTAATATCCCGTCAACCATCCCAATTCCAGCGCGCAGAATCGGAATGATCCCTAATTTTTTGCCAGAGAGAATCTTTGAATTAGCCGGACCTACAGGCGTCTCAATCGTAATATCTTCTAATGACATATCACGTGTAATTTCGAAGGCCATTAATGTAGCTACCTCATCGACTAGCTCGCGGAATTCCTTCGTTCCTGTTGCCTTGTCACGAATGTATGTAAGTTTATGTTGAATAAGCGGATGGTCGAATACATATACCTTTGCCATTAACTATCTCTCCTTTTTACTAAATAAGATGGTTCGTTCTTGCACTTCGTCTAATTTTACAGAAAAAAATTTAACAGGGCAACTATAAGCAGAAATTGTTGGAGAATCGCTATAATTTATTAAAGTACTTCCTTTTTTGGGAGATTGCTCGATATTTTTGGAATGTTGCTTGATAAAAGTTGAAAGTTGCTCGATAAAGTTAGTAATCTACTCGATAAATTCGATTAGTTGCTCGATAAATACTAAATGTTACTAAAAATATTCAACTTCTCGCTCGATTTGATCTCTTGATCCCGAAAAAAAACTGCTCTCCGAAATGAGAGAGCAGTTTGACATGTATTATCTTTCAGGATATAAAGTAAAATTGCTTGTTAATGCTTCCACACGCTTGCTTGCTTCTTCAAGCTTTGCTTCATCTTCATGATTTTTCAATGTAAATGCAATAATTGAAGCGATTTCTTCCATTTCCTTTGCCCCAAAGCCGCGAGAAGTGACAGCAGCTGTTCCGATACGGATACCGCTTGTAACAAATGGGCTTTCTGGATCGAATGGAATCGTATTTTTATTCACGGTAATACCAACTTCGTCTAGCACTTTTTCAGCGATTTTTCCAGTTAAGCTTAGTGAACGAAGATCAATGAGCAATAGGTGATTATCCGTTCCGCCAGAAACAAGAGTGAGTCCTTCTTTCTGAAGGCCCTCCGCCAAATGCTTTGCATTGGCAATTACGTCGCCTGCATAGCCTTTGAAATCATCTTGTTGCGCTTCACCGAATGCAACCGCTTTTGCAGCAATGACGTGCATTAATGGACCGCCTTGGATGCCAGGGAAAATCGACTTGTCAATTTTCTTCGCATACTCTTCTTTACAAAGAATCATTCCGCCTCGTGGGCCACGAAGTGTTTTATGTGTTGTTGTCGTCACGAAATCTGCATAAGGTACTGGATTTTGATGAAGCCCAGCAGCAACAAGGCCAGCGATATGTGCCATATCAACCATTAGATATGCGCCCACTTCATCCGCAATTTCGCGGAAACGTTTGAAATCAATTGCACGCGGATAAGCGCTTGCACCAGCAACGATTAATTTCGGCTTGTGCTCACGGGCCTTTTCAAGAACGACATCATAGTCAATCATATGCGTCTTTTCATCGACACCATACTCTACGAAGTTATATTGAATGCCACTGAAGTTAACAGGGCTTCCATGTGTTAAATGACCGCCATGGGAAAGATTCATACCAAGGACTGTATCCCCTTGTTCTAGAATCGTGAAGTAAACAGCCATATTTGCTTGTGCTCCTGAGTGCGGCTGCACATTGGCATGTTCTGCGCCAAATATTTGCTTCGCACGATCACGAGCTAGATTTTCTACGACATCAACATGCTCACATCCGCCGTAATAGCGTCTGCTCGGATAGCCCTCAGCATATTTATTCGTCAACACAGATCCTTGTGCTTCCATTACCGCTTCACTAACAAAGTTTTCAGATGCGATTAATTCTATCTTCGTTCTTTGTCTTCCCAACTCGTCTTGAATGGATTGAAAAACTTGTTCATCCTGCTGTGCTAAATGCTTCATTATGTAATCCTCCCTTTTCAACTAAACTATCTTCAATAGATAGGTAACGTCCTATTTTGAAAATTCTATTATATAGTATCATGTTTTCGTGATGAAAAGAAGAATACAAACTGAATCCATACATTTGAAGTCAGTTTGCTAAGTTTACCAATCATGCCTGCAGCTTCTTCTGACCAATTATCTGCATGATTCATTCTCAGGGCTTCCGTCATAAACCGCGCGAGCTCCACCGATCAATTTCGGCCTTGTCTTCGCTAATGTTACATGAGCTTCACCAACAGATTTCTGTGCAGTCCTTACTGGAACAGCCACATGCTTTAAATGCATGCCAATGAATGTGTCGCCAATGTCTATTCCTGCATCAGCAGTGATATGTTCTACCATGACGGGATCCTCAAAGTGTTCAAACGCATATGTCGCCATGGCTCCACCTGCTTTTCGAACAGGAATCACACTAACTTCAGCAAGCTGCTTTTCCTCAGCTATTTGTCGCTCAACTACTAATGCGCGGTTCAGATGCTCACAGCATTGGAAGGCAAGAGCTACTCCTGTTTGTTCCTGAAGTTTTTTCACCTGTGAAAAAATCATTTCTGCAACTTTTTCTGTTCCAGCTGTGCCGATTTTTTTCCCAGCTACTTCGCTTGTGCTGCAGCCAACGACAAATAGATGCTTGTTCGTTAATGGCACTTGCTCCGCAAACTCATGTATAATGCTGCTTAGTTGCTTTTCCCATTCATGAATGAATTCAGTCAATCAAGCTCACCCTTTCACGGAAGCTTTGGCTCTATTTATTTTCGTAATCCTTAATTTTCCCTACTCGATTTTCGTGACGGCCGCCCTCATAGTCAGTTGTTAGCCACACCTTTGCAATTTCACGAGCAAGTCCTGGACCAATTACCCGCTCACCCATTGCCAGCATATTGCTGTCATTATGTTCACGTGTCGCCTTTGCACTGAAAAGGTCATGTACAAGCGCACAGCGAATGCCCTTCACCTTGTTGGCCGCAATGCTCATACCAATACCCGTTCCACAAATTAAGATTCCTTTATCGAATTCTCCACTTGCTACCTTTTCAGCAACTGGCAATGCATAATCCGGGTAATCAACAGAAGTCCCGCACTCACAGCCAAAGTCTTCAAATTCAATCCCCATCTCACTCATTAAACCTTTTATTTCTTCACGAATATTTACTCCGCCATGGTCAGATGCAATTGCTACCTTCATTCTTTTCCCTCCTGATAATAAATCCGGCTTTATTAAGGCTGTTTTGCAAACATTGTTACTAATGAAGAAGTAGTGGGTAGAGGTTGATTTCCGCTCCAGGATGCTCGCTTTCCGCGGGGTGGGCGGTGAGCCTCCTCGGCGCGCTGCGCCTGTGGGGTCTCACCTGTCCCACTCCTCCCGCAGGAGTCTCGCACCTTTCGCTCCAATCAACCAAGCTATTTGTCTAATTATTTTCCTTGTCCTAGACTAATTCAATAACAACATTTTTTAGAAAAGAGCCTTTTTAAACTACTATTATTTTGGCACAAAAAACAGAAAATATAAAGCAAGCTTTTCCAATGCGAAAAAACATTCATGAGCATCTGCACACAGCCGAGTATGTAATGTTGCTCTACCTCATTTCACTTGCGCTGGTATTTCAAGAAGCCAATTGGCCCTATTGCGTTCGGCTTAAACTAAATTTTCTCATTGAGTTCAATTTGAACTACATTTATTCTTTTCGGGGAGCCAATGAACCCTATTGAGTTCAACTCGAACTTAATTTATTCTTTTTGGGGAGCCAATGAACCCTATTGAGTTCAACTCGAACTTAATTTACTCTTTTTGGGGAGCCAATAAGCCCTATTGGGTTCAACTCGAACTTAATTTACTCCTTTTGGGGAGCCAATGAGTCCTATTGCGTTTGGTTTGGGCTTAACTGGCTTTTTGTTCGATAGCAATATTATTAAACAAGAAAAGGAGCTGTCCAATAGTCTGAAAATAGACTTATTGGACAGCTCCTTTTAATTATATCTGAAATCTAGTAATTGTATTTTTTAATTTTTCGGCTTGTCCCTTTAGTTCATTGGCTAAATTTTCTACGTTCGCCATTACTTCGGTTTGCTGGTCAGTTGCTGTTGCAACCTCTTGGGCGCCTGCGGATGTTTCTTCTGCGATTGCCGCTACTTCCTGTGATTGGGTGGATGTGTGCTGAATACTTTCCATCTGGCGATCTACTAATACTGTAATGGCTGAAACAGATGAGGCCATTTCATTGACTGTTTTTGTCATCTCTTCGATGACTGCATTTGTTTCTGTTCCCTTTTTCGCCTCACTATTTGCAGTCTTTACTTGCTCAGAAATTTGCCGCACAACATTCTGGACTTCTCCTTGAATGTTTTTAATTAACTCTGAAATTCCTTGAACGGCTTTGGCACTCTCATCTGCCAGCTTTCTGACTTCCTCTGCAACTACAGCAAAGCCTTTACCATGTTCTCCCGCACGCGCTGCTTCAATCGAAGCATTTAACGCAAGCAAATTGGTTTGGGCCGCAATATCCCCGACAAGTTGGATGATTTGCTCAACCTTTGAAGCATTTTCTTCTAAATGTTTCACCGTCTGAAGGGATTGCTGATTATCACTTGCTAATCTTTCAATTCCGGCAACTAGAGAATAAATAACTGTTTTCGAATCATGAAGATCTTGAACCATTTCAGCAGAAACAATCTCAGATGCTTTTGCTTTTGCTTGTACTTCTTGAGCAATTCTAATTACGTCTTCAACCGATTCAGCTGTTGATTGAATCGCAATAGCTGAATTATCGGCACCTATAGATATCTCATTAATCGTCCTAGAAATGGAATCTACCTGTTCTGCTGCAAAAGAGGATTCCTTTGAAATAGTAATCACTTTATCATTTGTTTCACGAAAGTTCTCATCAATCTGATGGACCATACCTCTTAAGTTTGAAAGCATTTCATTAAAAGCATTACCAAGCGATTGAATTTCATCATCCGTCTTTGTCGTTTCTACATTTTCACGAATATCCCCTTGAGCCGCCTTTAACGCAACTTTTTCTAACTTCTGCAAAGGCTTGATAATGACGCCTGCTGCAAAAAAGGCTAATATCCCCGACCATATAATCCCTAGGCTAAGTGTAATGATTGTAAAAAGCACTTCGTCCATTGGGAGGGATTCCTGGATCATTGGATATAGGAAATAAATAAAGAAAGCACTTGTTGTATACGTAATAATTGCCAAAACCGTAATAAACAGGACAAGTTTCTTTCTTAAGCCAAATTTATACTTTTGTTTCTCCTCCATTTTTGTCCCCCTAGTTAACTATTATCTTTTTGTAGTCGCTGCGTCACTTGTGAAATCATTTCGTTTAGTTCATTATATGTGCTTCTGTATCGTTCAATTGGCCCGCCAAAAGGGTCAACAATATCACTATTTTCTATACCAATTGCAAATTCTTTTAAAGTGAATGTTTTTCCCGCGGCATCAGGAAACATACTGATGACGGCTGCTTTATGGCTGATTGTCATCGTCAAGATATAGCTCGTCCAACGTACTAGCTCCCCATTCAGCATGGATGCCTGATGGGTATCGAATTCAATTCCGTATTCGGCTAAAACCCTTTTTGTATTTTCTGATGCTGCACTCCCGGCTTGAGCATAAATACCAGCTGATTTCACTTCAACTCCAGGGAGATTCCTGCTTTTCAAAATGGCTTCAGCCATCGGGCTCCGACACGTATTTCCTGTACAGATAAATAAAATGCGAGTCATAGCTGTGCCTCCTTTTCCCTATTATAAGCCAAAGTTCCCAGATTCAATAGTGCCCTTCGATAAAAAAGTATTAATACTTTTTGAAAAAATCCTTTGGGAGATTCTACTCTCAATCTAGCAGATACATATCCATCAATTATTTTGCTTTTTCACACGAAAAAAGAAAGGGCATCGAGACCTTTCTTTTACCCAAACAGCAGTTTAATCCCAAAGGCGAGGAGGATGCTGCCACCTAGTGCTTCACTGTAGGAGCCAAGCCATCCTTGAACCTTTCGGCCTATAAGCAGGCCAAACCATGTAAGTACAGTGGCTGTAATGCCAAAACATGTTAGAACGATAAATGTCTTTGCCCCATAGATCCCCAGAGTTAAACCTACTGAAAAGCTGTCTAAGCTGACACTGAAGCCAAAGAGGAGTAATCCCCAGCCCACTGGTGTAATCAAACTGCTTTCTTCCTTTTTAAATCCCGACCAAATCATTTGAACGCCTAATATAAGAAGCAGTCCACCACCTACATATGTGGCAAACGCACCAAATTTCTCAGATAAGAACTTGCCTGCAATCATGCCAAGCAGCGGCATCCACACATGGAAAAAGCCAATGGTTATTCCGATTTTCAAGATTTGTCTGAGCCGAAGCTTATACATGCCCATTCCCAAACCAACTGAAAAGGCATCCATCGCTAAGGCGAATGCCATTAAAGTCAGTGTGAATATTACGCCTATCATTTCTTCCATTATTCCGCCCCCTTGGACTTGCTAATTCAACATATGCACGTCCAAAGGATTTTAGAAGATGAAACACCCTCTCCAAGCTTAAAGAAACAATTAACTATTCTTCTTCTTTGTGGGAATCCACAAAGTTATCCACATCATCAACAAGCATCTGTGTCAATAAATAAGGAAAAAGCCGTCCTTTCCACAAGGTACGGCTTTAACTATTAATTACTCGATGCCCAGCTGCCTTCATTAGGCGATTCATAACGGCATGCCCCACACCCTCTAATGGAAACATTTCGCTAAATATGACATCGGCTTTCGTATGATTAAATTTTCTTAAGGCATCGTATAGTGAACTTGCGACTGTATTTAGATTCACACGTTTTCCACAGGCCACAACAAAATCAGCTTGATAAAAATCCTGATTCTCCTCTGTTGTTAACACACCTACTGAGAGCCCTTCTGCTTTTTTTTCATCCACAAGCATCTGGAGAAATTCCTTTGAACCATCCACAAGATGAAGTGGAGCATCTGGTGCATAATGACGGTATTTCATTCCTGGCGATTTCGGTGCATGATCAACATCTGCAAGCGCAGGATCAACTCTCACTTCACCGATCACTGCTTCAATCTGCTCTTTCGTTACTCCGCCTGGCCTTAGAATGACTGGGACCGGCTCCGTACAATCCAATACGGTTGACTCCACTCCGACACCTGTTGGTCCCCCATCCACTAATCCAGCAATATCCCCATTTAAATCATCCCATACATGATCAGCTGTCGTTGGACTCGGCCTTCCAGAGCGGTTGGCACTTGGCGCAGCAATTGGAATTCCCGCTTTCTTTAGAAGAGCTAATGCTACAGGATGGTCAGGCATTCTAACAGCAACTGTGGATACCCCAGGTGTTGCCTTCTCTGAAATCTTGCCCTCTTTCTTTTTGAAAATAAGGGTTAATGGCCCTGGCCAAAACGCCTTCATTAATCGAGTAGCCATTTCAGGAATTTCTTCAACAAATGAGGATAATTGCTGTTCTTCAGCTATGTGGATAATCAGTGGATTATCACTGGGTCTTCCTTTCGCTGCAAAAATTCTTGCAACCGCATCATCACTTTCTGCATTTCCACCAAGCCCATATACTGTTTCTGTTGGAAAAGCGACAACTTCATTATTTATTAAAAAATCAGCCGCTTGTGAAATATGTGGATAACTTCCTAGATCATCCACATATTTATCCACCGACCATCTTTTCGTCTCCATTCTGTTCCACCTTCTTTAATCACGTTCCCTTGCTTTGATTATTCCTTTATTGACGTGAGTTTTTTGTTGTTTTCTTTTGAAAGTATAAAAGAAGGCAGAGGATAACTCAAGTATTATCCACAAATTGTGGATAGATTAAGTGATTTTGTGAATAACTTTGGGAAGATACCCACAATTCAGATAGATAATTTCAAAAAGAATGAGTTGTCCACAGCTAAAATATGCTTGACATGCTGTGATTCAAGAAGTGCTTCTGGCAGATGGCTTGCTGCTTCCTCTGTAAATCCGAGCAAGCGGAAGAATTCGAATGAGTTCTTTTTATTAGATGCTAAGTATATGGATTCTAGTTGCCTATCCCTCGCCAACATTAACATTTGTTCAAAAAGAATGAAAAGATCTCTTTCGGCTGTTTCTGACCGCATTACAAGTGAACGAAGCAAGCCCAATTTCCCAAGCGGTTCAATACCGAGTGTCGCTTTAATATCCCCCAAATGATTCTCCATAATCAAAAAATTTTCAATGGATGACTGAATACCCTCTACACTTAGCTTTGCCTCTTCCAAAAAACTTTCCAATCTCGTAACATCTTCTGCTTGTGCACATCGAATGATAGACTCCATTTGATCCACCCCATTTTTCATATTCTATTTCTATGAATATGAAAGAATAGGAAAAGTAGAACATAAAGGCATGCTCAATTATTAGAACAACTATTTATTTTTACAAAAGGCTATTTTTGCAAACATTGTTGCATTTAACTTGAATTCGTAGAAGTTGATTTCCGCTCCAGGCTGCTCGCTTTCCGTGGGGTGGGCGGTGAGCCTCCTCGGCGCTAGAGCGCCTGTGGGGTCTCATCTGTCCCACTACTCCCGCAGGAGTCTCGCACCTTACGCTCCAATCAACTAACCATATTTGTCTATGATTTACACTCACAACAATTATTCAAGAAAACAATAATCTCTTAGAAAAAAGCCTTGCACGCAGCAAGGCTTTTAACTGAAAAGCTTATCCCAAAGCTCTATAATAAAGAACTTTACTTCTACTGGCTGTTCGTCTTCTTCCACATATACAGGAGGTTCAGCTACTTCTATCTCTTCTTCCGCTTGTTCTTCGATTTCTTCTTTTACTTTTTCTTCTTTTTCTTCTGGTTCTTCCTGTACATTGGTTTTGATTTCACTTGCTACTTTCTCCTCGGCTTTTTCACTGTCTTCTAGCACTTGCTCTTCCTCAAATCCATCACTTACAGCCACACCGTTGGAGAAATCTAAAAAGCATAGCGGCGGGAAAAGCACACACCACCAGTTTGCCCCCTTCCCTTCTCCAAGGGTAATTAATATCGCTTCATATTCTCCAGCTGGATATAGGAATTGCCCATACAGCTTTGTAGGAAAATCTACAGTCCCAAATTCAGTTTTCACAGACTGTCCAGCTTGTTTCTCTTCTACAATACTTTCTGCTATTTTCTGTATTTCTGGAAGTCGTGAACGAATTAAGCTTCGCGCTTCTTCAATCGAAGTTAGTTCCGCTACCCACTTAGTGATTTCCTCATTCACGGCATCCCTTACAAGTCTCTTTAATGCTTGGTCTGATTCATGATCACTATTTGCTAGAATTCGAAGTCGAATCGCCTCATTTGGAATCACAAGCGGTTCATCCGCCATAACCTCGTTTTTGGGAATATATAAACTTACGATCGTTCCTAAGCATAATATAATAATATATAAGTTCACTGTCATTTTTGTTTTCAAATCTGCCACCGCCCCTTCAGTAACACATTATGGACAAAGTGATAGATTCTTAAACTACTAACATAAAAAAAGTAGGTTCTCTTAAACTGACCTGTTGATTTTCGCTCCAATTAATAGGGTGTATAATCAACAATTAACTTTAACACTGCCTTAAAGAAAATAAGTGTCCGGAACCATCGATGGACCAATTTACGATTTTTGTCCACAAATGGTGCCTGACACCAAATTTAAAAGCCAATTTCGGCGAATACCATTCGATCTTTGCCATTTATGTCAAAGACGATTTCAACTTTTGCTTGTGGAAAGGCTTGTGTGAGTAGTTGGGATACTGCCTTGCTTTGGCCAGCCCCTACTTCAAGTCCGACTAGAGCTTTGGCTTTTAATACAGCTGGCAGTTCTTCTATTAACCGTTTGTATAGATCCAGGCCATCCACACCTGCAAATAGTGCGCGATGGGGTTCATGCTCTATTACAATCTCCGACATCCACTCCATATCCCCTACTGGAATATACGGGGGATTGGAAATAACTACATCGAACTTTTCTCCGCTTGCCTTCAGTGGCTTTAGTAAATCGCCTTTGACAAACTGAATGTCCGCTCTAAGGCTTCGTGCATTTTCCTGCGCTAAAATTAAGGTTGGTTCATAAATATCTGTCGCTACCACATTTAAACTCGGGTTTTCCAGCTTTAGAGTTATGGCAATAGCCCCGCTCCCCGTCCCTATATCAGCTAGTTTAACATTTTCCTGATCACCGAATAGCCTGTCCACACGCTGCAATGCCCCAAGGACTAACTCTTCTGTTTCCGGACGTGGAATGAGAACATCTTCATTCACCTGAAATTTGCGTCCATAAAATTCTTCAAACCCTATAATATATTGGATCGGCTTCCCTTCTGCATGCAGAATAACCGCCTTCTCAAACTTTTCAAACACTTCTAGCTCTAATTCATCGCGTAAACTTGCTAAAAAACTTGATCGGCTTAACCCCATATAATGCTGCAGCAACAATTCTCCCGCATTTTCATCCCGATTTTTTTCTTTTAAAAAAGAAGAAGCCCAGTTGAGGGCTTCAAATACTTTCATTGTTGACTTACTCATTTGAAGCACTATCAAGCTTCGCAGATTGTTCTTCAAGGATTAGCGCGTCGATGACTTCATCTAGCTTCCCAGAAAGAATTTGGTCAAGCTTTTGGATTGTTAACCCAATGCGGTGATCAGTCACACGATTTTGCGGGAAGTTGTACGTACGAATCCGTTCCGAACGGTCGCCAGTACCAACAGCTGATTTACGCACTTGATCATATTCCGCTTGTGCTTCACGCTGGAATTTATCATATACACGGGCACGTAGAACCTTCATCGCTTTTTCCTTATTCTTAATCTGTGACTTTTCATCCTGACAGGACACGACTGTTCCTGTTGGCAAATGGGTAAGGCGGACAGCTGACATTGTTGTATTTACACTTTGTCCTCCTGGTCCGCTTGAAGCAAATGTATCTGTTCGAATATCTTTTTCATGAATTTCAATTTCAACTTCCTCTGCCTCGGGAAGAACAGCAACTGTTGAAGTTGAAGTATGAATACGGCCGCCAGATTCTGTTTCTGGAACACGCTGTACACGGTGTGCCCCATTTTCAAACTTCAATTTTGAATAGGCTCCGTTTCCGTTAATCATGAAGATAATTTCTTTGTAACCGCCGACACCCGTTGTACTGGCATCGATTACTTCTGTTTTCCAGCCTTGCGACTCAGCAAAGCGGCTATACATACGATATAAATCGCCTGCAAATAGAGCAGCTTCATCACCGCCGGCAGCTCCGCGGATTTCCATAATAACGTTTTTATCATCGTTTGGATCTTTTGGAATTAATAGGATTTTCAGTTGGGCCTCTAGATCCTCTACTTTTTCCTCAAGCTCATTTAGCTCTTCTTTTACCATTTCACGCATGTCAGCATCCAATTTCTCATCAAGCATTGCTTTTGCATCTTGATACTGCTCACGTACCTCTTTATATTCACGGTACACATCAACAGTCGCTTGTATATCTGATTGTTCTTTTGAATACTCACGTAATTTTTTCGGATCATTTACAATATCAGGATCACTTAAAAGCTCATTTAATCTTTCATAGCGGTCCTCTACTGATTGAAGACGATCAAACACAGCATTTCACCTCAATTTTTCCATTGACCCTTATCACTTTTCCGGGGGTCCTCTATATCAAATACATTTGTTCATCAATACACATATCCATAACATTCTAATTATAGTATAGGCAAAAGATGCAGTCAAAAACAAATTCAATTGAGAAGGATAACATTTACAAATGGGATGTGTAAATGTCTCTTTGTGGAATGGATCGAGTAGTTCTTGAAGTATATCGGGCAATTTTTGCATTTTATCGAGCACTTCTTCCAATTTATCGAGCAATCCTATAATTAAAGGCTTTTTTATTTAGTTGGGTAGAGGTTGATTTGCGCTACAGGTACTCGCTTTCCGCGGGGTGGGCGCTGAGCCTCCTCGGCGCTACGCGCCTGTGGGGTCTCAGCTGTCCCACTGCTCCCGCAGGAGTCTCGCACCTTTCGCTCCAATCAACCAAATATTTTTGGCGGTATTTTTCATGAAACTGATTCAATAACAAGCATCTTTTTTAGAAAAGGGCCATAAAAAATACCACAGCCAAAACAACTGTGATATTTCCAAAGATTCCATATTAATCAGAAGGTTCATTTTCTCTTTTTGCATCTTTTTCATCGATTAGGATTCTTCCTAAGCTGAGCCAGTTTTCTTCCATTAAGGAGCTGGCTAGGTTAAGGTCCTTTGATCGACAGGCTGAAATAATGGCCTTGTGCTGCTCGATTGATTGACGTGCACCGACTGAGCTGAATTTTGAGAACTCTAGTCTCCGAATCTTGGACATTAATCGCTCTAATGCTCGTTCAATTTCATCATTGCCTGATGTTTTTAGAAAAACAGCATGAAATTGATCATCTGCTTCAACTGCACATTGTACATCTTTATTATCCAATGCCTTTGCCAATTGAGCATTGCTTTCTTCCATTGATGTAAGCTCTTCATCTGAGATTAATGGAATCGCCAGACGCACTGCTAAACCATGCAATGCAGCAACAACCGTAAATGCGTTCTTTGCCTCCTCTAAATGAATTTCTGCTATTCGGGTTTGCGAACCTGGTAATGATTCGACAAGCCCCTCATCTTCTAGCCTCTTAAGCGCTTCTCTTACAGGTGTTCGACTGACCCCAAATTCAGAGGCTAGATCCTTATCCTTAATACGCCCACCTGGTTCTAACTCCAACGTCACTATCGCCTTTTTTAATGATTCATATACTTGATCTCTTAAAGCCGGCCGCATAATTGTTTTTATTGTTTTCATAAAACGAATATATCAATCTCTATTTGATAGGTCAATCTTAAAGCGACTTATATTTAAGTACTGGTATCTTATTCGAGGATCTCTTGGAAACATAGCTATGCAAGATCATGCCGATAATGACAAGCTGCATCCCGGTCCATGCCAGAATGGACGGAGAAGGTGCTGATAATAACAGCAATTCACCGAAAACAGCAAATAAGACTTCAAATGATTGAGTGGCTTCAACCGCAGCTAATTTCTGCATATTCCCTTTTACCATGTCCGTTGCCTTAAAGAATAGGACAGTAGCGACCACACCTGATAAAAGAGCGACTAAGAACGCTTGAAATGTTTGTCCTTTGCTTGGCAAACCGACTGTTGCCATCCCATAGATAGAAAGAAGGAGCCAAAAAGGGAGACTAGCTAACGTCATACCTAGAACGCGTTGAAAGGCATCTAATCGATCTCCACATACCTCCATCATTTTTCGGTTGCCGAGCGGATAAGCAAAGGAGGCAACTATTACAGGCAGGATTCCCCATAGTAATACCTTTGCAGATAAACCATTTGCTTGGTCTATCTGCATCATTGCCACCCCAATTAGAATAACGAGAGACATCAGCAGGCCGATTAACGGGATCTTACCCCGTACCTTAACTGGTCCACAATCTGTTTGTTTCGTCTCGAAGAAGAAAGGGGAAAGCAATGCCCCCGAAATAATCGTCATTTGCCAGGTGCCCGCAACGAGCCAACCCGGTCCATACGCAGCTGCAAAGCTTATCGGTGCATAAAATAGACCAAATCCAATAAAGCTCCATAAGAACCATACTCCCGGCCTTCTCTTCATTTCAAGTAATAGAGACTTTAAATTGCGTCTACACATAACAAGAATAAGAAGAAAGGGTACCATAAATAAGTAGCGCAGCGAGGCACTCCAGATCCAGCTGCCCCCTGACAACTCCATTGACCGATTCAATATAAACGTAAAAGCAAAAAAGAATGCAGATAAAATACCTAAAAGGATTGGACGCAAGTCGATTCACCACCTATTTTAAAAATTTCGTTAATTTTACATATAACTAATATATCGCATTTTGGTTTTTTATCAATGTATTTATTTATTAGCCAAATTGAATTTTTCCCATAAAAAAAACTGCCTGAAGAAATTCAGACAGGAACATTTATGATAATGAATTAGATGCTGGTTTTTCGTCCATTGTGCCAGGAGACTTCGGCACCTCATGATGGTGGCGGCAACGAGGCTCATATGCTTCTGAGGCACCAACCAAAATAACTGGATCATCATATGATGCAGGTTTGCCGTTAATCAAACGCTGAGTACGGCTCGCCGGTGAGCCACAAACGGCACACACAGCCTGCAGCTTAGTAACTAATTCAGCAATAGCCATTAGTGCAGGCATCTGGCCGAATGGTTCCCCACGGAAATCTTGATCAAGTCCAGCAGCAATCACACGATGACCACTATTCGCTAGATGCTGGATCACATTGACAACTTCAGAATCGAAAAACTGAACTTCATCAATGGCAATGACATCAATATCAGAATTTATATGTTTAAAAATATCAGTTGAGTGGGCAATTGGTAAAGCGGTAAAAGCTGTTCCATTATGCGAAACGACTTCTTCATCACTGTAACGGTTGTCTATTTGCGGTTTAAAAACAACGATTTTTTGTTTGGCAAATTCGGCTCTACGTACACGTCGGATCAGTTCTTCTGATTTCCCAGAGAACATACTTCCACAAATGACCTCTACCCACCCATGATGCTGCATCACATACATGAACTCACCTCTCCTCCTTGCTGTCGTGCATGATTTCAAATCGGCATTTCCCAAATGGGACTCTATTATAAGCATTAAAAATGCTAGAAAGGGCAATAAAAAACAGGCAAGAAAGAAAACTTGCCTGTTTTGGTTGTTATTGTTGTTGTTGCTTCATGCCGTATTTCTTATTGAAACGGTCAACACGTCCGCCAGCTTCAGCGAATTTTTGACGTCCTGTATAGAATGGATGGCATTCAGAACAAGTCTCAACGCGGATCTCTTTTGAAACAGAACCTGTTTCAAACTCATTACCGCATGCACATTTCACCATTGCTTTATTGTAATTTGGATGAATTCCTGCTTTCATTCTTTTCATCTCCTTCCGCCCTGAATCATACCGAAACAGAGTATATAGTACGGGTAACCTATTGATCCCGTATAATCAAAAAACACACTGGAATTATTATAACAAGGCAAATCCTATTTTGCAATATTTGATTTCTCAATTCATAAGAAGGGAAATATTGGCTTAGGAATTTAGCCTATATTACTTCAATGCACTTCCGCTTTTCTTTGCTTTCATTTCTTCCGATAGATTCGCGAAGAATTCTTCATTGGATTTCGTTTGTCTTAGTTTACGTAAGAACTTGTCAGCGAAATCTGGTGAATCAGTCATAGATTTTCTAATCGCCCACAGCTTATCAAGATGATCCTTCTGGATAAGCAGTTCCTCTTTACGTGTACCTGAACGACGAATATCGATTGCAGGGAAAATTCTTCGCTCTGCAAGTGAACGGTCAAGATGAAGCTCCATGTTTCCCGTTCCTTTAAATTCTTCGTAAATAACGTCATCCATACGTGAGCCTGTATCAACAAGGGCAGTTGCTAAGATTGTTAAACTTCCACCCTCTTCAATATTACGGGCTGCACCGAAGAAGCGTTTCGGACGGTGGAATGCTGCTGGGTCTATCCCCCCAGACAATGTTCTTCCACTTGGCGGGATCACGAGATTATAAGCTCTCGCCAATCTTGTAATGCTATCCATTAGAATAACAACATCCCGTTTATGTTCAACAAGACGCATCGCACGCTCAAGAACTAGCTCAGCTACTTTTATATGATTCTCTGGAACCTCGTCAAACGTTGAGCTGACTACATCTCCTGCAACAGAACGCTCAATGTCTGTTACTTCTTCTGGACGCTCATCAATTAATAAGACAATTAGTTCGACATCAGGATGATTCGTTGTCACACTATTAGCAATTTCTTTTAATAGCATTGTTTTACCTGCTTTTGGAGGGGCAACAATTAATCCACGCTGACCAAATCCAACTGGAGCAAGTACATCCATGATTCGGGTCGAAAGATGTTTTGGCGTTGTTTCAAGCTTCATGTGACAGTCCGGATACAAAGGAGTTAATCCAGGGAAATGCACACGTTCTTTTGCCGTTTCAGGGTCATCCCCGTTAACTGCTTCCACTTGCAGAAGCCCAAAATAGCGTTCATTTTCTTTTGGCGGACGAACCTTACCAGAAACCTTGTCCCCATTTCTTAAATCGAAACGACGGATTTGGGAAGCAGATATATAAATATCTTCAGAGCTTGGTGAATAGTTAATCGGCCGCAAAAATCCAAAGCCCTCTGATTGAATGATCTCAAGGACACCTTCCATAAAGAAGTACCCTTCCTTCTCAGCCCTTGCCTTTAAAATAGCAAAAATCAATTCTTTTTTTGTTAATTTGCTGTAATAAGAAACTTTATATTCGCGTGCAAGCTCATAAAGCTCCTTTAACTTCATATTATCTAAACTTGAAATATTTAATCCCATATCGACACCACACTTTTGAATTTTCAATCTCTTTTTCCACAAACAAACCATACATATGGAAAGAAATAGGAATTTAACTTTTATTGAGGCAATAAATATCTGTTACAAAGTAAATAAGGATACCGAGGATAGATCCGAATAAGGAGCTATGTTTTCTATCACAAACTAAGTTGAATGGTCATATATTGAGGGTTTCCTCTACTATTTGAAAAACAATTACTATTTTACCCCTTAATTCGGGGTTTAACAACTACATTTTGATTGATGGAAGAGTATGAAGTGTTTATTAATATAAAATAATAGACTTTCCGCTTTTTTATGAGAATGATTTGTATATTTGGAAGGAGGAAGAGATGATAGGTCTGGCTATTTGCCAGACCCTTTTTATATTTTGCCGTTATAATATATTGTTACTAATGAAAAATAGTTGGTAGAGGTTGATTTCCGCTCCAGGACGCTCGCTTTCCGCGGGGTGGGCGTTGAGCCTCCTCGGCGCATAGCGCCTGTGGGGTCTCAACTGTCCCACTACTCCCGCAGGAGTCTCGCGCCTTCCGCTCCAATCAACCAATCTTTTTTTTAGCAATTTTCATTCATAGTACCTTTTCAAAAGCAACATTATTTTTTAAAAATAGCCTTTATTTAATTCACTCTATTAACGAATGACAAGGTTGGGTTTCTTGTTTAAACTGTGTCTGCCTTCAATAAAGCGGACTGTGCCTGATTTTGCGCGCATAACAACTGAATGGGTAGAGCCGTATGAGCCTTTAAATTGAACACCACGTAACAATTCCCCATCGGTAATACCTGTAGCAGCAAAAATGGCATCATCGCCTTTTACAAGGTCTTCCATCAGTAAAACTTTATTCACATCTAAGCCCATTTTTATACAACGCTCAACTTCAGCATCATTTTGTGGAAGAAGTCTTCCTTGAATTTCTCCGCCAAGACATTTAAGTGCAACGGCAGCAAGAACGCCTTCTGGTGCTCCGCCTTGTCCGAATAAAATATCAACGCCAGTATGGTCAAATGCTGTATTGAATGCACCTGCTACATCCCCGTCGTTTATTAATTTGATTCTGGCACCTGCTTCACGCAGCTGGTTGATAATATGTGCATGTCGCGGACGATCCAAAATAGTTGCCACTACATCAGAGACATCTTTATTCTTTGCTCTGGCTACAGCTTTCAAGTTGTCTAAAACAGATGCATTAATATCTATTTGTCCAACTGCTTCCGGACCTACTGCAATTTTGTCCATATACATATCTGGTGCATGCAGCAAATTGCCATGATCAGCAATTGCAAGAACAGCAAGCGCGTTCCATCCACCAGATGCTACGATATTCGTTCCCTCAACTGGATCAACAGCTACATCCACTCGTGGGCCGTATCCAGTACCAAGCTTTTCTCCAATGAAAAGCATTGGTGCTTCATCCATTTCCCCTTCACCAATAACAACTGTTCCCTTCATCGGAACGGTATCAAACACATCTCGCATAGCAGAAGTTGCTGCATCATCCGCCTCGTCCTTTTTCCCTCTTCCCATCCAGCGTGCAGATGCTAAAGCAGCACCCTCTGTTACACGGACAAGTTCCATCGTTAAGCTTCGTTCCATTCTTATTTCCCCCTAAACAGTTGCCTACACTTTTTTTGTCCAGTTCCGGCTCCTAAGGGCTCGAAGTCATAAGTCATTCCGCCATGAAGGTTAGAATACAACCTTCCCGACAGCCTGTCTTATGCTTATCGCCCCTGAACAGTCGCCTACACTTTTTTGTCCAGTTCCGGCTCCTAGGGGCTCGAGGTCATAAGCCATTCCGTCATGAAGGTTAAAGTACAACCTTCCCGACGGCCTGTCTTATGCTTGTCGCCCCTGAACAGTCGCCTACACTTTTTTGTCCAGTTCCGGCTCCTAGGGGCTCGAGGTCATAAGCCATTCCGTCATGAAGGTTAAAGTACAACCTTCCCGACGGCCTGTCTTATGCTTGTCGCCCCTGAACAGTCGCCTACACTTTTCTATTCTACTTACGCGTTTTTGAATTGTTCTTGTTCTTCTTTTGTTAAGCTTTCACGCCAGATTGTTGCGCCTAGCCCATTTAATTTTTCCACTAAATGGCTGTATCCACGATCAATATGATCAACACCCGTCACTTCAGTCACACCTTCAGCCATTAAGCCTGCAATGACCAATGCAGCCCCAGCCCGTAAATCACTGGCTTTCACTTTTGCTCCCTGAAGCTTGATCGGGCCATGAATGATAGCTGAACGACCTTCTACCTTAATATTAGCATTCATTCTTCTTAACTCATCTATATGCTTAAATCGAGCACTATAAATTGTATCAGTCACCATGCTTGTCCCAATAGCACCTGTTAACAGGGAGGTGAAGGGCTGCTGAAGATCCGTTGGGAATCCAGGGTAAACAAGCGTTTTAATATCAACCGCTTTCATTTCCTTTGCTGGCCCTACAAAAACTTGATCATCCCCAGCTTCGATTGGGACACCCATTTCCCTTAGCTTAGCAATCAAGGATTCGAGATGCTGAGGGATGACATTATCAATGAGTACCCCTTCACCAGCTGCTGCTCCAAGTATCAAATAGGTCCCAGCCTCAATTCGGTCTGGAATAATTGTATGCTGGCATCCATGGAGCTGATCGACCCCGTCAATCCGAATGACATCTGTACCCGCACCTTTGATTTTTGCTCCCATATTCGTTAAAAGGGTAGCTACATCAATAATTTCTGGCTCTTTAGCGGCATTTTCAATGATTGTTCTTCCCTTTGCTCTCACGGCAGCAAGCATGATATTTATCGTTGCACCTACACTGACAACGTCTAGATAAATCCGTGCACCACGAAGTTCATCTGCACGCAAGTAAATCGCACCCTGCTCATTTGTCACACTGGCACCAAGGGCTTCAAAACCCTTTATGTGCTGATCGATAGGTCTTGGCCCTAGATGGCACCCGCCAGGAAGACCAATGACTGCCTTTTTAAAGCGTCCGAGCATGGCACCCATTAGATAATAAGAGGCGCGCAGTTTTTTTACTTTTCCATTCGGCAAGGGCATGGAGATCATAGAAGATGGATCAACAGTCATATCATTTTCATCGAAATGAACCGTTCCTCCAAGTTCTTCAAGCAGCCCTTTCAAAATTTGAACATCCGAAATATTTGGCAGCCCTTCAATTGTGACGGGAGAATCCGCTAGTATCGTAGCTGGAATCAACGCCACTGCACTATTTTTCGCCCCGCTAATTCGAACAGTTCCTTTCAAAGGATAGCCGCCAGCAATCATAAGCTTTTCCATTGTTAACCCCTTTCTAAGCCGTGATGTATGAAGAAAAACGCTGCGCGTCTTTCTAAAGAGGTGAGGCATGTTTTTTTCAGCATACCTCAACATCTCATTAAAAAAATTTATTAGAATCTGAATAGGATTGTCCTATTTAAGCATGATAAAAAGATGATGGACGAACACGCTAAAGAATGCTATTACCATATTTTTACGCAGTCCGACAATATCCATATCATCTAGTTTACACGAAAATATAAATCTCATGTATGGATATGCAAAAAAGTTTAAATTAAGTCGGAAGACCTAGTGAGAGATGATATAAATCCCACAGCCCTTTTTATTAAACTTTATTAAATAGTGCACGAAATCGCCATTGGTATACCCGCTCATTAAGTTATTCATACGAATAAAACCCATTCGCATGTACACCAATGGCTCTTAATCAATAATCAACGTGAACATAGCTTTTTATGAACGAGCATTCCAGTCCGCAAGAAAGGCTTCAATCCCTTTATCTGTTAACGGATGATTAAATAATTGCTGAATTACTTTATAAGGAACCGTTGCAATATGCGCCCCTCTTAAAGCTGCATCTGTGACATGCTGTGGGTGTCGAATAGACGCTGCGATGATTTCTGTTTCAATATCGTGGATGGCGAAGATTTCAGCAATCGCAGAAACTAAATCAAGTCCATTATGGCCAATATCATCTAGTCTTCCTACGAAAGGTGAAACATAGCTTGCTCCAGCTCTTGCTGCAAGCAATGCTTGGTTTGCACTAAAGATTAAGGTAACATTTGTTTTAATTCCTTCTTTTGCAAAAACATTGACTGCTTTTAAGCCATCTGGAGTCATCGGTACTTTAATCGTAATATTAGGTGCGATAGCCGCTAATTCTCTTCCTTCTTTAATCATTCCTTCTGCATCAAGTGCGATTACTTCCGCACTAACTGAGCCAGGAACAAGAGCGGTAATTTCACGTAGACGGTCAGGAAAAGAAACGTTTTTTTCCTTAGCTACTAATGATGGGTTTGTTGTTACTCCTGCTACTACACCTAATGAAAAGGCTTCTTTAATCTCATCCATGTTTGCTGTATCAATAAAAAACTTCATTTATATTTCCTCCTATACTTTCATTTAAAATAGATGACAAATGAATGGAAACCGCCTCTTGTCTAGATGGCGGTTTCCACTTAAAAGTCAGTTGTATTAAGCTTTACCAGATGAACCGAATTCACGCATTTTTCCGATAACCGTTTCTTTAATGGTCTCACGTGCTGGTCCTAAGTATTTGCGTGGATCATAAATATTTGGATTTGCAGCTAATACTTCACGAACGGTTTTCGCGGAAGCAATTTGATTCTCTGTATTAACATTAATTTTTGCTGTGCCTAAAGAAACAGCTCTTTGAATATCCTTCGTTGGAATTCCTGTACCGCCGTGTAGAACAAGAGGAACACCAGTTAGGTTTCCGATCTCTTCCATTTCAGCGAAGCCCAAGTTTGGCTCTCCCTTATATGGACCATGTACTGAACCTAATGCAGGTGCTAAGCAGTCAATTTTCGTACGTTTGACAAGCTCTTCACATTCTTTTGCATCTGCATAAATAACGCCATCTGCAATGACATCATCTTCTTGTCCACCTACTGTACCTAACTCAGCTTCTACAGATACTCCTTTTGCGTGTGCATATTCTACAACCTTTGCAGTCGTAGCAATATTTTCTTCAAACGGATCGTGTGAAGCATCAATCATGACAGAAGTGAAACCTGCATCAATGGCTTCCTTACATTTATCAAAGCTTGATCCATGATCTAAGTGGATCGCTACAGGAACGGTGATTTTATAATCTTCTAGTAATCCTTCTACCATTTTCACAACCGTTTTAAACCCACCCATATAGCGGGCAGCACCTTCGGAGACACCAAGAATAACAGGGGATTTTTCCTCCTCTGCTGCTTGTAAAATTGCTTGAGTGAACTCAAGATTATTTAAGTTAAATTGACCTACTGCATAGCCCTCGGCTTTTCCTTTGTTAAGCATGTCAGTCATTGAAACTAAAGGCATCTTTTTTCCTCCTTATTAATGAACGGTTCTTTTTTTCACGGATACTCTTATTAAAGTCTTTCCTGCATTTCAAATGAATATGTACGAATTATCCGTGCCCAAATGAAGCCAATCCTTTGGAATTCATTTGTATCATACCAAAACAGAAAAAGAATTGCTATTAATCCCACACTTTTTTCATTATGGCTCTTTAAAACTTGCTTGTTGATTTCCGCTCCATGCACTCCAATCAACAAGGTTCAATAATTAACAGTGCAGCCTTCATTATTGTAACCATTTAAAAAGAAGCCTAAAAAGGGCTTCTTTTAAAGTGATTTAGCGATTGGTAAATATTTTTTTACAGCAGCACGGATGTCGTCAATATCAAAAGGTTTTGCAAAATGGGTTAGAGCCCCAAGGTCTTTTGCCTCTTGTATCATGTCCAATTCTCCATAAGCTGTCATAATGATTACGCAAATTTCCTTATCGATGACTCTCATTCGCTTTAATATTTCAATACCATCCATTCCAGGTATTTTCATATCAAGCAAGACTAAATCAGGTGAATGATTTGTGACAATTTCCAGTGCCTGTATGCCATTGGCAGCCTGGTATGTATCGTACCCCTCTTTCTGTAATACTTCGTTAAGTAAAATACGAATCCCAAATTGATCATCAACAATTAAAATTTTCCCCTTCATTAAGCCACCTCTTCCCTTCGTATCAAAACGATTGTTTCTTTTTTTCACCATGATGTCTTCGCCGGCTTTCCTTTTTACTCCCCTTCCTATATTTCTACCCCCACTCTGACAATTCCTGCCTGTTCAATTATTTCATCATAGGAATTTTACCTTTTCACCAGCGTTCCTTATAATAGTTAATTGAAAGGCATTAAATTTAGGCTATTTCCCTAAACATTGTTGCTAATAACATATAGTTGATAGAAGTTGATTTCCGCTCCAGGATGCTCGCTTTCCGCGGGGTGGGCGGTGAGCCTCCTCGGAGCAAAAGCTCCTGCGGGGTCTCACCTGTCCCACTACTCCCGCAGGACGTTGAATAGGCTTCTTGAATTGACACCGCACGAGGAAATGCGGATGCATTTTCGAGGAGTCTCGCACCTTCTGCTCCAATCAACGACCTTTTTTGTCGACTGTTTTCATTATTTAAAACAGCAATTTTAAAAAAGAGCCTAAATTTCACACTGTTACTAAATGATTAAGGAGCGAGAAGATGTTAAAGATGTTTACTACTCAGCTTACTGGGTTGTTCAAAAGGATTCAGGAAAAAGAAGAATTGGCGATGGAAGACAGTGCACGCTTATTGGCACAAGCCATTATTGGCAGCGGGCAGTTATACATATTTGCAACAAAGGAAATGAATGCTGTCGCTTATGAGGCTACATTAAGTCAGGAGCCTTTAAAGAAGAGCAGCATATGGGATTCAAAAAATGGCTTGGACGAAATTTCCGAAGCAGACCGATTTCTAATCGTCTCTAGATACTCAACTGATGAAGAAGCTGTAAAGATGGGGAAATATTTATTAGAAAAGGGGATTCCCTTCACCGCTATCTCTACCGTTTCTACTGTTGAGGGTGAAAGCTTGGTTCATTTAGCGGATGTTCATATCGATTTGTCCGTGTCAAAGGGGCTTCTGCCAGACGATGAAGGAAATCGATTTGGCTTCCCTGCATCAATGGCTGCTTTATATGTTTATTACGGCATTCGATTTACAATAGAAGAAATACTTGCAGACTATGAATGATTTCTAGAGAATTTTTAATATGTAAGTCCATTTAGATGGATTTTTTCGTTTCTTTTTGAATTTTTCGGGCAGTATGACTGATCTACTCGTCACTTTGTCTATTTTACCGGTCAGTTTTACTGATTTACCCGTCAGTTACTCTATTTTACCCGTCACTTTAATTGATTTACCAATCGGTTACTCTACTTTACCCGTCAGTTATCAATTTTACCTATATTTAAACAAAAGCCCCACTAGAATCTAAATCATCTAGTAGGGCTATTTTTATTATTTCTCACTAAACTTTAATGATGCACCAACAAACTCGCGGAACAATGGTTGTGGACGATTAGGTCTTGAAATAAATTCAGGATGGAATTGTGATGCCACGAACCATGGATGATCTTTGACTTCAATAATCTCAACAAGACGTCCGTCTGGGCTTGTCCCTGAGAAAATAAAGCCTTTCTCTTCCATTTCTTGACGATAGTGATTATTAAATTCATAGCGATGACGATGGCGTTCATAAACAACTTCATCTTGGTAAGCATGCATCGCATTTGTATTTTCAATAAGTTTACAAGCTTGTAAACCAAGTCTTAATGTTCCGCCAAGATCTTCGATATCTTTTTGCTCTGGAAGAAGATCAATAATTGGATGTTCAGTAGACGGATCGATTTCTGCTGAATGTGCTCCTTTAAGGTTTAACACATTTCGTGCAAATTCAATCGATGCTAATTGCATACCTAGGCAGATCCCAAGGAAAGGTTTCTTCTGTTCACGGGCAAATTGAATCGCAAGGATTTTCCCTTCGATTCCACGATCGCCAAAACCGCCAGGAACAAGGACTCCATCTACATCCTTTAATAATTCAGTTACATTTCCTTCTGTAACCTCTTCAGCGTTAATCCATTCAATTTGAATATCTGAGTTATGGGCATAACCTGCATGCTTTAATGCTTCAACGACAGAAATATAGGCATCCTGAAGTTCCACATATTTTCCGACTAGGGCAATTTTTGTTGTTTTAGATAAATGGGTTACTTTATCAACTAACTGCTTCCATTCAGTCATGTCTGCTTCTCCACAATTTAGCTTCAAATGCTCGCAGACAATATTATCAAGATTTTGATCTTGGAGAGCTAGTGGAATGGAATACAATGTGTCAGCATCTCGGCATTCGATAACGGCATCTTTATCAATATCACAGAATAAAGCAAGCTTATCCTTCATATCTTGAGAAATTGGCATTTCAGTACGAACAACAATGACATTCGGCTGTATCCCTAAGCTTCTTAGCTCTTTCACACTATGCTGGGTTGGCTTTGTTTTCATTTCTCCTGCCGCTTTAATATACGGAACTAATGTACAGTGAATGTACATCACATTATCTCGGCCAACATCACTTTTAATTTGACGAATCGCTTCTAGGAAAGGTAGAGATTCTATATCCCCTACTGTTCCGCCAATTTCAGTAATGACCACATCTGAGTTTGTTTCATGGCCTGCACGGAAAACACGATCTTTAATTTCATTTGTAATATGTGGAATGACTTGAACCGTTCCACCGTTATAATCCCCACGGCGCTCTTTTCTAAGCACTGTTGAATAGATCTTACCAGTTGTCACACTGCTATACTTTGTTACATTGATATCAACAAAACGCTCATAATGACCTAAGTCTAAGTCCGTTTCCGCACCATCATCTGTTACAAAAACCTCTCCATGCTGATACGGGCTCATTGTTCCTGGATCCACATTTATGTAGGGATCAAACTTCTGAATTGTTACACTCATCCCTCTGTTTTTTAGAAGGCGCCCAAGTGAAGCAGCTACAATACCCTTTCCTAGTGACGACACCACGCCGCCTGTCACAAAAATATACTTTGTCATCATTATTCCCCCTTAAGTAACAGTTTGTACATAATCGCCTTTATTTAAAGACATAATTAACGAAATCATCCGTTTCCGAATCACCGGATTCTTTTTTCCAATTAGAGGGTTACGATGCCATTCAAAAATAAAAAGCGCCCCGCTTACTTATAAAAAGTAAGGGAGCGCTATACGCTTTTAATTATCGTTCCTTTTTAAAAGGAGCCCAAAAATGATTCTACAAGCCTGTAGGGAAAAAGTCAAGATTATAAATCTTCTTCCTCATCAAGTTCAGCTTCTTCATCGTCTAGATCTTCATCTTCATCGCCAAGGTCAAACTCCTCGTCTTTATCGAGAAGATCCTCATCCTCTAGCTCTTCTTCATCATCGTCTAACAAATCATCATCGTCATCTTCATCTAGTAACTCGTCATCCTCTAAATCATCAATATCATCATAATCGATATCTTCTTCATCCAACTCATCATAATCATCTAGTTCTAAATCTAAATCTTCTTCATCCTTAGCCTTTTTCGCCTTTTTCTTCTTCGGCTTAATATCTGTTACGACTTCCTCTTCTACCTGCTCAAACGGATACCAAACACGAAGGCCCCATGTGTTATCCCCTAAACCAAGGAAACGTCCATCAATATTTAGATCAGTATAGAATTGGGCAATTTTCGCTTTCACTTGTTCATCAGTAAGCTCTAGACGGCTTGTTAGCTCATCCATAATTGCTTTAAAAGGCATTGCTTCTTTTTTACCCTTTAATAACTCAAATGTTATTTCAATTAAAGACATTTCGTGCAATTCCTCTTTTGAATACGTTTCTAAACTCATTACAAGCACTTCCTTTCTCTATGTAACGCCTTCACTAAATTCCATTTGAAGGAACAACTTTGCAAAACTCTTATGTTGAATGTCAAAGTTTGCCTACATATCTTTAGGCAATTTCAACCATGTTTAATCATGACTCTCTTCGCAAACATTGTTGCTTTTTACATGAATGAGTAGAGGTTGATTTCCGCTCCAGGACGCTCGCTTTCCGCGGGGTGGGCGCTGAGCCTCCTCGGCGCTAAAGCGCCTGTGGGGTCTCACCTGTCCCACTTCTCCCGCAGGATTCTCGCGCCTTCCGCTCCAATCAACCAATCTTTTCTAAGAAAAGTTTCCATTCATGCAATTTATTCAAAACAACAATCTTATAGAAAACAGCCTTAATCATACATATTACACATTTTCATTAAAACTATATTTTTCCCAGCTTTAATAAGCATCCTCTAGAATGCATATTCTTCATTATAAACAAAATTTTTCTGTTTATGCTAGCTATATCTATCGTTTTTATTCTCTTTTTCTACTTCATCACTTTGTTTTGGTTTGTTTGAGAGCTGTTTAAAGGCTTGAGCAAAAAAGTATATGGATAATAATAAGAAAGGGATTGCCCCAAGTTGCTTTTGATAAAGATAAATTGATCCGATAATAATCCCTAGTAGGCCAATAAAAGTCAATAACCGTTTCACTTATTCCACACCCTGCTCTTTAAAAACTGTGAAGTCATTCATACAACTCTCCATTATTATCTCGATTATATCGGATTCAAGATAAAAAGTATAAGCAAGTTATAAAAATATTGCAAAAAACTTGTAGCGTGGGCTACAAGTTTTTTAAAAAAGAATCATTAATAATATATCTTTTCACACTTACATATTCCGGCGGTATTGGCCGCCTACTTCGTAAAGGGCTTGTGTGATTTGGCCAAGGCTGGCTGTTTTGACGGTTTCCATTAATTCTGCAAAGATGTTTCCGCCGCTGACTGCTGTTTGTTTTAATTGTGTAAGTGCTTCTGCTGTTTTTTCTTTGTTTCGTTCCTGGAAGCTGCGCAGGTTTTGAATTTGTGTTTCTTTTTCTTCTTTTGTTGCACGCGCAAGCTCCATATTGTCCATTTCCTCTTCAGATGGAGGATTTGGATTTAAATAAGTGTTCACACCGATAATCGGCAGTTCACCTGTATGTTTTTTCATTTCATAGTACATGGATTCGTCTTGAATTTTTCCGCGCTGATATTGTGTTTCCATTGCGCCTAGCACGCCGCCGCGGTCATTGATTCGTTCGAATTCCTGAAGCACTTGCTCCTCAACAAGATCGGTTAATTCATCAATGATGAATGCCCCTTGCAGCGGATTTTCATTTTTCGTTAATCCATGCTCTTTCGTAATAATCATTTGAATCGCCATCGCACGTCTCACTGATTCCTCGGTCGGAGTCGTAATCGCTTCATCATAAGCATTTGTATGCAGTGAATTACAATTATCTTGAAGGGCCATTAACGCCTGCAATGTTGTGCGAATATCATTGAAATCAATCTCCTGAGCGTGAAGTGAGCGACCAGAAGTTTGGATATGATATTTCAGCTTCTGACTTCTTTCATTTGCTCCATATTTATCCCTCATGACTGTTGCCCAAATGCGGCGAGCTACACGGCCAAGCACCGTATACTCTGGATCTAAGCCGTTTGAGAAAAAGAACGATAAATTCGGAGCAAAATCGTTAATGTTCATTCCTCTGCTTAAATAGTATTCTACATACGTAAAGCCGTTCGCTAATGTGAATGCTAGCTGTGAAATCGGATTGGCTCCCGCTTCAGCAATATGATAGCCAGAAATAGACACAGAGTAGTAATTGCGAACCTTTTGGTCAATGAAATATTGCTGAATATCGCCCATCATCCGCAGTGCAAATTCTGTTGAGAAAATACATGTATTCTGTCCTTGGTCCTCTTTTAAAATATCTGCTTGAACCGTACCCCTTACTGTTTGTAAGGTAATCGCTCTTACTTCAGCAAATTCTGCTTCTGTTAAAATTCGGCCAAGCTCCTTTTCCTTCGCTTCTATTTGCTGCTCAATCGCTGTATTCATAAACATCGCCAAAATAATTGGTGCTGGTCCATTGATCGTCATCGAAACAGATGTTGATGGATGGCAAAGGTCAAAGCCATCATAAAGCTTTTTCATATCATCCAATGTACAAATGCTAACTCCGCTTTCGCCAACTTTTCCATAAATATCTGGGCGGTAATCTGGATCTTCCCCATAAAGCGTAACCGAATCGAATGCTGTGCTTAGACGCTTAGCTGAGTCATCCTTCGATAAGTAATGAAAGCGGCGATTCGTTCTTTCTGGTGTTCCTTCTCCGGCAAACTGTCTCTTCGGATCTTCTCCTTCACGCTTGAACGGGAAAACACCTGCTGTATATGGGAAGGATCCTGGAACGTTTTCTCTGTATACCCAGCGGATGATTTCTCCATAATCCTTGTATTTCGGCAAGGCCACCTTCGGAATGGAAAGACCAGACAAGCTTTTTGTCTTTAAAATCGTCACAATCTCTTTATCACGAATTCTTGTGACAAATTGATCACCTGTATATTTCTCCTTTAACTCTTCCCAGCCAGCAAGAATTTTCTGCGTTTCTGGTGTAAGCTTAGATTCAGTGCTTGTTTTGAGCGCCACAAGAGCTGCAAGTACCTCCTCGTTCGCATCCTGCTCTTTCACTGCAAGAATTGCGCCTTCAAGCTGGAACACTTTTCGTGCTAAATCCGCCTGCTCCTCTGCCTTCTTATGATAGCCGCGAACAGTTTCAGATACTTCTCTTAAATAATAGCGCTGCTCATTCGGGATAATCACATTTTGTTTTTCAACTAGAGCATTTTTCGAAAAACTCGTTTGCCAGTCTATTCCACATTTTTCATTCAGATTTTCGATTAAGGCAGCAAACACCGCGTTTGTTCCTGGGTCATTGAATTGACTTGCAATCGTACCATATACAGGCATGTCATCGAATTCTTTTTCAAACAGCATCCGGCTTCTTTGGTATTGCTTTTGAACTTGACGACGTGCATCCTCAGAGCCTTTTCGCTCGAATTTATTAATAACAATTAAATCGGCATAATCAATCATGTCGATTTTTTCTAACTGGGACGGAGCACCGAATTCGCTAGTCATGACATACATCGAAACGTCGCAAATTTCAGTTATTTCAGCATCCCCTTGGCCAATACCGCTTGTTTCAACAACGATTAGATCAAAGCCTGCTGCTTTTACAACGGATATTGCATCTTTAATGGCAAGTGATAGTTCGCTCTTAGACTTTCTTGTTGCCAGGCTTCGCATATATACACGAGGATTAAAGATCGCATTCATGCGAATTCGGTCTCCAAGAAGTGCGCCGCCTGTTTTTTGCTTTGTCGGGTCGACTGATAGGATCGCAACTTTCTTTTCTGGAATTTCATTAATAAATCGGCGGATTAGTTCATCCGTTAATGAGCTTTTTCCTGCTCCGCCTGTTCCAGTAATCCCTAGTACAGGAACTGTTTTTTCAAGTGACTTTACCTTCTCCATTACTGAATCCAGTGTAGCTGCCGCTTCTTTTTCCATGCTGACATGATGCTCAGCAAGCGTGATGAGCTTCGCAATTGCATTCACTTGCCCGCCTTGAAGCTTTTCAATTTGCTCTGTTGCTTCTGCAGTGAATGTAGGGAAGTCACATTCTTCAAGCATTACATTGATCATGCCTTGAAGGCCATTTTGGCGTCCATCCTCTGGAGAGAAAATTCTTGCGATTCCGTACTCATGCAGCTCCTTTATCTCCTTAGGGATAATAACGCCGCCACCACCGCCATAAATTCGGATATGTGGGGCACCTTTTTCTTTTAAAAGATCATACATATATTTAAAGTATTCAACATGTCCGCCTTGGTAGGAAGAAATCGCAATTCCCTGCACATCCTCTTGAATCGCTGCATTGACTACTTCTTCAACCGAACGGTTATGGCCAAGGTGAATGACCTCTGCACCACTCGCCTGAATAATTCTTCTCATTATATTAATGGAGGCATCGTGACCATCAAAAAGGCTGGAAGCTGTAACAAAACGAATATGATTCTTTGGCTTATAAACTTCTGGATTACTCATTCTTCTCCCCCTATAATTGATTTCTTGTTTTTTGAATTTTATCGAGCAACTTCAGGTAGTTATCGAACAATTGCTGATTTCAAGCAATTTTATAAGGCATTTTTAGTAAGGATTCCTTGAAAAAGCAAGTCTGTTTGCAGTTTGATGTAATCGTCTATTGAGTATATTCTTTTCAAGGACCAACGGCGGAAGGCCCACATTTGCCCCTGCACAAAGATGTTATGGGCAATCATCTTGACCTGGTCCTCCACTAGGTCTAACTCACCATTCTCTATACAGCCATTAATGAGTTTTTCAAACATCTCAACCATTTCGATTTCTTTTTTCAGTACATATGGCAGTGCATCCTTAGAGAGGGATTTCACTTCCTGATACATGACAAGCACCTCGTCCTGCATCTCATCAACAACGCGGAAATAATCAGCAATCCCTAGCTTCAAGCTTTCAAGTGTTCCCCGGTTCATATCAAGATCCTTTTGCAGACGCTCACTGACTTGATCGTAAATGCTGTCACAGACAAGGTATAAGACATCTTCCTTTGTCCGTATGTATTCATATAATGTGCCGATGCTAAACCCGGAGGCCTTTGCAATTTCTCTTGTTGTTGTACGGTGGAACCCTTTTTGAATAAAAAGGGTTACCGCACCTTTAATCATTTGATCCCGCCTCTTTTTAACAAGGCGTTCATCTTTAACCGACGCCTGTACTTCGCGTTTTTTCATATTCCTACCGCCTTTTTGCATCCCCAATTTCCAATATGCCATGATGGCAAGACTTCAGCAGGTTTTGGCAGACTAAGACGAACTTTCTCGAGGCATCCTGCTTTCATGTAAAGGCTGTTTTTGTAAAAATTGTTGCTAATTTAAATGTAGTTGGCAGAGGTTGATTTCCGCTTCAGGCGGCTCACTTTCCGCAGGGTGGGCGCTGAGCCTCCTCGGCGCCATGCGCCTGTGGGGTCTCAACTGTCCCACTTTTCCCGCAGGAGTCTCGCACCTTCTGCTCCAATCAACCAAGCTTTTTGACAAACGAGAAATTTAACAAAAAAACAACAAACTTTTAGAAAAAGTCAACTTTAATTATTTAGTCAGCATACGTGAGATAACGAGGCGCTGAATTTCTTGTGTTCCTTCATAAATTTGGGTGATTTTTGCATCCCGCATGAAGCGCTCAACAGGGTAATCCTTCGTATACCCGTAGCCGCCAAAAATTTGTACCGCATCTGTAGTTACCTTCATGGCTGTATCCCCTGCAAGTAATTTAGACATAGCTGATTCTTTTCCGTATGGAAGTCCAGCTGATTCTAACCATGCTGCTTGATAGGTTAGTAGTCTTGATGCTTCAATGCTTGTTGCCATGTCTGCAAGCTTAAAACCGATGCCTTGTTGTGATGCGATTGGCTTTCCGAATTGTACACGCTCTTTCGCGTATTCCACTGATGCATCTAAAGCACCTTGTGCAATTCCCACAGCTTGAGCTGCAATCCCGTTACGGCCGCCATCAAGCGTCATCATCGCAACTTTAAAGCCCTCGCCCACTTCACCTAACACATTTTCAACTGGTACCTTGCAGTTTTCAAAAATAATTTCTGTTGTTGGTGATGAACGGATGCCTAGTTTTTTCTCCTTTTTACCAACAGAGAAACCTTCAAAATCAGCTTCTACAATAAATGCTGTTGTTCCTTTATGCTTAGAGGATGGATCTGTAAGCGCAAATACAACATAAATATCCGCAATGCCACCATTTGTAATGAAGATTTTCGAACCGTTTAAAATGTAGTGGTCCCCTTCAAGACGGGCTGTTGTTTTCATTCCGCCAGCATCTGATCCGCTGCCAGGTTCTGTTAAGCCGTAGCCGCCAATTTTCTCTCCTTGAGCCATTGGTCTTAAATACTTTTGCTTCTGTTCCTCGCTGCCGAATTTATAAATTGGCCAGCCAGCAAGTGATGTATGTGCTGACAGTGTTACACCTGTGGAAGCACACACTCTTGAAAGTTCTTCTACCGCTATACAGTAGGCTAAATAGTCGCTGCCAATGCCGCCGTACTCTTCCGGCCATGGGATTCCTGTTAGGCCAAGCTCTGCCATTTTGTCGAAGATTTCACGGTCAAATCGTTCTTCTTCGTCACGTTCAGCTGCTGTTGGGGCTACTTCATTTCTCGCAAAATCTCGTACCATTTTTCTAATCATTTCATGCTCTTCGGTTAATTGAAAGTTCATTTGTCTATCCCCCATTTTGATTATCAAATGTATATTTTGGATTTTTCCGTAAATTCATTTGCTAATGATGATAAAGTTGGTAGATGTTGATTTCCGCTACAGGTGGCTCGCTTTCCGCGGGGTGGGCGCTGAGCCTCCTCGGCGCTAAAGCGCCTGTGGGGTCTCAGCTGTCCCACACGTCCCGCAGGAGTCTCGCCACCTTCCGCTCCAATCAACAAAGCTTTTCTGGCAATTGACAGCTTACTCGCAAACTACAATATTTTAGAAACTGCCTCGCTCTATTACAGCTGTTTGCTTATTACAATACGTTGGATTTCACTTGTGCCTTCGTAGATTTCGGTGATTTTTGCGTCACGGAAGTAGCGCTCTACTGGGTAATCTTCTGTGTAGCCGTAGCCGCCAAATACTTGAATGGCGTCTGTTGTTACTTCTACTGCTGTGCGTGAAGCAAAAAGCTTTGCCATGGATGCTTCCTTCCCACATTTGATTCCTCTTTGGCGAAGGTCTGCGGCACGATAGATTAATAGCTTTGCTGCTTCAACAGCTGTTCCCATATCTGCTAGCTTAAAGCCGATTCCTTGCTGGGCTGCAATTGGTTTGCCAAATTGAACACGTTCTTTTGCGTACCCCACTGCGGCCTCAAGCGCTGCTTCTGCAATACCAAGGGCTTGTGCTGCAATTCCGATGCGGCCGACATCAAGGTTTGCCATCGCAATCTTAAAGCCTTGCCCTTCTTCACCAAGCAGATTTTCAGCCGGAACACGCATATCCTCAAAGCTTAACTGTAAGGTTCTTGATCCATGCAGTCCCATTTTATGCTCATCTTTTCCAATGACTAGTCCTGGCGTATCTTTTTCCACTATAAATGCAGAAACTCCTCTGCTGCCATGCTCTGGATTGGTTGAAGCGAAGACAATATACACATCTGCTTCACCGCCATTTGTGATAAACACTTTTGAGCCATTAATGACATAATGGTCGCCATCTTTAACCGCTTTTGATTTTAAGCTTCCTGCGTCTGAGCCTGCGCTCGGTTCAGTTAAGCAGAATGCCCCAAGGTACTCACCTGTTGCAAGCTTTGGAATGTATTTTTGTTTCTGCTCTTCTGTTCCGAAATATAAAATTGGGTTCGTACCAACTGATGTATGGACGGATAAAATAACCCCTACAGTTGCACTTACCTTTGATAATTCATTGATCGCGATAATATAAGAGGTGAAGTCCATTTCAGATCCGCCGTACTGTTCAGGAATTGGAATGCCCATTAAGCCAAGCTCCCCCATTTTCCGCAAAATCTCACGTGGAAACTCGCCTTTCTCCATATTTTCTACGAATGGTGCGATTTCTGTTTGTGCGAAGTCACGCACCATTTTTCTCATCATTTCCTGTTCTTCTGTAAATCTTAAGTTCATCTGTTTCCCCTCCAGACTTTAATCTTCGGTGATATTTAAGAGTTTTGTTTCTAGATACAATGTAGTTGGTAGAGGTTGATTTGCGCTCCAGGCGGCTCGCTTTCCGCGGGGTGGGCGCTGAGCCTCCTCGACGCTAAAGCGTCTGCGGGGTCTCAGCTGTCCCACTCTTCCCGCAGGAGTCTCGCCACCTTCCGCTCCAATCAACCGAGCTTTTTAGTCAACCATTTCCATTCATATTGCATGTCAAAGCTATAGTTTCGTCGAACGTTTATCTTGGTTAGTGTTATTCGTAAGTATAAAAACCTCTGCCTGTTTTCTTTCCGAGCCAGCCTGCCTTAACATATTTTCTTAGTAGTGGGCATGGGCGGTATTTGTCATCTCCAAAGCCTTCGTGGAGGGTTTCCATAATGTATAGGCATGTATCTAGTCCGATGAAATCAGCTAATGTTAATGGGCCCATTGGATGATTCATGCCAAGCTTCATTACTTCGTCAATGGCTTCCTTTGTCGCAACCCCTTCGTATAAGGTGAAGATTGCTTCATTGATCATTGGCATGAGAATTCTGTTTGAAACAAATCCTGGGAAGTCATTTACTTCAACTGGGACTTTTTTCAATGTCTTTGTCATATCCTCAATGGTTTGATAGACTTCATCAGCTGTTGCCAGGCCGCGGATTATTTCAACAAGTTTCATCACTGGCACAGGGTTCATAAAATGCATGCCAATTACTTTTTCAGGACGCTTTGTAGCAGCTGCAATTTCTGTAATAGGCAGTGAAGATGTGTTACTAGCAAGGATGGCATGTGCTGGTGCAATTTCATCCAGTTGATTGAAAATCTTTGTTTTGATTTCCATATTTTCGACTGCTGCTTCGATGATTAAATCCACGTTTGCTGCATCATTTAAGTCAGTAGATGCTGTGAGATTACTTAGTACTTCTTCCATTTGTTGTGCTGTCATTCTCTCTTTTTCTACTTGGCGGGAGAGATTCTTTTTGATGACACCAAGTCCTCTTTCAACGAACTCTGGCTTAAGATCATTTAATAAAACAGTGTACCCAGCTTGCGCACATACTTGTGCTATCCCGGAACCCATTTGACCAGCACCGATTACCATTAGTTTTTTTACAGTCATTGTTGTATCCTCCGTTCAATTGTTCTTTTATAAAATTAGCCTGTTTTAATAAATATCACTAAATAAAATGTAGTTGGTAGAGGTTGATTTGCGCTCCAGGTGTTCGCTTTCCGCGGGGTGGGCGCTGAGCCTCCTGATATGAACGAAACTGTCAAGGTCCCCACTCTACACCATGTTTTGATCTGCTTTTGGCCAACTCTAAGAAGAGAAGCTATTTTTCGCTTCTTTGCTAGCTTGTTAGATGTTTAGCCA
>NZ_JBIACJ010000009.1:0-187500 GCF_042865275.1 Cytobacillus mangrovibacter | reverse complement strand
TCCATTATGGAGTCCTCCTTGGTTAACAAATTAGGGGTCATTTCGCCACGATTTGACACCCCATATCATACCAAGAGGGCTCTTTTTTGTTCAAGTCCCCGAAAATCCTTCTAACAGGAATGCTCCTAGTAGGATTATTTGTCATACTATTACACTATAATTAATATATAGTATTTTCCTCTATTTTGAAAATTAAAAATACCCATCCGTTAAATTTGATAATTATTTTCAGATAAAAAAGTAAAAGACACCTGAGGTTATCCAACCACAGGTGTCTCCTTCTCTATGCTTTCAAATTTTTTAGTACATTCCAAACAAATAGCAAAACTCCTAGACAGGTTAATGTTGCTCCAATTGCGGTACCTGGAGTAAATGCATCATTTCCTGTTGTAACAATTCCAGCTAAAGACAACATCATTATTGGCAACCCAATATTATGAAGCCAAAAATGCCAGGTACTGAGCTTTGATGATGCCAAATTTGGAAATAAATGATATAAAATTCCTGCCAATGTTAGAGCAGTCCAGCCTAAGAGATTAATATGGACATGGACAGGTGTCAAAACATAAGAATGAGAAATAGACATAAAATAGCCAAGTAATATACCAATAGCAAAATAGATGGTTGATATTTTAATCAGTTTAATTCCCAATTTGTTCCCTCCTTCCTTCAAATGTCATACAATAGTAATAATTATGAGTAATAAAGCCTATTTAGACTAATTGACATCACATAATTTTTCTTATAAATACAAAAGACACTTGAATTATTCTCAAGTGTCCTTTTATGGCTATTTTCGCAAATATTGTTGCTAATGAAGTTGGTGAAGGTTGATTTCCGCTCCAGGTTGCTCGCTTTCCGCTGGGTAGGCGCCCGGCCTCCTCGGCGCAAAAGCGCCTGCGGGGTCTCAACTGTCCCACTACTCCCGCTGGAGTCTCGCACCTTCCGCTCCAATCAACCAAATTTTTTTGTTACTGGCCTCCATTTGTAAAGCATACTCAAGAACAGCAATCTTTTAGAAAAGATTCTTTCTTTTTTATTAACTTCTTGGTTTTTCCATGTATTTGTATATAACTCCTCCTCCTCGCTGGGCAATCCCTCTGAAGTTTTTGAAATCTTCACGTCGTACGATTACATTGCGTACAGGCAGGAATTCTTCTTTTGAAACATGGTATTCAGACAGTTCTCCATTCATTACTTTATCTAATAGTTCTTTAATATGATCTTCATTCATATGGCTGCACCTTCATAGTATGACTTATTTCTAATTCTAACGTACTTATACAAGCTGTAAACCCCTCATTATTTTTAATAATAAACAGTAAAAAATGAATTTGCAAAAAATTCAGCATACAATAGTGTATATTATTCTTTACGAACTATAAAAATTAGTGCAAAATGTTAGTAATCATTAAATAGTAAAGGAGAGAGGCATTTGAAGAGAGCAGAGGTTGGCAACGTGATTGAATTTCGTGAAGGATTACAAGGTGTTGTTGAAAAAGTAAACGAAAATTCTGTTATTGTCGATTTATCCTATATGGATAATTACCGCGATCTTGAACTCGAACAAAGAACTGTCGTTAATCATAAAAACTATAAGGTTATTAAAGAAGCTCCCATGTAACAGCTCTTGAAAACGCATTCATAGAAAAAGCACAAGGCGCCAGCCAATGGTGCCTTGTGCTTTCTTAAAGTTTCCACTGGCATTCTAAAGTTTAATGTGGGACTACTCCTTTTCCTTCGAAAGCTCTTTAAGCGATTTTACTTTCCCATGTGGATTCTGATCTTGCTTTCTTACTGTCCACGCTCTCTCTTTTTCACGCTTATTCCTCGTCACTTTCTCACCCCTTTCACTCATTCTTTATCATTTACAAATTCGGATATTTTATTTTTGACATTTTCCTATTACCCTTTTCCCTTCCTTTTCGAGATTTATTTTTGTTAGAATAAATAAAGTGGGAGTTGCCTGCTTATAGCAAAGGATTTTTTAGAAAGGGGTTTGTACGGTTGAAGAAACTTACAACCGATTTTCGTCTTATAATCGGATTAGTATTAGCACATGTATTAATGTATTTTACCTTTCAAGATAAAGCCGTTTTTTGGTATATTTTTACTGCTTCACTTTTATTTCTAATTAGCTATTCCATCTTGAATGAGGAAGTGGAGGATCAATTACCCTTTTTTTCTTACCTTATGTATGGGGTCACATCAGGTTTTATTCTATTTGGTTTATTTTGGTTAGGGAACAACTTAATTGAACTGCTAAATCTCCCTTTTACTAAAGAAATTGCCAAACTTTATGGACGTTACTCTCCAACAATGCTATGGCATTATATCGTCCTATTATTGATCATTATCCCTGGAGAGGAATTATTTTGGCGGGGTTTTGTGCAAAAGAGGATGTTAAACTATACAAGAATTCCAATGGGCATACTTCTTTCATCTCTTCTATATGCATCTGTACATTTATATTCCACACATTGGATTCTTGCATTTGCAGCTTTAATTGCAGGTCTATACTGGGGCTTTCTATATGCATGGAAAAAGAGCATGCCACTTGTCATTGTTTCTCACTTAATATTTGATTTATTTTTATTTGTCATCCTGCCTTTTTATTAAATAAGGAAGACTGACCCTTTATTTCGTGCTAAAGGAATGTTAATGTATGAAGCAAAGAGGACGAGCAATGTAACTCTAGAATATTAGTTTGCGTCTATTTATTAAATGAATGATTAGAAACAACGGGAGGAATAACAAAATGAAGCAACTAGCGAAATGGTTACTTATGACTGGATTATTAGGTATGATTCTTTCTGGATGCGGTACTAGCGAGAATACTGATGAGAGCACAAATGGATCAGATCCAGTAGATAACATTGGGCAAGTAGAAGAAAATCAGGAAGGAACAACTGATACGAACCAAGATGACAGCAATATAGAAACAGAAGAAGGAAATGGGGAAGAAAACGAAGATAGCACTGTTCGTACCCCTGAAAAAAGCCTTCAATATCAAGTAAACGGCGAAATGAAGGAAGATACAGCTTTACTTACAGAAAGTGACAATCAAGATTATTCTATGTATGTGCTTCCTGGATACGAATTGACAGCTGAGGAGCCGAACAAAGATGTCCTCTACTTATCAGAAAATGATCAAAATTTCATGCGAATTGAACTTCTTCCAGCTGATGCCGAATGGGACTCAGTTATAGAAACAGCAAAGTCACAGCTAGGTGCCGTAAATGAAGATATCCAAACAATTAATGCCCCAAGTGATGAATTCTTTAAAGATTCTACAATAATGGAAGCGGCTAAAGATAATGATTTAGTAACTACCTATCTAATTAAAGATGAAACACAACCAATTAAACTAACCATCTTTTCTAAAGCAGATGCAGACTATAAAGATGCTTTTCTTCAAATGGGAAAATCCATTTTGAAGGGCAAATCCGAATAAGCATGAAAGCAATCCAATGATTAAAAGACCCGGACTATTTCGGGTCTTTTCCATCTTCAAATGGCTTCATCCATAACAAAATAATAAAAATTAAACTGATATACCCAAAAAGCGGATACAAATAAGATAATAATGTTCCATAATTTATTAAACTAATCCAATAGCAAATCACAAAAATAATACTTACCGTTACAATCGTTGGGATAGAAACATATTTCCTAACCTGTCGTTCAATACCAAACACATTCCCTATAACAGATGTAAATATTTCTCCATAAATGATGATTACATAAATCCAGAAAAGAGAGGAAGCAATGGTTTTCATTATAACGGCCATCGGAATTTCAAATGCCTCAAGATTCGGAAGCATGACAAGCGTCATATGGCTTGATATAAGGATAACTGTTAAAGCTGCACCCCCAAGTATTCCGCCCCACTTAATCGTCTGATCATCCTTTATTTCCGCTGCTACTGGGACTAAAACAGCTTGAGCTAAAGTTAAATTGAGGGCAGCATATGAAAATGGTGCAACAACAGCCTTCCACCCATCTTCCGCATATGGAATATACAATAATTGCTTTGTGAAGTTAGGAAGCTTAATAGAAATGATCAAAAGCAAGAAGCTAAAGGCAATCATCATTGGAACTACAAAAGTGTTAACAGCAAACAAACCTTTTATTCCCACAATCATAACGACAATGGATAAACCAATTGTTATGATTATTCCAATATCCCTAGAAAGTCCCATTTGCTCTTCAAATACCGCTCCCGCACCAGCTAACATTACAGCACACACACCAAGCAGCATCAACAGCATTAGTATATTAATAATTGTGCCAAATAGCTTTCCAAATAAATATTCATTTAATTCTTGATAGGATGAGGCTTGTATACGAGCAGCTATTCGCATAGCCTTTGATCCTAGAATAATAAATATATATCCACTCATTAAAATTGAAATTAATCCAATAAATCCAAACCGAGAAAAAAACTCTACAATTTCTCGTCCGGTTGCAAAACCAGCCCCTACAACTGTTCCTACATAAACAGCAGCAATTTGCAAGGCTGCTCCCCAGTTTGTTTTCACTAGAATCTCCTCCTTCCCTATCAATATATGAGCATAGGGACAAACAAAGACGAGCTTTTTAAAAACAGACCAGAAACACATCAACCAAAATTTATTTTCCCTGCAACCACAGAAAAAGGACCGGGGACAGAATCCCAGTCCTTTATTTCTTATAAACTTTTATCATCGATTGAATTTAACCAGCTTTCAATTTCTCCAACTACAGACTCAACACAACCCTCTTTAAACGGAGAAATCAAATTGGCTTCTTCAACAAGACCCGTAAATGCCTTACTTCCGCCTAAGCCACAGAGATGCAAATAATCTTTCCATGCCTCTTCATGGTTTTCTCTTGAAAGCTTCCAGAATTGGAAGGCACAAATTTGCGCTAATGTGTAATCGATATAATAGAAAGGTGAATTATAAATATGTGCTTGACGCTGCCAGAATCCGCCATTCTCCAAGAATTCATTGCCATCATAGTCTTTATGTGGCATATATTTCTTTTCAATTTCTCTCCATGCTGATTTTCGCTCTGCTGGTGTCGCAGTATGATTCTCGTACACCCAATGCTGGAATTCATCCACGGCTACTCCATATGGAAGGAATAACAACGCACTGCTTAAATGAGAAAACTTATATTTATCTGTATCCTCTTTAAAGAACTTTTCCATCCATGGCCATGTAAAGAATTCCATGCTCATTGAATGGATTTCACATGCCTCGTAGGTTGGCCAGTTATATTCAGGAATTTCAAAATGGCGGCTGGCATACACTTGAAAAGCATGTCCTGCCTCATGTGTAAGAACATCAATATCTCCTGAAGTTCCATTGAAATTAGAGAAGATAAACGGTGCTTTGTAGTTTTCAATATACGTACAATAGCCCCCGCCAGCCTTACCTTTCTTGGCAACAAGATCCATTAAATTCTCTTCCCTCATATAAGAGAAAAACTCTCCTGTTTCTTTAGAAAGCTCATCATACATAGATTGGCCATTTTCAACAATCCATTCAGGACTTCCTTTTGGCACAGCGTTCCCTGTCTTAAAATTAAAGGCTTCATCATAGTAAGTTAATCTATCTACACCAATTCTCTCTCTTTGTCTTTCTTTTAGCTTGGTCGCAATTGGGACAATAAACTCTTTCACCTGATCTCTGAATGCTGCTACCATAGATGCGTTATAATCTGTTCGCTGCATACGCAGATAAGCAAGCTCTACGAAATTCTCATAACCTAATTTATGAGCAATTTCCGTACGAACTTTAACCAATTCATCATAAATCCGATCAAGCTCTTTCTCATTCTCAGCTAGAAAGCCGAATCGAGCCTCATTTGCTCGCTTTCTAACATCACGGTCTGTTGACTCTGCAAATGGTTCCATTTGGGCTAGAGTGCGCTCTTCCCCTTCGAAATTAATCTTGGCGGAGGCAATCAGTTTTGTATACTCAGATGACAATTTATTTTCCTTTTGAAGAAGAGGGACAATTTCTGGTGAAAAGACCTTCAATTGAGCATCAGCCAAGGCAAATAACTGTTTTCCCCACCTTTCTTCAAGTTCACTACGGAAATCAGATTTCACAAGTGATTCATAATACTTTGTTACAAAGCCTTCAATGACTGGCTGAATTTCATCCATATAATCCTGCTCTGCTTTATAGAACTCATCATTTGTATCAACAGAGTGGCGAATATAACACAAATTAAACATCGTTCCTATATCATTACGAATATCATTGATTTCTTTCATTGCACTATTCTCTGCATCTGCCGAGGAAGCTTCAGTAAAATTCTTAATCGCTGCATCAAAACGCTTGCTCACCTCGTCCATATTCGGCCGAGTATATGTATAAGTATCAAAACTCATTTCATTTCCCCCTTCTGGATTCCCTTCAAAATCTCACTTAATGCATTTCGACAATGACAAGTAAACTCCTGCTAGGAACACTGAAATTTATTTATTTAAGCTGGCGTTGCAACTATTTTTGCGAATGAAAGCGTAGAGTGTAGGGGGAGATTTGCGTTCCAGATGCCCGCTTTCCGCGGAGTGGGCGGTTAACCTCCCACTCCAACCAATTTTTTTGTCAAAATTTTTCAACCAAATAACTTTTTAACATAAAAAAACACGGTCTAGAGAACCGTGTTAATTGGACTGTGACAATCCAAGCTTTTTCAGTAACTGAATAGCTGTTGCTTTTTCATCTTCAGAGAGTTCAGACATAAGAGAATGGATCTGCTTAGCATGATCTGGGAAAACACCCTCGATAAAGGATTTCCCCTCTTCTGTAATTTGGGCATATGTTACTCGTCTATCTTTCGGACAAGCAACTCTTTTCAGCAGTCCTTTTTGTTCTAGTTTATCGACTACATAGGTTATGCTTCCACTTGCTAATAAAATTTTGCCCCCAATTTGCTGCAGCGGCTGTTCTCCCTTATGATAAAGAAGTTCCATGACAGCAAATTCCGTAGGGTTAAGCCCATATGTTTGAATAAGTTTATTAACATTTTCATTAATTGCCCGATAGGCACGGGACAACACAATAAATAATTTCAATGATTGATTAACTTGTTCTGAATCCATTTTTATCCTATCCTTTTTTTAATAATGAATCAAATTATCTTGAATTCTAAGTAAATTATAAAAAAACATGCAGCATATGTCAATTTTCAACTAAAAGTAATCGTCATTTACTAATTAATGGTATACTGTATTTGGAATTATTCTGACATAATGGAGTTAATGAAATGAAAAAGCTAAATAATAATTTCTTCTTATACATGATCGTTGTTATCCTCCCAACACTGATTGGGATTTCATACTATTTAAATGATGCAATGAATGTTGATAACCAAGAGCGTAAAGAAGAAGCCCTTTGGATTGCCTCCATTCACCAAAGAAGCTGGGATCAATTTATTGCAGAAACAGTAACATCTTTAGATATTATAGCCCTAGCAGCTGAATCCATCATTGAGTCACCTGACAAACTTGAGCCACTACTGCTTAAAACACATTGGAAGGATCCTCGTTATGGCGGAATATATTTACTTGATCCTAATGGAACAGTCATAACTGGTTCTAACTCTTTCCTGCAGAATGTAAATTTTTCCGATAATGAATACATTAAAGAAATTAATCGAACAAAGGACCTAATCATCTCCAATCATCAAGAAACATTAACGAATGGGCAAAAGGTCATTGGAATTGGAAAGCCTATCTTAAGTGAGAATGGGCAACTCCTTTATATCCTAATTGCTCATTTACGAGTTGATCATGTTCAGAATATAATGAGACTGTTAACCCCTGATACAAAGCTTTCTATTACTAACCCTGATGGGGAAGTAATTATGGATATTAATATGAAAGGATCGAGCGAACTCTCAAATGATCGCTCTATTTCAATACCCATCGATAGACTGCCATGGAGTATTAAAGTTGAAATTCCAAAAAGAGATATTAGTGAAATGATCAAACGTGCGATAATCGTCATTATTCAAATCATTTTTATTTTCCATATCCTTTTCCTTTTCATTAAGTACTTAATGCTTAAAAGACAAGCTGTAAGAGAGCAAAAAGAAAATGAACTTCAAAAGTTAGAACTAGTAGGCACATTAGCAGCGAGTTCTGCCCATGAAATCCGAAATCCTCTAACTGGAATAAAAGGGCTCGTCCAGTTATTAAGCGAAAAATATACAAATACTGAAGATCAATACTATTTTTCAGTCATAAATGATGAAATCAACCGCATTAATGAAATCGTGGGTGAATTCCTTATCCTTGGAAAACCTACTGCTCAAAAAACTGAAATCATCGATTTGCGAAAAATTATTTTCGAAATTGAGCCCTTAATTATCTCTGAAGCCCATTTAAACAATATTGAGTATCAATCTTTTATCCCTGACATACCGATCCTTGTAGATTGTACAAAAGATCAATTAAAGCAAGTATTGCTTAACTTAACAAAAAATGCCTTTGAATCCATGCATGCTGGAGGACAGTTAATTATTAAATTTATTGTACTGCCAACAAAGTGCCAAATTAAAATAACAGATACTGGTACTGGTATACCTGATGAAGAGATCGAGAAAATATTCCAGCCCTTTTATACATCTAAAGAAATGGGAACCGGACTTGGACTTGTCGTTTGCAAAAGGTTAATTCAATCATTCGGTGGGGAAATTCATCTTACAAGCAAAGTGAATAAAGGAACACAAGTAGATATCTTTCTCCCCATAATTAAAAGGAGTCCTGAACAATGAGCAACACCGCAGCTGTAGTCCGGACAATGACAGACAGCCGAAACACTTCTTATAAAATATTATTTATCATTGGATTTTGTCATTTATTAAATGATTCAATCCAGGCAATCATTCCGGCCATGTTTCCAATTTTGGAAAAGTCAATGGGACTTTCATTTACACAGCTTGGCCTGATTGCATTTGCCTTAAATATCGTTTCTTCGCTCTTACAACCAGTGATTGGTATGTTTACAGATAAAAAACCCATGCCATTTGCTTTACCTATTGGTCTAACCTTTACGATGTTTGGCGTATTAGGACTATCCCTTGCCCCAAGGTTTGAACTCATTGTGGCCTCCGTTCTTTTCATTGGGCTTGGCTCAGCTGTGTTTCACCCTGAAGGCTCTAGAGTTGCCTATTTAGCAGCAGGTTCCCGCCGCGGACTGGCCCAATCCATTTATCAGGTTGGCGGAAACAGCGGGCAAGCAATGGCTCCACTGATTACAGCATTAATTCTTGTTCCTCTCGGGCAAATTGGCGCAGCCTGGTTCACTGCAGTCGCAGCCATTGCAGTTGGGCTCCTACTATATATTGCCTTTTGGTATACGAATACTCTAAAGTTACAGCATTCAGTGAAAATGAAACAAAAAGGAAAAAGTAAAACCAAGCAAAAGGGATTGTCTAAAGCAGTATGGTTTTCATTGTTTCTCATTCTATTTTTAATCTTTGCTCGCTCTTGGTATATTTCTGGAATGACAAACTACTATGCTTTTTATACTATTGAAACGTATTCTTTCACAATCAAGCAGGCTCAAATCTTTTTATTTACATTTTTAGTTGCTGGTGCTCTAGGCACATTCTTTGGTGGTCCCTTAGCTGATCGATTTGGAAAGAAGCTTATTATCCTCCTATCGATGATTATTTCGGCACCATTGACCATTCTTATTCCATTTGTTCCACCAGTTGCTGCCTTTTGCCTACTTTTATTGGCAGGCTTTACACTCATGTCGAGTTTCTCTGTCACTGTTGTATACGCACAGGAGCTTGTACCAGGAAAAATTGGCACAATGGCAGGGCTGACCGTTGGACTTGCTTTTGGGATGGGTGCCATCGGTTCGATTGCCATCGGCCGTTCAGCTGATTTAATTGGTATTTCAAACACAATGATCCTGACTGGCTTCTTGCCCTTGCTTGGATTATTAACATTGCTTCTACCGTCTGATCAAAAACTAAACGAATGGAATTCATAAGAATTCTATTCCACAAAAAGGAGGTGTTGCCCCATTGGCACACCTCCTTTTTATGTGTAAATGGTTAGTTTTAAATTTTCAAAAAATTTTAACATTTTAATCGAAGTTTTAGCGATTATTGACATATAATAGAGGTAGAATGCTAAACAACGCATAAAGCAATCAAATAAAATTATTAGGGGGGAATTATATGAATGGTCCGAACTATAAAGATTTTTATCAGAAAGCATTGATCCCCATTGGATCAAATGACCTTATTCATTTTAAAGAGTTAACAGCATATGAGCATGCTAATCACTCTCACTGGCTTATTGCTCTTGTAGGCGAGCTCAAGGATATAGAGAAAGAGTTTTATTCGTGGAAAGTTACCATCTACCCATCTGATATGAGTGGCAGCTTTTCATGGAATAATACATGCTATACATCATTAAACTTTGATTGTTTCCATCAGGCATACAATCATGCAAAAAATATAGAGAAATATGGGAAAGAAGATCAATTATACCCTTTGAATATTCGAGAAAATGTTAGTTGACTTCATTACATCCCCTTTTAAAGCTTTCCTCTTTTTGCTCCCTTTTGTGAAATAACATACATATAGGACTTTCCCTCCCACATAAGCCAATCAAATTCCATTGTTTTTAAAAAGTAAAAAGACGATGCCTAAATTCACGCACCGTCTCTAAAATGATCATTACTACTTACTTATGCTAGCCTAAAGACAATTCCATGTCCGCCTTTTGGGTACTCCCATTTAATATTCTGATAAGGACAGCCAATTCGGCAGCTGCCACATTCATGACAGCCTTCATACCCAACTTGCATTCTTAGCCCTTCCCACTTATATACTTCAGCTGGACAGAAAATAGTACAAATTTTATCAGGACATTGGGTCATACAAACATCATGATCCAGTACAGTTAAATGCGATTTCTTATCTGCCTTAAAACGGATTAAATACTGTTTTTCTTCAATCGTTTTTGTGGACATTATTTCACCGCCTTCCATGCACGATACATATCTTGAAGAACTTTGATTCTCCCTCTCTCTTCTGTCACACTGCGCATAATCTGTTTTTGTTTCTCCCTTTTTGGTGTTCCATCGACTGTAAAGAACTTACTAGCAGCCCTGTTCATCATTGGAACATAGTCATTGAAGTATTGTGGGTTATTTTCAAATGTATGTGCCGCGTCTTTATATTTTTCAAGATCTTTAATTATGAAACTATCATAGAGTTTTTCCCTGTAGAGGTTTAAACTTGATTCACTGAAATCATTTCGGTTTTTTGCTTCAACAATGGTTTCAGCCGCCATTTTCCCTGAAGCCATAGCCATATTAGATCCTTCCCTATGGATTGCGTTCACAAGCTGTGCTGCATCCCCAACCAATACCACACCGTTTCCAGCTACTTTTGGAACGGAATGATACCCTCCTTCTGGAATGAGATGAGCTAAATACTCAGCAGATTCTCCCCCTTCCAGAAAGGGTTTAACCATTGCATGTGTCTTTAAATAGTCTAATAGATCATAAGGTTTCAGCTTAGCTTTAATCATGCTTGATAGTGTGGTACCTACACCAATATTTATGCTTTCTTTATTTGTATAAATAAACGCTGTTCCGAGATTTCCCTTTGTGGAATCCCCAAATAGTTCGATTGTGCAGCCTTGATTATCTTCTAAATTAAAACGGTCATTAATTTTTTCCTTCGGAAGGTTAATGACTTCCATAACGGTTAGGGCCACTTCGTCTGGCCTGAATTCATTATGATAGCCAAGCTGCTTTCCAAGGAGGGAGTTAACTCCGTCCGCTAACACAACCACATCTGCATATATATCCCCATCAGGACGGTCCGTTCGAACTCCAATCACTTTGCCGTTTTCCACAATACACTCAAGGACAACTGTTTCAGTGATTAATAATACACCTTGTTCAACGCCTTTTTTGGCAAACCATTGGTCAAATGGTGCGCGGAGTACTGTAAAGTTATTATATGGCTCTACTCCCCATTCAAGACCTTTATAACCAAAGGTGACAACTGATTCTTTATCCATCATCCAAAATCTCTGTTCAATTACTGGCCTTTCAAGTGGGGCTTCTTTCCAAAACTCTGGAATAATCTCTTCCATTTGCTGACGGTAAAGTACCCCACCCATTACATTTTTACAGCCAGGATATTCTCCTCTTTCGATCTGTAAAACTTTTAAGCCATTTTGTGCACATGTATATGCACAAGAGGTTCCGGCTGGCCCTGCACCAACTACAATGACATCAAATTTCTCAGACATAACTTACTTCACCACCCTTTTCTTTACGCAGCTCCTTAAACTGTTCAATTAACTTAGGGACTATTTCCATTGCATCGCCAACAATCCCATAAGTAGCAACATCAAATATCGGAGCATTTGGGTCTTTATTTATAGCAATGATGAATTCAGAATTCTTCATTCCAACTACATGCTGAATCGCCCCAGAAATCCCAATTGCAAAATAAACTTTTGGCGTAATCGTCTCACCTGTCTGCCCAACTTGAAGCTCATGTGGCAGCCAGCCTGCTTCAACAACATCCCTTGTCCCTCCGACACTCGCTCCAATTGTTTCAGCCAACTCATGGATAAGCTGAAATCCTTGCAAATCGCCCATCCCTTTGCCGCCAGCAACAACTACATGTGCATCAGCTAGGCTTGCTTTTTTTGTGACATCCTTCACAACTTTAAGTACTTTTGTCCGCATATCTTCTTCATTTAATGATATTTGTTCTTCAATTATTTTCCCTGTTCTGCTACTATCACGTTCAAGTGCTTTCATTACCTTAGGTCTTACTGTTGCCATCTGCGGGCGGTGTTTTTTACACAAAATCGTTGCCATGATATTTCCGCCAAATGCGGGACGGCTCGCTTCAAGCAATCTCTTTTCTAAATCAACATCTAGCATAGTTGTATCTGCTGTTAATCCAGTACTTAGATCTGTCGCTACTGCACTTGCCAGATCCTTTCCATTTGGTGTTGCACCATAAAGGAAAATTTCCGGCTTATATTTTTCAGCAAGTAGCATAATTCCTTTCATATAGGACTCCGTACGATAATCCTTCATCACAGGGTGATCTACAATATATACTTCATCAGCCCCATAAGCGATAACTTCGGGACAGAGTGATTTCACATTAGTACCTAATAAAACCCCAGCTAGAGGAACTTCCAGTTTATCAGCAAGATTCCTGCCAGCGCCCAAAAGCTCTAGAGAGACCCCTTCAATTTCTCCATCATTTTGCTCAATAAATACCCACACCCCACGGTGTTCTTCCATCATGTAGACCCCTCCTAATACGCATGATTCAATTAATGTGTTGAAAAAAATAATTCTCTTTTATCACTTAACAGATTCATTAGCTGTTCCACTTGTTCGTCTGAATTTCCTTCCAGCTTTATACCGCCATCTGGTTTCGGAGGAGTAAACATTTTCCCAACAATTGTTGGTGAACCTTTTAGGCCTAATTGTGGACGATTGACATTTTCAAGATCATTTACCGACCAAATAACTGGTTCATATCTTGCTGCCTTAATCATATTGGGCATTGGTGAATATTCGATCTCATTAATTTCTTTTCCTACAGTCAACAGGCACGGGTAATTTGCTTGAATTAATTGATAGCCATTCGCTAATTTTCGCTTTAGGAGTATGGTCTTTTCCTTTTCATTAAACTCTGCCACTTCAATGACATTCGTAATTGGCGGAATATCCATTCTTCTTGCTATGCCTGGTCCGACTTGCCCAGTATCTCCATCGATAGCGTGTAGCCCACAAATAACGAGATCCACTGGCTCCTCTTTCCCTATCCTTTCGAGTGCTTTGGATAAAGCATAGCTTGTCGCTAAGGTATCTGCCCCCGCAAATGCTCTGTCAGAGATTAGATATCCTTTATCTGCTCCAATTTCTATGCTTTTTTTGATGACTGCAGTTGCTTGGGGTGGCCCCATTGATAGAACGGATATCGTACCTCCGCCAACCATTTTTTTGATCTTTACTGCTTCTTGTACCGCATGTGCATCATATGGATTCAAAATTGCTGGAGCACTTCTTCGGTCAAGTGTGTTTGTCTTCGGATTAATTTTGATTATTTTTGTATCTGGTACTTGCTTGACACAAACGACAATGTGCATAGATGATTTTCCCTCCTTATTAGAAATGCATTCAACCTTCTAAATACAGGCTAATTTGTTTATTTCTCTGTTCAAACTAGAAAGGTTTTTATCTAAGCTGCTTTCTTATTCTTTGTTGCTAATGAAAAAGTAGTGGGTAGAGGTTGATTTCCGCTCCAGGTACTCAGCGAACCGCGGGGTGGGCGGTGAGCCTCCTCGGAGCACAAGGCTCCTGTGGGGTCTCACCTGTCCCACTCCTCCCGCAGGAGTCTCGCACCTTCCGCTCCAATCAACCAATCTTTATAAAAAAAGCCTTATCTAATTAACACCGCCCTTTGAAAACGCTTACTATTATGTAAAATTGCTGTGTATTACGATATATGTTTCGCAACACAAGCATAGTACTAACAATTCAAACCATTGTTATTTTTTGAACTAAATTGGACTAAACCTATTCAAATTTTTACTTATTAAAGCATAAATATAGTGATAAACTAGCAGAAATGAGGTTTTTCTTGGTGAGTAAGAATACAAAAAAGAATTTCATGAAGATTTTATCGGAACCTATATAAAGATTCTGTATAAAATAAAATACGTTTGCGGAAGCTAAGCAGCTATTAACGAAGTATAAACAATGATGATAATAACAGGAAGTTATTCATTTATTGTTTAATTCTATTAGGAAACTATCGTTGTAACTATGATAAAAATCACATAATTGTATTCTTTTTCTTTTAAAATGATATTTATTGTTTGTCTCATTGGAATTTCACTCTTATAATAATGTTACAAATAGAAATGAGGGAAAAAAATGAGTGAAGTAATCATCGGCAGCGTTCTCTCAGCCCTTTCAACTGGTCTTGGCGCTTTAGTTATCCTCTTTATGTCTGGTTCCGTTACCCATAGATGGCGTGATATTTTATTAGCCTTTACTGCTGGGATTATGATGGCTGCCTCGACAATGGGACTCATTCCAGAAGCATTAAATAATGGTGGATTTGTTCAACTGACAGTTGGGGTTTTTCTTGGTGTATTAACTCTCACACTTCTTGAAAAAAATATACCTCACATCGACCTGCAACACTCGAAAAAAGGGATTGAGTTTGATGAAAAGGCAATGCTGATCATTGCTGCAATCACACTTCATAATATCCCCGAGGGGCTTTCTGTTGGAGTAAGTTATGCTTCAAACACTGAAGACACCGGTAATTTAATTGCGTTTGCTATCGGTCTCCAGAATGCACCTGAAGGCTTTCTCGTTGCTCTGTTCCTAATAAATCAAAAGATTAATAAATTTACTGCCTTTATTATTGCGACTTTGACAGGAGCTATTGAAATAGTAACAGGTTTATTGGGTTACTATTTAACCTCCTATGTAGACTTTTTAGTACCATATGGACTTTCCTTTGCAGCAGGAGCTATGCTATTTATTATTTATAAGGAACTAATCCCTGAAAGTCATGGGGACGGGAATGAAAGGACTGCAACTTATTCATTCATCATTGGACTTTTATTCATGATCTTCCTTATTGATATCTTCTAAAAAAAGCGCAAGCGCCTTGATCATCGCCGTACAAACTGGAAGGGACAACGACAGCGATAAAGGAAACACGGTGAGAGTGAGAAAGCCGATGTTGACGCAATCGTTGCGGAGGAGACCTGAAGTTTGATAGGCGATAGGACGCTTGCGCTAGACAATAAAAAAAATCCCTAAGGCATAATTTATTACGCCTTAGGGATTTTTTTGGAAAGTAGACAGAGCTTATATTATGAATGTACATAATATTTTACTTCCATTTTTTTGTGGTGCCAATTCATAAATATATGCTTACATGAGAAATGAACCTTCTTCTTTTGCTTTTTATCTTTTTGTCTTTCACGCTGATATTCATAAATCAATTGATCAAGTTCTTCACTGCAACGGATTGTGCTATCACTTGTATAACCATGTTCTTTTGCAGAATCTATCATTCTTTCTCTTTTTTCTTGAATTTGGATTAATATTTTTTGGCCCTGCTCCCCCATCTTCTTTCCTCCATCCAATCCTTTACTCTTATCTCTAAAATCATGCTACTTGAAGCATTATTACAAGAATTTCAATAAATGTAAATAGATTCGCAAAATTAGACAAACTTCTCCTAAAATTAAATGATTCGACACCATCCTAAATAGCAAAAATTCCTTTTTTAACATGAACTGACAAGGTTCTTCAGCTTTCTATACTCGATATTTTTCAAATGGCAAATAAATATGAAATATAGTTCCAACACCCAATTCACTTTCAACGGTGATTGATCCATTATGTTCTTCAATAATTTTGTAAGTAACCATTAATCCTAATCCCGTTCCCTTTTCCTTCGTTGTGTAAAAGGGCTGACCAAGCTTCGTAAGCATATCCTCAGGTATTCCCTCCCCCTCATCCTGAATCGAAATATGTATTCGATTATCAGCAGTTAATTCCATTGAAACAGTAATTAATCCTCCCTTTGGCATGACTTCGATTGCATTTTTTATCAAGTTAATAAATACTTTTTTCATTTGGTTTGGTTCGCAGAAGACATTCGGCAATCCATTTTCATAACAAGTGCGAATTTGAACATTATGTAATACTGCTTGAGCAGTTAGAAATTCTACGGTTTCTTTCATTATTTTAGTTATATCCTTATCGATATACTCTACTAATTGTGGCTTTGCAAGAATTAGAAATTCATTAATGATTGAATCTATTCTCATTAATTCAGAAGTAATAATATTAAAATACATAGAGTGATCCTCTTGAATACTATCCTCTAATAATTGGATGAATCCTTTTAATGCTGTCATTGGATTACGGATTTCATGGGCAATTCCGGCTGCCAGCTCCCCAACTACATTTAATGTATCTGATTTTTTGAGCTGCTCCTCCATTTCCAATTTTTCAGTGATATCCTTGAAAGTTACAAGGCTTAGTTTTGAAAAAACATTATATTTTGCTGAGAATTCTATCGATCTTCTTTTTCCAGAAAACGAATTAATTTGATAAGTTCCATTTAAATGACCATTTTCCCTTAGACTTTCAACATTTTGCATCACATCTTCGTGATTCAATTTAAATTCCATAAGAATATCAATTAAAGATTGACCAATCAAATTTGACTTTGAAATATTAAACATCTCTTCACCAGCATGGTTAATATCCACCACTTTATACTCTGTATTTAATAGGATCATCCCTTCCAATGCACCTTCAAATACTTTACGGAATTTCAACTCACTTTCTCTTAACTCCTTTTCCATTCGATGGCGGTCAGTAACATTACGAAAGATCGTCATATGAAAATTATCTACAGAATGTAACTTAGATGTAAATTCAAGTGACTTTTCCTGCCCATTTGGCATTAAGAATACAAGCTCATTTCTAATTGAACCATTTTCAAATAGTTGATTAACGATCTGTTTATAATTAGAATCTTTCACAAGGACAAAATCCCCAAGGTTCTTTGTTACAAGCACTTCATGACTGCATTCAAAGATTCGGCAAGCTGCTTCATTCGCCTTGACAATCTCTCCTCTGCCCGACCAAAAAACAATCCCTTCTAGAGCTTCTATGAATAAATCTTTATATAAATCTTTATTAATTTTTTCATTTAAATGCTTTTCTTTTGCAAAAGTATCTTCCGAATAGTCGTTTAACAGTATTCCCTTATTCAAAGTCATTGATCTTCCCTCCTAATGGGATTTACATTATTGACTATTTCTACAAAATTTGCCTAAAACCCTTCTCCAAAAACAAGCTTTTAAATCTACATTCTTATAAATATAAAATAAAGATGGAAGGTGTGTGAACAACAACAGAAAGAGGCACCTAAATTTTTTTTAGGCACCTGAGTTTATTTGTAAGGCTATCTTCGCAAACATTGTTGCTAATGAAACATTTATTAGTAGAGGTTGATTTCCGCTTCAGGATGCTCCCTTTCCGCGGGGTGGGCGCTGAGCCTCCTCGACGCTAAAGCGCCTGTGGGGTCTCACCTGTCCCACTTCTCCCGCAGGAGTCTCGCACCTTCCGCTCCAATCAACAACTTTTTTGAAAGAACCTTTAGTAAAGATTATAAATTGAATTTAGCAATCATCAAATTCAATTGATCAGCAAGTTCTGACAAGGATTGTGCATTGTCAGAGATCTCTTCCATTGAATGATTCGTCTGTGTCATTGCAGCGCTTGTTTGCTCAATTCCAGCAGCGGATTCTTCTGATACGGCTGCTATATTTTCAATTGATTGATTCATTAATGTTGAGCTTTTCGACACTTGATCGAGGTTAGTCGAGATGTCATTTATATTATTTGACATCATATTAACCGCTTGATAAATCTTTTGGAATGTTTCTCCTGTAAGTTGAATTTGCTCGGTTCCTTTTTCAACTTGAGAATAGCCTGTTTGTAAAGAAGAAACAACATTATTAGATTCTGTTTGGATTCCTTTTACAATTGTTGTAATATCTGATACCGATATGGAAACTTTCTCAGCAAGTTTACGTACTTCATCTGCTACGACCGCAAATCCCTTTCCATGTTCCCCAGCTCGGGCAGCTTCAATTGCAGCATTTAAAGCAAGCAAGTTAGTCTGATTGGCAATATCATGTATTACTTGAACAAGCTTAGTAATTTGCTGAGTCTGTTCGTCTAGTCCATTCACACGATGAACAGATGTTTTCATTATTTCATTAATGACAGCCATTTGCTGTTGTGACTCTCTCATGAGAGTATCACCAGATTTTGTCATAGAAAGCACTTCATTTGAAGCTGTTTTAATCATAATTCCACTTTTTGTTGCTCCTTCTACCTTTATCAAGTAATCATCCATCATTCTTGCTAACTCAGTTGTAGCACCAGCCTGATCCTCAGCCCCACTTGAAAGCTCCTGCATAGTTGATGCACCTTGCTGACTAGCAGCTCTTACTTCATTAGCAGCAATATTTAATTCTCCACTCTTTTCTGTTACGTAATTAGAAACGGCTGATATTTCTTGAATCATAGATTGCAGTCTTTCTTTCATCGAATTTGTTGCTCTGCTTAATTCAGCGATTTCATCATTTCCATCATATTCAACTTCATCCACATTTAAATTGCCGCCAGCAATTTCATTCGAAAGATGAACAATTTGGCCAAGTTTATTAGAGATAATTCTTCCAATGAATAAGATGCATACGATACCCAATGTGGCAGAAATGATAATGGATACACCTAATACAATTAATGTAAGAATCAGTCTGGATTTCGCAGAACTTACTGCATCTGCTTGTTCCGATTTCAAGGTATCACTTAAAGACTCTAATTTCACAACTGTTTCAGCTATTGCATCATCAGCTTGAAGCTTACCAAGTCGATATTCTCTCACATGATGCAATTTCACCTGTGGCTCGATAATTTCATAAAAAATCCGATTAATCTCACTATCATTCTCACTAATTTCATTTAATAATGTCTTTGTTTCCGAAGTTTTTAATGATGGGGTTATTTCCTTCTTTAATACATCAAACTGTTTCGTCAATTCATCAAAACTTTTTAAATGCTTTGGATTAGAATCAATTATAAAGTTCCCAATCGTACTGCCCTTATAATGAAAAATAGCAGTAGCTTCTGAAATCTTAATTGCTTTATCACCAGTTTCTTCAACTGATTCCATTTTCGAATTCGCACTGCTTAATAATACAAAAGTGATAATTGTAGATATAGAAAAAAGACCAATAGTTATAAATAAGGCCACACCATATTTCTGCCCTAGCTTTAATTTTTTCCATATAGTTAATTTCGTTAAGGAAGTAAGCAAATTAGGATTTAAACCTTTTACCTTTTTGATCTTCTTTTCTTTTTCTGCTTTCTTAACCCTTTTCCTTTTTATACCTTTCATCCTTTCCCCTCCCCTTTTTTGATTGAGCAAATTGTCGTTTAATAGTACTAATTATGTAAAGATATGAAACTTTTATATTAATTTATTATCTTATTATAATTCAATCAATTATACTTTTGAAGGGAATCATTGTTTTTTAGCAAGAATTTAAAAAATATTCATGAGTATCTGCCTACTACGAAGTATGTAGTTATTCGGTTTGCCTCTTTTCATTGTGCTGATTATTCCTTCGTACATATAGGGTTAGGATTGTTTAACAATCAGAACGACTGCTTATTTTTCACAAAAAAAGACAAAGTACAAGTACTCTGTCTTTTTTCCTGTTTTATTTAGTTTATAGATATGGATTTTCATGTTTTGCTAGAATCCGCTGCCATCTATGTTCAATTTCTTCCTCTAATTCTGCTAGCAAGTCGCTATTTTCTTCTTTCAGCAAATGTTTTGTTTTCCCCATATACTTCAGCCATTCTGGCAGTGATACTCTTTTCTTTTTCTCATCTGGGTTATAAGTTATGGTTGTTATTCCTTCTTCAACCTCATATAGCGGGAAGAAACATGTATTTACAGCCGCTTCAAGAATTTTCTCTCCATAACGATCCTCTGATTTCCAGTTTAGTGGACAAGTAATAAGAATTTTCCCATAAACTGTACCGACGTTCTGAGCATACCATTGTGCCTTGGCCGCTTTCTTAATTAAATCTTGTGGGAAAGCCTCCACACCAGTAAATACATAAGGGATGTTTGTTGCAGCCATAATTTGCGCTGTGTCCTTATGGTGAAACCCTTTTCCTTTTTGTGTTTTACCGACATTACTCGTGCTCGTCATATGCCCTTTTGGTGTAGAATAGGACATTTGCGAGCCTGTATTCATATAACCTTCATTATCATACTCTAACATGATTAGTTTATGATTTCTTAACGCCGTTCCAATCGCCGAGCCCATCCCGATATCCATTCCACCATCACCAGTGATCATAACAAATGTCGCATCATCGGAAACATCAATTTCTCCACGTTCTTTTAATTCAAAAAAGGCTTCAACCGTTCCTGACAGGGTAGCGGCACCATTTTGGAATAGGTTGTGAATCATCGTTTGCTTATGTGATGAATATGGATAGGAGGTTGTTGTTACGTAAGCACAGCCTGTTTGGTACAAAACAACAACATCACCTTCAATTCCCTTAAAGAATAGCTCAAGCCCAGTAAATATTCCACAGCCCGGACATGCCCCATGCCCTGAGGCAATTCGTTTTGGTTTTGAAGTTAATGAGCGTAATGGCGGAATCTTTACTTTCAGTTTATTTGTTTCAGGATCCTTTTCAACATGAATCAGGCCAGAATTATACACATCTCCATGCTGTGGTGTAATCACAGGTTTAAGAATCTTCTCTTTATCACCAGGGACATGGCCATAATAGTCAAATGGCTTCACAGCATAACCTGTTTCCATAGCCTCTATAGCAGCAGTAAAGAAATACTCAGCATCATCCGCGTAAAAATCTTTTCCTCCGAGACCAAATACACGGCTTAAGACGATTGTTTTATTTTCTTTATCGTCCTGAAGGGCCGACTTTACTTCATGTGTTAGATTAGGACCATTACCGCCATAAGAATCCGCTCTTTCACCGATAAGCAATGCTTTGACATTTTTTAAAGCTTTGCGGATTTCTTTTGCTGGGAATGGACGAATAATATTAGGACTGATAACTCCCGCTTTAATCCCTTTTGCTCTTAAATCATCAACAACATCTTTTGCCGTTTCTGCAGCTGAATTTAATAAGAATAGAGCAACTTCCGCATCATCCATTCCATATAAATCAAGAACAGGATAATCACGTCCTGACAACTCTGCATATTCACTTGCCACTTCTTGAAAAATATCGCCTGCCGCATACATGGCCTCAGACTGTTGGAAATGATTATTCATTAAATCTTCACCATTCATATGGGCACCGATTGTTACAGGCTTTTTCGGATCACGAGCAAAATTATAGTCTGTTGGACAATCCCCTACAAACGTTTGAACAACTTTGCGATCCTTAAAATAATTCACCTTACGCTTTTGATGTGAAGTGAAAAATCCATCATACGCAACAATGACAGGTAAGCGTACTTTTGAGTGCTCGGCAATTTTCAGAGCCATGATATTCATATCATAAACCGCTTGTGGTGTTCTAGCTGTTAGAATAACCCAGCCCGTATTGAGGGCATAGTACAAATCCGAATGGTCTCCGCGAATATCTAATGGTCCACTCACTGCACGTGTCACAAGATTCATGACCATAGGAAAACGAGTTCCAGCTTGAACTGGCATTTGTTCAAGCATATACATGAACCCATTTGCACTTGTTGCGTTAAATACCCTTGCACCAGTTGCAGCAGCCCCATAACATATTCCTGCTGAACCATGTTCCCCATCTGCTGGGATCAATTTAATATCATGTTCCCCACGTGCTTTCATCTGGTCTAAATATTGGGCAACTTCTGTGGATGGGGTAATTGGGAAATAGCCCATAATATGATAATTGATTTGTCCAGCAGCCATCGCAGCCATTTCATTTCCGCTTTCAAATGTAGTCAGCTGCTCTGCTTTATTTATAACTTTCAAATTCTCTTCTACCATTGCCATTATGAGACCCCTCCTGCTATATAAGGAAAGTTATGCTTTACACGATTCGATTCAGCATAGCCAATTGTTTCTCGCAAGTCACTCAATGCGGTTGTTGGACATGCCTCAACACATTTTAAACAGCCCTTACAATATTGATAATCAATTCCTTTAAGGAACATTTGCTTCCGGCCCCGTTTATCCTCGCCTTCTTCCCAGACAAAGCATAAATCTGGACATACCGTGTCACAGGCCGCACAGTTAATGCATTGTTCGATTTCAAACTTAGGAAGAAAACCTTGTCTAGATCCACTAAGGTCTTTTAGAATACTATTTGCCTGTGTAGTAAGGACTCCGCCAATTTCCTGTGTTTCATATCCAAGGAGAGGCATTGGTCTAGAAAAAGCTTTCCCTTCTGCTTGATCAGGCGTTTCATAGGTTTTAAATTGTACTTCATTATATCCCCGTTCAAATGTCCGGATATTTGGTTCTACTAAATGAGGATATTTTTTTTCAAAAGTTTTACGTATGATATTCTTCATCGACTCAGGATCTAGAAAGTCGCAAATCCGGAATAATGCACCAAGCATAGCCGTATTTACTTTTGTCTTTTCCTCAACTGCAATTTGCAAGGCATCAACAATGGCTAATGTCCCGTATTCAAGTCTTAAATCATTCTTTATTTCATCAAAATCACGAATTGAATTGACTAATAATATGCCATCTGGTGTTAATCCACTAACGACATCAACCGTTTTATATAATGCTTCATGAAATACGCCCACAATATGCGGCTGTTCAATTGGACTATGCGCACGAATTTCCACATCAGGATCGCAAAAACGGATAAAGCTTTTAACTGGAGACCCTTTCTTTTCTGAACCGTATGATGAAAAGTTCGATCCATTTAAACCAAGTCCAAGTACACCAGCCTCAGCTAGCATTTTCCCAGCTAAATTTGCCCCCAATCCGCCAATCGATTCCAATCTAATTTCAAAAAAACCAAGCTCATTTTTCTTTGATAAGATTGACATATTCTCCCTCCCAAATTTTCTTACTGTTTTATCGATTAAACAAACAATCCCCAATTTTTATTGTAGGTGAACGATTTGCTTATTGCTGTGACAAAAGTCAAACATTTGACAGAAAATTTGAAACAGATTTTTTAAACCTTGGAAAACACCATTCTTATCAACAATGAAAACGCATTCCTAATTATATAACAGGATAAACTATGTATTATAACAGAAGTAACAGCATCGACTTATTACCACATTTCTCCATAATTTCCTTCTATTTCATACTTTATTTTTGTTTAGTTCATGTTAATGTGGGTAAGTAGCATAGAAAGGAATCTATTATAGGGGGTCTATAATAGAGGAGGAACTATGAAAGAACGTAATTTTTACTTTGACAACGCCAAATTTATTTTGATTTTCTTTGTTGTTTTTGGCCACTTATTACAATCCTTTACTGCAGAAAATGAATGGATTTCCACCTTATATAAAGTCATTTATACGTTTCATATGCCTGCTTTTATATTCATTTCAGGTTTTTTTGCTAAAGGTTATCTCCAAAAAGGATATCTGCCCAAAATTGTTAAAAAGCTCATTTTGCCATACATTATTTTTCAATTAATCTACTCTATTTTTTACTACTTTTTATATAGCAAGTCTGACTTCCAAATTGATCCGCTTACACCGCATTGGTCATTATGGTTTCTAATCAGCTTGTTTTTCTGGAATCTTTTTATTCTGCTGTTCGCAAAGTTTAAAGCTGTCTATTCCGTTTCTGCAGCAATATTACTCGGATTAGCCATTGGGTATTTTGATTCCTTTTCGAGTTTACTAAGCTTATCAAGAACCTTTGTGTTTTTCCCATTATTTTTGATTGGTTATTATATGAAAAAAGAACATATTTTCTGTCTATTGAAACCCAAAATAAAAGTGGCAGCCATCAGTATATTTGCCATTGTTTTTGCAGGTTTTTATCTATTCCCAGATATTAATTATGAATGGCTTCTCGGATCAAAAACCTATTCAGAAATGGAAGTAACATCAATAAGTGCACTATTTACTAGATTGGGCTTCTATATATTAAGCTTGGTCATGGTATTTAGCTTTTTCTCACTTGTACCAAGAAAACAATACTTCTTTACTAATTTAGGAAAAAACACTCTTTACGTTTATTTATTACATGGATTTTTCATACGTATTTTCAGGGAAAGTGATTTACAAAATTACTTTACAAAGCCTGAAAATTTCCTAATTCTTGCTTGTGCATCTTTAATACTTTCTTTGCTCCTATCAAGCAAACCTATCACTTCCTTAGCCCAGCCGCTTATCGAATTAAAAACGTCAAATATGAAAAGATTAAAATTAAAAATTCGATTCCTTTTACAATTTTACAGAAAAAAATTATTGAATTAAGTTACACGGACGCCTCTCGCGTCCTTTTTTCATTAATCGAAATAATTGACTAGATTAGAAAAATAGGTTTATAATAAATTTTGTTGTCTCAGTAGCTCAGCAGGATAGAGCGACAGCCTCCTAAGCTGTAGGTCGTGAGTTCGAATCTCGCCTGGGACGTTTGAAGAATCCTTGTATATCAAGGATTTTTTTTATTCCCTTTCAAAATTCGCCTTTAATAATCTATTGATTGGGAGCGAAATGGGAGCGAATTTAAATTAAGGCTCAATTTATAGATTTTTAAACTGCATTTCCAACTTGCTTAAGCACGTTCAATATTAATGGCGAGACTTGAATAAGCACATAACCAAGTCCTGCATTTTGAATCATGGTCCATGCTCTTTCAGCACTACCAAACATGAATAGAAAACACGCCCCTACGATTACAACACTGGCAACTGGAAATGCCAAAGCTACTAATATATCAACTACCGGATCAAGTACATGAGCCAGTGCTGATAAAGTTTGTTCTCCCATCCATTCTTTTGCTGTAGCCGGAATAACTTCTGTAGTAGCTGCAAAAGCTGGCTTAGCCATAATTAATGGTACCGCAACAGATGTTCCAACTCTGCTAATTAATTTCCCAACCTTTTTCGGTTTCTTTTCATCTATATAGTTGCCAGCCATAAAATCCTTAATCGACATTGTTTGAGCCCTCATTTTAAGTCCTCCCAAAGATAGATTTTAGTTGATAGCCCTTCACATAACTGCTGAAGCTTTTTCTTTCGATATGGCGTAATCGTCACCCAAATCAGTGCGAACTGTGGATTAGATGTGGATAACTTTTTATATCTTTTGATTTTTTGAATATTTTTTGCCATGGATTGTTTGTAGTCGATCTCTATAAAATGGTGGAGTTTATTGGAGATAAATGCCGCGTCTGCTATGAGGGATATGTCATTAACTGAAATCTTCACTTCATTTTTCCAAGTGGATGGTCTACCTTTCACAATATACAGATCGTTTCGCATTAAATAATGATTCACTTGGACATTTTTCGTCCTTTTCTTTTCAGCCTGCACCATTTCTCGGCCAGCTGCATTTAAATAGTAGATTTTCATTTTATTTTCAAGAAAGTGGGATAAATATTCTTTCATATTGCTTAAAACTCGCTGTGCGTTCCTGTCTTGCCCAAGCTTATGCATCCTTTGAAGTTGCTCTCTTGATAAAAAATCACATTTCTTCAAGCTTAAAAGTATTTCCTCCACTCGTTTTTGGTTTTTCAATTGAATCTTCCTCCTCTCGTGGTCTAATCGTGATAAAAGGAGCAATTTGCTTTTTAATTTCTTTATTACTAATAAACGGTGTTTGCACAATCTGCGTTTTTACATTTTTGTATATCCCTCGTCCTGGTATCATCGGAAGTGATTCTGCACCAGTTTGACCAAGTGCTGTATTTGATGCAGTGGCATCATCCAATACAAAGCATAACCGTACTGGAATATTTCTCTTTGTCTGTTGGGGAATGGATTGACTCGAAGGATACTGCGTTCCGTAAATTAAATAGTAGCCTGCGCCCCTTCCCTTCCTTGCAATATCGGTTACGACTTCCATGGCCACTGCATCATCTGCTATATCTGCGGCCTCATCGATAATTATAAAATGGCGATCCTTGATCCCGGACTCCTTAATGTCCTCGTATCCAGCATCAACTATTTCTTTATACGCTTCTTCCATTTGCTGCTGAATGTCCTTTAATATTTCTTTTGCTCCTTCTGGCTCTCGAGTGAAATTTCTTGTTTGCTTCAAGTTCTTGAAGCGCTGAAAAGCTGAACCGCCTTTTAAATCAACCAAATGTAGATTTGTATGTTCTGGCTGCTGGCAGACTAATGACGTAACAATTAATTTAAGAAGTGCACTTTTCCCATAACCAGTGGCACCAGCTATAATCAAATGCTTATGTTCATCGAAATCATGCCTTATAATATTTGAACGTGTTTTTCCAATTGATACAGACCAACTATCTCGCTTAAGATAATCTTCGCTCCAATCATAACGTTCCTGTAATCCTTTATTAAACACTTTTATCTTCAGCATTCCATCAAATTCAATTTCAATTTCCTTTTTAGATTTTTTACCAGTAGAAAGACTTTTTATTTGTTTTATCAGTGTTTTGTCAAACTTAATTTGAAATAAATCTGATAACTGGAACTGAAATATTTTGTCCTTGATATTCAGTCCATCCTCTAGAACATGCTGCTTATCAATAATTTCCTGCGATGACATCCCCAATGGCAACTGATAAATGTACTCCGTTCCCCCTTCTATTTTTCTTTTGCGCTGCAAGCGAATTGTCTTTACTTGACCATCCTCCCTGATCGTCATTCCTGCATTTTTAAAAATCCTTTGAATTTTGTCTGCATCATTTGAAATACCAGATTTTTTTATGAAAGAATAACCTGCCAAACCACCCATTAAAGTTGTAGTAAAAATCTCAAAGATCAACGCCACCCCTCCTTTGGATATTACGTAGTAATAGTTGCAAGATAAACGCATAGATAGATTCCGCCTAGGTCGCCGTCACATCAATGATGGATCACTTCGGTTATTCGTTCAGCTACCGACTTTTAAAACGTCTACTGCTAACGAAGGGAAAAACGTATATCTTGCTGAATGGTATAGGATATGTGGCTATATGTTTGTCCTAAAACTAAATAATTTAGAGGACAAGCATTTTTTTTATAGAATTTTAAAGTGAGGTGATTGTTAATGGAGACGAAATTGCAAACGTATCATAAGGAAACTGGTGTAAAACAAGCATTTATTGCACAAAAATCAAAACTAACACCTGGAGCATATAGCTTGATTGTTCGAGGTGAATCACTCCCCTCCTTGCCAGCTGCTATCCGGATTGCAAGAGCACTTAATGATACAGTAGAGAATTTATGGGGGGACCAGATCGATTAAAAAGACCCACCATTATTTTGGCGGGTCTTCTGGGAATCCTTTTATCCATATGAAATTGTTAAGCAATCCTATTGCAACTAATTTATCTTCATCATTTTTATCAATTGATGTTTCGAATACAGTAAATACTCCATAGCTTTTCTTAGTTGTGTAACCATTCAGTAGAGGTCCACTTATCATTCCAAGCAGAAAGCCTTCTTCCTCTTGAATTCCCTCCTTAACCCAAGCAACATAATCACTTTTAGAAGGATTAGATGTGGCAGCAAACAAAACTAAAATTAATATCAGTAATGAAAGAACATAGCCTTTTTTCATATCTTCACCCAAATACTTTTTGGTAATATTATTTACAATCTATTTGTTTTTATACATTTTTTAAAGGGGTGATTTAGTTGACAAAAGATGATGATTGGAAGGAATTAATTGAGGAAATGAAAAAAGGCAGTAAGACACCTGAGGAAATAAGGAAAATTATAATGTTTTATGACATTACAATTGCCCAGCACAAAGCATTAATGGATTTCGACTTCAAAGAAAAATAACCGTCTCATTAGGAGGCGGTTTTTATATAGTATTAACTTTCATAATGTCCATAAACGGAACTTTAGTAATTACAGAGTTTTTTTCTATATGAATTAACCTCGTACGGCTATCCATCTTTATAATATTTCCTTGAACAGGTTCTTTTTCCCAGACATCTAATATTACTTCTGATTTTTCATCATGTGCCTCTACAAGCGTATTACCAAGCTCCTCGAGCTCGAACTCGTCTCTTGTTGGTCTTTTTTTCTTTACTTTAGCCATTATTATGCCCCTCTCCTCATTTTACGTGCTGGTCCTGCCGACAAGACATTAGCAAACTTAAAGGTCCTCTGCTGCTTCCTCGTGTAGCAATATGCCCTAAATGACTCTTCTTTAACTGATAACACTTTAATCCTGCGCTGGCTAACATTTCCCTTATTGTCCAAGTATATCATTTCTAATATTGCTCCACTTGCTGAAGCCCTTATAAGTAAACTTCTCATCAATCTGACCTCCCTTTACCAATATTTTATACGAACATTTGTTTGAAATCAAGTTGAATATCGAACGAATGTTTGTATATAATATATTAAAAAGGAGTTGGAATTATGATAAAAGACCGTGGGACTATTAAATGGACAGCTATGATGCTTCCAGAACATGTGCAAGAACTTAAGAAAGCAGCACTAGATGAAGAACGGATTAAACAACCTGAACTAGACGAACAAGCTATAGAAGAGTTCGAACTGATAATTTGTGGGGCTATGGAATCCGATGAAACTCTAGTCATTGATATATTCGATAATGGTTTTACAAACAAATTGACTGGTACAGTTCATTTTATAAATCACCTTAAAAGCCAATTAATTCTGAAAGATAAGCTTGGCTATTTCCACCACGTACCGTTTGAAAATCTGATCAACATCCAACCAGAGTGAGGTATGACACTATGATCGACTACACACAATTTCCTGAGCGACAAATATTATGCATCGACATGAAAAGCTTTTATGCAAGTGTGGCTGCAGTAGAAATGGGATTAGACCCTATGACTTGTTACCTTGCTGTGGTTGGCAGTATTGATCGGCAAGGAAGTGTTGTCCTAGCTGCTTCCCCTGCTCTTAAGAGGGACTTCGGCATCAAGACAACAAACCGTTTATTTGAAATTCCTAACGATCCGAGGATAATAATTGTTAACCCTAAAATGAGCTTGTTTATCAAAGTGTCAACAGAGATCACAAAACTGTTTTATCGATACGTGCCGCCTAATGCAGTACACACTTATTCCGTGGATGAATCTTTTCTTGACGTAAAAGGCTTAGAAAAGATCTGGGGAACTCCGTTTGAGATTGCTCAGCAGATACAGTCAGATCTTATGCGTGATTTTGGACTGCCATGTACTGCCGGCATAGGACCAAACATGTTGATGGCTAAGCTTGCACTAGATCTTGAATCTAAGAAGGCACCTGGAGGGATTGCTAAGTGGACATATGATGATATTCCCAAGAAATTATGGCCAGTCTCTCCCCTTTCAGAAATGTGGGGCATCGGCCGACGTGTGCAAAATACACTAAATAGCATGGGGATATTTAATGTTGGCCAACTAGCTAACTATCCACTAGAGTCGTTAGAGAAGAAATTTGGCGTCATGGGGAATCAGTTGTTTCACCATGCATGGGGTGTGGATCTATCCGAAATCGGTCCACCTATTTTAAAAGGGCAAGTTAGTTTCGGGAAGAGCCAAATTTTAATGCGGGATTATAAAGAAGAACGCGAGATAAAGACTGTTATACTCGAAATGTGCGAAGAGGTAGCGAAAAGAGCAAGGGATAAAAGGAAAGCAGGAAGGACGATAAGTTTTAGCTTGGGATATAGCAAGGATGAATTTGGCGGTGGATTTAATCGTTCCAGGACAATTGAGAATCCTACAAATGTGACGATGGATATTTATAATGTGTGCTTGCAGCTTATGAAAGAAAACTATAGAGGACAAACGGTTCGCTCTGTTTCACTCTCGATAACCCAACTAGTTGACGATTATGAAATGCAACTTGATTTGTTTGATGTGGACGGGTGGAAAAAGCGAGAAATTGGATATGCGATGGATAAGATTCGTAATAAATATGGGGCAGCTGCTATTCTGCGCGCTGTCTCTTATACGAGGGCAGGGACAACTAAACATCGATCGGGTCTTTTAGGTGGACATAAAGCTTAACTCTTTAGTTAAGCTTTTTATTTTCCCATACAATATTAAAATCATGGATTAGGTACTGTTAGTGTGATGTTAAAATGGCACCTTGAAAAGTGATGGAATTGTTTTTGATAGTACTTGAGAGATTACAAAGGAGGAAATTGCTAAATAGATTAAAGAAACATTAGTTGTAACTCCTCACTCCGTAGGGTGTTATAACTAATTTAAAGTATGTTGTAAAAGCATTGGAAATTAACAAATATGTGGTATTATAGTTTTTGACAAAATCAAATAAATAAATACAAAAAAAGACACGTTCTTATTAAGAACGCGCCAGGCTCAGTCGCCTATTTAATTTAAATTCACTATTAATCTAGCATAATATGTATTAATATGTCTAGGACTGAGCCCTACTAATTTTTAGGGGGTAACAATTTTGTCAGATTTACGAGTTGGTGTAATTATTATTCATGGAACAATGGGTAGCGTATTAAAAAAAGAAGGTAAAAAAATTTGGCCCTTACATTATGGATCTCAAGAGCATTATCTAAAGAGTTTAACACCAATTACAAATTCTGTTGAACCCTCTCATATGCTTGCAACCTACCAACCTTTAAAAACTGTATTAAAGTTAAGCTTTGATATTGTTGAAGAGTTTGTATATGATTGGCGTTTAAATAACATTGAGCATAGTAGTCTACTAAAAAGTAAAATTGCTTCCATGAATGTTGATGAAGTACACATCGTTGCACATAGTATGGGAGGTATTATCGCCAAACTCTGCTTAGTTGAACATGAGGGTGATTCTGATTTAGAAAAGGTAAAAAAATTAATTACTTTAGGTACTCCATGGCAAGGATCAATGGATGCCGTTAAAACACTTTTATATGGCTCACGAATTCCAGACAAATATCTAAAATTTATCGACAAAGAATCTTCGAAAGAAATTTCAGTTCATTTTCCGAGTGTATATCAATTGCTGCCCAACGATAAGTATTTAAAAGAATTAAAAACACTGAATTGCGTGCCTTATTATCTTAATGACAATTATTATGATCAGTTTGAAGTTTTTTTCAAAGATGTTTTACAAGAGAGATTTGTGGAAAACCATAGTTATGAAAAAGTTTTTTCCGAGTTCTATGAAATCTTAAAAAAAGAGGTACCATCTCATATTGACCTGCATGAAGTAATTGGGACAGGAAAACCTACTATTAAAATAATAAGTGAAAATTCGAGAAAAGAACCATATGTAAGTTACGACGAGGGAGATGGAACCGTACCATTATTAAGTGCTTACTCAAATTTACAGGATAGGCAAAATTATTTCCCGTATTTTGTAAATAAAGCCTCTCACAATGGCATGACATGTAATCCAGATATCATTAGTTTAGTTAAGGATATTATTTTAGGTATTGAATTTACTCCAAACTTTGCTGTTTTTAATGATTTAGATAGCCAAATGTACCGTAAATTTAGTGGGTATATAAGTAAAGTAGCTTGTCCAGTTGACATTTCAATCCGCGATAATGACGGTAACATTATTTACGGTAATATTGAATCAATGTATGATGAAGAAATTCGAGCATTAATTCAAAAGGATTATCAAGTAGAAAATATTGGTTCAACTACGTATGTTATTTTTGATGAAAATGATAATACTAACATTAAAAACTTTGATGGTCTTGTTATTGACGCATATGATAAAGGGCTTACATCAATTAGTTTAGATAAGTATGAAGATGGAAAAATCACCCAAAGGCAAGCGTTTAAAACGTTTGAAATTGACCCTAATCTTCAAGCAGAATTAATCCTAAAGGATGATACTAATAAAAGCTCCCTAGTTATTACAAAAAAAGGTGAAATTGAACAAACATTTCATCTAAATGATATTGCAATTGATGAAAATAAAGTTAATACACCTTCTACTTTAATTAGTCTCTCTGGTGAAAGCATCATTCAATTGGAAAATAAAAATATTTTCTTTGGAACAGATAAAATTTCCTTCCGAATAAAGGAAGTTATCCATGGAGATTTTGAACCAAAACAAACTTTTATAATAATAAATGGAAAAGAATTTACAATTAAAAACAATGAATTTAACTTAGATATTCTATTATTAAAACATGGCGAAAACGTTATTGAGTTTTTTACGATAGATGAATATGACTATAGTGAATCAAAAAATAAAATCATATTATATTATTTTCACCAAATAATGTCAAAAGTCGAAATTTCATTTAATGACAAAATTTATTGGGTCCAACTATCCGAAGACCAAACATATAGCCATATAGCAAATTTATACAAATTAGAACGTACCCAACCGATTTACCGCTTCCAGAATAATGAAGGAGTAACAGGATATCAGGTAGTTTATAGTGGTGTTGAAAGACAAATGCAAGTACATTATACTGATATTTTTGGTAACATGAATAGTTATGAGTACCTTATCGATGAATTATTGGCTAAAAAAATTATAAAAGGTGCTGCTACTGTATCAGATGTAGAATTATTTGTTCGAAAACTAAATTTGACTAACTTAACGTATCAATTCCATCTAAATAAAAGCGGTAATCATAAAGTATTAAATGATAATAACTTGAATCGTAGTACTGAATTTGAGATTTTCAGTGACACATCAATTATTGAAATTACTAAAAATGTTGAATTAGATGTATCTTTTGAAAGCTTTTCTGAACACATTAGTGTAACTTCAGAAATTGATCAATATAACTTTATCTTCAAAGTTCTCGATATTGATCAACAATATGTACGAGATTTAAATCTAGTAGCTGAAATTATATTTTCCATTAATCCTGAAAAGGGACTCGAAGGTAAGCAATATAAAGAGAATTTTGAAGTGGAATATATGGCGAGCACTGGGTCATATAAATTAATATTAAACTTAAATGGCATTAAAAAAATAATTGATGGTTATTGGAAACCACAAGACAAAGTCCTAAGTACAGCTAAACTGTATATTACAAATACTAAAAATAATGCGATTATTAGAGGATTGGATCTTAAAATAGCGAAGTAATAAATAACGGATTAGGTTTGGGAGGTGAAATGGTGCTTCTTATCAATATTATTACAATGAGTGTTTTAATAATAATATTTATTCTATTAGTATTGGGATATTTTAAAAATGGTTTCTTCAGTATTACCATACTATACCGATTCACCATTTTGCTTGTTCCAATAATCCTATTTATCGTAAATCTGATTTTTCTTTATTTAACCAAATCGTCTTTGATATTCTTATCTATCCTGCCACTGCTTATTCCATTAATTTATAGTTCAATAGTTAAATTTCAAGATTTACATGGCCATAGAACATATAAAGAGTTTAAGGAATTTTCAAAAGTACTAGTAAGAGCAGCAAACGAAAGTAAAATAAAAATTTCCCAGGATGATGTTAGAATTAGAGTAAAACAAAGGAATAATATAAGCATTATATTTAATGTTTATTCCACTAGCGACGAACAAAAAATCAAATTTCTAATAACTGATTTTCAAAAAACAGTTAAAAATGCATATGAAAAATATAACGTAGAATTTTTAATCGATAAAAAAAAAGTTAATAATTCACCATTTGATATAATCCAGTATAATTAATAAATATAAATAAATTTAGAATAAAAAGATGTTTTTTATTTCACAATACCGTCACAAGGACTTCCCTCCTCTTTGCCTAATATATGGGTAAAGGAGGGATTTTTTATGAAATCACCGTTAGAAAAAATCATCTTCCAGAAGAAAGGTACACCAGGGATAATTGGATTTGACTCAGGACTTATGCTTTATAAAGAGAAAGAATTGATGGAGTGGCTTTGCATTAAGTATAAAAAGCGTTTTGAAATCTATCTATTGTTGGATGATCTGGAGGAACCGCCTTATCGCAACCATTTAACGTCTGGTGTTGGCCGCACCCTTGAAAATGCTCGGTATGCTGCAGTTAGGAACATGGAAAAATTGATGTTTGATAAGGTTCATTGATCCTTTAACATTGGAGGGTTTAAAAAGCTTGGAGGATATAATAATTTGACATTTTATTTGAAACTAGTATGGATATGTACTTTAATTGGGCTAGGTGTTCGATTTTGGGCTATTAGTATAACCAAAGATAATTTCTTCAGCTTTCAAAACATTGACATATTCATCTTATTCGCAATACTAATTATCAGTTCTGCTGGTCTCTATAACTCTAGATTCAAAGGATAAGCCCCTCCAACTGGAAGGGCTTTTATTATTAATTAACAGAATACAATTTTGTTGTTTTACTCTCGTTGTTATAAACGATTTTTAACCCTAACAAGTCCGCAATCTCTCTAACTTGCACATAAGTCCTGCCGTCTTTAATAAATGCAGGAATAGATTTGTTATCATTAAGCATTACTTTAGCTTCTGCAGTTTCTGCGGTTTCTGCCACTTTAACTTCCTCCTTAATCGACTTGCCTAGATAAGTAGCTAACTCGTTAGCAATTGCTTGACATATCTTTTCGAAATTTTGCCGATATGCAGCTGCATCCACACTAGAATTAACAAAACAAACCTCGATCAAAATAGCCGGCTCATAAGTTTTAGCAAGTACAGCTAGATCATTACGTTGCTTTGCCCCACGATTAATTAAGCCACTAGCGTCTGAGATAGCATTTGCAACTTTAGCTGCTAACTCTTTTTGAGTACTATAAAGTACCTCTGTGCCGATACCTTTGCTAGAGTCGCCCCCTGCATTAAGGTGGATAGATACGATCAAGCCATCACGATCTGCGTTATGATGGTTAACCAAGGTATTAAGATTTTGATTTTTATTGCTTGAAGTGTTGTCCTCAAAGTAAGTGCAAGGGACGCTTGAACCCTTTAATATCTCATAAACACGCTTTGTTACCTTTCTAGCCTCCGTAACTTCGTTCAGGATCCCATTAGCGCCTGAACCTGTGTTTTTCCAATGACCAGGATGAAGTTCAATTTCGTGTACCATTAATTACCCTCTCCTTTATTACTAGAAAAAATTTTTTGAATAAAATCAGCAAATTTATCAACACTTTTATCATCATCAGACATCTTAAGGTGGCTTAATATTGAATTAATTTCACTCAGCAAATACCCGAGAAACAAAACATACAATGCGCCAATTCCGATTGGATAAGGAACAAGTAACGAAACTGGAATAAAGAAAACCAATAGAATAAACAAAACTAGTTTCCTAGCAATACCGTAAATTGCCTTACTACTTGAAAATTTCACTTTCGAATTAAACTTTGCATTTAACCAGCCTAGTAAGAAATCAATAATATTTGCTATTAAAATCAGTGCCAATAAGTAAACTACCTTACTGTTATCATTTTCTAACCACGCTTGTAACCAAGAAAACATATCTAATTGCATACTGTTTACCTTCTTCCAATAGAATTAGCCCCGATCGGCTCGGAGCGTACTTAAGTCCTGATGCAAAATAAAAAGGACTACATTAGCCCTCTGATGTTTCGTTTATTATTGATAATCCTCCATATCTATTGTTTCCCGCCACCCTATTAAACTATTTTTATGAAATCCATTGTTACCGATAGATACGAAAGTTAACTGTGGGTTGTTTAATTCCTTTGCAAATTTTGCAGAATCAAAGCCGTCTATCTTTGCAGTAATCATTTGTCCTGTATTAAGCGTAAATGTTATGTTCATAAATATTTCCTCCTACGTTATTGAATTTAATGAGTCTCTTAATCTGTTGATCTCGCTTGCATATATTATTTCTTTGCTATTTCTGTACATTGGGATAGTTGTTGTAGGATTCATCCCGAAGATTGCATTCCTTACTTCGTTATAGTGCGTAGCATAAAAGATATTCCCTTTACTCGGGACAGAAAAATTATAAGCAATTAATTCTTTATAGAGCCTAAACTCATTAATCTTTTGCTGTAATTTCTGCCACTCTGCTGCTGAAATATTAAAATTGAATCCACTCGTCTTCGATGAATCCCAAACGAAATCGACTGGCTTACCTTGAGGTGTTGTAACATAAGTCCAACTCGACCAATCAGACCAACCGCCAGAGCTAGAGTATGCTCTTACATAGCCATAATAAGTTGTGGAAGGAGATAGGTTACCCCAACTAAGATAAGAGGTTGCAACCTCCCGTGACATGCTAAATGGCGAATATATAGCTACTTCGTATTTAGTTGCACCACTTACACTACTCCACTCAAAATATATCTCCGTACTTTTAGTCGCAGTCATTTTAAAATTAGTTGGTGTTGCAGTCTTAGGTGGAGATGACGTTGTAACCCATTTAGCATCTACATCATACCAAGCATTCGTATATGCTTGTCCCTCAATATAATAAGTAGTCCCTGCTGACAAATTGTAGAATGTATAGTTTCCGCTGTCATACCCAGTGTAGCCAGACTGCACACTAATAGATTGCCATGGACCATTATTAATTCTTACTCTAAATCCACCATACTTATTTTGAGCTTGACTTAATCCTGAAATATCAACTGTAATGTAATTTTGACCAAAATCTATCGTGCTAACGTAGGCCATTAGCCAAACCTCGCGGTAATTGGATCAGCTTCTGTTAAAACTTTGTATCCATTCGCGTAAAAGTATTCAGCAGATATCTCTATTCCGCTACTAACAGCTGGGCTTGTTATTGTAGCACCACTTTTAAATCTGATCATTTTTTCGGGGATGTGAGATTCTCCGCCAAGATATATATTGTTGCCCACTCGAATATCGGTTGCCACATCGATGACACTTGTTGACGTGATCCTCGCACCTACTAGATCACCAGTGAATGTACCACCAACCCCAGCCAACGTCCCTGTGATAGTCGCATTTTGAATATTTGCATTGATGATATTGCCTGTCTCTATTGTCGCATTTACAAATGTTGCATTTGCTGCAGCGATGCGCCCTGTAATCGTTGCGTCCTGGGATATGATAGGACCTCTTACTATTAAACTATCAGCTATTAAATCTCCTGCAAATTCACCATTATAATTCTGTGGATTTGCTAGAGTATCATCAATTAAGGCTTGAGCATTTTCTAAATCCAACTTAGTTTGCTCGATCTCGTTAACAGCTTGCTGGATTTCTAATTTAGCTGCATCAATTCTTCTTTGCGCTTCCTCGATAGCCTTTTCAGCTTCAGCAATTGCTTTGGCATGAGCTCCCTCAGGTGTTTCTTTGTTATCCCAATTACCTTGTTTTCGTTCGATTACTTTTTCTGTGTTTCGAATCCTAACAGCTGAATCAAATGAGTTTCTGAAATTGCCAACTGTGACCTCATCCAGCTGGTCATCATTAAGGTTTTGACGATATTCAATGATATTGGCCGAAACTTCAACTTTAGGTTGAATCTCTCTATCTATTAAAATGACCGTATCACCAAGGCGCACCGCTTCATGCTTATAACCAGCTACTTTTTCTAATAGAGCAACCTTAAAATCATAGGTTCTTACCGCATCATTTAATGTCTGTAAATGATTCCACGTGCTAAGAAGCAATTCAGCCGGATCTTCTTCTTGGCCAGAGTACTCGCCAAATCGATGCCTTGTCCCTCGATCATATCCCCATTGTTGGAGAGCATCCGGATCCCCAATCCAAGTTTGTCCAATAGGTTTGTCAATTGGATCGCCATTAGCAACTGACCACTCTACGCTTGCAAAGGTAACACGAGGACCATCATTTATCCCACCTGCTCCGTAACCATACAGGGCTGTTTTAATGCCTGTACTATCAATCGTGCGCCTCACACTTTGAATGTCTTTTCCATGCTCAAAGCGTTTCCCAGTGTTTTCTCCCCTCCTTGACAAGACATCAATATAGCGATTAACAATTTGATTTACACTAGTGTCAACACGGTATCTTCTTTCACCGCCAAATAGATTGATTAATTCAACCGTTGCTGCCTTTACTGACATAGGTGCAAGATCGACACTTTGTGTACCAAAGTCATGCACAATACCAACAGAAATTCTTGTTTTAGAAAGTACTGCTTCTAAGGCTGTCTTTAATGTGACGTTATCTGCTTTATAACCTGTCATCCACTCATCGATGAGCTCGTAGTCTCCACCCTCAGCGAATACTCGCTTAATAGGACCGTTAATATCGTTAGTGTCCTCTGGCTGACGGATAATAAATTCTATCAAATTCCCATCTTGGTCACGGATAACCGCGCGGCCATCATTTTCAATGGCGGTAACCCTTGGATCGTTTGCCGGGACAGAAAATTCTAAAGTGATGGCTCCATTTAACTGTTCTGTATACCAGGAATCGAAATGTGGAAGATCACCTTTTGGGTCTAGGATTAGTTTCAATTCCTCGTCAATGTTGTAGATCCATATTGGGGTTGATCGATTTAGAAGTTTCCTCAAATTGTCACCTCCATAAAAAAAGAGCCCTAACGGACTCTTATATGACCAAATATTTTTTATGTTGCTCTCTTTTTCGCTCTTCTGTGATACGAGCATACCTTAGGGTTGTTTCCGGCGATTTGTGTCCTAATAGTTCTTGAACAGCAACTAACTCTGCACCGTTATTTAAAGTAAGTGTACCAAATGTATGTCTTAAAACATGCGGGCTCACCTTGTGCCTCAACCCTGCGAATTCTGCGATTTTCCATATTTCATCCTGAATCCCGCGTTTTGACAATCTCCTATATGGACGTCTTTCGGTGATAAACATAGCTTCACAATCATCTAAACGATTCATTAAGTATTTTTTCAAATGATACATGGTCCTTGGACTAAAATAGACTATTCTCTCTTCATTCCCTTTACCAATTACTCGACAGCTCGAGTCTTGATAATTTATATCTGATTTATTTAACCCGTAAACTTCGCCTAGGCGACATCCGGTAGCATAAAGGACCTCAATAAATGCGCGTTGCCTAATTGTTTCGCACGATTCACGAAGCATCTCTAATTCTTCGATATTTAATGACTTTCCAATTCTTTTTTCTTCTTTTGGTGGTTTTAATCTTGCAGTCGGATCCTGCCTAATAACTTCTTCAGCAGCTAGAAATCCGAAAAAAGTACGTAACACGTTTAACTTCTTGCCGATCGTACTCATTTTTAGCCCTTCAAGAGAGCCTAAATAAATCCTAATATCTGCAGAAGTAATGTGGTCAACTTGCTTTTCGATCTTCTTAGTAAAGAGCCCTAATTCAATCTTGTAACCGTCCAGAGTAGCTTGACTTAAACCTTCAACTTTCTTTGCGGTGATAAACAGCTTTATTTTTTCTTGTAAATCGGAAGTATATTGATAATCTTCTTGAACATCAATTTTATATTTTGATAATACCCTCGATAAGGAGTGCTGGACTTTGCCAGAATCAACACCTGGAAAGAGATCGTACATAGCAATTACCATTTCGGACAATAGTTGTTCAGCTGCATCATTCATCTCATACCCTCCTATTTGATACGTTTATCGTAGTCGATAGATAAATGATACAACGATACTATTTACGTTTCAATAGGAAAATGATACTATATTCGTAGTTATCCCGAAATAGGAGGGCCAATATGATTTTTATTAAACTTGATGAATTACTGAAGCAAAAGGGTATTTCACAAAGAGAGTTCTCTAGGCGAACAGGAATAAGGCAGCCGACTATCAGCGAAATGTGCTTAAATAAATCAAAGTCATTGCCTGTTGAAAATCTAAATCTGATTTGTATAGAGCTAGATTGCAAAATTGAAGAACTAATTGAATTTAAAAAAGAGCAATCGGAGTGATCCGGCGGCTCTTTTTTATGCTTTATTTTTAACTTCTCTTACCGAACAGTTTCATCCAATTGCGAATTATTACCATACTAATTTATATCGTTTATAAAATCCGCTTATTTTGTAACAGACATTATTTTTTCTATGATACTTTCTGTCGGTTCACCATCTTCCACTTCAATCTGCATATTTCGCGCTTCGTCTACTAATTCGTAATGTTGCTTATTTTTTAAGTGTTTGAAAAAAGTTTCTTTCGTACAAGTACACATTTAATGACCCCCATCATTCTTTTGACGTTGTTCACTTGCTTGCTCTTGAATTTTATTGACAACATCCACAACAGTTATATAAGGTTCTTTAATCAAAGCATCTAAAACCTTTTGTGCTTCTGCTTCTGTTAATTTAAAAGTAAATTCCATTGTCATCCTCCTAAACACTTGTCGCTAATACAGTTGTCTTTGCGCCTAATCTAACGCAAAGTCGCATATTACCTGCACCATCGTCCATTACAAATAATCTACCTGTATCTGCTGGAACGGTTGTTGGTTCAGTAACTTTTTTCATTTCAATATGTCTTGCACCAATATTTAACTGTTCGCCTGCTGTTGTGGTAACATTTGCCCCAAGAGCGATAGAGTTTAAATGGTTTGCTTTAGCACTTAGCCCTATTGCTACTTGTTGAGTACCAGCACTTGCTAACCTTCCAACAGCAACAGAACTCGTTCCAGCGTAAGCGCTACTTCCTACCGATACACCGTTTGTTGTGCCACCACCCGTTGTTGCTCCAATGCCAATTGCAATGCCTCCTGTTGAAGCTTCCGTTCCACTTCCGATTGCGATTGAACCTGTCATTCCTGATGGAATCTCAGCGTCGTTTCCGATTGCGATACCGTTTGTAGCAGCTACTTTAGCAGTATTCCCGATTGCGACAGCATCCCCGCCAAGACCATATACTTGTGCGTTATTACCAATTGCAACACTTCTTGCAGTCCCTTTTGAACTATTCCCAATAACTACATTTCCAGTTTTTGAGGATGTCGCTTCTAAACTTGCGTTCGTTCCAATAACAACTTCATTTGCACTTGATACTTCTACATTTTTGCCAATTGCAATAGAAGTTGGGTTGTTCGATTTCCCATTAGTTATATTTCCACTATCGAAAGATGCGACACCAAATGTTGGCTTTTTAGCTGATATTAATTCATTAACGGAATCTATTGTGATTAGACCAAATATATTTTCATTAGTAACCGCCAAATTAGTGAACACTGAAAATCCAACTGTAGGAGATTTCCATAACTGTGACCCTGTTGTTGCTGTTCCTGCCATAATAGCCGAAGCAACTCCGTTATGGTCTGATTTAAAACTCACATATACTTGCCCTGTTTTTTCATCTCGGACACCTCTATAAGCGAATCCCGTAACACCTTCTACCTCAATATCCCAACGTGCAATAGGTTTCATTCTCATGTCTATTGGGTTGTTTGTTCTAGCAATCCCATATAATCCAGTATCAATAGAATCAGAACCACACACAATACCGTTGTCTGTTGCAGTTAAGGTTGTAGGTGCAGCGTTAGGTTGAAAAGTACCGCCGATTTTATTCCAATTAACTCCATTGTCATCAGAGTAGTAAACACCGTAAATATCACCGTGACCATGCGATAAGAAGAATCTATCTTCCCATTTGTCATAGCAAACACCGTGCATATGTGATAAGTTGTTCGGGTCAATTGTATATTTGTCTAGTACAACATTCCATGTGTTACCCATATCCGTACTTATCCATACATACCGTGATTCTGATCTGTCACTCGCTGAATATTCAGTGGCAATAAACTTTGTGCCGTTTCCGTTAATCCCCCAAGGTAAAATACCAACACCTGTTGACTTTGATTTTGTGACTTTTTTACTCCATGTAGCAGTCGCAGGATTAACAGACCATCCTGATGATTTTGATATCTCTGCACTATTTGTAATAACTATTTCTCCATCATTAGTCCAAAAAATACTATGAACTGAACCATACGGGGCTGTTGCAATATCAATCCATGTTTTACCTTCATCATTCGATTTAACAATTGTTATATTATTTTTAAACCCATATAACCATCCATCATGAAATACTAACGGTACAACACCTGTATAGTTGTTTGTGATTGTTACATTAGATAAAGGTGCTAGTGGTATTCCTTGCGAAGTTCCTTGTATTTCTGTCGAAGTTTGAGCCAACTGTTCGCTAACTGCAGTTAACCTAGAATCGAATTGAGCAGCATCTACACCGACCAATCGATCTGTCTCAGCCTTCGCTCGGTCAGCCTGTGTTTTTGCATTAGCAGCCTGCTGATCTACATTCACAAGTTTCTGATTTACTTCTGTTTTGAAGGTATCAATTTGTTGTTGGTATTCCTGCTTAATTTTTTCTACTGTTACAACTGCAACAGTTCCGCTTGAAACATCATCCAATGATGGGGTAATACGAATTTCTTGCCATCCTGCCGCTGGAAACTTCCCTACCTTTCCGTTTGCATAAGTTACTGTAAATTCAAGACGCATATCTCCATTTCCAGCGACATCATTTTTTGATAGGAAAAAAGATAAGGTATTATCCGAATTGATTGTAGCTGTTTTTTCTAAAACAACCACTTTTTCATTTGCAACTTTAACCTTTACAGTAGCACCTTGTATTTCAATTGGTTCACCAGTTTCATCATTTAATTGAAATACAAAAGGGGTCTCGTCACCTTGTTTGATAACGTTACCCCCGCTGATTAGTTGCACACTATTTGCTACAATTTGCATTTTATCACCTCTCTACAAATAGGCTCTTCTGTATCTAGCTGTCACATTGACTGCATCGCTTGGAATTATTTGCAGCATATTATGTCCCTTTGCAAATGGAAACATCTGCAAAGATAAATCAGCTAATTCATTTGCAAACTCCCCATTTTTTAAAATCAGACTTTTTTTCGTATCGATCGTTAACCTATCGCCAGCTTGAGCAACGAATGGAACACTTTGAGATGCCCCGCTGCCTGTTGGTTTATTAATCTTGTATATTTTAATATTTTTTATGTGCATATCCGTTCGGACCGTGCCTGCCCACAACCTAAATGCGACCTGTATGCTTGTTACAGGAGACATATACCTTCTAGCATTGTCTGTAATTCTTGTGCGAGAATGCACCCAATTATGTGTTCCACTCTTATCAATCTGTGCAAAGTAAAAATTCCACACATTATCTACTCTGATCACACGGATAATTCCGCTAAAATTATTCCAGCCTTTTGGATCGTCTGCAGTAGCACTCATTTTCAGAGTGGAATTATAATCTCCTACTTGAGCATTGCCGAAGTTTTCGGTTTTCCCCTTCCAAGCGTCCCCGAAGCTGATTTTTGCCAATACGTTGCTGTTTGAATCTCTTAAATATACATCTAACATGCCTGTCTCTTTATCGACATTAAGATTTTCTATATAGATATCTGCTTTAAAATCTTGTAATGAGGTTCCAATACCTTTAATTAATGATGGCCCTTGCCAATCAAGTGGATAGATTGCATTGCCATATGTTGCAGGGTAAAACCCCTTGGAATCTACACCAACTGTTCCAGCTATATGCCCGGCATCAACTTCTACTGCTGTTTGCCACGTCTGTGTACTTTGCATGGAGTCCTGGAAGATTAATTCTTCCTTTGCGAATTCCTCTTGCTCCATGCTAGCAGCTACCCCTAAAACAATTGATGGAGAAGCACCTTGACGATCTGATAGAGACTTATTTATCACTTCTAATCTAGTGATATTTTTTAAAACATCTATATCAAATATTGGATAGGTTTCCGCTGTGCCACTGTTTATCAAATTATTATTTGATGAGATATTCTGAGCGATTTCTTCACTATATCCATATGGATCAGGACAGATGAATTGAATGGTCCCTTGTCTAATAGACGCAATTCTTTCAAAGTCATCAATCGTATTTTGCACAACAGCATAGTAGATACGACCAGGTTCATCATCAAAAGTGAGTGGTACAGGTTCATCCGTAACCAACCATTCCGCGAGCTCGTCCTTATATTGTAATGCGTTGTAATCATCATTTACGATAAAGCTTATCGGTTGATTGATAACAAGAGGCTCTTTGGTACTCGTATGCAAAAACGCTCCATGGCGCCCAGGTATAGATAATAGATTGCGTCTAACTGTTGAGAAGGGGGGCTTCTTTCGGCCGCGAAGTAAAATGAGCCATGGTTTTCTAGTGCCGTTGAATGTTAGTGATTTCATACTATTCCCCCCTTGCTCTTAGTTTCCTTCTTGTATCTGCTTCCTTCATCTCATTGATATAGGGATAGGTTCCACGAGCAACTTCCCTGCCGTCTAATACCATTACTGGATTCATGCCTTGTGATATCGCACTTTCTATCTGCCGAAGAAGATTAATAACTTCTGGATCTGTAATGCCTTGATTATTATTGCCCCCAGACATCCCCGCATCGATCATCCGCATTAAATTAGCCTGCTGAGCTTCGGTAAGGACCATTTCATTTCTTAGTAGACGGACATCAATCTCGTTATGTTTAGGGGCATTCATAAACTGAGATACCAATCCACCAACATGTAGGTTAGGCATTTGACCACGTCCTACAATTCCGCCTGTATGGTGGAGCTCTTTCGGAATTCGACCTGACCCTCCAGTAGTATTAACGACTTGTTTGTATGATTTTTCTTGTATAACAATATCTTTGAAGATTGCTTTTCCTAGAGATGAGTTTAGTGTAGCAGATACTCCAATTAATTCATCAATCTTTAATTTAACATTTTCTAAATTAGTAATTTGAGTTTGAATTGCCGACGCTGATTTTCGATATTCTTCAGTATTTCTTTCGTTAAGAGGTGTTGTTTTCTCGAGCTCGGATTTTTTTGTTTTTAATTTTGATATTTCCACTTCAATCGTTTGAAGTTCTTCTCCACGTTTGGCGTTGATGTTAACCTGCTTTAACTCTATATCGATCATCTGGCGCTTAACTTCATCCAAAGCACCAATTTGTTTTTGAATTTCTTTTAATTCTGTAGATTTTTCAACGATTAATTCTGCAGCTTCTGCTCTTTGTTTTTTAATCGCTTCTAGTTTGTGCTCTTCCCGTTCAATTGTTTGATTAATGCGACCTTGTTCAAGAGTATCTTCGTTTGCTTTAGCAGCGGCAAGCTCTCTTTGAAGATCACTTATTTTTGTTCGTTGATCATATTCGTCTTTGTCAAGTTGACTCATCTTCTCCTTTTCTTTATTAATGGACTTTATGAGCCTCTCTTCTTCCTTCAAATAATCCGCCATATTAGCTTCAGCTTTAGCCTTCTCGGCTTCAAGCTCTAAACGAATCATTTCGATTTGCTCATTATTAAATTTTTTGGCTTTATCTGTATTTTCAAGAAGGATATTTCCTTGATCAGTTAAAACAGTATTAGATTCAGGGACTACCTCAATAATTTGACCATTTAGATCTATCAATCTTGTCATTTGATCATTTGATAGACTTGATTTCTCTCGAAGCTTCTCCTGTTCCTCTCTTAATCTAGCAATAATGGTTGGATCCGAAGTTTTTTGAAGCATAGAATTTATATCAACAAAACGCGCCATCTCATCAGCAGTTAGCTTAGAATGAGCTTTCAGGCGATCATATTCAATAATATTGTCTTCTAATGCTTTATGTTGTTCGCGCATAGCAAGTACATTATCTAGAGTGATTTTTTCCAAATCCTTATGGTAAACCAAGGAACTCGCTATTGCTCCCCCTAAAAGAGAGACTCCTGCAATGAGCCAGCCTGCAGGACCCATCGAGAACATTAGTGATTTTATTGACATTGCTAACTTCCCGACTGATGAAATAAGAAATGCTAAAGCTGCAGTTGTCCCTGCAAAAGTAATGTTTGCTTTTACAGCAGACATATCCATCTCGCTAATGGCTTCTACAACGTTTGCTCCCTCTCGCGCAATATCTGTTAGCATTGGTAAGAATTCATTTCCAACTTTTATCCCGAGCGTTTCTAATGCACCAGTAAATTCCTCGTATGCACCATTAAGGTTGTTCATCATGATATCAGCAGCTTCTTTGGAAGCACCACCTGAATTCTTTAAGGCTTTCGTAAACTCATCTAACTGATCTACTCCACCCTCCATTACAGCAATCATTCCAGAAACAGCTTCTGTTCCTACAAGTTTTGCCAATGTGGCTACTCTTTCAGTGCTTGTCATGTGTTCCGTGCCTTTGATCAACGCCTGAATAGTTTCGGATAAGCTATAAGCATTTCCTTCTTGATCCTTCATGGCTATTCCAAGGTTAGCCATCATCTTTCTTTGCGTATCTGCAGGATTTTGTAAAGCTAACAAAGCAGCACGTAAGGATGTACCAGCTTGACTTCCTTCCAATCCAGCATTGGTCATGATTCCGATGGCAGCTGAAACTTCTTCAATACCCATTCCCAAAGCATTTGCAACAGGAGCCGCATATTTAAATGCATATCCCATATCTTCAACACTCGCAGCAGAAATATTAGCTGTCATGGCTAGAATATCAGCAACCCTTGAAGCCTCCGATGCCTCCATTTGGAAAGAGTTTAATGCCGCAGCCATAATGTCCGCTGTTGACGCTAAATCACTTCCAGAAGCTTCTGCGGCCGCAATAACACCAGGCATAGCCGCCATAATGTCATTCGCATTGAATCCCATTGCCGCCATATCTTCAAAAGCAAGCGCAACTTCGCTAGCTGATTTAGATGTTGACGCTCCTAAATCGAGGGCCGAGTCTTTAAGTTTTGTGAATTCTTCCTCAGTTGCACCAGAAATTGCTTTAACACGGCTCATTTGCTGTTCAAAATCTGCAGCAGTTTTTACACTTAATCCTAAACCAGCTGCAATGATTCCACCTATAGCTGCCGATGCAGTTTGGATTGTTGATAGCATTTCTTCTATGCTAGCTGTTGTATTTGATACACTTTCTTCTGCAACTGGTCCCAGTTCTTCAACTGCAATTCCTAAATCAGTTACCGAATTGACAGTTTCTCCAGAAATATCATTGACGTTCCCTAGTTGTTCCTCCAAGTCACTTGCTAACTCTGTTGCAGGGACAATACCTGATTCTGCTGCATCCCTCATTGCTACAGTAGCGCTTTGCAGGTTGTTCATTGATGTATTAGTCGCATTGGTAGAATTCGTTATATTTAATAGTTCTGTTCTGGTTTGCTGCATACTCTGTTTAAATTGCTGTGCTTCAAGCGTTAAGCGTGCTCTTAACTCTCCTAAATCAGTAGCCATATATTTTTAATTACCTCCCTTCCTTCAAGATTTGTTGGCTCCCATATTTGTCATTAAGCGAAGCTCTTCAAATTTTTCACGATTAAAAGTTTCATTTGTTTTTTTATCTAAACTCTGGGTAAGGCTGTTCATTAATTCCTTGTAATCCTCTTCTTGTAATGATCTATTATTAGTAGCAAGATGAATCATAATCTGCTCAAGTATTTTTTCGTTTTTCTCTTTTGCTTTTTCTTCAAGCATTTTAGGTAAATCTTTGAAATAGTACTGGGTTTCAAGCACTTTGGGAGGAATATTTAAAATGAATGAAGCTCTATATATAAACTCGTCAAATGATAGTTTGCCTTCTACTTCTCTATCTTTTTCGGCAGAAGGCTTTTGAGGTTTTTTCCAATTTCACCTAACTTATTTCTCTGAATTGTTTTAGTAATAAATTCAATAATTTCATATAGCGCAACGTTTTCCCGAATGTATTCAGGTTCTATATCACTTAATAAAGCAACAATCTCTATCACTTCATCCAAAGCTAACTGGCATACCGAAACTACAACTGAATAAAATTCTTCCTTAGGTGCTAGCATCACTTGTACTATTAGCCCAGGAAGCATATCTACTTCTTCAAATAGCCGTTTCCACCGATCAGGAGTTAATTTAGGGATATCTACTTTTTTCTCATGGAGGTACATTTTATTTTCATTCGATTTTAAGATATTCATTTTCTTTAATTGATCTATCATATTGATTCCTCCAATAAAAAAAGAGAGACTAAGCTCTCTTAATTTGTTATTATGCAATGACTACTGAAGCATCACCCAGAATGTACAAAAGACCTTTGTCATCTGGATATCCTACGAACACAATATTTGCAATCCTTTCGTTATCCGCGTTATAAGTATACTCAGGGTCTGCTATCGATCCTGCAATAGGAATGGTAATCCAATCATTCTCTGTTGTTCCGGAAGATGTTGGTTTAATAACAAGTTTTTTTGCATCCTTCAGCAAATCAAAACCAGCTTGGGCATATACTTCTAATTTTTTCTTTTCATTTGGACTAGTACCTGATTTGCCATATTTACTATTTGGAGTAACTTTACTTAGCTTCTCAAGATCATTCAAAGCAAACGGGACCTTAACCTCGCAAGTCCTCCCCTTCATGACGGATTTCACTGGAGTGTCCCCGTATTGATCGACTGTAATATCCTGTTTTGTGGTATTTACACGAAAAGTAATTCCACCTTTAGTGATATCGAAAATTGTAGGACTCGTGTCTCCATATTCGACTTTTGCTGGGCCAATTGGAACATCAATAATATTTAAGGCCATTATTTTTTAACTCCCTTCGATGGTTGTATTTTCAATTTAAAATTCGTGGAATAGACAGGTCTGTCAAAAGTATCTAAGCCAATCGGAATAGGATTACTTTGCATTGACCGAACATAATATACGAGATTTGACCCTATTTCCTGATGATTAATAGAGTGTAAATGATTAATCAATGACTTCGCTAACTGCTCTGTTTTATCCATCTGATTAGAATCCTTTTTGTAAGACTTCCCCTTCACAATGATTTGGAAAGTTGGAAATTCCATTGGTAAATCACTAGATGACTCAGCGCCACCTGAACCAAAAACAAAAAGAGCCGGCAGTCGGCTCTCATCTACATCAGGCATGAAATTTGCATCAGGATAGACATTAAATCCCTCTAAAGAAAGATGATTAATTATTTCTTTTGCCCTCATACCATCACCTCTTACTAAAACGAGAAAGCTCTTCTCAGTTCGGAAATAATTAATTGTTCATTAATTGCAATAGCATTCTCAAGATACTTCTTTCCAGGCATATATCCTTTATGCATTGGCTTTGATCTAGTGATTGGACCAGGAGACATATGAACTACTCGACCGTCTGCTGTTTTTCGAAATCCTTCATGTTGAACGGTAGCATAGTGATCAACTTCGGGGCTAACGCCAAAATCAATATACTTGCTTTTTAATAGTGTTTTCACTTCTCCAACATGAAGTGAAGCCTCTAAATCTCCACTACCCGGTGCAACTGGAGCGAGCCTTTTCGCATCTTCAATCACCTTTTGAGCGAGTTCAATTAATATCCGGTCAACCTTTCGTTCTGTTTCGATTTCGATCTGGTCAAGTCGGTCAATCATCGCTTCAATACCTTCGATAGTAAAGATTTCACGATTAGCCATACACAATTACCTTCTTTACTTCATCAGTTCCAAGATTCTTTTTTATTTCGATATGTTTGATGTCATAACGAACCTCTTTACCTAATGCATTTGTGTACAAGAAGTAATCCTGCATTTTCAATTCTTGAGTGCCCTCTAAATGTATCTCGGCAATTGAATGTACTTCTTCGCCCTTATCGTTTTTGATAAGTTTTTGCTCTTCAATGACTTTCACTTTCTTCGGTATTGGCTTAAAACCGGTTAGATAATTTTGAGTATCTACCCTACCCCAGCTGTCTAACATTGCAGAGTAATGCACGATATCGGCTGGATATCCAAATAGACTCATAGCAGCATACCACCCTCAAGGATAACGCTTGGTTCTGATTCTTCTAGTTCATAAAGTGGAACACCAAGGATTTCACGAACCTCGGGAGCTACTTTGTCACGAGTCGTATACTCGATTCGGTCACCCGATTCACTGATATGTTTAATTCCTTGCTTTCCATATTTGAGTACAGGATCCAATCCTTGTAGTTCCCAAATCACCTGATAGCTAATAATTTCATCTGAAAATACTACCTCTGGAAACCAACGCTTGATATTTCTCATTGCTTGGACAACAGCAATGTCCTTTTTTGATGAGTCATCCCAAGCTTTTGAATCTAGAATATTAGCTTGAATCCATGTATTTATTGATTCAATTGTAGGCATTATCCCTCACCTACTTCTTATCAGATTCTTTTTTAACAGCTTCTTCTTGCTTCTTCTTTTCCTCGGCTTCTGCCTTTTTACGAGCAGATTCTCCAGCTTTTTTCTGGGCTTCCTCTTCTTCTTTTAAACGTTCAGCAATTTCATCAATTTTCGCAGTCCCGAGATTAATAAGACGTTCCCCATCTTCTTTCTTAACCTTCTTCATTGCGTCACCAGCTTTAAACCATTTCCCGTTGTGTTTAACGGTTCCTAGTGCGATTAAATCCATTTATATTCATCCTTTCTTTCAAGGCTAAAATAGGGCATCAGCAGAGCTGACACCCATATAATTAAATTACTGTCGCAGATACAACAGAATCATTATATCCGAATGAAGGAAAGGCAAGGTTTACTCCAATCGTTTCAACACGGATAGGATGCTCGTTAATCTTACGGAAAACATAGATTCCATTAGAGTCTGTTTTCTCCGTTTGGATATCACTAAGCATTTCCTCTGTTGATTCAGCCCACAAATAATGACCAAGTGCACTATCTGGAAGCATTACAAAGCGATTCTGTGGTGCCATGCGAATAGTTGAGAATGACAACTTACTGTTTGACAATGCTTTGTTCTCAACACGAGCCTGTGTATCGTATTGAACAATTTTAGGAAGACCAAGAGAAGCAAATAGGCTATCTAATTGCTGCTTATTTAATTGTGGTGGATTAGCTGAACCTGATGGATCACCATGGTAAGCAATACGAACATTCTTGTTCTGCAACAAGTAAGAAATAACCTGTCGTGAAGCTAATGCGCGGGTAAGGTTAATACCCTTATCTTGCATTGCACCAACCCAAGTCTGAATATCATCAATAGGATTGGAGTTTGTTGTATCGCTCCATAAATCCGTACCAGAAAGAACTGGTTTTTGATCATTACCATAACCAAAGTCCACAGTTAATTGTACTCCACCTTCTGTATAAGTAACTTTCCCAGTGGAGATAGCTTGCATGGCAATCCATTCTTTACGTGCTTTGATGGAATCTACCGCATAATCAGCATCATTTAACTGCGTACGACGCAATTCAGCAATCTCATTTGCACGTAAACTGCCTTGGGATGCTTGAAGCAACAAACGTACTAGCTTTTCATCCATTGCACGACCTCGCTGAATTTTGGGAATTTCTATTTTTTGTCCTGTCGTTCCCTCGCGGCTGCCATAATCAACTTGTGAGCCAAGCTCAGCGATTTGAGCCATTACAGGTAATCGAGATCCCTCACGAATTACATCAACGCTTAATTCGGATGTTTCATGAGCTGGGAATAATAAATCATGTAAATAAGTGTTAGGTGTTGCTAGATTACGAGAATATACTAATAATTCTTGACCTGATAACGCTTGTTCTAAGCCTAGTAATTCTACTGGCATTTATATCATCCTTTCAATTTTGAGTAATAAAAAACCATCTTGTTGATTTCAACAAAATGGATTAAGCAAAATGGATTTGTGGCATTTTTCCTTTTAAGGTAGCATCTACAGTAACCGGAATACGTTCTGAAATAACTTTGGCCATCTCATATCCAGCTGCAACGTGATCGCCTTCGGTAACATCATAAGTATGCTTTAGGATTACTGTAGGGTTTTCGCGGCCGTCTGTGGCATCTGCTTTGTAAGGACCATATTTACCATTAGCCAACTTCCCCATCGGCATGCCTTTCTTTACAATTTTCTTTCCATCAACTGCAGTTACGACACTAGAATCAATTGTGATTCCATTGACTACCTCACGAATCACATCATATGAAGCTAAGATTTCGATATGGTCATCCACTTCAAATCTTTGTGTAGGTTGTAAACGCATGAACAATTCCTCCTTAAAATTAAGCTTAAAATTAAGCCCATGGATTATGGGCAGTAGTTGTTTGAGCCCCACGAGTGGAAGCAAGCTTTTTAATGTTTTCCAGTGTTTCCTTTTGGTTAGGGGGATTATTAGGAATTGATGCACCAAATCCTCCAGACCTCTTAAGAAAATGCGGTTTTTTCTTAGCAAGTTCTTCTAGAGCTTCTTTCACTCCGGTGATATTTCCATTGTCATCTTCTTTTGCCTTGGATAGATCAGCGAGCGCTAAGGCGTCTTCCCAGTCTGTGAATCCAAGTTCATTCGCAATTACTTTAACTTCTGAATTTAATAATCTTTTAAATGTTTTTTCTCGCTCTTCTTTAAGCTTTGTTTCTAGAAGTGCATCTACATCAATTGGATTATCTTTCTTATCATTTGGCTTGTCCTTATTTAAAGCCGTTGTCATAGCTTCAACTGATTCAAAGCCTAATTGTTTTGCTAGTTCTTTCTGTGCCTTCTTTTCAGCCCGTGAAACCCTATCCTGGACGATTTTATTTACGTCATCCTGATTGAATGTTTTTTGCGGGTCTGCCGGTGGATCAGCAGGAGGGTCTGCTGGCGGATCATCAGAAAACATTTGCAGATCACCAATAGATAACAGAAAAGGCTTTCTAACTTCCTCTTTCCTAACCTCTTTTTCCTTGGCAAAGAGTAGCCAAAATGAAACTAATAACGAATAAATGTATGTTGAGATATTTTTCATGTTAACCTCCTAATTTTAAGCCTCAGTAGGCTGTTTCCGCGTTGTTCTTTTACGCCTGCAGCACGTAAAAAGGCATAATAAAAAGCACTCAAACAAGTGCCAAGTCGATCTACTTTTTGATTTCCAAGCCCATCCTTCTGAAATCCCCCAACCATTCCTGATACTTCTTAGTATTTCTAGCCTTATGACTGGCAAAGGTCCTTAAATCAGGGAGATCAGGCATCCTAGACTTATAACGAATCCATTGTTTGCGAGTTTCGTTTTTTTTTGATTTCTCTCGTTGAATTTCTTCGTACTTTTTTATATTTTGCTCAGTTCGATTATCGGTAAAAACACGATTAGAATCCTTCAAAGCTTGCTTAACATCGTCCTCATCTTGATACCTTTCTACCCAAGGTGTAGCGTTGTGCACACAATGTCCATGATAAGGCGGCCTAACAGTAAGTGCAGGGAACCGTTTATCTTTACCACTAACGCTATAAACTCTTCCTTGGTACTTGGAACATAACTCACAGGTAATTCCAACAAAATTGACATAAACAAGATCCTGTTCATTTTCAATCATCGAGTTTATCGCACCATCTACGTGTGCTTTTCGCTGATGATATTGAATAACATTGGCCATATACTTTTCAGCAGGCATTTCAGCACCATTTTTGTAGACAATTCCTGTAATCCCTTTATCAGTGAGCTCGCTAATAGCTTGCATCGTTGCTTGCTTACGAGATACCCCTTGAATTAATGAGCGTTCATTTGCCGTTTTTATTACTTGTGAAACCCGATTCTTTGTATCATTAATCATAAAATCAGTCGCTTCAAGTATACGATAGAATACCTCATTAGAAATTTCTTGAACCGCCTCTCGATGGATAACAGACTTCAAAATAGTACCTGCTTCTTTGATTCCTTGTTTAATTAGTTCCTTAATGGATTCACTTGAACCTTCTTCGTAAGACTCTTCAACGATTTGGGCACCTAATTCAGTACTATCGCCTTGTAACTTTGCGATTATAGTAGTTATCTGTCTTAAAATGGATTGTTTATGCCTTTTATTAGTCCCTTGTTCTAAACTACGAATCTGGTTTAAAAGTTCATCGCTCGCATTAGTATACATTTGTATTAGCTTCTCAGATTTGTTCATTCTTCATCACCGGAACCAATACTTGTTTTGGGTGGTTGAATATAAGTAGGCGAAAAGCTATCTGTTGCTTGTTCCTCTTTAATCTTCTCTACCTCAGCAAGAATTGCTTCCTCCGACCAATCGGGATGGAGATTTCGAACCGTTGTTTCAAGCGACTGAACACCTTTTTCGTATTTTTCGCCTTCTTCCGTATCACGCTCAGAGTCAGCTTTTGGCAGCATATCTTGCCATTCGACTACTGGTTCCATGATAGGATAATTGGTACTACCCAATGCATTTTCAAGCATGATACACTTACGAACAGCCTCTTTGATAGCAGCATCGAACTTTTCTTTAATAGCCTCTGCTTTAATTACCGACTGGATCCACTCATACAAAATAGAGATAGCTGATCGTCCACCATTCTCAGTATTGATTCCAACGGCTTGAGCAGATGTTTTAGAGATTGCTAGCATATAATCTATCAATCTTTCAACGTGTTTGAACGATTCTTCTACTTTAGCATCCCATGTGATATACATCGGCACAGCTCCGTTTTTCTCATCGTAGGAAACAACCTCAAGGTCGGCATTACGGACAAAGCGTTCACCGTAATATGCACTATTTCTATTTGCCACCGAATCCCACAAAGCCCGTGGAATAGCAAGTTTAGGCTTCCCGTGCTTTTCAAAGACTATCGAGTCACGAGTGATGGTCCAATTGATTTCTTCTTGGATACTATCGATATTTCGTAAACCTGATCGACCTCGAGGAATAAGCAGTGTATCATCATTAGGGACATAGCCACACATTAATTCATTGATGCCAGATAAAATTTGATTGTCCGGAACATACAAACCATATTGTTTTAAGTATTCGCTGATATCTAATTCTTGATTTACTGTTTCTCCATCCATTTTGAACACGAGTTGCTGAATGCTTAATTGATTTTCTTCTAATCGCTGTCTTTCCACTCGAAGAAACTTATCGTCACCTTTATACTCAATCCATGAAACATCTGCCCCTAGTTCATCCTCGTGCTCAAAATATAAGTCAGCTGGCTTCCATTCGAACCATGTTCCCTTTGCATCTCTACGGATCCTATAAGCTACCCCGCCATCAACCTGATGTTGCACAACAGCCGACCATATCTTTTGTTTGATTTTTGAAATGCGATTCACATCTTGAACAAAATCAAGCAGCTTATTATCACTCTCGGTATCAGCCGAAATATTCCCTATTGCCCTGTTAATTAAATCCGCAGGGAGCTCAGCAACAGCAGAAGCAAAGTTTACAACAACATAATGATGCATTGCTGCCTTTTCTACTGCTTGTTGATTTCTCCTCAAGTAATGCTGTCGAGGTTTTCTAATGAATTTTGTTACTTGTGTTTCCTTTGCCAGCTCTTGAGCTCTCGGAAAAATATTTTCATGGTTCCCTTCGTACAGGTCACGATAATATTTAATTTGTTCCACTTCCACATCAAATGGCGGTGGAGGGAATTTCTGTTTAATATAAACAATTGTCATGATTTCACCTGCCTTTCATTGCAAAATAAAAAAAGCCTAATCGACTTGTAGTTTAGAAAAATAAAATTGATTATCTTTCAAGACTTGATAAAGAACAGCACTCACTCGATTAACAGCATCTTCATCCTGTTCCGTATAGCCAGCTTCGAAGAAGCAAGCGTGTAGCAACTCATGTACAAATACCTGCTCTTTTCGTTCTTGGCTCATTTCTGCATCCAGTTCGATTTCTGCAGGGCCGTAGCGAACACATCCCATTTTTTCATGTTTATTTGCTAGTCCCTTTACCTCCATAACGGAGTATTCAATTCCAGCAACATTCACTTTTTCAGGCACCATTCAAATTCCCTCCTTACCATCCTGCCGGGCGTTGGTTTGACCATTCTAACGTTCTACCTATGCTAGAATGAACGCAATATCGCAATCCATCTAAGCAATGATCATTTTCTTTTACTGGCTTATCTTCTCCACGTTGCTGAGCCTTCTCGTCCCAAATGTAAGATGAAAGCTCTCTTAGAGTCTCAATGCAGTCTTCATGAACAAATAACCTATCATTCTCAAATAAGTTACTAAGACTTTGAATTCCATCTAAAACAGCATTATCAGCATGCACCGGATATATTCCATCCTCTTCTAATTGTGCAATTAGAGGAGTGGCAGACGGATCAACATAAATAGAAGCTCGTATATTTCCTATGAACTCCCTCAAATCCTTCGAATAAGCGCTGACTGTTTTTTGTTTACTCTGCTTACGGCCATTGTAGTAATACTCTTTTAAAACGTAATATTTATCACCTGCACGTCCAACAAGAATAAAAGTTGTTGGGTTATTTGTTCCGAAGTCAATCCCAATTAAATATTCATCAATTCGCTCCTGCAAAGTTCCAAAAACATGTTTATCTTGATTAAACATGTCATAGATAATTCCTTCTGCAAGCACCCAAAGCCCTAGAATAAAACGTTGATAGAAGATACCTTTGTACATCCTCTTATAACGTTCCTTGACGCGCTTTGACAAAGAAAGATTATCATCCATCGTGAAATGGATATGCAGCAGGTTCTTATCTTTTAATTGATCGAGATATTCAACCTTGAACCAGTGATGAGGTCCAGCCGGGTTGCAGTTAAACCAGAACTTTGCTCCATCAACCGAACAACGAGCAGTTGCTTGATTGACAAATGATTGCGGCATTAGCGCTACTTCATCAAAAAACATACCAGCAAGCGTGATACCCTGAATTAGATCTTGTGACCCTTCATCTTTTCCACCGAATATATAAAAGTAGTTAGTTTTGCCTTTATATGAAACGGTCAAAAAATTATCAGCTCGATGATCCTTTACAGTATATCCCCTTGCTTTAAGCATTCTTTTCAAAGGAGTAATAACATTACGGCGAAAAGAACCAATTGTTTTCCCTGCCATGCCAAGATTAACCTCATTAAAAGTATCCATTCCCCACATTACATAGGAAAGAGACATCACTACCGTTTTACCTGCACGGACAGAACCATCGCAAATTATCCCGTCTTTATCCTTTACTGGAGACCCTTCTCTCCACCAGGTAAGTACTTTCTTTTGCTTTTTAGAGAAAGGTTTGAATGTGAAAGGAGCAGGCTTCTTCTTTTTAGGTTTCTCAGATATTAAGGAAAAACGATTAACTATCTTCTTCGGTAGAGTGATCATCTCCCCACACCTCCGAAGTCGTTGCATTTAATGCTTCTTCAAAACCATCACTCTCATACTCTTCCTCTTCATTTCCACCAAATACTTTATGATGGGCAATCTTAAGTTTTTCTTCTTCAATCTGACGCTTAAACTTATCAGGGAATAAATCAAAGTAAAGGGACAGTTTATCCAAAGCTTTCATACGGTCTTCAAGCTTGATTGATACGCCATCTTTGCCTTGCTTAACCTCAGATATGATTGTTCCATCAACTATTCCTGATTCCTTGAAATCAACGTAATTGACCTCTTCCATGACTGGTTTCCCATGTTCATCAGTTATAGGTCCCATCATTCCAATAACAGGCACCATCTTCTGGCCGAATGTAAGGAAGTCTGTAATATCCGAGAAAGCAATCTTAATGTATTTGTTCAACACATCCATAGCTTCAAGGTATAACTCACTGGTCATTGTCTGCTTAATTCTCTTAATTTCATCTCGAACCCTAACATTGCCTAACAGCCTTGGTCCCTGAACATGAGCAGTAACTTTTGAATATCCAGCATTAATAGCAGCCTGTGTCGCATTAAAACTTCTCACATAATAAAGACAGAATAGCCTTTGTTTCTCTGTTAAATCACTGTCTTCAAGAAAATTATCAAGAGTGATTTCCTCAGTAACCTTCTCATTCTTGACTGCTGCTTTTTGGGGTTGCATCCTTTGTCTCGGAGTTGCATCCTTTTCGTTATTGGTTGCATCCTTTTTAGTAGATCCGCGAGACCAACCTTCACGGCTTTTTCTGCTTTTTAATGTTCCTAGCTTAATACCATGTTTCTCTGCTAATGCAGAAAGAGTAATCTTAGAGCTTTCAAATTCATTTCTTACTTCATCCCAATTAGGCATCACATATCACCTACACCTCCATGGTTGTTTTAGACAAAAGAAAAAGCACCCATTAGAATGAGTGCTAAAAATATTAATATCCACCAGTACCTGGGTCTACAGTTTTCATACACCACCACCGCCTGGATCTGTTATAGTTTTATATCCACCGCCACCTGGATCTTTTGAACCTTTATTCCAACCGCCTCCGCCTGGATCATTCATTGTCATTCCTCCTTCACACTTTTAGTTTAAGCTTATTCTTAATCGGGATACAATAACAGTCATCACACACACCGTTGTTATCTAGATATTCACGTTCATCTGCGATTTCTATGTTGCAATTCGAGCAAATCAATTTTTCAACAACCTGCTCCATTGCCTCATCTCCTTTTTAATTACATATTTCGGGAGATTCAAGCAAATTCCTGCAACAATTTTACTTATTTCTAATCGCGCCACGTACTCTTTTATAAGTTGGTCGGTTAGTACCCATTAATTCAGCAAGGTCACGACTAGAGAATTTTTCATTTGATATATTATTAGTGGATTTATCTTTATCCTTGAGGCTATTCATATGTTGTAGTTCTTTTGAAGAAAGATGATCAATGATTTTCATAAACATCACCTGATTTCATGAAATAAAAAAACCCCACCGAAAGGTGGAGCTCAAAAAGGGGGATAGATTAACGGCCAGTGAGAAATTTTCCGCGCCGATCCTGCCTCCCATTTTATCAAGCTGATTTCACTTCTGTACACAAATCGCCATTTGGAACATTTGGAACATTTGTATCAGATAGCTGTTCAACAATACTCTCTCTAATTCTTCTTATATGTGAGTGAGATAACCCCATATGCAGAGCAATCCAACGATAACTCTTTCCCTCAAGTAACCAGTGAAGCACTTCTTGCTCACGGTCATTCTTTATTCTATGCATTCTGTCTTGTATCACTGAAATTTTTTCCTCATACTTATGAATGACTGTATAGCGCTTTTCACGTCGTTTAACTTCTCTATACACTGGATCACTTGTAGTTCCTTGTGGTTTAGGCATAGATGATTCGTCTCCATATTGAGCAGTAAGACCTTCTCCGGCTCCTTTCATGGAATCCCTCAATACCTTTATCGAGTTCATCATCCAATGATAATCCTTTAGTATGGATTCAACTTGTTGTTTGCTGGCAGCTTCTTTCAAGTGGACCCCTCCCATGATATAATTTGAGTGGGTAGGTCAGGAGGAGTCCTGGCTTTTTATTTTGACAAAAGGTGTGATCATCATAGAAAAAGAAATTGATTCATCCGTCATTTACGATATTAACGAATATCCTGATAAAAATAGTGGCCGTTGTGATAATTGCAATAAAGGGCATTTCAAAAGTATCATTAGTGAAAGAAAATTAATTAGAGAATGTCGTAATTGCGGAATGAAGAAGAGTATTTAGCTCTTTATTTACACCTTACGCATATTAAATTCCAATACGGGTACTTTAATTTATACCGAGTAAGGCCAATCCTCCACATATTCGATTACCTCAATAGATTCAGGTCCTTGCTCGGTAACAGTGATTAAATTGCGACATTTTCCATTATTCAACTCGCTCTATCTTTTGTTTCTTTAATCAGTATCCTAATGCTCTTTTGCTAATATCTATAAATTCATAAGCCGTTGTTTCATAATTCTCATTCTCGCCAATTGGTGTGGCAACATGATAAGCAATCTCTTCCAATGCAGTTTTATACCGTTCAATTTCGTTCTCTTGCTGCTCTAGTTTCCGGAATACCTTCATCAGGAAATTTTTATGACTGTTCTTAGGCAAGGAAATTGCAACTTCTTTAAGGCCTCGACGATCTCATTCTTATCCAAATCTACACCCCTCCTGCAACTCATTTAATTTAGCCGCCAACCCCCGATTAGCTTCTTCGAGAGTTCCTTTAAGATTTAGAAGGCGCTCGTTATCATCTTTTAACTGATCAATTTTATCCCTTAACTCACTTTCGATCTTTAGACTTTCTTCAGCATAGCCGATTAGCCATTCAAAATTCTCATACGGCATTTCAGTGAAGAAGTCATGTCGTTTGGTTGTTACGACATCTTCCTTAATTTCTTGCAATCTGGCTTTCAAATCCTCCAAATTTACTCCTCCTACCTTTTGTTTACTTAATCCCATATATCGAAAATATCAATGTTTTCGCAATAATCTTCCAGTGAATCCTCAATTGCACCTGAAATATCTTGAAGAAATTCGTAATTGTTAGAAAGGTATTTGACTAATTCCTTAACTTTTCTCTTTGGAATTTTTGCCCCCTTTTCCTCGATCATGATATTGATTTCATTTTCAATAACCATTTCATATGCTTGTCTTAATTCCAAGGTCATTCCCTCCTAATCAATTAATAGGTCCCAACGGCGCCGTAATAAGTGTCTCATCAAAATCCTCAATTTTTGGCATTTCTCCAAGAAGTTCTTTTTGCTTTGCTTGCACAGAAGCCAATTGCTGTTTCAAAGTAGGTTCTTTTTGGATTATTCTTTTTAATCGTTCTCCTACATAGTCACGATAGAACTCCATCGTTTGTTCTTTTGTATCAGTGACTATTAGGTCCACAATTGTTAATGGGACTTCAAATACTTTATAACCAGTTGTTACTTCTGATACATTAAGAATGTTATTGGGCAGTGCTGCTACAAAGAAAGAAAATTCTCCCACTTTGATTTCATGACCAACTACTGGTTTCCACTCATGTTTGCCATTATCCGGGAACTTTCTGGCCATCCAAAAGCGTTTCGCCTGTTCGTTAACTGTAACTTCCAAGATTCTCCCCCCCTAATCAACTGATCTATCAACAAGTTTCATAAATCGCTTTTTCATATTCCTCTTTGGAGACTTTTTTCATTCTGCTTTCCAGGCCGATTTCCGTTTTCAAATAGCGTCTAGCACCATCGTAGCTAGGAAACCATATAGCATCACGATTCTGTAATACACTGTATAAACGATAATAAGCATCGAAAAATCCCTCTTTCGTTTCAACGATTCCAAAATCTTTGCAATTACTTAGCCAAAAAGTTTTACCATCCATGAAATTCCCCCCTAATTAACATTTTGCTTATTTTGAATCATATAATCGTTCAACCTCTTGCCAAATTCTCACAAGGAACATACTTTTTGCAGATTCTAAACCCATCACAAAACCTTCATGCCGATAATTGTTTCCTGTTAAGTTCTTATTCCATTCGATTTCTTTTGTTAGGAATTCTTCATATTCAACAATTAATTCAAGTAATTTATCATTTTTTCTTTTTTCGAGTAAATAAGCTTTTACTGCTCCCGTCGTTTCGCTCAACCATTTCACTCCCTAGTGACTTGATTTACTCTTTTGTTTAGCAGATCAACTGTAGCTGACCTGTTGAATCCGTAATTAAATCCATTCCGTAATTCCCATCTAATATCACTTTGAATATTGCTTCTAATTTCTGTACAACAATGCTATTGCCAGCTAATGCATAGAGAGTAGCATTTCTCTTTCCGAACTTTGTCGGGAATTCTTTTAACATAAGATCAAAATCTTCATCATCAAATCCAAACAATCTCCAACACTCACGCTCCGTTAGATAACGATATTGTGGTCTATTTAATCGGATAATCCCTGCGTTTGGACATCTATCTTGCCTTTCAGTTATCGTGTAACAAAAATCTTGAATGACATCTAATTGTCTTTTATAACTGCCTGTGGGATTAGGATTAAATTCTTTGATCTTGTTTAGCATTGAAGGAATGGTAATTAGATACTGTTCTGGAATATCATCATCCGGGCCATACTCCAAAAATGATTTAATATCCTTCATCGGCTGGTGCTGCATCTTGCCAAAATCAAATATTTCTTCACCTAATAATGAAACGCAAAATACTCTTTCTCTTGCATGGGGAACTCCAAAATTCCTAGCATCCAGTACATCAAATGAGTTTGTATATCCTAAATCCTTCATTTGCTCTAGATAGTAATTGAAGATAGACACCACATCTTTATCTAGGACTCCTTTAACATTCTCCCAAATCACCACTTTAGGCTTCCAATCGCCCATCTCTTTAATTATCCTCAAGGTTTCAAGCATCAGCTTTGAACGAGAACCATCAGTATTACCTTTCCGATCTCGATTCCCCCTACTGTTATCCTGGCATGGCGATCCATGAACCAAAATATCCGGCTTTAAATTCCAGCCTCTTATATCCTGCGGCTTATGAAGGTGATCATATAAAGCGTTATATGCTTTAACCCTGTTCGCCTGCCATTCGACATAATCGATGCATTTATGATCTACACCAAGATTAATTAATGCTTTTCGGGGCGCGCCAATGCCTCCGAACAATTCTAGTATCTTAATCAATGGAGCCACCCCTTTCTAGTAAACTTAATAATTCAAGAGTTGAGTAACTCTTGATTTTCGTAAATATTGCCGATGACTTCAATATTCGTATATTCAAGACGATCATCATTAAAAATTAAGGATTTCAAGTCATGATCGTAAAGATCTATGAGTAACCCACCTGTGTAACCTTTTGGAAGTTTGAATCCTGTTTCGCTTTTTAGGTACTGAACAATCCAAGTTCCGTTCCTATAAACGATTTCTTGAAAGGAATATTCACCGTGGATAGAATCTTCAATGTCACAAGGGACTTTAACAACATCCCCCTCATAAATCTCCTTGCCGTTCTTGTCTTTTAGGCCTGTGTATTGCATAACATGAATAGTTGAATCATCGACTGAACCCCAATACAAAGGTTCGAAGTCAGTATTATCATCGATATATCCTTCTCCATTGTGTTCAAGTACAACAACCTTTCCAACAACCCCGGCATTATTAAACATCTTTTTATCATCATCTAACCAAACCCGAAACTTTATCTCTCTACTCATGAGACCCCTCCATACTTCCAGACATATCCACCGGCAGTTCCTTTGTATTTAATAGCCCGTCTGATGTTATTTTCTCTTACACCTGTTTTTCTTTCTGCTTCTCTCAAAGCTCCGTATTCAGCAAGAAATTCTCCATTTTTAGAAAACATAATTACTGACTTACTGTTAAAATTAGAAGCGCCATATAATCCTTCTAGCCATGTTTTTCTACCGAGTTCTCTATAAGCATGCAAATGATTCTCGGAATGACTTGCCCACTCTAAATTTGATAAGTCATTATTTATCTTGTTTCCATCAATATGATTTACAGTTTTAAGATTGTTAGGATTAGGAAGGAAAGTTTCAGCAATCAATCTATGAACTAAAAAGGTTTTTCTATGTCCATTCTTATAAAGACTAACTGACATATAACCAGAGTTTTGCAGAGTATGTTTTTTGATTTTTCCAGTTCTCACATTTCTGATTACACCCTGCTCATTGATAGAATAAAACCCTTCATATCCATTTATCTCACGCACGTTCATTCCTCCTTTGTTAAAATCGATAGGGCGAAACAATATCGCCCCCTAAATCGTTTCTAGATATGCTTCTGCTTCTTCTTGGGTGTCGAAACGTTTGAAAGGAGTATGCATCCCTTGGTAGTCCAAATACGCAACCCACTTTTTACTCGCTTTACCAAAAAACACAACTTTATTGAACATTATTATCCCTCCAGTAATTAGTAAACTTAATACAAAATCTATAAACTAAACCCATCCACTGCCTCATCCATAATATCCTGGTTAATACCGATGTACCTCATGGTCACGGCAGGACTGGAATGATTAAATATCTGTTGCAGAACGGCTACATCTTTATACTTTTGATAAAAGTGGTACCCAAATGTTTTTCTTAGGGTATGGGTGCCTATCTCACTTAGCCCAACTTCCTTTGCAGCAGCATTGAGAATCTTCCATGCTTGAACTCTGTGTATACGATCAGTACCCCTTCTTGATTGAAAAAGATACGCTGCCACTTCCTTATCAATCGTAAACTTGCTAATGTGTTCCTGGAGATCGTTATTGATTCTAAACCGTTTATATTTACCTGTTTTTTGCTCAGTGATGACGATATGACTTTTGCCCTTTACGTCGCCCACACGAAGTGCGAGTAAATCACTAATGCGAAGTCCAGTGTTAATACCCAAAACGAAGAGAAAATAGTTTCTGTAATGCTGACGCATCAAAACTTCCTTCATTGCCGCAATCATTGCAACATCTCGAATTGGTTGAACGGTTTTCAACGTCCTCACTCCTTTAAGATATTAGTTAGCTACTAACCCCTTAAACTCGTAAGCTCCAGCTGACTGATACAATACACCGTGCTTTTTGCTATATGGATTTTCTTTACGGATATCTTGCTTGGATACGCCTTCCTCATAGATGACAATCACTTGAAGTAGTTCTCGATCAAGGCTAGCTGCGTTTGTTTCGACAACTCTTCTTGCCAACCGTTACCCCTCCATCTCTTCATTCAATTCCCAAATTTCTATTCCGATACCAGGGTTAAACGAATACATCTTTTTGCTATGAACCTCGTAAACTTGATTATCATCTTTCCAGGCTATTGTATTTAAACTGTCAAATAGACCTTTTATAAGATTGTCTATATCAGGTTTTGACCTATGAATATACCCGTTATAGCGTTCTTTTTTCTTTTGGCTCCAACTCTTGGGAATTGGCATATAAAACGTAATATCAGCTAATATTGGACAATTTGATGGCGTTCTAATATGTTGATTAGCTAAAATTGCAATTTGCTGTTTGTATGCGTGATATCTTCTTGCCCTTTCATCAACATATTTCTGTTTTTGTGTAGTGCGTACAGCCCCCATTGGAATGATGGGGATAAATAATTTATTCATTACTTAATCACCAATACCGTTTCTTCAACGAATGACAGCTGCCCCTCTGGCGGTTCATTCTTTGATTGTTCTAGTTTCTTTTCGCAAACAGGACCTATCCCTTTTGCAATGCTTTTCTTACTTTTTAACGGCCGATTACATACTGGACAGTTCATAATTCAACTTTCCTTTCTGAAGAAAATATCATTAAGCATCCTAGCCCATAGCCATGCTTTTTAAATTCACTTGCCTGCGCCCAGCCACGTTCTTCATGGGCTTTGATTACTGACTTCAATTTTCCCTCAGTCAATGCATAGGCAATCTTTTTTAACTGGCGCGGTTGCTGTGACTTCCATCCATTAGTAGCCATTTTCTTGCCTCGCATGATTCACAGCATTTTTCACATAATAAGCAGTTTCGATTTCTTCCCTTGTGAAGCCGAACATTTCACCTAATACCAAATATTCCTCAACTAAAATGGAATAATGAACTTTGTTTCGAGTATCTTTAACTAAAAGAGATGTGCCATAAATATCAGTGAACAATTCGTGTATTTCATAAGAAGGCATTGCGATTGTTCCAATTAAATGTAATTCTGTAAAATTCAACTCTAAACCGATTTCCAAAACAAAATGAAATCCGTCCACATATTCTTCAAGGAGTGGGTTTTTTTGTTCTTCAAATCCTGTTCCTCTGCAAAAACCACATGATTCTTTTTTGCTTGTATAAATATTTGTTATAAAATAACCCTTACCAGTACAGGAATGGCACTTTCTCTCATACCATTTTCTTGGCTCCTGATTCTTACTCCAAAACTTAAACCCTCGCCATTCATTCGCACATTCTCCAAGTTCTACAAGCAATGCTAGAATCAATTTATCGAATCTATCAGGCTCGTTATATCCTATCCGATCACGAAGGATTCTTTGTTGATCGAACAATTTTTTCAGATTCATCTTCAATCCTCCTGTCCATTTCTTCTAAAGCAGCCGCCTTGAAATCTGTATGCCGCCCTATGTAGTGCAGCTGGCTTAAATTAGCTTCACTCAGATTCAATAAATAGCCCGCCTTTTCGTCTGGTAATCTTGTCTTGTCGAGCAAGATGTATAAGAGCGAATAATACCTCATCCGGATCCCTATCAAAACGATTAGCGATCAATCTGACATCTGCACCTTCTGACCACATTTCTGTAATATATATAAGCTCTGGTTCATCCCAAACGAAATTCATTTCCTCACAGACAATGACTCTCTTTTTACGAGAAATTTTCATGTAATGATCCCCAGAAGCAGCAGCTACTCTAGCCATTACTCGCCCTCCTTGAAATACTCAGGACCGAATATCGCTTTAATCTTGGCAGCTGTTTTAGGACCAATACCAGGTGCTTCTGACAGCTTTTCAAATCTCTCAGCAACATAATCAACAGTCTTTTGTATACCGCGAGTTTCACCATGTTTAAGACCTAATTGATAGCCTTCCAACTTGCCTTCTTCCCTAGCCTTTTGGATGACTGGATTCTTTCTCATGACGATTTATACCAGTATGAGTAGCAAGGAGAACACGGGCCTTCTATGGCATAGCCATTAGGTTTTCCACAGCACTTGCAAGTTTTAGAAACTGTCTTCCACCGGACATTACAATCAGCACATTCTAAAACTAGAATGCTATTATTCTGCCTAATCACACCGCCTTTTGTTCCACATTTCGGGCAATTTGGCTTTGTATTTTCTTCACTCATGATCTTTAACTCCTTTCTAGAACCACTTATTTTGGTCATTTTGAGTATCAATTTGGCGAAATGAAGCCATTACCAGCTCATACTTCAATTCCTCGTAATCTAGCTCGTAAATTGAGGTTCCTTCCTGTGATTCTGTGATGCCAACTTCTAAGAGTTTTTCAATGACAAATTTATGTTTCAACTCCTGCTGCATTTTGACAGAATCATAGAGAATACCCAATCAGCACACCTCTTTTACTAGATTTAAACGATCAAGTTCTACCTTTCGTGCAGTAGCCCATTCATAAACAGCCTGAATTCTTGCAAGCCATTGTTCATCTGGAATCGGGCCACAGTTCGGACAACAATGGTATATCGTGCAGTAGTCACCTTCGTCATGGACAACATGTGTTCCGTTACATAGCTGGCACATCTTATTCACCTGCCAATCTATGATTCAGGATTTTACGATCACCTTTGATCACAACAGTAAAGTCCTTGCTCATTTGGTAGATTCGAGTGCCAAGAGCTTCATCGATATCGCATAATTCATCTACTGTTTTTTCAGAAGAAACCATGATTGGTAGATGATTTAGATAACGATAATTGATGACTGCAAACATTTGCTCAAGCTGGAATTGTGTCGGAAAGTCCCTGCCTTTAAACAGGTCATCGATAAACAAAACCTTAACTCTTTTCATCTTTGTCAGCTTTTCCTCTAGGAGATTGAAGTCATCTTTTAGATTGTTGAAGCCCTCCACGAAAGGGAAATACAATACGCTGACTTGCTTTTTTTGAATCAAATTGTTAGCTAGTGCTGTTAATAAATGCGTTTTGCCACTACCTGGTTGACCTAGCAAGCTAATACTGTTGCAACGGTCGGTTTTTATTTGGTCATAAGATTTGTAGTAATCAATTGCACACTGGTGGGCTTCATGAATCACTTCATGCTTGCCTTCTAACTTAAATCCCGAAAATGTCATACTTTTAAATTCATCAGTGATTTCACTAAATTTCATCAGATGAGCCGAGTGACGCTTTTTGGCACATTCACAGTTGTATAGTGTCTCGATGAATTTTGGCTGCCCGTTTGGCCATACCCTTTGATTACAGTCATCATCCATATCAGGAATATTTTTCAGGACAAACCCCTTATCTTTGCATTTAAGGCAATCAAACTGTCTTTCGTTTTCCGAGCCTTCCAATCTGCCCGCCTGTGATCGATTCATTGCCTTCTGTTGAAGATCTGACATTACCTCTGCGATACTGCTGAACTTTCTTTCCACTGTCAGCACCTCCTTTAGAGAGTCTTTCATCAAACTTTTTGTTATATTCTTTAACGGCCTCTAAGGAAAACAACTCCATGTTGTGTAAGTCTCTAAGAATCTTAGAAATATATTTATCTGGAAATCTCGGGACCTGTTTTTTAGCCCTTTGAATAACTTCTAAAATAATTTCTTCTGGTTCCGTGAACTGACTATCTTCACTGCCAATCCAATAATCGAAATCTGAGATTAATAATGCAGGAGGATAACCAAATGCTTTTTCGTATTCGGTAAAATAAGTTTGCTTCGGCACTATATCATCATCCTTATCTTTTATCTTTAAATAAATATCTATAATACTATCTTTAAGGACCTCTTCGCTCTTACTCTCCCAAGACTTCCCAAGCACTTCGAGTAAGTGTTTTACTAACTCGTTAGTTAGTAAATTACTAACTTTTTCACCTAAATCAGTTAGTGTTTTACTAACTAGCTTTTCTAAATCAGTTAGTGTTTTACTAACTTTTTTCTTGAGATTTTGGTGAATTAATTGGTCAAATCTTTCCTTATCAAACCCTTTTGAAGGAGTAATTTGCCATTTTTCATAATCCTTGTTTATAGAAAAAATCATTGTAATTTCATCCCAATCAATTACTTCGCAGGACCTTAAAAACTTCAATTCTTTCTTTACATCAACTTTATTAATTCCAGCTATTTCAAAAGCATTAAATTTATCAATATGACAATCCTTTCGATGGCAGCCATACGAAAGACGGATGATGAAGTGCAGGACGGCTAGCTGCCGCTTAGAAAAATCTCTCCTAATGACTTCGTTCATTAGCTCCGTTGCAATCCGTATGTAGCCATTTTCTAGTTGTACATCAGCCATCCATGATCATCCCTCCTGCTCTTAGTTCCTCTCACAAACTGCAAATCTATTTTTAATACCTTTAACGGCATACTCTGGGTATCTCCGCATATACTCTAGTACAAGCTGTTTTAAATGTTCTTTATCCTTTGCCTGCTCGAATATCCAAGCAGGCAACAGGACATTTGTTTTGTTATTGTGCATCTTCAAATTCGATATCTAACGAGTCTTGAGCAGACATCTTATTTGCAACTTTTTTCTCTAACTTCTTCTTTGGATCTGCATCAATAATTTCAGCTTCAACAGATGGTTCATTATTACTATCAGAAGCTCCAGTGTTGAAATCATCCATTTCCTCAGCTTCGTTTGTAATATCCTTAATCTCCCTTTCTTGTTCATCTTCCGAAAAAGCCTTTTGCATTTCGATAGAAAGAATTCCCCATTTACCAAGCATATTTCGAAGAACTGTTTTCATAGCCATGGCATCATAATCAGATTTCCAAACATTATTTAGAGCTTTCTTATCCTTCATTTTGTTATGCTTAATCCGATGTGCTTCGACCTGATCTCTAGTCCAATAAACTGTCTTTTCAAACCCATTGGAGAGTTTAAAGTATCCGCAATATCCGATGACCTTCTCACTTATTGCAGCATCCAAATCAATATCAATCTCTTCAGTGAGGCGGTTCCATTTTTTCAATTCGCCTTCTCTAACCTCGATGACGTTTATCCCTTTATATTGACCCGTCCTTAACGCCAACTGAATATATCCTTTGTATCCGAGTTGAAACTGCGCGGCATGGAAGCCTTTCTTCGTGTCGTAAAAAGGTACGATCCAGGCATAACCTAAATTTTTATCAACCGGCAGATCAAGCGAAGCAGCTACCATCGCACTGGATATAATAGACATTGGTTCAGCTTTTTGGAGGCTTACATCACCGTTGTACAAATTTAAAATAGATGCCATAAACTGTGGTGCTTTCTTTGCAAGTACCTGTTCAAATTTCTTCTGCATAGTAGGAGCATTCAACAAGCCTTTCAGCCCCAATGATTGTGCGGAAACTTGCTTTGTTACTGATTCCTGTTTATTAGCTAATTGATTTTTTAAAGCAGAATTAGTAGCCATTATTTAAGCTCCTTTACAGCAAATTTTCGGAAGGAAGTTTCTTTTATCACTTGCTTATAGATATCAGGGAACTGTTCTTTCAGCACCTTTGAATCCACTCTGTTTTGGAATTGATTTTTCCAAGTAACCATGAATGTGTCAGTTAACCCGGTTTCAGCATCCTTCAACTCCGCTTTAATTTTGTTTTCAATTTCTGTTTTTGCCATTTTCAGTAGCTTTTCATCTTGTTTGACCTGTTCATAATGAGCGATTAAATCTTTATATTCACCAGGTAGAACAATCTCCTTATCCTTTTCAGCCTGAGCGTATTTCTCTTTCAAATATTGTTCAGCTGCACTGGAGCCATCTAATTCGGGAGCATGTCCTTGCTGTACGTGATAGGTCCAGAAGTGAATCTCTGCATCAAAGATTATTTTTATTAGTTCTTCATCTCGTTCAACTTCTTTCCAGATGAACCGATTACCACCAATGAGTACAGCGATATATCCCTTCTCTTTTCCAGTGACTCCAAGATAATGTTGAAGTTGTATAAGGTAAGTAGCAGGGATCTCTTCCCCCTCCCATTCCTTAGCCAGATATGCACTAGCAGTCTTACATTCCAAAACGGCAGATTCCCCTACAACTAAACGGTCCACATTTGCTTTGATGAATGCGTACTCTGGATGGCTAAACATAAAGTTGGTTCGACGGACTTTTTTGCCTGTACGCTTTTCAAATTCTTTAGCAACAACGTTCTCCATTTCGTTTCCCCAATAGATCGCTTCGTTATCAAGTTCGATTGGATCAACTTGTCCAGTTTTCTCAAGCCACAATTCAAATGCTGTCCGATATTTGTTTAAACCTAAGATTGTACCTGCATCACTGCCACCAATTCCTTTTGCACGTTCCATTAGCCATTCATAACGGCTCATCGAAAGAGTCGATACTGCATTTTTCGCCATGATTATCCTCCCTTTACTGCCATGGAGCCATATGCTACAATGACGGTAATTAATAGTTTTTTTTAATGATTGACTCCTGCCGCTAACAGGAGTCTTTTTATTTTTCTTCTTCCGCATCTTCTAATTCCCAATCAAGATACTCTTTATCAGGAAACCCAGTCCGTTCCATTTGCTCAATTACCGGATGATCACGCATCCTTTCAACCTCCTCTCTATGTACTTTTCAAAGAACATGGTGCTTCATTCGCACCGTGATAAGTCGGGTGGTAGATATCAAATATTTAATAGAGGGCTTGATAAACCGACTCATCACGGCAAGAACAAAGGTTCTTGTCGATTCATCCTATGTGTGATAGAATGAAATTAGTTGTTGATTCTGCAGTTAGTTAAGTGTCCGCTTAGCTAGCTGCTTTTTTATTTGAAAACATTTTTAGTAGTTCGTGCTTTGAATAGCTCGATAACATCATCCAAACTCCAGCTTTTATTCTCATTTCCTTCTCCCCCTCTAGCAATATCTCAACTTAATTGCTTCCATGACTAACTTTTGATTATGATCATCCAGGTAATCCATATTTGATAGGTCAACCTTTCCATCGTTGCTATACAAATGAAGTGCAAGATAAAGCATGAACTTTTCGGATTGTGACCATTTGCTAGCTGCCCTTTTTAGAGCTACTATTTCAATTAAGCCATTTTCCATGTCAAAATATTTTGTTGTAAAAAGTGTCTTGAGCTTCCAGTTGTTTTGGAATAAATGAATAACGCCTTTCCAATAACGATCTTGATAGATCTCTTTTGGTATTGTATTCATTGGATCCACCCCTTCGATTTCCAAATAGGTACTCTTTTCTTATAGGAATCTTTCCAAGAAATTTTGTATTCCGAACAAAGTAAAGCTGCTAAGTTCCTTGCCCAGGCTTCTACATCAAGTAATTCTCCAATTGCCTGCTTTACCCGATCTCTCTCCTCTTTATTTATTTGAGAAGGATTCCTAACGAAACTTACTTCGTTAAGAATATCAATCGCTTCTAAAGCTTCATGAATAGTAACTTCTTCGAAAGCTAATCTGTGTTGTTCTACCGAGTTCCCCCGGAATACAGGAGGGGAACAACGATCTCCAAACTCGTGTAAGACATCAATTGAGTAAAATGGATTATCATATATTTCTAGCGAACGCTTTGCGACATCATCGACCATCTTCCTCCGGCCGTTCTTAATGTGACTCACTAATTGCTCTGAAACAAACAAATCTAGAGCCATTTGAACCTGTGTCAAGCCTTCTTCATCAAGAAGGCGTTGGACAGCTCCTGCAACAGACATTTCATTACCCCCTTGTAGTGATTGGTATATTTTTCTATACACTCTTATTTGATAGATTATAGGTAGAAGGTTAAGAGACTTTCCTAGGAATCCAATTTTCTATGTAGCGAAGAGCCGATTGCAGCTCTCTTCTCTTAACATCTTTGTAGCTAGCCACACCGAATCTATCTTTGATTTCTCGATAAACTTCTCGGAAAAGCCTGGCAGCTTCTTGTTTATCTTGAGTAAATTCATAGACTCGGTGAGCTACACCTTTTTGAACACGGCGCTGTTCACCACTGGTGAGTGTGATCTGCTCCTCTACTTTAATTTCAAGCTCCTGAAGCTTATGAGAATGTTGGTTGGTCACTTGCTTAAGTTCTTCTGTTTCCTCAGCAGTTATAGCCGATAATTTCATTAGTGCGATCAGCGACTGCTTATCATTAAGTGGAACGATATTGTCTTTTTTGTAACTGCCCGTTTTCCGAATAGATGGTATAACTTCAATTGCAAGCCAATCTTGGAATTGCTCAGCAACTTCATTCGAAGCTTTGAATGCTAACTTATAAACTAACGGTTCAGGAATTAGATCGCCTTTCCCCACTTCTGGGGAATTTTGTGGAAGGTATTCATTAACTCTTTCCCAGCGAATATACTCTTTGTCATTTTTTAACTGAGTGAATCCTAAGCATTTTGCAACACGTTCAACATCGAATAACACTTGACCATGTTCGATAGTTGCAGCAACTTGGAATAGATTATTTTTGAATATTTGTAGTTGACTCATTACATAGCCTCCAAACTTTTTTGTTCTAGGTCTCGCATCCAAGTATCAAGTGATTCTACCGAGAAAAAAATCCTACGCCTGATGCGAATATGAGGAATTTCTTTTTTCCTAGCCATGACATAAATCGTTTCAACGTGAATTCCGATATAATCAGCTGCTTCTTGCGCTGTAATGGTTTTTCTTTGCAAGTGATTAACCTCCTTTCGGCTCTGTATTTTCCAAAATCTCAACGACTTCCATCAGCTTTGCGATTACATCATCTGTGGCGTACTCATCATTTAGCATCATGGCTGATTCGAGGACTTTGAGTTTGATTTCAGCCCAGATGACTTTCTGGGTGAAGTTCATTAGTTACCTCCTTATGGAATCTGAATAACTTGCTGCTGTGACAACTCGTTTAATTCTTTTTCCAAGCTTTTAAGCACTTCCGGCACTTCTGCGAAAGTTACATTGTTATTTGCAAGTACTTTTAATAAATCGTGGATGAGTTTTTCTTTTTGTTTGGTGTTCATGGGTTGGCTCCTTATGCAGTCGTGGTTTTTAGACACGAATTGTTTCTGTTTTTATTAAAAAAAATCTCATCTACTGACGTCTCATAGTAGTCAGCGATACGCTTCGCTAATGGAAGTGAAGGTGTTCTATCACCTCTTTCAATAGCTCCAAGCATTTGAGGTGTTATTTTCAAATCTTTAGCAACAGTTGGACGAGATTTATCACCACGTAATTTAATTAAAGTTTTTCGTTCCAATTATGTCACCACCTTCCAGAAACATTTCGTTTCTTTGTATAAATCAAATATACAGAAACATTTTGTTTCTGTCAACGGTTTACAGAAACTTTTTGTGTCTATTATTTGAAACAGATAGTTTCTACTTTATAATGGACACAACGAGGTGAGTTATATGTTAGGAGAGAGAATCGCTAGTCTTAGGAAAAAGCGCAACCTTAGTCAATATGAATTGGCTGATCGATTAGGTTTTTCCAGAGGTAAACTAGCAAATTATGAACAGGGATCGAGGCAACCTGACTACGATACGTTAATTAAACTTGCTGATTTCTTTGAGGTTTCTACTGATTACCTTCTTAGAGGTAAAGAGTATGAAGAAAAAGTTGATGAGATCCTCGAAGATAAAGATACACAGATAGCAGCTCGTGATGGGGATATTTCAGATGATGAGGCTCTTGAATTATTAAAATTGCTTTTAGAGAGAGAAAAAGGTCGTAAGCCAGGGGATAAACAAAAGAGGAAATAACTTTATTCTTTAATGTCCGATATAAAGGGGATATAACGTGAATAAATTACGGAGCTGGTATTCAGAAAAGCTTAGTAGTAAAGCTAGATTATACTTGAAATGTGCAATGCTATTAATAGTTGCAATGATTTTTTATTCCATTGGTGAAAAATCTGCCTCTACAGAGTTGAGTAATGAAAAAGTGAAGTACAACGAACTAATGAATACTATAAACAAGAAACAAAACGAGTTATCGACTTTAGAAAAGAAAAAAGATGATTTAAATAGCGAAATTAAAGCAAAAACAAAGGAAAACACTACGATCGCCTCTGAAGTAAAAGAGAATAAAACGGCGTTTGATGAAGCAATGAAAATAATAGAAAACAAGATTGCTGCTTTAGAAGAAATTAAGACGCTTGAAAATCGAGCGAGCGCCAAAAAAACTGAAATTAATAATTTAAGTAACGATATAGAGAGTAAAAAAAGTGAATTAGCAAGTGTATCGGGCCAAATAAAAGAAAAACAAGGTGCACCTAAAAAATTAAGTGCCGGAACATTTATAGTTGGAAAGGATATCCCTGCAGGTCGCTATAAAGTTACCCCAGTAGGCAGAGGAAGTAATTTTGCTGTATATGATTCAACTGGTAACATTATTGAGAATACTATCATTAGCAGTATTCCAGATCATGGTGTTCCTGAGTTTATTGTTTATTTAGATGAGGTTAATATAATAAAGAACCATTCTCCCTTTCTATTTACTCCAATTGAATAAATCCTGAGCCTATTAATAGGCTTTTCTTTTACAGTCAAAACGAACATACGTTTGAAAGAAGGCGTTATTATGAAATATCAGATGACAACATTAGAAAATAAAATCCAAGAATTGTATTCATATCTTTCCATTAGCTCACCTGAGGATATTGAAATATACTGCATAGCAGAAAAATTAGATATTTGGATTCATTACTGGAGTCGGGGAAGTAAAATGCAATGTACAGATGGTTTATATAGTATTGTACTTGACGAAAGGAAAATCTTTAAAGAACAAAGGCAAGACTTTTTTCATGAATTAGGACATGTCATTAGACATGTAGGCAACCAAAATAAAATGTATGAACACTTTAAAAACCTACAGGAATACCAAGCTAATAACTTTATGTATCATTTCTGCGTTCCTACTTTCATGCTATTAAACTACAACCTTACTAATTATATGAATGTTAACGATGGAGTTGATTTCGTTTCAGATACATTCAATGTCACTAAGGGCTTTGCAAAGAAACGGTTAGTCCATTTTAGAAATCAATGGTCACAAGCAAAGTCAGATGAAGAACATAGACGATATATGGAATCACGTTATCCGAAAGCTGCACCCTATTCGGATGAGACAAATAATATCCTTGCCCTCGCGCTTGAAATGAAAGCAAAGAAAAGAAAGGAAGATCACCAATGCCAAAACAATATTTAGATTATCAGTATGTAGACGGAGAATTATCACCTTTTTATTATGTTTTAAAGTTGTTTAAGGGTGAAGTGAATTGGGATAAGCATGTGTTTTACTTCGATTTATTCCCTCCGATTAAATCAGAAGAGTACAGTGAAATAGACGAATCACTTATTAACTATTGCGTGCATGCTTCAGAATTAATTATAAATAAAGACTATCCAAACAAACTAGGCGTCAACCTTAAAGCTCTGAAAAAACGATTGGCATTTGACATTCATGATCCTAGTGTAATTGAACAATTTTTCCTCTATGCACCAGATGTAATATCTATTGTTGGTGAGTTTCCAACAGAGTACAAAATGGGATTTATGATAACTGTTTAATAGGGAAAAAGAGTAGTCTATTATTTTTTTACATCAGAACAGAACGTATATTCTTAAATGGAGGGATAAGTATGGGGTACATCGAACCACGAGGAAAAAATAGTTATCGTTTAAATGTAGTCATCGGGTATAAAGAAGATGGGAACAAACTTTATGAACGACAAACTGTAACAGCAAAAAGTCCGACAGAAGCTAGAAAAAAATTGACTTTATTTGAAGCTGAGGTCCTTAATGGTCAGTATTCGAAACCTGAAAACATTCGGTTAAACGAATTTTATAAGGAGTGGTTAGAAAAGTATGCCAACGAACCAAGCAATTTATCTCCTGATACCCGGCAAAATTATATTAGTATTCTTAAAGAAAGAATACTTCCAAACTACGGTCATATGAAGCTCGCTGATATTAAAACGATCCACATCGTAAATTTCGTAAATGATTTAAAAAAAGATGGAAAACGGTTAGATGGAAAAGAAGGAAAGCTTTCCTCTTCCACTATTAGGAATTGTTACAGAGCCTTTGATAATATACTTTCTAGAGCTGTGGAGTGGAAATTCATAAAGGAAAATCCTGCTGATACGGTTAAACTGCCAAAACCTAAATCTAAGAAATCAGAAGTTTACAATGTAGATGAATTGAGGCAAATATTCTCGTTACTTGAATCATATCCATTACACTGGAAAATACTTATCACACTTGCAATTACCACCGGTGCCAGACAAGGTGAAATTGCTGCACTTGAATGGAAACATATTAATACGGATAAGCATACTGTTCTCATTGAGCAAGCATTAACAGAAGTTATCGGTGAAGGTGTAAGGTTAAAATCCACAAAGAATGATAGAAATCGTATTGTGTCTTTTCCTGAATCCCTTAGTAAGATGTTAAAAACACTAAAAGCAAGGCGAAATGAGGAAACTTTAGCTATAAAAGATATTCAGGATGAGACTTGGAAAGATCATTACTTTATTTTTGCTAATGAGTTTGGAAAGCCCGTTCGTCCAGATAGTATCGGCCAATGGTGGAGTCGTTTTATCACTAAAAATAAAGTAAAGAAAATTAGATTTCATGATTTAAGGCATACTTCAGCTACAGTTCTAATTAATGAGGGTATTCATGCTAAAGTTATAAGTGAACGATTAGGACATGCCGACATTTCAACTACCATGAATATTTATGGCCATGTACTAGCAGAAGCTGATCAAGCTGCAGCAAGTCATTTTGATACCTTCCTTGAAAATAAGGCAAATAAATAAAGCCGCTCCCACATGGGAGCGAAGTGGGAGCGAATTCTATTATTTTTAAATTTTATTAACTTGGAAACATCATAGATAACTAGGTTTACCTGTTGTTAGAACTGTCTCTCCCATAAACCAACTTGTTGGTATTTTTATAGTCCATCCGACTCCTAAGCTGTAGGTCGTGAGTTCGAATCTCGCCTGGGACGTAAATTATAAACAGCCGCTAGCCCTTGGTATGTAAGGGATTTGCGGCTGTTTTATTTTAGAAACATTCGTTCTCTTCATCGCATATTTTTGAGTTTTGGGGTCGGTTTGGGGCCGGTTTTGAAAAATTGTATTTTACACTGCATTTCCGACTTGTTTTAAGACATTTAATATCAATAGAGACACTTGAATAAGCACATAACCCAATCCAGCATTTTGAATCAAAGTCCACGCTCTTTCAGCACTACCAAACATGAATAGAAAACACGCTCCTACGATTACAACACTGGCAACAGGAAATGCCAAAGCTACTAAAATATCAACTACTGGATCAAGTACATGAGCCAGTGCTGATAAAGTTTGTTCTCCCATCCATTCTTTTGCTGTAGCCGAATGATATTAGAGAAGCATTTAAACATTTCAATATGATTAAGGTTGATAGGAGAGTAACTCTCCTATCAAAAGTTTCGTAAATTATCGAACTATGTTTTAATCTTCTTCTTGGATGTCAAATTGCAACTTAGCAATTAATTTACTTAATCTCCCAATTCGTCCTTTTTGTTCCTTATGATTTTTTACAACAATCACAGAATAAGAAAAAGTTGCTTTTTCTAACTCTTCCAAACTGTTGTGATAGCCGTCGGCAACTCCATAACCTATAAGACTGAGTAAGAAATATTTCGTTCCGATTAAAGACCCTGGGTGAAGTTTAGTCACCAAATAAGTTCCTAATAATTCTCCTTTCTACTGGTCCTCAATGATGTCACCAATTTTGAATCTAGCCAAAACTGTCCCTCCTTTTCATTAACCGGGAAACTGCCTGCTTTTTTTTCAGTATTTATCTTCATGTTTCATTACCCTAATATTGGACAAACTATAATTAGCATTCTTAGAAAGGCTGATTACATGATTTTTATTTATAATGATTATGGAGGAACGCATACTACATCATTAGCTGCAGCACTTCATTTAAAAATAATCAAACCATCATCCTTCCCATTGTCCAAAGAAGAAATATTAGCTGTTCCTTATTTCAATAAATTGACAAAAAAAGACTTTGGAAAACTTATATTTCATGGTAAGGATCAAGAAGGGAACCCGGTTTATACAATAGGTAGAAAATCTCAAAACCTTGTAGTACCCTCTCTTGAAAGTCTAGGATTAATGTTATTTAAACATTTTAAAATTGAAGAGAAATTGATTCTTTCGAACACCTCACCAACAGTACCTAAAATAATGTCAGTTGGTGGTTTTTTCTCCCGTGGATTGAAAATAGATTCCATTGGAGTACCTTTATTAATAATAGGTGCAAAGCAATGTATAAAAGACATTTATGAATTGGTTGAAAACACCAAGCAAGTAGCTCTTACTTCAACAGAAGATCAAATAATAGTGTTGGAAAATAAACAATTTCAAAAATAAAGAGATTATGTTTGCCCATTTCGGATCACAAAACAATAAGCACCAATTTAAAATAAAATTTATTTTGAAGATTTAACACTGTTTATAAAAGCTGTTATTTTGCATAATACTGAACCTCTTGCATAAATTTATTATTAACATTCTCAAATAGGTAGCAAGTAAAGGGGAGATTTTATGAATAACTCTGATTCCAATTCAGAGCAAAATAACACATCCTCAGAACTTTCAAGTCTAAAACTCGCCCTAATTGCAGCTGCAATTACTACAATTGGAGATGGTATTGCAACAATAGCAGCATTAACAGCTATAGATGAGGCAAAAATAGCTGAGAAAAAAGATTCTAAAGCTCAAAAAGACTTAGATGAAAAGTTGCTAAAAATGCAAAGGCAAATTGATAGACTATCAAGAGAAATGTCAAAAATGAAACACATGCAACTTAAATAAAATATTAACTATCTAAAACACTGGGAGCGAAGGCTCCCTTATTTACTTTCTTACTCTTTTGTTCAAATTATGGACTCAACTGTTGATGTTTTACGAAAACTATACCAAGATGATTCTAAAGTGAAATAACAAGTGAAATTATTTCTGAGGTTTAAACTTTTGCTCTTCCAGCCACCGTAGATCGTGAGTTCGAATCTCTCCTGGGCGTAGAAAGGCAAAATGCCAACCCCTTATATATCAAGGGATTGGCATCTTTTTATTTTAGAATCATTCCTTCTCAAATACTTTTTCAAAATTTAAATGTGGTCAGTTTAGGAGCAGGTTTGAATTAATCTATTTTATCTCACTATCTACTCACTCTGTTGGATGGTTATTAAGAGTCATCTGAAAGTTCTCTATACCCTCCTATGGAACTAGACAAGTATGCTACAAAGTAAATAGTTAAAAAGATAAAAAAGTCATAAAATGTGCTCCAACCCTTTGACTCATATAGATCGATCATTTCAAAAAATTTCATTCCACCAAATGCAGCGAGTGCTGCAAATACAATCCCCTTTATAATTGGGTTTACTCTTGGTTTAATTTGAAGAAAAAACATGATTACAACTGGTGTTAATGAAAAATGATAGGGCAGAAACAACAATGGTGCTATGGTTGTAATGGATACTGGATAAGACCATAGACCTTTAGAGAGAGCCACAAGGTCGATAATGATTGATAATAATATCGATACAATTCCAGCCATAAATAGCCGGCCCTGAATGTCCCTTTTCCTAAATATGAGCCATAAAATCCAAGGAATAATAAATAATGAGACCCCAAGCCACCAGCGCCAAGTAAAAATGTAAGCATTGACTACTGCGTCAGAGAGTAGTGAATTAACTTCAGTTAATAGATCATAAGCTTCTTTTGATTGTTTGATTCCTTCTTCAATTGACATGCAGTGGTCCACCTTTTTCAAGTAATGACACTTTTATAAAAGATTTATTTTAGCATAGCTTAATTTCACCTTAATAAAGGTAGCTTTTCCCATTTGCTTTTCTATTATGTAACTGAGCTGAATCCCTTAATTTATTTTTGTGAAACGTTTTCATCTTCAGAACCGTCTATTAGTAAGTAACGCCTACTTTTAGAGTTAGAGGGGAAATATCAATGTTCTATCCAACTGTGGATAATAATAATAAAATACATGCTATTCAAAACCAAAACACCTGTGTTTGTGGTTTTAATTTTCGACAGGTCATTCCTGCCACACAGAAGAATTGTTTAAGATCTATCAAATTCAGAAATATAAGCTTAATTAATTGTAAAAGGTGTAAATCTATTCTTAGAGAGCATGCAGACCATTTTGATTGTTAATAAATATTTCTTTTTTAGCATAATTAAATTCCAATTGGGGTACCGTATTTATACCGAGCAAGGCCAATCCTCACTGCTAACTACATACATGATTAAGGTCCTTGCTCGGAACAAGTTCCTTGATTAGATTAAACAACACTCCTCCACTAGTTTTACAAAATCCCTTTATTACCGTACAAATATTCTCTTAATTTATATCCCCTTTAAGTTTTCAATCTACCTATTTTGACTACAATGAGTTATAATAATTAGCTGATGTTTTAATACTCTTAAAGGGGCTTCTGATATGAAGATTATTTGTTCGACGTTAAATGCTAAATACATTCATACAAATATTGCTATCCGTTATTTAAAGGCGTTTGCACAGCCTGAATTTGATGTTGAAATTGCAGAATATACGATTAAAGATCCGATTATGAATATTGTTACTGACCTAATCCGGAAAAAGCCTAATGTTATTGGCTTTAGCTGTTATATTTGGAATATTGAAGAGACGATTAAAGTGGTAAAAATGATTAAAAAGATTGACCCTTCTATTCAGGTCATAGTGGGAGGACCAGAGGTATCTTATGATGTGATCGAATGGATGGAAAACGTCAAAGAGTTCGATTTCATTGTAATTGGTGAAGGGGAAGAAACGTTCAAGCAAATGCTTATCGAGCTAAGCGGTGAAATGCAAATGGAAAATGTGCATGGCATTGCCTTTCGTAAAGATGATCAAATCAAAATCAATCCACAACGAAACAAGCTGGATCTTCGTGAGCTCCCCTCTCCTTTTAGATTTGAGGAGGATATTCCTCATCTGGGCAAAAGGGTTATTTATATTGAGACAAGCCGTGGCTGCCCATTTAGCTGCCAATTCTGCCTTTCTTCTATTGAAGTAGGTGTTCGATACTTCGACAGGGAGAAGGTAAAGGATGATATACGCTATTTAATGCAAAATGGAGCAAAAACGATCAAATTTGTTGATCGCACCTTTAATATTAGCCGAAGCTATGCCATGGAAATGTTCCGATTTCTCATTGATGAGCATTTGCCTGGTACAGTATTCCAGTTTGAAATCACTGCTGATATCATGAGGCCAGAGGTAATTGAATTTTTAAATGAAGAAGCACCTCCTGGATTATTCCGCTTTGAGATAGGTGTTCAATCGACGAATGATTTTACAAATGAGCTTGTCAAGAGAAAGCAAAACTTTGAGAAGCTGTCACGCACCGTTAGGATGGTAAAGGATGGTGGAAAAATTGATCAGCATCTTGATTTAATTGCTGGACTGCCTGAAGAGGATTATCATTCATTTAGAAAAACATTTAATGATGTTTTTGCGATGCGGCCAGAAGAATTGCAGTTAGGGTTTCTAAAATTATTAAGAGGGACAGGACTCCGACTAAGTGCCAAAGAACATCAATATATTTATATGGATCATTCACCATATGAAATGCTTGGTAATAATGTTTTATCATTTGATGACATTATCCGCATTAAACAGGTTGAAGATGTACTCGAAAAATATTGGAATGACCATCGAATGGATTTTACCGTCGAATACCTTGTAACGCACACATTCCCATCCCCATTTGATTTCTTTCAGGAATTCGGAAGTTATTGGGAAGAAAAAGGCTGGTCAAGAATCGGACATCAGCTAGAGGACCTATTCAAACGCCTCTACGAATTTCTCCAAATGAGGGGAACTGCTGATCTTGATGTCGTTGAAGGGCTTATGAAATATGATTATCTTTCAAGACAAAAATATAAACCAAGAAAACCTTGGTGGGAGCAAGCTTCAATTTACGATAAATCCGAAAGATCTGTCATTTATCAAAGGATAATTCAGCACCCTAATCAATTAGGCCAGGGTTTCGTCCAGCTTGGACTGACCGAAAAGGACTTATTCAAACACACTCTTATTGACAAACTTTCTTTCGATCTGGATAAATACTTTACAGAAGGAAAGATCGTAAAAAGAGAAACTACCATCCTATCCTATTTTGATTCGAGCACAGAAACAACCACAATTTATTCTGTTGTTGAGAATGCTTTATAACACAAGAAGCCGGCCTATACTAGCCGGCTTCTCGTATTAAGTTCTCCCTTTTCTTCCTTGCTTTGAATTTCGATTTGCTCCCTTCATCGGGTTCTCTCCTTGACTAAATTCAGTAGAAAATTCAGCTTCAGCTAAATTTTTCTTCGGTGTCTTACTATATTTCTCAGCAGCATCAAATTGTGCTTTTCTTTTGGCCATTTTGATTCCTCCTTACTTTATTACTATCCTATTTTTCACCTTTGCCATTTTTTCATTCACCATTTAAACTTCCTATTTTTTCTTAAATAAAATAAGCAATATTTCAAACACTATGGAAAAAAGGAATGAAGTAGTGATGAAAAATAAAAAGGAACTAATTAACAAAAATATGGATATTAATGAAACACTTCCACATCAAATTGAAGCGCCAAGTTTTAAAAATACTGGAATCAAAATGGAGCCTCCGTTTAAGAATTCACAAGGGGTAATAATTGGGGACAGCTTCTACGCATCCAAAAATTCTCCACTGGAAAACTGGAGTGATGAGATTGATCCAGCAATAATGGCTGGAGATGAATGGGTTCACCCAACAAATGATATTGGATGGAACACAGCGGAAAATAAAGCACTGTTAGAAAGCAAAAAACCACCACAAGCATACCCCTTTATGCATCCTACAAAAGATGTCAGCCGGGGAACAGATTGATTAGAGTTGACACATGGAAAATGTCCCATAGCATAAGGCTATGGGACATTTTTCATGGAGTGGGACACAAGTTTTGTGCAAGAGCTACAAAGTATTAGGTACCCCTTTTTCACCCAATAATAACTCTTTCCTTCGGATAATGATAGTTTGGCTTCTTTTCCTTCCCACCTATAATAAATAAAAAGGAAGTTAAACCAATTCGTCCAATAAACATCAAAATCATTAGAATACATTTGCCAAAATCGCTCAGATCAGCCGTGATCCCCATCGAAAGTCCAGTTGTTCCAAACGCAGAACAAACTTCAAAAAGAATTTCTATAAGCCCGTGCTGTCCATCAGAAATACTTAAAAGAATTACAGAAGTGAAACACATAATAGTGGCTAAGATCGTAATTACTAATGATTTCAAAATATCATTCTGGTCGAGTTCCCGATTAAATATTTTCACATCTCGATTGCCCTTGGCGAAGTGAAAAAGAAATAAAATATTAATCGCAAATGTCGTTGTCCTTATACCGCCACCAACAGAACTTGGAGACGCTCCAATAAACATGAGGAAACTCAAAACTAATTGTGTTGGTATGGTAAATTCACTAACATCCATTGTTGAAAGTCCGCCGCTTCTTGTTGTTGCTGCTTGGAAAAACGCATAAAAAAAGCTTTTATGCCATTCGATCCCTTTAAAATAATGTTGAAATTCAAAAAGAAGTAGAATGAGTGTCCCAAATATAAGAAGGGCTGCAAAGGTCAAAGTTGTAAGCTTTGTAAATAATGTAAAGCGAAAAGGAATTTCATGTTCATTCCTTTTTCTAAACAAGTACTCCTTCACTTCAATTAAAACAGGAAATCCAATTGCCCCAAGGGTGATCAGAATGACATTCATTAATTGGACAAAATAATCACCTGCAAATGGCACAAGCGAATTACCGGTAATATCCATCCCACCATTAGTAGTCGCACTAATGGAAGCGAATAATCCATGAAGAAAAGCCTCTTCCCAAGTAGGATAGTAATTTAAAAAATGAAACCCGAGGATGAGTGCTCCTATAAACTCAATAAGGAAAATAATTTTAATAATTTCTTTAATTAAATGGACAAGCCCCGCTAATGCAAATTGATTATGGTCAACCATGATTAGCCTTCGACTACGCAGTCCGATTTTACGGCCAAGAAGCATCCAGAAGAACGTACCAATAGCCATGATTCCGACTCCACCAAATTGCAGAATAGCCATAATAACAAAGTAGCCAAAAACACTATACGTTTCAGAAATATTAACTACAGTTAAACCCGTTACACTTACAGCACTGACTGCAGTGAAAACTGTATCAATAAAGGGGACTTTAATTCCTGGTTTATGAACAGCAGGAATGCTCAATAATAATACGGAAACCGTTATTGCTAATAGATAATAACCTGTAATCACTTGTGCAGGTGTTAATTTATCTAGCCAGTATCGAATTTTTTTCAACATGGAATACAATTCCTTTCAAACTTTTCATATCCCCTATCATATAGAATTAATCAAGAATTTGAAAGGAGAAAAATAAAAAAGATAGCCATGGTTTTTACTGGCTATCCTCATTCATTTATACGTAATCTGAAGGGTCAATAAAGAATGTATATCCTAAATAAACAATTAAACCAATTCCCATTGTTAAAAATCCCCAACCAAGAATGATTTGATCATTTACTAGGTAATTATTACATAGTTGAGACGTTGAATTAATGTACAACCAACCCATTAATATAAATGCTAGTGTGAAAATGATTATGATTGCATTTTTTCCTTTTTTACCGAGCTTTCCCCAACTATCTCTTAGCGGTAATCCAGCTAAAAAGGGTAGGGTTATAAACTTAAATATTTCCATGCTTACTAAATTCAAGGCCTCATCCATTGTTCGCGGCAGCATCCAATAAGCCATAATAATGATAAATAAAAGAATTCCTGGAATTCCATTGCTATTCCATTTCTCAAAGAAATGTGGAAACTTAACTTGGAAAAACTTCGCCATAAAAAAACCCGCAATGATTAGCAACGGCATTTGCATATGCATATGAATAATCATTACTGACTCCATTAAATTGGCAACTGGGGGAATAATTAAGAAAACAAACAATATTAGTCCTAAAGTAGACTGATTCATAATCATTTCACCCCTTTATTTAGAATACGACTAACTTTTTCAGCTGCTTCATCAACTTTTGTATAATCCATTACATCGATTAATTTGCCTTTTTTATTGACTAAATAGAAAGCTGAATTATGGGCAAAATTCCCTGTTCCATCAGGAATGACGATGACGCCAAACTCCTTAAGCAAGGAGTCTAATTCTTTTTGGTCTGGAATTCTTGCCATTCTCCAAGTTTCTCCGTCACTATTGAAAGCATCCTTATATCGATTTAATGTAGATGGATCGTCTCTGGCTGGATCAAAACTTATACTCAAAAAAACAATCTCTTCTCCAATATACTTAGGAGGCAGCAAATCATAAACTTGTGACATATTCAATTCTAATTGAGGACATACAGTAGCACAGGAAGTATACAAAAACGTAATAAATACATATTTATCTTTAAATTCTGAGATTGAATATTTTCTTCCATTGCTATCCTCAAGAGTCACATCAGGAAATTCAGGCTGGTTATCAATCAATTGATTCACTCTTGCGGTTTCCGCAGTAAAAGCCTGGAAGCCATCAGTACCAATGAAAAATAATACAACCCCGAATAATATAACAATAATAGATGCAATTGTATTATTTCGATTTTTGTTCATGGAGATCACTTCCTAAATCTATAGTAGCTAGCTGTATTTATCTATTCATTCTAACATAAAGAGATAGCTCAATACATCGAGCTATCTCTTTGTTTAAAAGGATCAAATTACCAAGTTTTGAATGGTGGTGATCCTGGTGGTGCATTGACGATAAAGTCTGTTAATGGAATGACATATGCCATCGCTACAACGATAATCATTAATACAACCCAAATTCCCCAACGCTCTGTCCAGTATCCAGTTTTTGGTGCGCCTGGCTCTTCTTCAGCAACAGGGAATTCTGTTTCACCTTTAGGAGCAAAGAACATCATATTGAATACCGCATAAACTTGAATGATTACACCAATCAGTAATAATGTACCACCGATTGCAGTTGCAGTTAAATATGGGTCCCATCCTAAAGATGCAGAGAAATCACCATATGAATTGTAAGATGTTCTACGTGGAGACCCTAGTAAACCAACTGTATGCATTGATCCAGACATTAAGATCATACCTATTGTCCATACTACTGTTTGAACGACACCTAATTTATTCATTTGTGGCGTTAATACACGTTTTGAAAGATACGGTACTAACCAATAACTGATTCCAAAGAATGTCATTACTACAGACATACCTAATGTTAAGTGGAAGTGCCCAACGATCCACATAGTGTTATGAACAACTTGGTCTAATTGGTTTGTTGTTTGAGCGATACCACCTGCTCCGGCTGGAATAAATGCAGCCATCGCGATGAATGGGGAAAGGAAACGTACATCTCCCCATGGAAGTTTCTTATACCAACCGATAAGTCCTTTTCCACCTTTTTTTCTAGCTGTTTTTTCAAATACTGCAAACATTGCATATGCTGTCATTAAAGATGGGAAACCAATTGCTAAACTCATAAATACGTGCATGAATTTAACTGATTCAGAAATACCAGGGTCAACGATTTGGTGGTGGAATCCACCAGTGATATTCATAATAACTAAAGCAATTACAACTACACGAGTTAACGTGTCACTCCAACGATGACCACCAATAATCTTCGGAACAATACAATACCATGCAGATACAGCTGTTAAATACCAGATGTTAACTGCTGTGTGACCAAATGCCCAGAATAGAGTACGAGCAACCATAACGTTGATTGTATCAACCCAACCAAGTGACCAAGGAATGATCATAAAGAGAACTTCTACTGCAACAAATGCTGTTGCACCAACTAATAATATAAATACTCCAGTAGCAAAGAAAGAGAAGATTGGAAGATGCTGACCTTTGTGAGCTTTTCTCCAGCTTGCAACTTGAATAAATCCACCTATACAAGCCATCCATATACCAAGAACAACAAATACTAGACCAAAGTAGAACACTGGGTGAGCTGCCATTGGTGGATAGAATGTATACATCACGGAAGCTTCATTCATTAAAACAGGAATTACTACTAGAACAACTCCGACAATTTTTAACCAAAAGCCGATCCAAGCGATTGTTCTAACCTTTGGAAGTAGCCCTCCTAAAGTATGAGACATTCCCGCATAGAAATAACCGATTGTAAATGTACCCGACAGTACAACTACTAACATTAATCCATGTGCTGTTAAAACTTGATAATAATTCAACCATGATGGTAGTTCTAAAAGTCCTCCACGGTTTAAACCTTGTAAAAATCCTAAAAGTCCACCTATTAATAGTGCAATAAAAGCAACAGATAAATATGATTTCGATAATTTTGCATCTTGTAGATTGACGCCAAGAACTTTATTAGCTTTTGTGTTTAAATTTGCTTTTTCATTTTGTGAGATGACTGTTTCCACAGAGCTTCCCTCCTTTATTTAACTGTAATTGTAGTACTCATTACTTGGTGACCTGCACCACAGTATTCATTACATAACACTAAATAATCACCAGGTTCATCAAATGTTTGTGTGATTTTTTGAACATACCCAGGCATTACCATTGCATTTACGTTTGTTCCAGCAATCTCGAAGCCGTGTACAACATCTTTAGAAGTTAAGATAAAGTGTACTTTTGCTCCAGCAGGAATCTCGATATTTGCAGGATTAAAACTAAAAATTTGAAGTGTCATAACTACTTCATATTCATTTTCACCAATTTGTTTAATACCAGGCTGATCAAATGGTGCAGTTTGATCTACTTTTTGTGGATCTATTCTTTCTTCATGACTCGGTGGTCCCATTTCTAGTGCAAATGTTTGATAACCAGCTGCAATCATAAAGGCCATAATCATACCAAAACTTAATGTTAACCATATCTTTTCAGAACGATGCATTTTTTTCCCCCCTAATATCTAGCCATGAATAGTCCGTATAAGACTACATAAGTAATAAGAATGACCAATCCAACCACACCTACGGAAAACATCGTCCCTTTATGAGTTTCCTCTTCAGTTGAAACGACTTCCGTTTTTGATTTATTTTTTAACTTTGTTTCCATTGAACTAATCCCCTCCTTGTTTGATATCTGTTCTCATTATAGGTGAAGGCATAATGACGAATAGTGCATAATATCACATCACAATTGTGATTTTAAAATTTTGTTCATAAATAGGTATATTATTTCACAAAATGTTCATGAGTCTCTCCATCTTCACAGCTACCGTAAATTTTCCATCAATAATAAACAGTATTTTTCCCAATAATACAGTTACAGGGGAAGATAAAACTCTGTAAGTATTCATTTAAGGAGTGGAATAACAATGGCAAGAAGTAGTAATAAACTTTTAGTTCCTGGAATTGAGCAATATTTAGATCAAGTGAAATATGAGATTGCCCAAGAATTTGGAGTTAATTTGGGCTCAGATACTGTTTCCCGTGCGAATGGGTCTGTTGGGGGAGAAATTACGAAAAGATTGGTCAAGCAAGCCCAATCTCAAATTGCTGGAAACCCTAATTCATAAAACTAAATACAATGGCAAAAAGTCCGGATAACTCCGGACTTTTATTTTTCAGCTTACGCTTAATATACAAATTTTAATTTAGCTTTTGATATTTCCGAACGGATAGAATGATCCACCTTAGCGTGAAACCAACTAACAAACCTGGGATTAGAAAAAGCATAGGCAGAAACACGGGACCGAATAAAATACCAAAGATTGTTAAACGTGTTGAATACATCAGCCCCACCGTGACAAAATAGGCACAGAAAACAAACGGAAGAAAGCTTAGCTCCTCCTTGTCATTCAATGCGATTCGATAAGCGTCCCACATCGCAAACATATACAAGCAAGGGTAAAACATTAACCATTGAAAATCAATAACCTGAATAGCTTCATTAATTTCTCCCATAAAGCTATACATTATCGCAGAATTAAAATTGCTTAACATATTTATAATAAATTCAAGCACAACAAAAAGGATTCCTTTCAACAATTGGCCTGATAATAACTGACTGAATCCAGGCAATGCGATACTCCATAAAACGGCTTCAAGTTTACTAATAGGTTTCATCCATCATCACCAGCTATACATCATCATTATTATCCAATTTATTTACCTGTTTAAGCAAAAGGCGAATTTCCAATTAAATAACATATTTTATATTATTTCTTTAAATGATAATAAAAAACCCTCATCCACTGGACAAAGGGAAATATTTTTTTTTAAAAGAAAAAAGTGTATAAGCAGCTATTAAGCAGCTGCCTTTACACTTTTAGTAATTGTAAAGCCTGTCATTCCATAACCGATCGTTAATAAAGGCGATAATAAGCAGAAAAAGGTGAATGGTAAGTAGTCCATTGTTGATACACCCAATACGCCCGTTAGAAATACACCGCAAATGCTCCAGGGTACTAATGGATTAATAACTGTTCCGGCATCCTCGAGAACACGGGAAAGGTTTTTTCGCTCCAATCCTGCCTTATCATAAGATTCTTGATATGCATTTCCGGTTAATAAGATAGAAAGGTATTGCTCGCCCAATAGAAAATTAATTCCTATCGCTGTCCCAGCAGTAGCTGCTATTAGAGTCGCTGCCTTATTCAAATGCCTCTTCATCCCTTCTAAAAGTGCAGGAAGTATCCCAAGTTTAAAAAGCAAACCGCCCATTGAAAGGGCCAACAGAACTAAAGAAATGGAAAACAACATACTTTCTATCCCACCCCTTGATAAAAGGGAATCGACTTCCTCTAGTCCACTATTCGATTGAAACCCGGAAAATAAAAGATTCATCATCTTATCAATGCCAAAGTCCTTTTGAACAACGAAACCAATGATAAGGGCTGACAGAACACCGATTGACAGAGTAATAATAGCCGATATTTTTTTAATAGCAAGAACTGTTAATAAAATAAATGGAATAAGAGAGTACCAATGCACATACTCAAGTTCTACTAGCTTTTCTTTTAGCAGATTGATATTTTCGAAATTTGAAGAAGCTTCCTCAGGTGATAGAATAGCGAAAAGAATGAAAGAAATGACAAATGCAGGCCCTGTTGTCCAAATCATATTTTTAATATGTTCAAAAATATCAACTTTAACAATCATCGATGCCAGACTAGTTGTGTCTGACAGAGGTGACATTTTATCACCGAAAAAGGCACCAGAAATAACGGCTCCTGCTGTGATTGCTTCTGATAATCCAAGTGCTGAACCTACACTCATAAAAGCAACACCTATCGTTGCAGCCGTCGTAAGAGAGCTTCCTATACTCAGACCTATAATTGATGAAACAAAAAAAGCAATTGCATAAAAAAATCTTCCATCCACTACCTCTAATGCTATAAATATAAAAGTAGGTATTGTACCACTTGCCATCCAACTACTTATTAACATGCCAATAAAGAAGAAAATAAACACAGCACCTAGTCCTGACTTTGCTCCATCTATCAACCCTTCTTCTAATTCCTTTATTGTTACTTTCTTAATTAATCCATAAGACAATAAGAAAATAATTGCTAACATAATGGGAACATGTGGGACGACTCCAGCAAAAATGATAGCATAGCTAATGCCACCTAATATAATAATAGTAATAATTAGTGCTTCCAAGGGCTTAATAGTTAATATTGATTGATCATGCTGCATAGCCTTTTCCTCCTTTTTGCTGTAAATACTGTATCTAGTTAACTATTCTAGATAATATAGTTTCTGTTTTGCTTAGACGCTTTTTAGCGTTAAAGCGAAATAACATGATATTACTATATTATTTTAAAGAAAGAATGTCAAGAACAAATGCGCAAGCGCCTTGATCACCCCCGACAAGCACAAGACGAGCCTCACGGAAAGGTGTCCTTTACCTTTCTGGGAGGATTGGCTTGTGACCTCGAGGGGGTAGGCGCTGGAGCTGGATGCAGACAAACTAGTCGCAAAGTTATCCACAACTTCCAAATTTATAATTTCCTAGACAATAAAAAAAACGGCTCCTTTTCTAGGGAACCGTTCTTCCTATTAGTGCTCTGAATCCATTGGATTATATAATTTAACTTCTGGATTTTTTTCTTGAAACCATCTAAGTGCAAAATCATTTTCAAATAAAAATACTTTCTTCTCAAATCGGTCGTGAACAAGGAGACTTCGGGAACTAGATAGGTTTTCACTGACATCATCTCCCTCGACCCAGCGAACTATTTTGGAACCTATACGTTCCATATACACTTCAGTATTGTATTCATTTTTCATTCGATGTTCAAACACTTCAAATTGAAGCTGTCCGACTGCACCCAGCAATAGTTCCTCTGTCTTTACAGTCTTATAAAGCTGAATGGCTCCTTCTTGAACAAGCTGCTGAATTCCTTTATGGAAGTGCTTTTGCTTCATCACATTTTTTGCAGAAACGCGAACAAAAAGTTCAGGCGTAAACTGTGGAAGACGGTCAAATTGAAAACTGTCTTTCCCTGATGTTAGTGTATCCCCAATTTGGTAAGTACCCGGGTCATAGATACCAATAATATCACCGCTGACAGCAAGGTCGACTGTACTTCTATCATCAGCCATAAATTGTGTAGATTGAGCAAGCTTAATTTGTTTACCTGTTCTTGGAATATTTACAGTCATGCCGCGTTCAAATTGACCGGAACAGATTCTCAAGAACGCAATCCGATCTCTATGAGCAGGATTCATGTTTGCTTGAATTTTAAAAATAAATCCTGAAAAATCATCAGACAGCGGATTAATTTCTCCAGCTGTTGAATTTCTCGGCTGTGGCGGTGGTGCAAATTGTAAATAGGATTCTAAAAAGGTTTGAACCCCAAAGTTTGTTAAGGCACTTCCAAAGAAAACAGGTGTTAATTTCCCTTGAATGATTCTCTCTTTAGAGAATTCGTTTCCTGCTTCATTCAGGAGCATAATTTCTTCAAGGGTCTGCTCGTACAAGCCTGAATCCTTTAGACTATGTTCCCCTTCGATTTCACCTTCATCATTTAAAGTAACAAATCGCTGGTCTTCATCCACACGAAATTGTTCAATTCGGTTATTATAACGGTCATATATGCCAAGGAATTCTTTTCCCATCCCTATTGGCCAGTTCATCGGATAGGATTCAATGCCCATTACTTCTTCAAGTTCAGCAAGCAGCTCTAAAGGGGACCTTCCTTGTCGATCCAATTTATTGATAAAGGTAAAAATCGGTATGCCACGCATTCGACAAACTTTAAATAGCTTGAGCGTCTGCTCCTCGATCCCTTTTGCTGAGTCAATAATCATTACTGCACTATCTACAGCAGTTAAAGTTCTGTACGTATCTTCACTGAAGTCTTGGTGACCAGGTGTATCCAGAATATTTACACGTGCTCCGTTATAGTCAAACTGCATCACACTAGAGGTTACTGAGATCCCACGTTGTTTCTCGATTTCCATCCAATCACTTGTCGCATATTTGCCTGTTTTCTTTCCTTTAACCGTTCCGGCATCACGAATCGCACCACCGAATAGGAGTAATTTCTCTGTTAACGTTGTTTTACCGGCATCCGGGTGGGAGATAATCGCAAATGTCCGGCGCGCTAATACTTCTTCTTCAAATTTCTTTGCCATGTTATTTCCTCGCTGACTCTCTAATTTCATACCTTTCATTTTATCGTTCAGAAAAACAGAATGCAATCCTCCATTTACATATCGTATTTCTTTTTTTCATATTAAGAGATATTTATTTATAGATATTGGGTGAATACAAAAAGACTGAGTGTTGTCAGCACCCAGTCAAAGTATCTCTACTGCCGCATATGAAAACGGCTAGTCAATAAATATTGAGGTTTTTCAAGTAAGAAGTAACACAGGAACCGTCCCCATGTTTCTAATCATTTAAGATCTCCATATCACTAATAATTTCATCATAAGGGACGTCAATGCCGTTATAGCCCTTCACGATTTTTCCTTCTCCATTAATTAAGAAGATTTTTGTGCTATGGATAAATTGGTCTGTTCCTTCTTCTTTTTCGGCAAGTGTCTTGAAATTCTTAGCGATTGCCTTAATTTCGTCCTCTGAATAACCGGTTAGGAAATTCCATGTGGAATAGTCTGCTTCATATCGGTCTCCATATTCCTTTAGAATTTCTGACTTATCCCTCTCCGGATCAACGGAAAAAGAAATGATATTGAACTTTACCTTTTCCTCTTTAAGTTTCTTCTGGAGTTTTGCCATATTGGCTGTCATCGGCGGACAAACTGTCGTACATTGTGTGAACACAAAATTAGCTAACCATGCTTTACCTATTAAATCTTCGCGGCTCACTTCTTCATTGGCTTGGTTCACAGCACTGAAATTCTGCAGCTCCCATTCATACTCTCCTTGAAAAATTGGTTTTTCGGAGCAGCTGACAAGTAAGAGCAGACATGACATAATAATGGCATACAGTTTCACTTTATTACTTGCTTTCATATGTTTTATACCCCTTCTCCCTCACTAGTTTCTCTATTCTAGAGAAATCTAAACTTTTTTCTTGAATTTTACAGTGATAGAGAGCACATATGAAATAGACTTTCATGTCAAAATAAGTACTTTTACTTGATGTAGAAATCAATTAATGTATTCGTTACGAAATGTTAATAATATCTTTAACAATTGTCTAATGGGAGGATGAACCCTATGCCGAATACAAATGAGCATGAAAAAGGTTATAAGTTGTTTGAGTCTAAAGCTAAGAAATACGCTGACAATCCTAAAGAAACTGTCGGTTTACTCAAAAAGTCTGCGCAAAAGGCAAAAAAAAATAAAACATCCTTATCAGGGGTTTGGGAGAAATTTCAACTTCTTATGGAATTAGTCAAGTCCTGGTCAAATGGGGAATACCGTGATATTTCTAAGAAAACAATTGTTTTCATGATTGCTTCCATTTTGTACTTTGTTTCACCAATTGATGTCATACCTGATTTCTTAATTGGGATCGGCATTGTTGATGATGCGGCAGTGATTACATTTGCACTTAAACAATTATCAGGTGAACTTGATAAATTCAAAGCATGGAAACTTAAACAGCCAATTCAAGCAGAGTAAAAATGTCAGCTGACTGCATCAGCCCTTAAGAGATATAAAAAAGCAGCTTCCATTCCAAAAGAATGGAGCTGCTTATATTATTTCGCGAAGCGGTGCTTGCCAATTTCTACTGTGACCGTTTTGGATCTTAACCATGTACTGCTTGTTTGGTCAGGGTTAAAGAAGAAGACAGATCCATTTCCTTTACCTTTAAGAACTAATGCCTCCATAGCTGCCTTTTTGGAACTTTTATCAGCAGGTTCATTAATAGAGCCATTATCAACTGGTTGAAATTGTCTTTTTTCGTAGATAACCCCTTTAATTGTGTCCGGAAAGCGATCATCCTTCACACGGTTCAAAATAACTTGAGCAACAGCAACCTTTCCTTCATACGGCTCACCCTTTGCTTCCGCATGAACGAGTCTCGCTAAGAGATCCTGCTCTGATTTCGTTATCGATTTAGGCAAAATAAGCTTTTCTCCAGTGTGGACCTTTTCCGTTTTTTTATGATTAATCTTCTTTAATTCTAAAACTGAAACCCCGTGCTCCATTCCGATTTCATAAAGTGAATCTCCTTTTTCCACCGTATATATGTCAACAGAATCTAATAATTCAGCATAAGTGTAATTATCATCAGAAAGAACAAAATGGAACGAGAGCATCATGAAGCCCGCAAAAATAGCTGCAAGTTTTTTCATTATATCTCCTCCTTTTTTTGAAAAGAAAAAAGCACCCAGCTTATCATTCAATAAACAAAGATGCTACGTCATCTGGCTGTGTGCCTTTAGTGTATACATAAGCGATATACATAACCTTATCATAGAATAGTAATGACCTCTACCCACAATAATATCCATAGAAATAGAGGAAAATATTAGATTTGTACTACTTTACTTAAACATTTAGCACATTTTTCTAGTCAAATGAAACATATCTGTTATAATGGGTTAGGAATAAAAAATGCTTTAGCATAATTGAATAGGCAGAATTGTAGGGGAACCATATTGGTTGAGATTTCATCTGAAAACGATGATAACCCTTAGAACCTGATCTGGTTGATACCAGCGGAGGGAACATATTCTAAAACAAATAATGTTTAGTTTATATGCGCCCAGGTTCCTGCCTAGGGCGTTTTTTATTATGCAAAATTTCCAGATAATCTGGAGAGCATAAGTATAAATCACCAGGAGGTTCAAAAGATGAAGAAATGGCTAGCCATAATTTGCTCTACCCTATTGCTCGCTGGCTGCGGCAATAACAATGATGAAGCTAAACCTGCTAAGGACGAAGGGCAGACTAAAGATGAATTGAAGAAGGTTTCGGTTGTTCTTGATTGGACACCAAATACCAATCATACAGGCCTTTATGTTGCCAAAGATAAAGGATTCTTTGAAGAAGAAGGACTGGATGTTGAAATTATTATGCCAGGTGAAGCTGGCGCGGATCAGCTTACTGCTTCTGGCAAGGCTGACTTTGGGGTAAGTTATCAAGAAAGTATTACTCAAGCACGAGTACAAGGAGTCCCTCTTGTCTCGGTAGCTGCGGTCATTCAGCATAATACATCTGGCTTTGCTTCACCAGAAGAAAAAAAGATTCTATCACCAAAAGACTTTGCTGGGAAAACATATGGGGGATGGGGTTCACCTGTTGAGCAATCTGTCTTAGACTCCTTAATGAAAATAGAAAAGGCGAATGTTGAAGATGTATCCATCGTAAACATGGGGGATGCTGACTTTTTTACAGCGGTTAAGCGAGATATTGACTTTGCATGGATTTATTATGGTTGGACAGGCATTGAAGCTGAACTCCGCGGGGAAAAGATCAATATGGTCTATTTAACGGATTATAGTAAAAAGCTTGACTATTATACACCTGTACTTGCAACAAATGAAAAGATGATTGAGAACAATCCAGAAACTGTGAAGGCTTTTGTCAAGGCTGTCTCTAAAGGATACCAGTTCACCATCGACAATCCTCAAGAAGCAGCAGACATCTTACTAAAAGCAGCACCAGACCTTGATGAAGAGCTTGTGAAAAAAAGCCAAGAGTGGCTTGCACCTTATTACCAGGATGATGCACCTAGATGGGGTGAACAAAAACTAGAAGTATGGAAGAACTATGCTGATTGGATGTTTGAAAATAATTTACTTGATAAGGAATTAGAGGCAGAAAAAGCATTCACAAATGAATTTTTACCAGAGTGAGGAGAACAAGAAAATGGCTAATGCATTAGTTAGTATTCAAATCATACCTAAAACAAAAAATGGAGAAGATGTGATTCCATATGTGGATGAAGCGATTCGTGTGATTGAAGAATCCGGTGTTAAATATGAGGTACATCCATTAGAAACAACAATGGAAGGTGAATTGACGCATCTATTACAAATCATTGCTGAAATGAATGAGAAAATGATTGCAAAAGGAAGCCGAAATGTCATTTCTCAAGTAAAGATTCTGTATCAGCCATCAGGAATTGAAATGGATCAATTGACGGAGAAATATCGTTCATGAGGAATTATTTATTAAAAGGATGGAGACCTGCATTGGTTCTCCTCCTTTTGTTCATTATTTGGGAAATGGCTGTTTCAATGGCAGAGATTCCAAATTGGCTGCTTCCCCCGCCTTCTGAGATATTTAAAGAAGCAATAGCTGGATGGGGGAATTTCGGCCCTCACCTGCAATCAACCATTCAATTATCATTACTTGGATTTGTCATCGGATCAAGCATTGGATTAATAACTGCCATCATTCTTCATCTAATCCCGTTTGTTAGAGAATCAATCTACCCTTTATTAATTTTATCTCAGAATATCCCGATCATTGTCCTTGCTCCACTATTGGTCATTTGGTTTGGATTTGGGTTATTGCCGAAGTTGATTGTTATCACACTTATTTGCTTTTTTCCGATTACTGTTGCCGCTCTTGATGGCTTTAGACAAACGCCAAATGAGCTAAAGCATTATATGATGATGGCTGGTGCTAATCGAAGACAGCTTTTTTGGAAGCTAGAGCTTCCGTATTCTTTACCTGCATTATTTTCCGGTTTAAAAATATCTGCTACATACAGTGTAATGGGAGCAGTCATCTCAGAATGGCTTGGCGCCAAATCTGGAGTGGGTGTCTATATGACACTTGCTTCTTCATCCTTTCGAACAGATCGTGTATTTGTCGCCATTCTCTTTATTATGATTATAAGCCTATTATTATTTGCACTGATTTTACTTGCTGAACGCATACTTGTCCGTTGGAAATCAAAGGAGGCTGACAACAAGTGACTTTACTATCCATCGAGAATGTTTCTAAGCGCTTCGGGCAAAACGAGGTAATCCACAATCTAAGCTTGCAGGTGAAACAAGGAGAATTTGTATCCATCCTTGGACCGTCTGGGAGTGGAAAAAGTACGATATTTAATTTAATTGGTGGGCTGTTATCTCCTGATGAAGGAACAATCCGATTACAGAATGAAAAGATTAATGGCAAGCGCGGATCAGTCAGCTATATGCCGCAGACCCCTTCATTACTGCCATGGCGGACCATTTTGCAAAATGTCATCCTTGGTCAAGAATTACAGGGAGAAACCAATCGTGAGAGAGCTCAGGAAATGATTCAAAAGGCAGGCCTAGGGGATTATATTCATTCCTATCCCCATGAATTATCTGGAGGGATGAAGCAGAGGGTCGCATTTATTCGAGCTCTTTTAAGCCCACAGCCGATCATTCTGCTTGATGAGCCTTTTTCCGCACTTGACGAACTAACAAGGCTAGACATGCAAAAGTGGCTCTTGGATATTTGGGAGACACATCGACCAACCATACTTTTTGTCACTCATAATATTGAAGAAGCACTTTTCCTTTCTGACCGTATCTTTGTTCTTGCTAATCGGCCAGCACATGTTATTTCAGAGCTCACTGTTCCCTTTAGCAGACCAAGAAACGAAGAGCTATTACTTGAGGACCGCTTTTTAGAAAGCAAAAGAACTGTCCACTTCGCGTTAAAAGGAAGTGAGAGTAATTGAGAAAAATGATCGATTCACATATACATCTTGATCATTATAAAGATAACGAGATTCGTGACATGATCTCAAGTTCATCATTTATTCACTCTCTTATTACTGTATCGTTTAACTTGGAATCTGCCCAAAGAAACCTGACGCTCTCTGAACAATATCCGAAGGTAAAACCTGCCTTTGGTTTTCATCCGGAACAGCCTTTACCAACCGATGAGGAGCTGAAAACACTTATTGACTGGATTGAGTTCCATAAAGAAAAAGCAGTTGCCATAGGTGAAGTGGGGCTACCCTATTATTTTCGACAGGAGTCAGCAACCACCTCTTTTTCACTTCAAGGGTATATAGAATTGCTTGAGACCTTTATCATATTGGCCAAAAGATGGGATAAACCTATCGTGCTGCACGCTGTCTACGATGATGCTCCTATCGTCTGTGACCTTTTAGAAAAACATTCTGTTCAAAAAGCACATTTTCACTGGTTTAAAGGAGATAGCCTAACCGTTAATCGTATAATTAATAATGGTTATTTCATCTCTTTCACACCTGATATTGTTTATGAAAAGGAAATTCAGGAACTGGCAAAAGGTTATCCAATTGATCAAATGATGGTTGAAACAGATGGGCCATGGCCATTTGAAGGACCGTTTCAAGACCAACTCACCCATCCACATATGATGAGTGAGTCAATTGCAATGATTTCCAAGCTTAAAGAAATGCCAATACAAGATGTATATCATCATCTCCTGCATAATACAAAAAGCTTTTACTGCATTTAATTCAAAAAACCAAAAAGAAGCAGGATTTTCTCCTGCTTCTTTTCTATATTCCGTTATCTAAAACAAGCTGCGCCAACAATGATAAGAAGGATGAAAAGGACAACGATTAATGCAAAACCGCCGCCGTAGCCAGCTCCTCCTACATTTCCACAGCAACCGCCACCATAACCAAAGCCGCCGTAACCATACATATAGTTTCTCCTCCTTGCAAAATTAAATTAATTTCTTCCTATTTATTAATATCCGTAACCGCCGCCGTAACCCCAAGAAGCACCAATAATAATTAATAGGATAAACAATACTACAAGTAGAGCGAAGCCTCCACCGTAACCCACGCCTCCGCATTCATTTCCCATGTTCAAATACCTCCTTTGTTTGTTTCCATATATCCTATTCATTTACCCTAAATTGTGCGATAGACGAATGCACAATTTTAGGTGATATCCCTACATAAGAAAGAGGTCCTTATAGGAAAGGACCCCATTCTTATGGACATTATACAGATTTCCACCTTCATTTTTATTCAAAAAATGGGCTATTTTTTACTTAAATCAGAATGAATACCAGATTATTCCCCATTATTATCCACTTTCTTATTTTCCTGCAGTTCCACCGCTAACTTGTCTAAGCTTTCACGAATATTGGATTTACCTGAGAAGTTTCCTAATAGCTCTTTAACATCAATGCCTGAAGACGCTTTTAAACTTTCTTGCATAGTTGACATAAGGTTCGTCGCGTAGCTCGTTACTTTATTCGCTCCGCCGTTCTTGCTGTCACTGCCTGTATCAACAACAGTAATCTTATCAATATTGGATAAAGGACTTGCCACTTGCTTCGCATACTCAGGAAGCATTTTTAAGACCATATCCATAATTGCTGCTTGACCATACTGTTCGAATGCTTCGGCGATTTTCCGCTTCGCTTCGGCTTCAGCAAGACCTTTCAGACGGATAATATCTGCCTCAGATTCACCCTGAGCACGCTGTGAATCTGCTTTTGCTAGACCATCTGCTCTTACACGCTCAGCCTCAGCTTTCGCCTGTGCTTCGATTCGATATTTATTCGCATCTGCTTCTGCAAATTGCTTTTTCTTTTCTGCTTCAGCTGCTTGCTCAACCGCATAACGATCGGCATCTGCCTTTTTCTTCACTTCGGAATCGTATTGGCGTTCTCTTCTTAGAATTTCTTTTTCTTCAAGTTCAATTTGCTTTTGACGCTCAATAATCTTAATTTGCATTTCTTGTTCTGTTACTTCCTGCTTAGCACGAGCAGTTTCAAGATCATAGGCTTGGTCCGCACGAGCTTTTGCAATATCCTGATCCTTACGATAATCGGCCATCTTCATTTTGTTTTCTTTCTCTGCTTCAGCAATTTCTGTCGCTCTTTCAAGCTCAGCTTTTTGTGCTTCTTTATCAGCCTCCGCACGCTTTATACGTGTTTCTTTTTCTGCCTCAGCTGTGGCAATATCGGCATCTCTCTTAACTTGAGCAATTCTTGGCTTACCTAATGAATCAAGGTATCCATTTTTATCACGAACATCTTTAATGGTAAAAGAAACAATGATTAGACCCATCTTAGCAAGATCCTGTGATGCAACCCTTTGAACTTCTTGTGAGAATTTATCCCTGTTTTTGTAGATTTCTTCGACAGTCATTGAACCAAGGATTGATCTTAAATGTCCTTCAAGAACTTCTTTCGCTTCATTTTCACGATCTTCTTTTCTTTTTCCAAGAAATTGTTCTGCAGCTGTTGCAATTTCACCAATTGAACCGCCGATTTTGATAATTGCCGTTCCATCTGCCATCACTGGAACACCTTGCTCGGTATAAACCTCTGGAGTAGAAACCTCCAGTTTGCTAGATAATAGACTTAAAGGTTCAGCCTGCTGGAATACAGGAAGCACGAATGTTCCTCCACCTCTAATAATCTTTATCTTATTTCCAGATTCATCCACATGGACATTTTTGCTGCCTAGATAGCTGCCAGTTACAATTAGTGCCTCATCGGGACCTGCTGTTCTATATTTTGTAATGAAGACTCCCAATAAAGCAATTATTAAAAAAGCAACAATTCCTACTACAATCCAAATCGTAAGCATTTTCCTTCCCCCAATCTAATATTCATTCCGTGGCACAACGTATAGAACTCCATCCTTCACATCGATGACAAGAACTTTTCTACCTTCTTCGATGATTGTATTATCAAAGCTAGCAGCAGGCTTAGATATCCTTCCACTTATGCTTTCAATCAGAATTTCTCCAAATCCGTCCTTAGGTATCGGAATGATAACCGATGCAATTCTTCCTTTTAATGAATCTTCTGTGTAAACAAGTGATTCTTCCGTATTTGCCAATGGAATAAGTACAAAAACATTTAATAATGTATCTAAAATAAGTGAAGCGATTGCAGCAATAACAATAATGATAAGACTATTCATCCCTGTCAAGGATTCTAATAAATAGCCGATTGCTGACAAAAAGGTTAAAAATGCGAGTACAAGCACAGGATTAAGAAATCCTGTTGCTTCAGATAACCCTTCTACCATGTCCCCAAAAAATAAGTAAAGGATGATTAAACTGCCGGAAATAACTAATGTGTATAAATAAAGTGTTTGAATAGGTATATCAAATAACTCCATACTTCACACCCCCTTTTACGATTTTTGCTATTTCTGGCTTACTTTGTATACGAATGAAGAACTGGAAATGTTTCAAAATTCCAATAAAAAAACGCACGAAGAACAATTTGTTCCCCGTACGTCTTTGAAAACTACTTCATTTAATTAAGAAGTCCGTTATTATCTATGAATGCCAAGCGCCAACTGTGCATAGCGGGACATCTTGTCTTTTGTCCAAGGTGGACTCCAAACTACATCTACTTCCACCTTACTTATTTCTTCTATATTATCTAGGATTGCGCTTTTTACATTACTAACAATTTGGCCAGCCATCGGGCATCCCATTGAAGTCATCGTCATAACTACGTGTACATCATTCTCTTCATTTATATTTACTTCATATACTAATCCTAGATTTACTACATCTATGCCTAATTCTGGATCAATAACTAACTCAAGTTCTTCAAAAATTTTATCCTTTAGTTCGTTACTCATAGGTTTTCCTCCTAAAAATGGTGACTTCATACTTCAATTGATATTTATTATCATTATAGAAAATAAAAAAAGATAAAGTAGTGAATCACATCACACTTTATCTTTAATAAAAATCGGCTAGTTCGATTAAGTATACATTCTTGGGTAGAGGTTGATTTCCGCTCCAGGATGCTCGCTTTCCGCGGGGTGGGCGCTGAGCCTCCTCGGAGCAATCGCTCCTGCGGGGTCTCACCTGTCCCACTACTCCCGCAGGACGTTGAATAGGCTTCTTGAATGGACACCGCACGAGGAAATGCGGATGCATTTTCGAGGAGTCTCGCACCTTCCGCTCCAATCAACAACTTTTTTGTAAACTCTCCCCCATTATGCAACCAACCTATTCAAAAACTACAATCTTTTAGAAAACAGCCATTAAGTTAAACGATATCTGGTAAATTGCGATAAATATTTGGGGTTCAGTCGGCTATGCTGTGAGATGAGATAGGCCGATTGGGTTGAGTTTTCTTTTCTTAATGTATTAAGAGCCTCTATCATTCCGTCAGCCGTTTCAATTCCAATTCCGTGTCCGAAATATAACCCACTGCCTAAGAATACCGTATTTTCTCCTGTCCAAACAGGATGGGCAAAATCTGGATTATAAAAATAGACTACATCCCCTGGGATAAAGTCCCTTCCCTCTTTTGTAATAATGCTTAAATCCTGATCATAATTCCAATCCCAAACAAGAAGTCTTTGGAATAAAGTATTGAAATAACTTGTAGCAATTGAATCAAGAACTGCTTTATAAAATATGACTACAATCGCCGTTGAACATTCAAATGCATATTCTTCTCCATTATTAAAAATATCCTTTATGGCATCTGACGGCAAGACAGCCGGATCAAGTAAATATCCATACTTTGTTTTCTTCCAGATTTTCGGATTGAATTTAGAAGTATTAAATGGGGCAAATGATACTTTGCTATCATGAAGCTGTCTTGCAGCTGAGATAATATTTGCCCGTAATTGGATATCAAATAACAATTCATGAAGAGAATCGTACGAATGTATTAATGGACTGTTCTCTAATGCGAGGTAAATTTCCCGTTGCACACCTTGAAAGCGGTCAATAGGCGGTTTCTGACCATAATTAGTAATAACAATCATCTTATTCCCAACCTTCCTAAGGTTCTTCATTTACCTTATGGGGTTTGGAAGCAGAGGGTTCCAGATTTGGCCTATTTTCATTCCAAGTTGTGCCTATTTGAATTAATAGCTTTACAAAAACATACCTTAAGTGCTACCTTAATAAAATAAATTGATTTTATTAAAAGGTGAGAAAATGAATAAAGAGATTATTAAATTTATACGTGAGAGCTATAATATGACACAACGTGATTTTGCCAAAATTGTAAGTTGCAGTTTTTCGCTAATCGCCTTAGTAGAAATTGGAAAAAGACGAGTAACATCCAATTTAGAAAATAAGATTAAAGTTGCCTTTGACCTGGATGAGCAGCAGCTGCAGTCGATAGCGTCCCTAGTTTCAGAATTCAGTAAGGGGATACCACCTTTTATGTGATACCCTTCCAAGCCTCTAAACCCATCAATTACCTATACAAGTAGCTGCTCATGACCAGCTGCAGATGCTTAGGCACTATTTTTGTGATTCCACAACATTACGACCCCCTTAAGGCTAAAGGCCATCGATGAATCAGGATTCCTATAATCGGTTAAATTAATAGCGAGCAATTAGCTAATTGCTCAAATAATCGTGGTGGGAGTGATCATCATGGCAAGAAACAAACTTTTGGTACCCGGTTCTGAAAATGTATTGGAGCAAATGAAACAAGAGATTGCGGGAGAGTTTGGCGTTCAGCTTGGTGCTGACACGACCGCACGAGCAAATGGTTCTGTCGGTGGCGAAATGACCAAGCGTCTAGTAGCCATGGCCGAGGAGCAGCTTAGAAATCAACAAAGCTAATCATGATGATTTCTAGAAAAAGACCCTTTTCAGGGTCTTTTTCACTTTATTTCACCACTGCTTTTGGTCAGCTTCTACTAATAGCTTCGCAAGTATCTTCGTTCCGTAAATCAATGCTTCTTTTTGGAATGTCATTTTCGGATGATGCAATCCAGGCTGAAGACCACAGCCTAATCCAATCATTGTAGCTGATAGATTCGGATTCTTTAACGTGTAAAAATGAAAATCCTCCGCTCCAGGTGATTGACAAATAGGCTGTAGATTCCCTTCACCAAGGATTGAAGCAACTGCTTTTTCGGCAAGAGTAATTGCTGCTTGATTCTTTATGGCAGCTGGCGAATACTCCTCAACACTTACATGAATATTCGTTTCTGTCAGCTCCGCAATCTTCTGAATCGTCTTCTCCGCTTTTGTTATTAACTTTTCCATTGTTTCGTTTGTCTCAGCTCTTAAATCAAATGTAAATTTCGCTGATTCTGGAATCAAATTGGAGGCCTCTCCACCGTATAGCTCAGTTATTTTAATCGAATAGGGATGAGGGTCCTTTAACCGGATCTGCCTAATTGCCTGTACTAATATGGCAGCCGCTTCAAGTGGGTTATTCCCTTCTTCTGGTCTTGCAGCATGTGCCTGTACACCTTTAATTATTCCTTTAATACTTGCTGTCGACCCATGGATAATCACAGGAGAAGCCATTTGATAAGGAACCTCAAAACTAGGGCGCAAATGGACCCCGCCTAAGAATTTCACATTTCTTAATGCGCCTTCTTCAATCATTTTCAGTGCGCCTTCTGCTTTTTCCTCAGCAGGCTGAAAGATAAAGCGGACTGTATGTTTCAGTTGAAGTTGCGATTTAGCAAGCGCAAGAGCTGCAAATAGCACCATTGTACTGTGGGCATCATGTCCGCAGGAATGATTGGCTCTTACTATTCCATCCACTTCTTGCACTAATGCATCCATGTCTGCACGAAGGGCGATCACTTCTGACTTTTCCCCCTTAAATTCAGCCACAAGTCCATAATGATCCTTAAATGTTTGAACAGTTAAACCAGCGTCCATTAGCTTTTCTTTTATATAATTTGAGGTTTTTTCCTCATGCCAGCTTGGTTCTGCCAATTGATGCAGCTCATTAAATAAGTGAAAAATTTGTTCTCTCTGTTGCTCAATAAATGAAATAGGATCCAATCTGATAAACCTCCCTCAAAACAAAATAATCAATGAATTTAAAAAACATTATGATTGAATGATATACAAAAATGAAAATTATTGAAAGAAAAATGATATATTTAAGTAAATGCGAGGAGGGATCCTATGATTGCAAGGTGGCTAATCATTAATATCTTGACCGTTTTCATTATTATTCTGTGGAGTTTGTTTCAAGGATTTGATTCAAACTATATATTATTAGGAAAAATTATTGCACAGGCAGCTTTTATTTTGTTTTTAATTAATATCAATATGTATTTTGTGTTCCTCCTCATCCGCAAGAGCCACATAAGGAATGTAAAAGTAAATCTTGCAAAGATTTCAAAAAAAATGATGAAGTATCATGTTCCTATAGCCATTACAGCCACTATTTTGATTATAATCCACGCAGCTGTAATGATTATTGCCCACTTTGAACAGCTCTGGAAGGCGAAAACAGTCAGTGGTGCTGTCACAATCGGAATACTTCTTATCCTTTTATATAGTGGATTATTGCGGAGATGGAAGGCTTCGGGTAAAAGAAGAAGGTTTCATTATGTAATGGCTTTTATCTTTTTCGGATTTGTGTTGTTCCATGTCTTTATTTAAGGTTAGGGATACGAAACAGTTTGACATATAAAACCATCACTCTATGATAAAATAGAAGTTGAATTAAAAAGCAATTCACTATGATTTATTTGAAGGAGATGTTTAAAAGGTGAATAATGACTTAATCAAACGATTGACTACCTATGTAAAAGTAGACACTCAGTCCAACGCAGACAGTGAAACATGTCCCACTACTACTGGACAGCTGACTTTAGCTAACATGCTAGTCGATGAATTAAAATCAATTGGCATGGAAGAAGTAACGATGGATGCAAATGGGTATGTAATGGCAACCCTTCCTGCCAATACAGATAAAAAGATTCCAACAATCGGGTTCCTTGCACATTTGGATACGGCAACAGATTTTACTGGTACAAATGTTTCGCCGCAAATTATTGAAAACTATGATGGAAACGATATTATTTTAAATAAAGATTTACATATCTTGCTCTCACCAAAAGATTTCCCCCAATTACATAATTATAAGGAACATACCTTAATTACAACTGATGGGACTACTCTTCTTGGTGCAGACAATAAAGCAGGAATTGCTGAAATAATGACAGCAATGGCATATTTAATTAATCATCCAGAGATAAAGCATGGAAAAATTAGAGTTGCCTTTACACCTGATGAAGAAATCGGCAGAGGACCACAAAAATTTGATGTCGCTGCTTTCCAGGCAAAATATGCCTATACAGTAGATGGTGGGCCGCTCGGAGAACTCGAGTATGAAAGCTTTAATGCCGCTTCTGCTAAGATTACAATAAAGGGAAACAATATTCATCCGGGAACAGCTAAAGGAAAAATGGTGAACTCCGGGAAAATAGCAATGGAATTTAACAAGAGACTTCCAGCTGAAGAAGCACCTGAATATACTGAAGGTTATGAGGGATTCTACCATCTTTCTTCTATTAATGGGGATGTCGAGCAGACTGTGCTTAATTATATTATTCGTGATTTTGATAAGGCAAACTTTGATGGCCGTAAAATGAAAATGAAACAAATTGTTGATGAATTGAAAGAAATATACGGTCAAGACAATATCATTCTAGAATTGAAGGATCAGTATTATAATATGAAGGAAAAAATCGAACCAGTGAAGGAGATTGTTGATATTGCTTATGAAGCAATGACGCAATTAGGCATTTCTCCAATTGTCAAGCCAATCCGCGGTGGAACAGACGGTTCTCAACTTTCCTATATGGGACTTCCAACACCTAATATTTTTACAGGCGGCGAAAACTACCATGGAAAGTTCGAATTTATCTCCGTTAATAATATGGTGAAAGCAACGAACGTGATCATAAATATCATTCGAATTTTTGAGGAAAAAGAGAATTGCAAATAAATCTGTTCATTTTGCAAAATTAATTTGTTTTTCGCAAATATAATAGCTGAAATTGTACAAAAAAGAACCCGTGTATATTGCTTTACACGGGTTCTTTCCAATATATCATTTTCAAAGAATTAATAAGCTAAGCTGAATAATCCTTTAATATGCGATAAATAGCGAACATGACTCGCTTCTTTCATAAGTGTTGCTGGAAGTCCTTTAAGTGCTGTATTGTTTGCCCCAATAGATGCAACAGCATCTTTGCGTCCAAGGCTAGCAAGTGTACCAGAATTCACTGGTGCGAAAGATTCGAATGCTTTATCTTGAAGGTATGCATACAGATTATAACCAACAAGCTCTCCCATTTGCCATGCATTTTGAGCAGTTGGCGCGTACGGACGGCCACCTTCTGCAGGGAATGCAACAGCACTGTCCCCAACGACGAATACATCTTCATGTGAACTTGACTGAAGGAATTCATTAACAGTTGCACGGCCGCGATCACAAGTAAGACCAGACTCTTCAACGATTGGAAGTGCCTGAACGCCACCCGTCCATACGAATGTATTCGCAACAATTTTCGTTCCATCTTTCAAATCAATCTCATTGCCGCTTACATTTGTTACAGGCAGTCCTGTTAAGAATTCAACCCCACGCGCTTCAAGGCTTGCAGTTGCACGTTCAATTAGATGATCTGGTAAAACTGGAAGAATTTTCGGACCAGCTTCAACAAGCTTGATCTTTAATTCTTTTGGATCTACGCCATAGTTTTTAGCGATTTTCGGCATATTATCAGCAATTTCACCGACTAATTCTACGCCAGTTAAACCGCCGCCGCCGATAACAATCGTTGCATCTGCTTCATTTTTTGTTTTTGCGTACTCACGAATTTTGCCTTCGATATGATTGAAAATACGATTGGCATCATCGACAGATTTAAGAACCATGCTATTTTCTTCAAGTCCTGGGATACCGAAATAGCCTGTTTTACTACCTAATGAAACAACAAGCGCATCATAAGTAAGAGTAGAACCATCAGATAAATTCACTTTCTTGTTATCTACTGAAAACGATTCAACTTTAGCAATTTTCAAATCAATGTCTTTTCCTTTGAAAAGCTTCTCTAATGGCATTGAGATTGCCTGTTCAGAAATCGTTCCACCTGCAAGACGGTGAAGTTCAGTAATAATTTGGTGTGTTGGATACTGATTTACTACTGTAACATAAGCTTCTTTACTATCTAAATATTTACGAACAGTTAAAGCGGAAAGAAGGCCGCCGTAACCTGCACCTAGAATAACAATATGTTTAGTCATTATTTTTCCACGTCCTTACTTTGTTGTATAGAAAGAATTATTTTTGACTGCTGCGTTCAGAAGAAACTTCAAGATAGGCTGTTATGAAACGGAAAAGTTTCTGCGCTTGTGGATCTTTAATCATTTTTAATAGACCGAAAAGGCCAATAACATCGTGACTCTCTTCTGCACGGTCTTTTGCTTCAATTGCAGTTGCAGCAATACTTTTCACAGAATCTTTAACCGGATCTACCATTTCTTTAATTGCGCCAACAGTATCACTCTTTAATACGTCATCAGTAGCAACTGATTGTGCAAAGTCATAGGACTTGTTTAATACATTAATAAGTTCAGTTAGTTTTGGCAACTGCTCAACTAAGGCTGTTAAGGATTCTTGCACTTCTGGCTTTAATAGCTGATCAAGAATATCAAGTTTTTCTTGAGTGGAAGACATTTCGAAAAATTCTTGTTCAGGCTTTGTTTGTGTAAGCGTAGCTGTCATTTTTCTATTCCCCTTTGCATTAATAAATAGTTTGAAAATAAAAAACTGAAAGGAAATTGTGACTTGTATGATATTTCACAAAGTAATTCAAAAAAAATTCACTTGCCAACTTCTCTCCAGTTACCCCTTAACTACTATACTCCTATCCTCTCAGAATTTCAATTATATATTTATGATAAAAAAATACTATTCCAGAATAATGGAATAGTATTTTAAGGTTACTATTTGTCTATTTACAAATAACTTTTATTGTCCTCTTCAACCGTTATTCTTGGTCTTCTTGTTGCTGGCATATGAATGCCAACAAAAGCTCGTGCTTCATAAACAATCCCAAACAAAGCAGTTCCAATGGCTAAATGAAGGACTGCCCAAGGAATATCAAGATAACTAACAATTGTTAATACACCAATAATCAATTGGATGATAACAGCAAATACTGCCATTAAAAGGCGATTTTGCAGAGCAGCACCCCAATTTTTTGAAAAGGCCCAAAAAACTAATAAGAAAAGATATATCGTTGAAACGACCGCAAGAACTCTATGTAATGTTTGAAAGATTCCTGGTATCGTACTTGGCAGTAGCGAATCGCCACATCCCAGCCACCCACATGCCAACCCATATGATTCATGTTTTATAAAGGCACCAAATGCCAGAGTTAAGATCAGAAGAACGATGATTACGTTCAGGTGAGTAAGAATAGTCTTTCGTTTTCTAGCATTTAAAGTCGTTGACTGTATTTTATACTTTGAATCCATTTTGTTGAAACTTCTCCATAACCAAATGAGGCTCGCTAGGAAAATCATAGCAATGATTAAATGAGCAGACACGATAAGTGACGGCAAATCAAGAACAACAACAACAGCTCCTAAGAGAATCTGCACAGTTAATAAGAAGATCATTCCCCACGCTACCGAACGAATACGTCTATCTAATTGAGCTCGAAGGATTTTAACAAATAATACGATGGCCATTACACCAAGAATAGCGCCAATCACCCTATGAGCAAATTCAATTAGTGTATCTCCTTGCAAAATAGGGATCACACTTCCGTTGCATAATGGCCACTCTGGTCCACACCCCATTCCAGATTCAGAAGAAGCGACATATCCTCCAAAGACAATTAAAGCATATGTAAGTAGAATCGTGAAAAATGCAATTCGTGCTAATTTCAATCTCCACACCCCTTTTTATAAATATTTCGAATTTTATTTCTATTTTAACAAATAGAAATCTAGTTTTCGGTGATATGAATCACAAACTTAATCAAACTGATTAAGTTTTTACAAAAAAAGGGATTATACAATAAGAGTTTTCAAAAAAAGATCATTGTATGATGATACTTGTCACTGATTATTTTCATTATTTCCGTATAGTTAAGATACACTTAGATAATTCAAATGAAAAGGATGATTACTAGATGCCATTTTATAAAGTGATAACACCCTATTATGATCACATTTTCCCCATGAACGATAAAACAAAGCAATTTCTTGCAGCAAACCTAAAAAAAGGTGGAAAAGTATTAGATGTTGGAGCAGGAACAGGAAATATGGCATTATCTCTTGCTAATGATGGATTCGCTGTTACTGCCACTGAACCAGAAGAAATGATGGCTGGACAGATTCTTGTAAAAGCAGAGGAAGGTAAAACACAAATAAATGTCACAACAAAATCGATGCAGCAGCTAGAGGATTTCCCTGAAGGATTCGACGGAATTTATTGCATTGGCAACACTCTTGCCCATTTAAATACGTTGGAGGAATTCAGTCAATTTTTCCAGCAGTCTTATAAGAAATTAAATGAGAATGGGACACTCATTTTTCAAATTGTGAACTTTGAAAAAGTGTTAGCAAATCAGGACTTTCATTTTCCAGTAATTAAGAAAGATGAATTTGAGTTTCAGCGCAGCTATGACCTGCAAAATGGAAAGATTCTGTTTACAACGACCTTACTTGTAGATGGGAAATCACAGTCAAACACTATTCCTTTATACCCAGCAACTGCTGCCGAACTGCTCCCACTTCTTGAAAGAGCTGGATTTGAACAAATTAATACATTTGGAAACTTTAATGAGGCACCTTATTCCATTCAATCACCAGCATTAATTGTCACAGCAGCAAAATAATTGAGTGTCAGGCAGCTGCTGGATCAAGAAAAGCTGCATTCCTTTTTTAGAATGCAGCTTTTGGGAATTCTGTTATAAACTAACCATCTTAATTCATAGGCTTTGATACAGTTTGATCCGTATGAACTCCCCCATGGCTCGGCACACGCAGTAAAAGAGCACCACCGATTATAAATAAAATAACTAGACTAAAAACACCGCTATTCGTATTTCCAGTGATTTGAGCAGTCGCACCAACTAGAACGGGGCCAGCAATTGCGGCAAACTTTCCAAATATATTATAAAATCCAAAAAACTCATTCGAAGATTCCTTTGGTACAAGCTTAGCAAAATAGGCACGACTTAAAGCTTGAACTCCACCTTGAACGGTTCCAACAAGCATAGCAAGAACCCAAAAATCTATTGCTGTTTTCAAGAAATAGGCATATATACAAATTCCTATATATACAAGAATACCCGTCATGATCATTTTCTTATCACTAAATTTTTGTCCTAGCTTCCCAAATAGCACAGTAAAAGGGGCAGCAATCACTTGAGTGGCAAATAAAACAACTAGTAGGGTTGTAGACCCAATCCCTATATCAGATCCATATGCAGTTGCCATTGTAAAGATCGTGTGAACACCGTCAATATAAAAGAAATACGCTAACAAGAACAGAAATAACGCACGATAGGCTTTAATATTTTTAATTGTTACAAATAGCTTTTTAAAACTTGTAGCTACTGGGTTGGGAACGCGTTCTTCATAATATTTTTGCTCCACATTTTTCAACATTGGCATCGTAAAGAGTCCCCACCATAATGCAGTGATAACAAATGCAATCTGGCTGGCAACACCAACAGACAAAGGAATAATGTTCTGCTGGGCCATTATAATAATAGCAATTGAAATAACAAATGGAATGGTACTTCCGATATACCCTAATGCAAATCCATTGGCAGAAATCCGGTTCATTCGTTCATTACTCGTGACATCGACAAGAAATGCATCATAAAAGATATTTGCCCCTGCAAAACCAATGGAGGTCACAACAAAACAAATTAATAAGACCAGCCATTGCTCAGTTGGTACAATTGCAAGCAATAAAGTGAAGATGACTCCTAATGAGGCAAAAAAAGTAAAAAACCTCTTTTTAAAGCCTCTAAAATCAGCAATTGTACCTAATAATGGGGCTAGGATCGAGACGATGAGTGTAGCAAATGAATTGGCATATCCCCAATATGCTGTAGATGTGGCAGCTGAAATTCCTGCCTCTGTTGCAGCAGACTTAAAATATAAAGGAAAAATAGCAGTTACGATGACAATAGAATAAGCTGAGTTTGCCCAATCATAAAAAACCCAACTGCGTTCGGGTTTGGACATCTTTCTCATTAAACGCCCCCCTTTAGTGACCTATAATATTGATTCTGCATTGATGATTTGGTCAATCACTTTCCCATCTGTTTGACCTAAGTTCAAACCTAGCAATCTAGCTAATGTTGGTCCGATATCGACAAGGCGCATAGAAGAAATAACCTCATTAGGGAGAATTCCTTTTCCAGAAGCAAGAAAGAAAGTTGTATAATCTGGTTTTTCTGGTGAGTACCCATGACAAGCAAGCATATATTTATTATTTTTCCAAACATCTTCATGTGAAATATGCTTCAAATATTCACCATGATGATGTTCAAGAAAATAATACCCCTTGCGTGCTTCTATCATATAGGCACAAGTAGCATCAGCTCCTTTCCTGCCAGCCTCTTCTCCTGACATTACTTTCTCTATTCCATTGTCAGGGTCAACCATTAATTCATCTAGAATCTCCTTCACAGCCTCTTTTGTTTCCAAATCGTTTGGATCCTTCAAATAAATATAGGCTGAACCATCACATCCATTACAGTATGCTTTCCAGTCTTTTATTTTCCCATTTAAATCAACAGTCATTAAATTCTTCTCGCGAAAAACAATATTTAAGTGAATCGCTTTATTTACATCTAATGCACTATGATCTCCAAGGATTACAATGGTTGTTTCCTCAGCCTTGCCACTTTCTTCAAGCGCATCCAATATTCGTCCAAGTCTTTGATCATGACGATAAATAGCCCCTGTTGCTTCATTTGAAAATACACCATAATTATGTCTCATCGTATCTAAATCAGTAAAATGAACAAGCAATAAATTAGGCTTTTTTATTTTTATCGTGTGCACAGTTGATTCTAAAACAAAGTCATCTAGTTCTGGCTGGTTTAATCCATTCCTCAAGTGTCCAAAACGTCTGTTAAGCTCCCATTGATAGGAAGGCGTACCGCTCATTAATGAAACAAAGATTTGATTTTGCCACGGCCGATTCGGAAAAATTTCCGGCAGATTGTACTGAATACTTTTAGCCTTCCCAGTAACTGGCCATAGAAGTGCGGCAATAGTCAGGCCGGCCTTATATGCTTCTTCATACAATGTTGTGCCCTTAATCGAACGACGAAACCAATTCCAATCTGGTGATGATACACCTGGCTGCAATAAAGTATTATTTACTACTCCATGACGGTTAGGATAATTCCCTGTCACAATCGTTGCATGACAAGGATAAGTAACCGAAGGATATATCGTTTCCACATTTCTAGCATAAGAGCCCTTTTGAAAAACCCGCTGAAAATTAGGAAGTGTATGAATGTACGAGAAATCTAATGCAGATAAACAATCAAACGAAATAACGATCATATTTTTAGTTAAACCTGTCACAACCATGATCCTCCACTTGTAACTCTTTCCATTTATTTTACCATTATATATGAGAGAGTCCTATGAATATATTATTTATTTATTATGAATTTTGTAAAAAACAATAATAAAAAGGACCTCTTACAGTATGAGGTCCTCGTAAAACAATATGAGTTAAACAATTTTATTTCTTCGAAGTTCTGTCTTTAAATAGGTCATAAATTCATTTGCCTTCTTCTCTGGTGCTTTCGTCATCAAACTAACAATAATAAAAAGCAAAGTAGAAATAACAATTCCCCAAATACCTGAAGCAAGTCCAAGCGGTTTTAGTTTGGCTAGTTCAAAAATAATGACGATCATCCCACTTACAATTACACTAGCAATAACTCCAGCGGCTGTTCCTCTTTTCCAAAAAAAAGCACCAATAATAGCTGGTACAGCAACAAGTAAACCAGCAGAGGAAGCAACTGACAAGACAGCAATTAAATTCACATTAAATTGCGCAAATGCATAGGCCAAAACTGCAATAATTGGAATTATAATTTTCCCAACAAGCAGTTGACTTTTATCACTTGAATCTTTCTTAATATTTCCATATACATCTCTTGCAAATAGTGAAGATAATGTAAGTAGAATGGAATCAATCGTTGAAATCGCTGCAGCCATAATCCCAACCATAACAATAGCTCCAAGAATTGGTGGAACTAGTTCAGAGGATAATATTTTGGGAGTTGCTAAATCGGCATTGGCCAAATCCGGGAATAAAGCCATAGCAGAAAAACCCCATACAACAGAGACAATCGTATAAATAAAACCAAATATTAAGAAGCCCATCAGCATCGTTCTTAAGCTTTTTAATGATGCAGGCATGAACAATCTTTGACTTACTTGTGGATTAGATAAGCTAAAGAAAAACCACGGAATCGTTAATCCCAAGAAGGTCAAAAAGCTAAAGAATCCATTTCCAGGAACCGTCAATAATTCAGGCTTACTTGTTTCAATTGTCTGGAAAAACCCTCCCAAACCACCTAATCCATTAATGATAAGAATAACGACTAAAGTTGCAGAAATAATCATGAATAAGGCTTGCAATGAATCCGTCCATGCAACTGATCTGATTCCAGCAATATAGGAAAAAACAACGGCAAGAACTGTAGCTATGATCACACCTGTTGTAAACGGAATTGCATTATTCGTCATCCCCTGTAACAGATAGCCAACTCCTGCAAGTTGAACAGCGCTGTACGGAATTAAGAAAAGGCAGCTAAAAATAGAAACAACCATTGCAACCTTTTTATTATTATAACGATCACCTAACATCTCTGTTGGTGTTACATATCCATATTTCTTTCCTACTAACCAAAATCTTGGACCAAAAAAAGCAACTAATGAGACACCCATAAAATAGATAATTTCAAAACCAAATGCACCGACTCCGCCTTTATAAGTTAGACCAGCTAATCCAACTAGCATAAAAGCACTATAAGTTGTCGCACTGTAACTTAACGCAGATACGAATCCACCTAACTTGCGATCCCCTAAAAAGTAACTGACCATATTTGTTTGTTTTTCACTTTTTGATAAATAAGCAACAATTAATGAAATAATGATATAAATGGCAATTGTCCACCAAACCATATTTGTACTCACTTTTATTCACCCCATTTCCTTGATATACAATAATTGATTACTATAATGACGAGGGCAAGTATAGTCCACAATAAAAAGCTTCCATACCATGCCGCTACGTTTGTAAGTAAAGTATATGGGAGAATATAACCTAGCAAGATAATAACAAGAATAATAAGCGCCCATTTTAATTCTTTAGATTTCAAAAGATCACCTCCATCATTCTATAAGTTAAAAGGATATGGCATTCAACAAACTTATTATACATTAGAATATACATGTGTAAAGACACTATTTTATAAATATAAATAGCTCTAACTCCTTTATTCGGAAATAGAGCATACTTATTTTCTGTTTATTCTTGCCATTTTATTCAAATCTACTTTTAAAAGGGGCTTTGCTCATAAACAAAAAGGGCTGTTCATTCCCTCTTAAAGGAATGACAGCCCTTTTTCAATTATAGCCGCACTGGAATTACACGAGTACTGGCGCTATTTTCTTTGCTATTGCTTTTACCTGCTCCATTCCCTCAGAAATGATTGCTTCTGCGCGGTCTGGATATTGATTGTGGCCTTCAATAATTACTTCTTCTATTTGTTGAATGCCAAAAAGATTCATAATTTGCTTTACATAATTTACGCACATTTCAAGTGGTGCCATTTGTGGTGTTGAGTAATCTCCGCCACGCGCATTTAATATGATCACTTTCTTCTCTGGAACTAGTCCAACTGGGCCATTTGCTGTATACTTAAAAGTTACTCCTGCGCGGTAAATATAATCAATGAAAGTTTGTAACGGTGCTGGAATGGTTTGATTCCATAATGGGAATGCAAATACAACTGTATCTGCTGCCATAAATGCATCCATCACTTTTGTTGAAGCTGCAACAATACGCTGCTCAATATCAGTTAATTCTTCACCTTGAGCAGATTTCCCCATTGCACTGAAGAAATCCTGGCCGAAATATGGCATATCCTCAGCGAAAACATCAAATGTATTTAGTTCAATACCAGATACGTTTCTAGCTTCCTCCATGAAGACTTCATACATTTTACTTGAAACGCCCTCTGCTGCAGGACGGTTATTTGCTTTAACAACTAAAACGTTCATATTATATATATCTCCTTACTATTAAACATTCTTTTTACCTCGAATTAAAATATGTTTAATTCGAGGCATGTTGATATACTACAATACTATTTAAATATCGTCAACTAATTAGATTGACGGTATTTAAATAGTATCCCATAACAATTTATTCTTTAATCTCCAACCCCATTAACCTTGAAAAACCGATTGCTTGTTCCGTTGTAACTTTGCATCCATCCAGTTCTTCTATTGAAACTATTATTTGATTAAAGCTACAGCTGCTTAGATCGACGCCATTGAGCGGGGTTCGAGTAAAATTGGCTTCGTTTAAATCACATAGGTTAAAATCCACTTTATTGAATTTGCACTCATAATAATCAGCATTTCGAAGTGAACAGGAGTCATACTTCACCTGTTTAAAATCGGCATATCCGAATGAACTTAAATTAGCGTTACAATCTTGAAAAAGGACGTTGCCAAGAGTGGCTTCAGAAAGATTAAGACCCAGTATCTTGGAGTTTTTAAATTCGACTCTATGTATAATTCCATCACTGAAATCAGTATTGGAAAGATTGCATTTATCGAAAATAACATCAATAAGTTCTATATGTCTAAATGATACATCGATAAATGTAACATTTTTAAAAATAACTTGTTCAAAGCATACTTTATTCATTTCTTCACCGATAATTGAACAATCACTAATTATGCACATATTTAAATACGAATCTTTCATTTCATGAAAATCAGCAGGTGGTAAACTTTGTGGCATCCTTGGCTGCTGAATTTTTATCTTAATTGACATACTACGCACTTCCTTTAGTTATTTGATTCTGGGATAGTATCGCAAGTGGGAGAATAGGTAGACGGGGATAAGTAAAAGGGAACAATTATATGAATACAAGATTCCTAGGCCGATCTTCAGGTATATTGGAGTTCGGCCTTTATTCATTGCATTACATTTCTTTCAAAAGGGATCTTTGTATTTTTCGTATAACGTCTCCTCTGCTGATCACTCCAACCACTCGATTTTTCTGATCGACAACTGGAAGCTTCTTAAAGTGATGTTTTGATAGCAGTGTGACTGCATGCTCAATTTCATCCTCAGGAGAAACAGTAATTATCCCTTTAGTTTTTGCAATTTTGATGATTTCCTTTTCAGATAGATCACTCAAACGGCTTTGTAAATTTTCTTCCCCTAAGTAGTCCATATAGAAAACAAAATCATAAATACGCCGTTCAATTGGTTTAATCGATCTCAAAATGTCTCCATCGGATACCATTCCAAGTAAATACCCATCATCATCACAAATTGGCAAGCCGCCAACCTTTCGTTCGACAAATATTGTCATTACTGCTTTAATGCTGTCGTTCGGATGGGCAATGATAACATCTTCAATCATGAATTCTTTAACCTTCATGGCTTATCACCTCATAATAGTAGATACAAAAAAGTATAACCATTTTTCAGTATTAATAATTAGAATTCTCCATTAAAGTATTTCATGCAGGATTATTAATGTCAATATTTATATGAACCCGAATTCACTTTCACTTATCTTCTGCCCCTGCATGCTTGTTTCCTTCAATATCTGCTAAATTCCGAATAATATCTGGCGGGAAGACTAGTCGACAAATAACCTTTGCCATTTCTAAAAAATCAAGCTGCCTTCCAGAATGCTCTGTTTTTTCCGGACTATTTTCGACCATTATCATAATTGCCCATGTGACAGTATCTAAGTCCAAATCCTTCCATGTTAGACCTGCTTTCTTCGCCTGTTGTAAACTTGAAAGAATTCTTGTATGCATTTTCCTTCTTGCCTCCAAAAGGATCATTGATAATTCCCGGTCCTTTGGCAATAACTCAGGTAATACACGATGAATTCCCATCGTCTCCAAAGACTTAGTATAGTTTTCAAGAAGAGAGGCTAATAATTGTTCTGGATTCTGATGCATCCAATTAGGTTCAGGTGGCATTAATTTATCTAGTTTGTCTTCAAGCAGTGACAATAATAGCTGCCGTTTATCAGAAAAATACCGATAAAATGTGCCTGTCGCTACCCCTGCATGGGACGCAATATCTTTTGTAGTTGTTTGTTCATACCCTTTTTCAATAAATAAACTACGGCCGCTTTCAAGCAGTGCACTTCTTTTTTGCTGTGCTCGTTCTTGCTTCGGAATAATAGGAAATGCTCCAACAAAGGTTCTTTCATCACTACTGGTCATTAAATCACCTCTCTCATATCATATCATATTAAAAACATGAACTTTAGTTCACTTTATAATTGACAGTCAATTATACAAATGCAATAATTGAACCAAAGTTCATATTTTAACCACTCATCTTACTTAGTATTCCGATCTCACAATAGATAGGGGAATGTTGAAAATGTCCATAAGCCGTATAGCAAATGAAGGAGATAAAGTCATTTTTAATCGTAATAATCTTTCTATTAATGGGGAAGTTGTAAAAGTGAAAGAATCAAGTGTCATTGTTCATATCAGTCATTCTGATGCAGAACGAATGAGAATTGATACACCTTATACAACTGTATCACACAGGAATTATACACTAGTAAATCCTAGTATTTAACTTACTCTTCAAAGTCTCCCTTCCAAGATGGAGAATCTTCTTTTATTAATTAACGCAAATAACGTATGTGAGCGATACCTAGTTAGCGTATCGTTCACATACGTTATTCAGACTTTCTATTATCCCCTTTTTAGCATCTGTTCATATACTTTAGCTGCAGCAATTGTATCCATATAAGACACACCTACAGATTTATACAGGGTAATTTCCTCAGGGCTTTGACGCCCCTGCTTTAGACCAGTTACTAATTCAGCAATTTCCCCAGTAAGCTGATCCCAAGACCATAAAGATGCGTTCACAGGTTGAATGAGATCTCCTGATTCATGTTGAACTCCTTCTAATGTATCCACCCAAACTTGATCCGCCTTCCTTAATGTATCCGCACCAAATTCTTTCATATCAGGTCGATAAGCACCTATTGCATTTATGTGAACACCAGGTTTTAGAACATCTCCATCAAATAATGATTCCTCAGATTTCGTACTTAAAACAAGAATATCTGCTTTAGAGGCAGCTTCATTAGCATCCTCGCAAACAACTATTTTCCCTGTCCATTCTTGAAACCTTTCAATTTCCTCTTTAAACGCTATTGCCTTTTCTTTTGTTCGGTTCCAAAGAAATATTTCCTTAATTGGTCTAACCTCGAGCATTGCCTTAAGCTGACCTCTTGCCTGTGCACCACAGCCTAAAATAGAAAGACAACTCGCATCCTCTTTCGCCAAATATTGTGTGGCAACACCTGCGGCAGCTCCTGTGCGCATAACGGTTAGGCCGCTTGCCTCAATAATTGCAACATGTTCCCCATTTCTTGTTTCAGTTAATAAGATGATTCCCTGCAACGAAGGTAGACTAGTACCTGAATTATTTGGGAATACACTTACAACCTTAACCGTTTCATACTCTAAATCTTCTATATAGGAAGGCATGAATAGTGTATTGGAATTCAATTCAGCATGATGCAATATTGTTCGCACCGGTGAATATGTTTTCTTGTTATTGTATAGACGAAATCCTTCCTTCATATCTTCTATACAATCTTTCATCGTATAAAATCGTTCAATATCATGCTCTTTAATGAATTTCATTACAATAGCTTCCCTCCTTGATCACAAAACCTATTAAAATTTACTTCGCATTTTCTTGCAAACTTCTTCACCGAATTCTTCAGTTGTTGCTTTGCCTCCTAAATCTGGTGTGACAATACCTTCTTCTAAAACATCCTGAAGGGAATCCATCATAATAGCAGATAGATTAGATTCACCAAAGTGATCGAGCATCATACTGGCACACCAGATGGCAGCCGTCGGATTGGCGATTCCTTTACCCGCGATATCAGGTGCTGAACCATGGACTGGTTCGAACATCGAAGGGAACTTTTTCTCAGGATTAATGTTTGCTGATGGAGCGATACCCATACCCCCAACAATTGCAGCACCCAAGTCAGTAAGAATATCTCCAAATAAATTAGAAGCGACAACTACATCAAATACATCTGGTTTTGTTACAAAAAACGAACTTAGCGCATCAATATGAACAATATCCGTTTTCACTTCTGGGTAATCCATGTTTATCTTTCGAACATACTCATCCCAGAATGGCATGGTATGATTGATTCCATTCGATTTAGTTGCAGCCGTCAAAAACTTCTCTGTTCCTTGATTGGCCAGATCAAATGCATACTTCAAGACTCTCTCCGTTCCATACCTCGTAAAGACACTGTTCTGAATAGCCATATCCATATCAGTGCCTTCATACATTCGTCCGCCAATACTGGAATATTCCCCTTCATTGTTTTCCCGAATAACAGTAAAATTTAAATCATCAACACCGCGGTTCGCAAGTGGCGACTGGATTCCCCGCAGTAATTTAACTGGTCGAATATTGATATATTGCTGGAATTGCCTCCGAATGGGAAGCAGCAGCCCCCAAAGGGAAACATGATCGGGAACTCCAGGATATCCAACAGCTCCTAAATAAATAGAATCAAAGTCTTTAAGTATATCTAACCCATCATCAGGCATCATTTTGCCATGTTTGAGATAGTATTCGCAGCTCCAGTCAAAATGTTTGTACTCGATGGAGATGCCTCCATCAAGTTCACATAGCGTATCTAATACTTTTTTGCCTTCCCTAATGACATCGACGCCTATTCCATCTCCGGGAATTAATGCAATTGAATAATGTCTCATTGTTTTAGCTCCTAATCTTCTTCATTTATCACTTACTGAGTTCCCAATGTATTCGGGTACCTTCCCATTAAGCAACTGGATAACATTCCTTGCTACAGTAGTTGCCATGATATAGTTACATTCAACAGTTGTTCCACCCACATGCGGGGTCACGATCACATTCGGACAGGTTAGGATTGGATGATCCTTTGGCGGAGGTTCTGGATCGAATACATCTAAGGCAGCTCCTGCCATTTTTCCTTGTTTCAATGCCTCATATAAATCCTCATGATTAATGATCCCGCCCCGAGCAGTATTAATCAGGTAAGCAGACGGCTTCATTAAATTGAAATGATGTTGGTTAATAAATCCCTTTGTATGTTCTGATAATGGTATGTGAAGTGATACGAAATCCGAGTTTTGAAAAATAGAATCTAAATCAGTTGTCACATGAATACCCAACTCATTGGCGAATCCATGTTTTTGTTCATCATATTTCCTCACCCAAACTGTGACATCCATTTCCAGCCCATTCTTTAGTCTTTTTGCTACTTCCTTTGAAATACTTCCGAAACCTATTAAACCCGCTTTTTTCCCTTTTAATTCATACGTTTTCAGACTCATGCGAGAATTGTAGTTGCCATTACTCATCTCTTTATGAAAGGGGATAAGTGTTTTACTTAATGCCATTAATAAAGTAATGGCATGCTCTGCTGTAGATACACTATTTACAGAAGGGGCATGGAGGACAGGAATCCCCTTCTCTGTAGCATATTGGACATCAATATTGTCAAGACCGACTCCGGCTCCTGAGATTACCTTTAAGTGGGGTGCAGCGTCTATGATCTCTTTCGTGATCTTTGCAGGTGCACGAAGAACAATTCCATCAACATCTTTAACCAATTCACAAAGGGCAATCGGATCAATCGTATCGGTACGAATAACATTCGCACCTTCCGCAAGAATTTTCTCACCCTCCATGTGATACATAGAGAGAATTTGTAATATCTTTGGTTTTGGCAAATTGAATCCCTCCGTTAAATTCTTAAATTTTCGACAATTACAGTTTGACCTTGGCCACCGCCGATACATAATGTAACAAGTCCATATCGACTTCCTCTTCGTTCCATTTCTTTCATAAGCTTAGTCATTAATATAGCACCTGTCCCCCCAATCGGGTGACCTAATGCAATTGCACCGCCATTAACATTTAATTTCTTGCTATCAATCTTTAATTCTTTCATAACGGCAAGTGATTGTGCTGCAAAAGCTTCATTTAGTTCAATTAAATCTATATCATTTAAGGTTAGACCTGCTTTTTTTAATGCTTTAATTGTAGATGGCACAGGTCCTATCCCCATAATTTCTGGTGATACTCCTGCCGATGCCTGGGAAACAAATCGAAGTCTCGGCTTAAGTCCCCTTCTATTCGCCTCTTCCTCAGACATGACAATGAGTGCACTAGCCCCATCATTTCTTCCACTGGCATTTCCTGCTGTTACAGTCCCATCCTTCTTAAAAACAGCCTTTAATTGACCGAGCTTTTCCACTGAGGTAAGCCTTGGGTGCTCATCCCGATCAAAACGAATAGTTTCTTTTCTTTTCTTGATCTCAACAGGAGTAATTTCTTCTTCGAAATGGCCATTTGATATAGCTGATGCAGCTTTCTCCTGGCTCTCTTGCGCGAATTCATCCTGCTCCTCCCGGCTAATATGATATTTCTCAGCAAGATTTTCCGCAGTCATCCCCATCGTTAAATGTCCATATACATTGATAGGCTGTGCTCTTGGCTGACTTTCTGTATTTGAATCAACGATTTCAGCATTACCTGCTCCGTATCCATATCGCGCATTTCTTAAGTAATAGGGGGCATTACTCATACTTTCCGCACCACCGGCAAGGATGATCTCATTATCTCCACACATAATATCCTGTACTGCATTGGCAATGGCCTGTAATCCTGAGGCGCATTGGCGGTGAACAGTATAGCCTGGTACTTCAATTGGGATCTCTGCTTTAAGTGCTGCTAGTCTTGCAAGGTTTGGCAGATCAGCACTTTGCTTTGCATGTCCCCATATCACTTCATCAATATCTCTGCCCTCAATACCTGTTCTGCTCAAAATTTCTTTCATAACAACTTCTGATAATGTATCTGCCTCAATATCCTTTAAAGCGCCTCCCATTTTCCCAATGGCTGTTCGGACCCCATCAACAATGACAACATTCCTCATATTCCTGCCGCATCCCCCTTCTAATTAAACGAACTCTCTTCTTAACTCACCAGCAATAATATTCTTTTGAATTTGACTTGTTCCTTCATAAATCTTTGTGATTCGGGCATCTCGGTAAAATCGTTCAATTGGGTAATCCTTCATATAACCAATTCCCCCATGAATTTGAACAGCCAAGTCAGCTACTTTGTTATATACTTCAGAACCGTAAAGCTTGGCAATGGCTGCTTCTTTAACAACACGCATCTTCTGATCACTCATCCAAGCCACTCGGTATGTGATCGATCTAAGTACTTCAATTTCCATCGCCATTTCAGCAAGCATATGCTGGACAGCCTGCTGCTCATAAATCGGTTTTCCGAATTGCTCTCTTTGCATCGCATAATCCATACTCATCTCTAAAAGTTTTTCACTTGAGCCTAAGTTTCTTGCGGCAAGTCCCGCCCGTCCATTCGCAAGAATTTTCAGAGCATTAATATAGCCCTTGCCTTCCTCACCTAGGACATTTTCTTCAGGAACTTCCATTTCATCGAAAAATAGCTCGGCAGAATGTGACCCGCGCAAACCCATTTTTCTTTCTACCGCACCTAGCTTAAAACCTGGAAAATCCTTTTCAACAATAAAGGAGGTGATTCCTTTCGCCCCTTTTGAAGGATCTGTTACTGCCATAACGGTAAATACATTGCCACAAACAGCGTTAGTAATATAATGTTTGGAGCCATTAATAATATAACGATCTCCTTTTTTTACTGCAGTTGTTTTCAGATTAGCCGCATTAGATCCTGCACTTGGTTCTGTTAAGGCAAATGCACCAATCCATTCACCACTAGCCATTTTTGGCAAGTATTTATCTTTTTGCTGATCTGTTCCTAGCTCGACAATCCCAACAGAGCCAATTCCTGTGTGTGCACCAATTAATGTTGTAAATCCGTTATGCGTCTTTCCGATTTCTTCATAAATTGCGCATTTACCAACCATATCTAAGCCAAGCCCACCATATTCTTCAGGAATCCCTAAACCAAATAAGCCAAGTTCTTTAGACATATGGACGATTCTTTCAGGGATTTCGTCTTGTTCCTCAATTTCCATTGCTACTTTCTCTACTTCTTCTTGAACAAAGTCCTTTACTACTTTACGCAGCATTTCAATATCCTCTGAAAATTTAAAGTCCATTTTTCTCTCCTCCTATTATTTCCCTGTAAATTCAGGTGCTCTTTTTTCTAAAAAGGCTTGAGTTCCTTCATATTTGTCTTCTGAACCCATCAGAATGGTTTGAGCGAACTTCTCTAGCAAAAGAGCGGTTCCCATATCTATATCAGCCCCTTGATGGATGACTGTCTTCGCAAGCCTTACTGCTAAAGGTCCCTTTTTCAAAATCTTATCAGCCATTTCTTTTGCCTCTGCCATAAGCTCATCCGATGCAACAGCCTTGCTTATTAAACCAATACTCTCAGCTTTCTCAGCTGTGAGAATATCGCCAGTTAAGATCATTTCGATTGCTTTTCCTTTTCCGACTAATCGTGATAATCGCTGTGTACCGCCTGCACCAGGAATAATCGCCAAGTTTAATTCTGGCAAGCCAAGTTTGGCGTGTTTAGCTGCAATACGAATATCGCAAGCTAATGCGAGTTCCAGTCCACCACCAAGAGCATATCCGTTAATGGCAGCAATTGTTGCCTTTTCATATTCTTCAATTTTGCGATAAACAGCTGTCATATTAGGCTGTAGTGCTTCTAGCATCGTCCGTTTTTGCAGCTGGGCAATATCAGCACCTGCCGCAAATGACTTCTCTCCCGAGCCTCTAAAAATAACGACTAATACCTGATCATTATTTCGCCATTCTTCTAGTACTGTTTCAATTTCTTTCAGTGTGTCAAGATTCAATGCATTTCGTACTTCTGGGCGATCGATCATGATTGTCCCTACGCGGTTATTTATTTCTGTTTTAATATATTGATAGTCCAATTATTTACTCCTCCCTTATACAGTCATACTTTTAAGATTTTCGGAGATTTTAAATCTTGCACCTGTTGTATTTCTTATTTCTTCAATGGTAGTATCTTCCGCGATTTCTTCTAAAGTCATTTCTCCATCCTGTATCGTAAATACGCCCTTTTCAGTAACGACCATTTCAGCCGAACGAATGCCACTGCTCGGATAGGTAAGTTCTTTTACAAGTTTAGGTGTTAAATCCTTTGATAGATGAGTAATCGCAATGATGATTTTCTTAGCTCCTGGAATGAGATCCATCGCTCCGCCTACTCCAAGAATGTCTGTACCAGGAATGGCCCAATTGGCAATTTCTCCTCTTTCACTGACCTGCAAGGCTCCCAATACAGCCACATCTATATGCCCCCCACGAATCATGACGAATGAATCTGAAGACGAAAATATGGACGCGCCTGGGTCAAGAATAACTGGGTGCTTACTTGCACTAATGCAATCCATATCAATTTCATCCTTTGGTGGTGTAGGACCCATCCCAAGCATTCCATTTTCAGATTGCAGAAAAACTTGCTGATTAGGGTCTAAATAATCCGGGATTAAAGTCGGGATCCCGACCCCAAGATTGACGACAGATCCTCCCTTTAGCTCCTTGCTAATTCTCTTGGCAATTCTGACCTTAATATCCTGTAGATTTTTCAATATATACACCCCCTGACTTCTCATATCTGCTTTCTACAATCAGATCTACATAATTATGCGGGGTGACAATTTTTTCTGGATCTAATTCACCGACTTCAACAATTTCATCCACTTCAGCAATCACGATATCAGCTGCGGTAGCCATCATCGGATTAAAATTTCTTGCTGACTTTGTATAGATGAGATTCCCTAAACGGTCTGCTTTCCACGCCTTTATTAAGGCAACCTTCGCTCGAATTCCTTCAATTAATATATAGCGTTCATTGTTAAAAATTTTCTCTTCTTTACCGATGGCCAATTCAGTTCCAACCGCGGTTTTTATATAAAACCCAGCAATGCCAGCTCCTCCTGCCCGAATGGCTTCAGCAAGTGTCCCTTGAGGAATCAATTCAATTTCTAGTTCTCCTTTTTTCCAAGCCTTTACGGCATCTCGATTGGAGGTGAAATAAGATCCAACAGCCTTCTTCAAATGTCCTGTTGGAAGTAGTTTTCCTAGACCTTTACCAGCTTCGCCAAGATTATTACTGATAACAGTTAAATTCCTTGCCTCTGTTTGCCTTGCAATCGTATCAATTAATGTGAACGGCGTTCCACAAAGTCCGAAACCACCGACCAATAATGTGTCACCATCTTGAATTTCCCCAATTGCCTCTTCGGGACTTTTCACTTTATCTTTATAAACGGAATAAACCATTATCTTTCCTCCCTTCAAGCTGTTTCGTTATTTGAAATGGCGTTTCATTAATTGATCAAATGAAAAACCTATTTCAGTTCATAGGCTGTTTTACTTTCGCTTTCTAATTTTTAAAGACAATACCCGCATTTTCTCGATATTTCATTGGCAATAAATTGCAGCTGGCTAATCATTTCACTTTTCTTTTCTTCGGAAAAATTGTCACCAGGTATGACGACTGTCAAGGATGCAATGACAGTTGCCGTGTGATTCTTAATTGGAACAGACATGCCTAATGTTCCTGGGACAAATTCACCATAGCTGACTGAGTATCCGTTTGCTTTAATGTCATCTAGCAGGGAGCGTAATTCATCAATGCTTTTCACCGTTGATTCGGTGAAAGGGGCAATCTTCATTTCATTCAAAATCTGTTCTCTTTCACTTTCTTTCATAAATGCCAGCAATAATCGAGGGGCAGAACCAGCATATAATGGGGTTCTTAGTCCTATTCTTGTAAACAGCTTAACAGGCTGGTCTGTTTCGACCCTCTCCACATATACAGCTTCCTTCCGATCAAGAATGACAAGATGGACGACTTCATTCATTTCATTCCGCAATCGCTCCATATAGGGAAGGGCGATTTTTCGCAGTTCCATTCCTTCGGCTACAATGTTTCCTAATTCAAATAAGCGAAGTCCTAGCATGTAGTCCTTATCATCAGGATTATGATCATTTCTTGTTAGGAATCCCTCTTCTTCTAGAGATTTCAATAATCGGTAAGCAGTAGGTTTTGTTAGTCCGGAATATCTGGCAATATCAGCTAGTGATAATTTAGGTGTTTCTAAGGAGAAATATTGCAGAAGTCTTAATGCTTTAATGACACTTTGATTCATGGGAATCCCTCATGTCTAATGTTTACTTTTTTAATACAGGTTCTGTTTGATAGGAATAAAAGCCTTGACCCGACTTTCGACCAAGTCTTCCTGCTTTCACATATTTGATTAGTAATGGACAAGGACGATACTTTTCACCAAGCGTTTGATATAAATATTCCATATTTCTTAGTCGTGTATCTAAACCAACTAAATCAGCCAGCTCAAGAGGTCCCATCGGATGATTTAATCCTAGCTTCATCGCTTTGTCGATGTCTTCTGCGGAAGCAACGCCTTCCATTAACATATTCATTGCTTCATTACCAATCAAGCAGTTCATCCGGCTTGTGACAAATCCAGGAAATTCATTGACTTCCACCGTTTCTTTTCCTAATCTTGCACCCACTGCTTTTGCTAATTGGACTGTTTCATCAGAAGTATCAAGGCCTCGAATAATTTCGATTAATTTCATCTTATGCACGGGGTTGAAAAAATGCATGGCAATACATTTATCAGGTCTGTTTGTTTGAGAGGCTATTTCTGTAGGACTTAACGTTGATGTGTTAGAAGCTAGGATCGTATGACTTTGACAATGCTTATCGAGTGTTTTAAAAATATCCATTTTCAAGGTTATATTTTCATAAACAGCCTCAATAACGATATCCGCTTGTTCCGCTGCTTTCTCTAAAAAAGTAGTGTACGTGATATTGGCAAGAGCTTCATCGACGATTGCTGGATCAATGAACCCTCGTGATGCGCTTTTTTTCATTTCATCAGCAATATAACTTTTTGCTTGAACAAGACTCTCATCTTTTACATCATGCAAGGTAACATGGAATCCGCTTAAAGCTGCCGTATAGGCAATTCCTCTTCCCATCGTTCCCGAGCCAATTACCGAAAGATATTTCATATTTCTAACTCCTCTCTAAGATAAGTTACTCTATTGCCTCCATTATCGTTGTTGAACACTCTATTAATCTATGTGCATTTTCTACAAAAATATGCAGGGGTAAGCGGTGGATATTTATATAGTTTGGAATTTTGATAATGAGGCAGACTGACTTTTACATACTACTTTATGAGCAGATGCTTATAAATATTTCTTATGAGGAATAAGTAAAGCCCCTGAAAAATTAATTTACAGGGGCACCGTAGATATTTATGCATTCACTTCTGACTTTTCCTCTTTCATCAATTCAGTAATAATGATATTTCGCTTGGCCATTTCTTCAATATATTCTTTACCAGGTACGATTTGCTCTGGAGGATGGACTCCTTTTTTGACAATGGTTCCGTTTCCGATCATTTGTGCCACTACAGAAATTGTATTGGCAGTTGCCCTTGCCATAGCTGTTACTTGATTTTCTCTATCCTTAAAGGTTGTCATTTCATACTCATACGTTGTTTTTACCCCATTCTTTTCCCCTGAAACAATAACACGAAGCAATACAACATCGTCCTTGTCCTTTAAGTCCACAATCGGATCAAGAACCTTTAATAATACCTCACGCGGGCTTACTTTTTGCCCCTTAACCTCGACTTCATAATCATTGCGGGTAAGATTTAAGTCCACAAGCAATTTGAATTTCTCCGCATGGCCTGGATAGCGGATCGTCTTATATTCAAGCTCATCTAATGATGGATATGAATAGGATAAGGTAGAAGTTCCACCAGAAGTATGGAAAGCTTCAAGAGGACCAAATTGATCAAAATAAATACGTTCTACCTCTGATAAGGAAGGTACTTCTTGTTTCACTCCGTTACGAATAATTAATGAAGGGTCTGTATAGTGGTCAAATAATCCTTCCATTGAAAAAACATGATTATATTCTAATGGAGGTTTAGGTTGAGCTGGGAGTCCACCCACATACATTTTAATAGAGTCTGTCGTATCCAATTTGCTTACACCAAAGCCTGCAAGAATATTTATCATACCTGGGGCAACACCCAAATCAGGAATGATTGTTGAATGAGCAGCTGTTGCCTCTTCTTTAAGCTCCAAAATCCGATCTGTAATATGGCCGATATGTCCGCCAAGGTCAACAGAGCTTACTCCCATCTGTATAGCAGCTTTTGCAACAATTTCATTAAAGGAGTAGAAAAGAGCATTTACAACAACATCATACTGCCCTATAAATTGTGCCAGCTCCTCTTGATTGCCAGCATCAACACAATAGGCACTAATCTTAGCTGATTGTAATTGGTTGCACACTTTTTGGGCTCGTGCTAAATCAATATCTGCTAATCCGACCGCTTCTACTCCTTCACTTTGGACTAAATCACGTGCCGCTTCTTTCCCCATTAATCCAGATCCTAGTACGGCTACCCTCATTATAAATCCCCCTCATTTTATTAATCAGCCTCCCCTAATGAAATATGAAGGCGGTTACATGATAAAAAAATCAATAGCAATAACTTAATTGTATATTATAAATTTTCACAACAATATGTACAATTTAAACAAAAATAGGTAGACTAAATAATAAATATTTGTTTTTTTATCCAAAAGGAAGGAATGTATTTGATGAGGATCCTTAAACATATCGCACAAGATATCGTTGAACAGACAAGTGAAATTTTGCCCTATCCAATTAGTATCACTGATCACGAAGGCTATATTATCGGCGCTACTGATAAAAGTCGAATTGGACTTTTTCATCAGCCTTCCCTTGAAGTGATTAAGAAAAATATAATGGTCGACTGCAGAAGCGAGATTGAAAAGAAGATATTGCCTGGCGTATCTGTCCCGATCAAATTCAATCATAAAATAATTGGTGTCTTAGGCATCGTCGGTGAACCTAGGGAAGTGGAGAAATATGGCCAATTAGTAAAGAATCAAGTGGAAATGATGTGTCAAGAGGCATTTCGGAAAGAGATGGTTGAGCTTAAGGAAAAGATGGTCGAAGTCTTTGTCCATCAAATGATCCACTATAAACAGGATGATGATCCAGCCAATCTATTACAATATGCGAAACTACTTGAATTCGACACTAATATAGAACGGGTATGTTTATTGATTGATATTAATAAACTATCTGCTGATAGAAAGAAAGAGGGGGCATTTAAACATTCTTCCTTTCAGAATTTCCAAAGGGAAGTGTTGGATTTTCTCCATTTACTATTTTATGAAAATAAAGGTGATATTTGTTCGTTTTTACCTAATCATTTTATTGTCCTTAAGTCTCTTCCTTTCCATCAGTCCTATTCATCCTTTATTGATAGTCTTGAAGAAAAGCTCAATAAGATTAATTTATTTCTTGAAAAGAAATATCATGTATCCGCATGGCTTTCAGTTGGGAATATTAGCCGTAACATTGAGGAAGTTTCTGAATCGTATATGAATGCAATGAATACAATGAGGCTAAAAAGAAATTCAGAACAAAATAGTGGTATTTACTTATATAATGAACATGAAATGATGCTGCATCAGCTTCCTAGAGAACTTTCTTCTGATTATCAGAAGAAGCTACTACAATCGATTATCCCTTTGTTTGAACATGATAGCTATGAAGTATTAGCAGCAACCTTTACTGCTTTTTGCAAATATAATATGAAGCTAAGTGAAGCATCACGAAATTTGTATGTTCATAGAAATACGATTATTTACCGGCTTGAAAAGATCCGTGAAATCACTTCCCTTGATACAAGTAATTTCGAACATTGCATGTTACTTTACACAGCCATTCAATGCTATGAAGAACAAAAAGTTGAAGGAATATCCAAATTTAAAGCGAATGTACAATAGTATATTCGCTTTTTGGCTTCCTTTACGATATCCATACATTTAGCCCTCAATAATTCTCCTTCATTGTTGCATAATTCCACCATAAATACCTTAGTAAAAGTGCAAGAAAATTCAGAGGTTCTCTTATCATTTTTTATTAGTTTTGTACATAATCTATTTGACAAGCAAAAGATATAATAAAAATAGATTTTTCCGAAAATAAAAAATAATCAAATAAGTGTGGTGATCTGCAATTCTGTAACCGCTTTCTATTTCTAGTTATAAGCCCTTCATTTAAGGGGTCTCAACTGTCCCACTCCTCTGAACAGGAGTCCCGCACCTTTCGCTGCAATTAACCCTATTTGTCAACGGTTTTCATTCACAGAAATTTAACACCTAGTCATGGATGTCTTCATTATTCATCAACACTGTATGTTTGCATTACTTTTTAAAACACGTCGTTATTTATATGAAGGGGTGAGATATGTGAAGCATAATCAAAATCAAGTAATCTGGTCTTCTAGAATTGGTTTTATATTAGCAGCAATGGGAATGGCCGTAGGTACAGGGAATATTTGGAGATTTCCACGAATGGTTGCTGAACATGGAGGTGGATCATTTCTAATCGGTTGGGCCGTATTCCTATTTCTCTGGTCATTGCCGCTAATTATGGTAGAAATTTATATTGGTAGAAGAACCCGAATGGGAACGATTGGGTCATTCCGTCAATTTATTGGTGAAAAGTTTGCATGGTTTGGTCCATTCATCACTATCGTTCTTCTTGGCATTACTTTTTACTATTCAGTTGTTGTCGGTTGGACATTCAAATATTTCTTCTTAGCTATGAAAGGTACATTCTCTAATAATGTTGACTCAACAGCATTATGGGAGGGCTTTGTCGGAAATCCTACGGAACCTGTCCTCTTCCATTTACTTGCAATCGGGGTTTCAGGTGCTGTCGTTTACATCGGAGTGAACAAAGGTATTGAAAGAATGTCCAAAATATTCCTTCCATTATTATTCCTTCTGCTCATATTCACTGCCATTCGCTCCATTACTTTACCAGGAGCACTAGAAGGACTTTCTTATATGTTTACACCACAGTGGGAGTATTTAGGCAAAGCCACTACATGGCTAGAAGCACTATCTCAGTCCGCATGGTCTGTTGGAGCCGGTTGGGGATTATATGCCACCTATGCTATTTATACAAGAAAACGTGATGATATTGCACAAAATTCACTTACTGCTGGACTTGGCAACAACTCAGTAGAGTTATTAGCTGGAATGACTATCATCCCGGCCATCTTTGCCTTAGCTCCTTCTCCTGAATACATCTCGCAGGCAACTAGTTCAGGAAATGTTGGTTTAACTTTTATTTACATGGTTGAATTAATTAATGTAATGCCACAAACATATATCTTTGGGGTTGCCTTCTTTGGAGCGTTAGCCTTTGCTGCTTTCACTTCCCTTGTTGCAATGGTCGAATTGGTTACAAGAAATATTTCTGACCATGGAATCAAAAGAAATAAAGCCATTTTGATCTCAACAGTATTGATTTTCATTGGCGGAGTCCCTTCCGCGCTTAATATGTCAGTATTCAATAATCAGGATTGGGTATGGGGAGTTGGGCTATTATTATCCTGTTTCCTTTATGCCTTTGCAGCCATTAAATATGGTGTCACAAAAATGAAGGATGAAATAAATGATGTAAGTTTTATTAAAGTTAATAATTGGTGGGCTTACTCGATTAATTATTGTATCCCCGTATTATTTGCCGTCGTAACAATATGGTGGTTATACCAGGCAACCACTTGGTACCCAGATTCATGGTGGAAACCATTTGAAGAATCCAATGTTGGTACAGTTGTATTGCAGATAGGGATTGCTTGTATACTCGCTCCATTACTGCTCCGTTTTAAAAAGAGACTTAGAAGTTCGGTGAAAGAGGAAGGATTGGATGCTTCCGAATATACAACTGCTCCAGATGTGAATAACGATATCAAGGAGGGAATGTAGTGGGTATTTCCGCAATTATCATGATGGTATTAATTCTAGGGGTCTTCTGGGGTGGCTTTTCCATAATGATTTACAGAACATTATCACTTAAGAATAATAAAGATTGAAACTTAGATATACACAATAAGTACAAATGTGCAAGCGCCTTGATCACCCCCGACAAGCACAAGACGAGCCTCACGGAAAGGTGTCCTTTACCTTTCTGAGAGGATTGGCTTGTGACCTCGAGGGGGTAGGCGCTGGAGCTGGACGTAGACAAACTTGTCGCAAAGTTATCCACAACATCTAAATTTATAATTTCCTAGATAACGAAAAAACCAGTTGAGATTAATAGATCCCCAACTGGTTTTTTATTTACTGCTAATTAACATTCGTGAGTAGAGGTTGATTTAATATATATCTTGATATCGCCTTTGACTAGCCGCAAAATGAACCCAATTAATCATTGATATAAAATCATAGACAGGGAGCCCTACAGCTCTTTGCACATCAGCTGCATATGGCGGCATATCACTGCATTCTAATAGAATAGCCCCAATATCAGGATTTTCTGTAACTAAGCTAATTGCAGCCCCCACGACCTCTTGACGCACCTTTTCATTATCAAATGATCCGCGATTTTCAATAATTGCTGAAAATTCATCTTCCTTGCTTAAATCCTTAATAACCAAATCCTTCGAATCGGTTACACTACAGCTTGCATACAGCTCTTCTGTTAACCCATCCGCATATGCAGTTAATACGCCAATTTTTTGAGACTGCTTTAACCCTGTTTTTATCCATGGAACTTGAATAATGCTTGACAGGTATACAGGAATATCAACAGCTTCAGCTACTTTATCCTGAAAATTGCCGAAAAACCCGCACGCTGCGCAAATCGCTCTTGCCCCCTCTGCCTCAAGTTCCTTTGCTGCTTGAATGATTGAATCTAATAAAGAACGATCTCCTGACAGCAGACTAGCCGTGTTACAGTCTGGAACAACCTTTAACTGGACTGGAAAGTCATAGGTTAATAGATTGGCAACATTTCCAGGAATAACAGGGTACCAGCAATTGTCTAAATACAGGATCCCAACTGAAAAACCTGAAACATATTGTCCCTTTTTTTGGGAAACAATCGTACTCCTCATTTTTGGTACGATACAATTATCAACAGCACTTGCTATATTTTTTTGAGTTGTCAAAAGATATCTATCTCCTTTTGTTTAGTTCAAAACGGACAATAGACAAAAAGTATGGACTTCTTTTTGTCTAAGTTCATGAAACCATAGCTATTTAATAGATTGCATCTTCAATAATTAAATCATTTTCCTCAAAACGCTCCACCCTCAATGCAGTTAAATCAAGTGATTCATATCTTCCTGTTCGAATAAGCTCTGAAAGGCATTTTCCAACAGCTGGCGCTTGCTGCATCCCATGGCCACTAAACCCAAAAGCAACAAAGTAGCCTTTCATTTTTGGGTACTCTCCCAAAATAGCATTATGGTCTTTCGTATTAAAATCATACAAACCTGACCAGCCTCTTTCGATTTTCGCCTTTTCAAAGTTTTCAATTCGATTTGCTAAGATTGGCCAAATATTATCAATAAAATCTGATCTTCTCCATTTGAAATCAATTTTCGGTTTTATTTCCTCTGCGTAACCGGCAATGAATTTCTCTCCTTCATGTCTGAAATACACACCTGTTGGATCCATTGTTAATGGCAGATACTTTTGCAACGGCTTCTCAATATCAAATTGGAAAATTTGTCTTGGCAATGGAACGACTGGCAGAGGCAGATTGGCGTTTTCACTTAAGAACGAGGCCCAAGCACCAGCACAATTTACAACAATTGGCGCATGATATTCACGCCCGTCAGCAAGCTTTACACCTTTAATTTGATCCTGATCCGTTAGTAAACTAGACACTTCATCATATACGTACTCCGCACCCAGCTTCTTCGCATACCTTATATACCCTTGCATAACTGAATATGGATCAAGATAACCACTTTCAGAGCAGTAAAGTCCTCCCGCAATATCCTCAACATTAAGCTCTGGAATAATATTTAATAAATCACTTTTTTGTAGCAGCTGAGAATTGACACCGTTTTCATTTTGAAGTTTCATATGCTTCTCAAATCGAGGCATCATTTCATCTACAGCAAGGAATAAATATCCTCTTTGCTTAAAATCAATTTCAACTTCCTCTTCATCAATAGCCATCGTCTTTGAAAAGTTTTTATAAATTTGCAGACTATATTTGCTTAACTGAATATTCACCGCTGTTGTATACAGCTGTCTAAAGCCCCCAGCACTTCTTGGTGTAGATGCAAATTCATATATCCCATCCTTTTCAAAGACTACAACTTTACCGGTAAATCCATCATTCAATAGATTATAGGCAATACTTGAACCGATGACTCCACCGCCAATAATGATAATATCTGCCTTGTTTTGCATGAATGAACCACCTTTCTAAAATGAAATTTCTTATTATTAATGTACTAATATTGGAGACAATGGGATATGTGTAATTTTCATGAAAATATGAATATAAAAAATATTTTTAATAGTAAAATTATACAAGGGATATAAAGATTTATGGAGAATCCTTTAACTATTGGACCTAAATCTGAAAGGGGTGGACCACTTGGTCTTTTTAGAAGATATATCACAAACGATCGTCAAAAATACAACAGATATTATTGGGTTTCCAATTAGTATCACTGATGAAAAAGGATATATTATTGGTTCAAATGATCCATTGCGAATAGGAAGCTACCATCAGGCATCCATCGATGTTTTGAAAAGGAAAGAAACCATTTGCTATGAGATAAGCGAAGTGAAGAATCTTAAGAATGTGCTGCCAGGTGTAGCAACCCCAATCATAATTAATAATGAAGCGATTGGTGTTCTTGGAATCGTTGGCGATCCTTCAGAGGTAAAAAAATACGCCCAACTTGTAAAAAGTCATGTTGAGCTAATGTGTCACGAACATATGAAGAAAGAAATGAGTATCCTCGAATCGAAAACTTTTGACAATTTGATCCACTATCTTTTGAATCTAAAGAGTACAGAGGATTCAGATTACATTGTTAGGTATGGAAAAATGCTTGGCTTCAATCTAGACTCCGATGTAAAGCGCATATGTTTTCTGATTGAAATTGATTTTCTATCCGATCCTTCTTCCAACCAACAGTACCCGGAAGGTTCATCTTGGCAATTTCTTCAGAATCATATTATTGCTCTATTAAGATATTACTTTATTGATAGTCAGGAGGACTTGATTTCTTTATTAACACTTGATCAATTCATTGTTATTAAATCCATTAATCATGACTGCCAGACAGATTCCTTTATCAAAAGAATGGAAAATAAAATACTTCGATTCAAACAATTCCTAAAGTCTAAGCACAATGTAACGGCAAGTATTTCAATAGGTAGTATACATAGCGGCCTCGAAGGAATACAAAAATCCTATCATGATTCTTTACAAGCCTTAACAGCTGGAAAGAAGACTACTATTTCTCCTGAGATTTATCATTATAACGATTGGAATATTATGCTTGAACTACTCGGAGAAGCTTTCTCTCCATATGTCGCAGAGAGATTCGCTGATAAAATTGGTCACTTTTTCAATCATGCTAATTACCCCACATTATCAAGTACATTTATGACCTACTGCAGATGTAATATGAATCTAAGTGAAACGGCACGTATATTATTTCTCCATCGGAATTCATTAGTCTATCGACTAGAGAAAATAAAAGAATTAACAACATTAGATTTTGCCAAGTTTGAGCATTGTCTTCTTCTATATTTTGCCATCAAAAACTCGGAAACCGATGAAAAATCACCTATTCTCCAGGAGGATGATAAGGAAGGAATTTTTTATAATTAAAAATGATAATAGGAAGAAAATATGGAACCAAAAAAACCCTTTTGAAGTAAAAAGGGTTTTTTAGATTCTTATTTAATATTACAGATCAATAGTTATCTATCTGTGCTCTTTGCAGCTTTCCACTGTAATCCACATAAACAGATTTCCATTCTGTATAAACATCAAGGGCGGCTACACCTGAATCTCTATGCCCATTTCCTGTACCCTTTGTTCCGCCAAACGGCAAGTGGATTTCTGCTCCAGTCGTACCTGCATTAATGTAGACAATCCCTGTATCAAGATCTCTCATTGCTTGGAAAGCACGGTTTACATCAGCGGTAAAAATGGCACTGGATAAACCAAATTCTACACTATTATTTATTTCAATCGCTTCTTCTAAGCTTTTAATTGGAATAATAGATACAACTGGACCGAATATCTCTTCCATCGCTATTCGCATATTTGGTGATACATCTGTAAAAATGGTCGGTGCATAATAATACCCTTTACCTAACTCATTTTCGTCTAGAATCTTTCCTCCAACTAGGAGCTTTGCACCTTCCTGCTGGCCAATCTTCACATATTCATCGATCCGTTCAAGTGAAGAACGATTAATGACAGGACCTACTTTTACCGTTTCATCCAGTCCATCACCAAGCTTAAGCTCACCAATTCGTTCAACAAGCTTCGTTTCCAGTGCTTGTTTGACATTCTCATGCACAAGAATTCGACTTGTTGCCGTACATCTCTGTCCACTTGTACCAAAAGCACCCCAGAGAATTCCATCCACTGCTAAATCAAGATCGGCATCTTCTAATACAGTTACCGCATTCTTCCCGCCCATTTCAAGTGACGTCCGTTTTAGTAGAGCACCTGCACGGGCATTAATCGCTCTACCCACTTCGTTTGAACCAGTAAATGAAATAAGGTCAATATCCGGATGCTCTACCATCGAATTCCCTACGACACTTCCAGAACCATTTACAAGATTTAAGAGTCCTTTTGGTAATCCTGCCTCTTCATATATGCGGACAAATTCATACGCAGTCATCGGTGTTTCTGTTGCCGGCTTCCAAACTACGGCATTTCCAGCTACAAGTGCCGGCAGGGATTTCCAAGAGGCAATAGCAATTGGAAAATTCCATGGTGTAATTAGTCCTGCTACCCCAATCGGAATTCGTTGACTAAAAGCAAGTTTGTTGCGCAGTTCAGACGGTACTGTATCACCAAATAGACGGCGTCCTTCACCAGCCATATAGAAAGCCATGTCAATGGCTTCTTGAACCTCTCCCCTCGCTTCATCAATTACCTTCCCCATTTCACTTGTAAGAGTACGAGCGATTTTTTCTTTCTTCTCTTTTAATAGATAAGCAACTTTATATAAAAAGTCAGCGCGCTCCGGAGCTGGAACTAATCGCCAAGATTTCTGTGCAGTCTTAGCAGCAATTACCGCTCTGTCTACATCCTCTTTCGTTGACTGGGTAACTTCTCCAAGAACTTCCCCATTAGCTGGATTCACAATTGGGGTAAATTTCCCTGATGTTGATTCGCTCCATTCCCCATTAATATAATTTAGAATTTGTTTCATATTTTTCCCTCCAATAATTGTTTGTTCCATATACGATGGATATTACTTATTCATTCAATTAACAGAAATTTGCAGCTTCTGTTTGATTCGATTGATTGCCTCAAATAATCTTGCATTAGGGACAGACAAAGATAATCGGAAGTAGCCTTCACCAGATGGCCCAAATGCACTTCCAGGAGTTAGGATCACACCTGTCTGTTCTAACACATTCGTTACAAATTCGGCAGAAGTATAGCCTTTTGGAACGGGTGCCCAGATGAAAAAGCTGCCTTTTGGCCGATCAACCTTAATTCCAATCGCCTTCAATCCATCTAACACAACATTCAAACGTTCTTCATAAATTGCATTATGATTGCTCACACAGCTTTGATCACTATTCAATGCAAAAGCAGCTGCTTTTTGAATCGGCGTAAATTGGCCTGTATCCATATTGCTTTTTAGAACAGAAAGCGCTTTAATAATTTGCTTGTTTCCAACAACATATCCGATTCGCCACCCTGTCATATTATACGTTTTTGAGAGTGATCCAAATTCGACAGCCACTTCTTTTGCACCCTCAACTTCAAGAATACTCGGTGCTTTATATTCACCAAAGGTAACCATATTATAAGCAGAGTCATGGGCGATTGGAATATTCCTTTGACGGGCAAAGCTGATGGCATTCTGGAAAAATTCAATATCTACAGTTGCTGCTGTTGGATTACCAGGATAATTTAAGAACATTAATTTTGCCTGTTCTATAATCTCATCTGGGATTAAGCTGAAATCTGGCTCGAAATTGTTTTCTTTTAGCAACGGCATATGATAATACTGTCCGTTAGCAAGGAGGGTCGCCATTTTATAAACAGGATAGCTTGGATCGGGTATGAGCACATAATCTCCTGGATCAATAAGTGTGGGGATTAAATGGGCAATCCCTTCTTTCGATCCGATTAATGCCAGAACCTCTGTTTCCGGGTCGAGATTAACTTGATATTGACGAGCATAGAAATCAGCAACTGCTTCCCTGAATTCTGCGCATCCTATAAAGCTGGGATACTTGAAGTTACTAGAATCTTGCATTTCTTCAACTAGCTTGTCAACGATATGCTGTGGTGTCGGGAGATCAGGGTCACCGATTCCTAAATCAATGACATCCACTCCCGATTTAACCAGCTCGGCTTTCTTCTTATTAATTTCAGCAAATAAATAAGGGGGAATTTGACCTATCCTATTCGACTGATAATCCATAAACACACCCACCTTCTCCACATAACACTAAATTTCGAATTCCTTATTTTAAATTTATAGTTTTTGCCTATTTATAACTATGGTTGAATTAAACAAAAATTCAGGATAAAAATAATGACATTCTGTATGAAGTTTACAAGGGGCTATATTAAAGACTGTTTTTGCAAACATTATTGTGCTAATTTGAATGTAGTGAGGTAGAGGTTGATTTCCGCTCCAGGATGCTCCAATCAACAAGCTTTTTTAATCAATGAAAAAAAGCCCGAATACACGAGCTTTTTGAATAATAATATCTAGCCTAGATTATTTGTATGAAAGAGCGATTCTAAGTTAGATAGCAATTATAGACGGATTATGATAAATTGCCCGCCACCAAATAGATTCTTAGTATAATCAACTTTTACGTGATCAAAATATACTTTATCTCTTTCATTAATTAAAAATTGGATGCCACTTTCTTCTACTATTTCATCACTTTCTAAAGCTGACTCCTCCAGAGTCAGGCGAAGCTTTGGTCCCCCTCAGCCAATTCCCATGGATAATCGAATCATTGGTATATTGCCTTCATCTATTACATCTTGAATTTCATTTGTAATTACTGAGATTGCAGCCGGTGTTATTTTGACCATATTAGTTCCCTCCTTAAATAATTCTATCTTTCGCCTTTACTTATTGCGTCCATAAACGGAGGAATAGGTTTTCCATCCTCCATCAACATTTTTTACCTTGTATCCATTATTTCTAAGAATTCTACTAGCTAAATAGCCACGAAGTCCAACCTGACAGCTGACATAAATCGTTTGTTCTTTCGGAAGAGAAGGTACATTTTCTCTCAGTTCATTTAGGGAAATATTCTTTGAACCTTTAATAAATCCATTTTCTCGTTCGTTTGACTCTCTAACATCAATTAATAATCCGCCTTTTTCAATGATTTCATCAATCTCATGCCATTGAACCTGTTCCAATTCCCCTTCCATGACATTTGTTGCTACGTATCCAGCCATGTTCACAGGGTCTTTTGCAGAAGAATAAGGTGGTGCGTATGACAATTCTAAATGTGTTAAATCTTCAACGGTTAGTCCGCCTTTGATTGCTGTTGCAATCACATCAATTCTCTTATCCACACCATCTGCTCCAACAGCTTGTGCGCCAAAAATTTTCCCCGTTTCTTTATTAAAAATTAATTTTAATGAGATGGGAGTGGCTCCAGGATAATATCCAGCATGAGAAATTGGATGAATATGAACCACTTCATATGGAACACCTAAACGTTTTAACGTTTTTTCGTTATTACCTGTTGAAGCGACAGTTAAATCAAATACCTTAGCAATAGAAGTTCCTAATGTTCCTTGGTATTTCTCTTTTTTGCCCATTATATTATTTGCCGCAATTCGTCCTTGACGATTAGCTGGACCAGCGAGTGGGATCATCGCTTTTGTACCGCTAATGTAATCTACTACTTCTACTGCATCACCAACGGCATAAATATCCTCAATCGAGGTTTGAAGAAATTCATTGACAATGATTCCTCCACGCTCTCCTAACGCTAACCCAGCTGATATGGCTAATTCATTTTCCGGTTTTACTCCAATAGACAAAATAGTCATATCTGTTTCCATTTCAGTTCCATCTGACAAAATAATCTTCTTGCCATTGTCAGTAAATGAGTGAACACCATTTTCTAAAATCAGCTTCACACCTTTATCTTTCAAATGGTTGTGTAAAATACTTGCCATCTCAAAATCAATCGGTGCCATAATCTGATTGCCCATCTCAATGATTGTAACTTCTATCCCTCTGTCTGCTAAATTTTCTGCCATTTCAATTCCAATAAATCCTCCACCGATCACAACAGCCTTACGAGGTTTTTGATGATCAACATAGCCTTTAATCTTGTCTGTATCCGGGATATTTCTTAACGTGAATAGTGTTCCATTTTCTTTCAAACCAGGAATTGGCGGAACAATCGGTCTTGCACCTGGTGACAGTAAAAGCTTGTCATATGTTTCAACATATACTTCATCTGTTTGTAAGTTTTTTATTGTAATTGATTTATTACTAGAATCTATCTTTAGAACTTCACTTAAATTACGAATATCCATGTTGAAGCGCTCAGACATACCCTTTACGGTTTGAACGAGTAGCTTGCTTCTCTCTTTAATCGTTTCACCAATATAATAAGGCAATCCACAATTAGCAAACGAGATATATTCTCCACGTTCAATAAGAATAATTTCTACATCTTCACTTATTCTTCTCAGCTTTGCTGCAGCAGTTGCTCCCCCAGCAACACCACCAACGATAATCACTTTCTGTTTCATAACTTCCCCTCCAAATATATACCTATTAAGGTATTTTTCTGTGCATAATTATTCAGTTTGGCCTTCCCATGAAAGCATGCCACCAGTCATATTAATGACTTGAAACCCATGACTTTCAAGCAATTGGGCTGCACGGCTGCTTCTTCCACCAGAACGGCAAACCATGATATATTCCTTCGATTTATCTAATTCCTGCTTTCGAAACTCAATTAGACCAAGTGGAATATTAATTGCCCCAGGGATCTTCCCCTCTGCCACTTCATCTGTTTCTCTAACATCGATAATATGAAGCTCTTTTCCTTTATTCAATAAAGTTTCTACTTCATTAGCAGTCAATGTCTTCATCTTTTTTTCCTCCTAATTTTTCATTATGACCACGCACTCATTCCGCCTTTTACATTGGTTACATTTTTAAATCCTAATTTTTTTAGCAATTTACTTGCCTTATTGCTTCTCATGCCACTTTGACAAATAACGACTACCTCTTTATCTATGGATAGCTCATTTGCTTTTTGAGCTAATTGCTGGAGAGGAATATTTTTAAATCCTCGAATATTGCCCCTATGGAATTCTCCAGGTGTTCTCACATCAATAAATTGTATATTTTTATTCTTTAATTCTTTTTTCAATTCAACCGTACTGATTTGTTTAACTCCTTTTGTTGGAAGAATTCGCGATACGATCAAAAGAATGACTAGCACAAAAATTATATACTTTAAATATTCCATTTGCACCCTCCTCACTTACCCCTACAGGTATATTAATAGTTAAAAAAAGAAGTCACCTAAATTACCTGCTTTTCACAAGTAAATTGACCGCTTCTTTAATCATTTCATCTGTTTTTTCACCATTTCTTTCCGCCTCAAGAACACATTCCACTAGATTTGAACTAACAATAACACCTACTGTGCGATCGACTGCTGAGCGAACAGCTGATAATTGTGTAATGACTTCTTTACAATCTTTATTGTCTTCCATCATTTTCAAAATTCCTCTTAACTGTCCTTCCATTCGCTTGACTCTATTTTTGATTTGATCATTGTACTCCATGATGGACCCCCTTCTATGCCTAAAATATTCGTTTTCATATTCCTTTCGGTATAGGATTAGTATGGATTTTATATCCTTATATTATACCCGTGTAGGTATATTGTCAACAGATTAATTTTTATAATTGAAGGCTGTTTTTGCAAACATTGTTGCTAATCAACATTAGTTGGTAGAGGTTGATTTCCGCTCCAGGCGTTCGCTTTCCGCGGGGTGGGCGCTAAGCCTCCTCGGCGCCATGCGCCTGTGGGGTCTCAGCTGTCCCACTCCTCCCGCAGGAGTCTCACGCCTTCCGCTCCAATCAACTAACCTTTTTTATCAGTGGAAAACTTATTCAAAAACAATAAGCTTTTAGAAAGAGCCTATTTGAATTAGGGTATGACGCTGAACTATGTTAGCAGAGAGAAATGCAGGCATATACCACACGGGGTTCTATACATAAATCGTATAATTGCTTTTATCAATAGTAAAAAAATTCGAATTAAAAAAGAGAAAAAGACCATCTTGATGAACTGGTCTTTTTCTCTTTTACTATATTTACATTTCTAAATCTGTGAACGCATAAGGTAATAATTCCCTTAAAGTCAATTCCAATATATCTTTTTTCTCATTTGTTAAGTATACCGGCATTTCAGGTAAACAGAATTCTGCTAACACTTGTCTGCAAATACTGCAAGGCGGCAGAAAGTCTACCGTATCACCTGCTACAGCAATAGCTTGGAAATCACCTTTTTTGTAACCATTTGCAACTGCGGTGAAAATAGCTGTTCGCTCAGCACAATTTGTTGCACCTAATGAAACATTTTCCACGTTTACTCCATTGATAACAGTACCATCTTTTAATAATAATGCTGCTCCTACTGGAAATTTGGAATAAGGTATATAAGCCCTTTCCTTCATCTTACGTGCACTTTCCATTAACTGCTCTTTATTCATATAATCCATCCCTTTCAAAGAAGAATGAACTTTTCAAAGTTCCCTTAACGCCAACGTATAATTGGCAGGATTTTTATATTATAATTTTTCGGAATATTTGTCAATATCATAAGTCTTAAAGTTATCTCCAGTTTGGTGAATTCGATCAATCTTTCCATAATCTTTTAAGATGGAAATTATTTTGTGAAATTTTCAAAAGGTAAACGTCTGGATTACTTAAACTTTTCCATTGCTCAAAACCAAAATTCTTATCGTAGTGATTTAATAATAATGATATAATCCCTCCGTGTGCCACGATAATCGTATTCTCAGAATAACTTGCCTCAATTTCATTTACTACCTCTATAATTCGATTCCTCGCTTCATTACTGGATTCCCCACCTTCGTACTTTAAGTCCATATCATTAAATGTCGCTTCCAGTTTATCCATCCAATCTGAAAAAAAGAGTGAACTTAGTACTCGTTCAGTTAATCGACTTTCCATCTCAATTTCTATATTCTTATTCTCTGCAAAAGGTTTTATTGTTTGAATAGCTCGCAAAAAAGGACTGCAAATGATTCTATCAATCTCTATTTCAGATAGAAAGTAAGAAAGTTCATCCGATTGAATTAATCCATTTTCTGTTAAGGGTGAATCAGAAGATTGTCCCTCCGCTTCACAATGTCTAATTATGTAGATGTTTTTATTCATATTTCCTCCTTATCTGAACAGGAGCCAATTATGAGCAAGTCATAATTCCTTCTGTTGTAATGTTTTAGTCATACTATTTAGAATCCATTTATTATTGCCTTAATATTACCATGAATGTTCCTTCAACTAACAAAAAAAGTGCCAAACTTCATATTAGAAGCTGACACATTACTTTAATTGATTACTGTTCATTTAAAACACTTACAATATCTTCTTTATCGACGACAAGATGAATATTATTTATCGTCCGCAATGAGCCTGATATCAATCCGACTATTTGGCCATTTGTATCAAGTACTGGCCCCCCAGACATTCCACTAGCAATTTCAGCAGAAGTAAGAATACGATTTCTGCCGTTTATTAATGCACTAGGATTATTAACAATCCCCCGTGTAATAATAGGAGTCTCTTTTAACGGAAAACCAATCGCAAAAACTTCCTCACCAAATGTGACTGGGCTTTTCCTTATTTCTAATCCTCCATCCTTCTCTCCTCGTTCTTCAACTGGCAATTTTAAAATAGCAACATCCTTTGTTTTATCGTAAGTTAAAATATCAACATCACTTATTATGTGTTGATCATTCAGTATTATCTCAATTTGTTCCGCATCCTCAACAACATGATAAGCTGTAACAGCATACTTTTCATCTGATAAAAGGAAGAAGCCAGTTCCAACTGATTTTACTCGGTCATCATTTTGTAAAACACGAATATAGAAAAAGCTTTGTTCAGCCAATTTATAAATATCTTCAGCTGTATAAGAAGTTTCTACCTCCGTTTTACCATTCGTTGAACATCCGGCAAATCCAAATAATAGAATAGCTATTAATATGACTCGCATGACTACTCGCATATTATAAAACCACCTTTAATAACATATGGGGTTGTCCCATAAGCTAAAAGTCTCACTTCATGAAGTACATATTATACACCTTGAAGTGGGCTATTTGTTTGCTCCTGAGACAACCCCATTATGACCTTTACTTATTAGTAAAGAATTTATCAATTCTAACTGCAATTGTTGCTGCTTGTGCTCTTGTCAGAGTGTTTTGAGGGTTTATACTATTATTTTCACCCTCAATTATACCGTTTTTAATACTTAAAGCTGTTGCTTTTTTCGCCCAGTCAGGAATTGTCTGTCCATCATTAAATTGGCTTAAAATTTTATCAGCTTCTGTTTCACTGATATCTTGACTCATTTCTAGTACACTTAATAGTCTACCTACCATAGTCATAGCTTCAACTCTTGTTAGAGAAGCTTCAGGTACATAAGAAGTTTCCGAAACTCCAGTAACGATTCCCATTTGTGTAGCGATAGCTACACTTCGATTGAACCAGGCGTTGGATCCAACATCATTGAAATTACTAGAAGCATCTTTTTGCATAAAGCCTGCTACACGAAGTAAGATCGTTGGATACTCAGCTCTTGTTACTTTATTTTCTGGGTCAAACTGTCCATTCCCCTTCCCTAATACAAATAATTTAGAGGAAGCTTCGTTAATGCTTTGTTCTCCCCAGAACCCATTTCTCACATCATTAAATGTATTCACATTTCGAATAAAACTAACATTTCCTGATCCTGTCAATTGAACGTCTACATTACTGCCGTTTAACGTCCATGGAATTGTTGTCCATTGACCGTTTGGTCCTCTTAATACAACTGCAGTAATATCAGAAGCTTTCAATCCTGTTGGTACCGGGATTGATGTTTTCACAGTTTGATATCCTATAGCTGCAAAAGCATTCGTATCTACTGTAACCCCGCGGCCTTCATCAAGTACTGTTGCTCCTACACTTGTTGCAATTTCATTCATTGCGTTTAAAGTTGATGGGTTATTTGAAATAACTTTGACCTCTAGATCTTGAGTCATCTTTTCTACCATTTTTGGTGTGATTACTAACTTAGCTAATGGTAAATCAACTCGAATATTTCGTTGATCTTTCACAACTTGTTGTTTAATTGTTTGATCAAAACGGAATGCGTAACCTTGAATTGTTTGATCTTGTCCACTTATGACGATTTCTTTTGAATTCGTTAGATCCACATCTGATAGAGTAAAGTTTGCCTCTAACACACCATTATTCATTTCACCATTTACAGGCTTATCGTTAATGGTTGTTTCTGCTGTAGGTGGGATGATTGCACCACCGCCTCCACCACCACCAATTGATGGTTGTTTCGTCAATTTGTGGGTTAACACATCACTTGGTTCCTTATCTTCAGCAATCGTAATGGCTTTAAGCGTTGTTGTTTCGCTTAATTCAAATGGCTCCGCATACTTTGCTGTTGTTCCTTCATTCGGGTAAGGACTACTTCCATCTAAAGTATAGTAAATTTCTCCACCTGTTTCAGTTGTCGTTAATTCAACTACCACTTTTTCTTGGAAAGTTTCCGTATCAGGATCCGTTACAACAGTCGGTTTAGATGCTTTATCAATAAACAATAATGCTTCTTCATTGATGACAATCGTTCTGCTATCCTCTCCAACAACTGCTGTTAATATTGCTTTTGAGCCATTTAGAATGCCCGATATTGCACTTGAAGGATCAGAAGTCCAATTTACATCAGGATCATTCGTTAATGCAAATTCTCTAGTAATACGGTTCACTACATCATGCTCATGAAGAATGACCGCTACCGTACTTAGTTTTGTTACATTTTGAGTAAAGCCAGTTAACTGCGGATAGAATCCTGAAACAGCTTGCCAATTACCATGTAAATCATCTGAAGGCAGTGTTCCACTTGTAAGTTCGGAAGATAACATTCCTTTTGATTCTGTAGTACTTCCACTTACACGTTTTTTATCAGAATCATAATAGGCTGTATTCGCTTTTAACATTTGTCTATTAAAAGCTGTGTTCGTAATGGCTGTCTCACTAATTTGACCAGCAATTCCGCCATAGAAACTTTGTTGTGGAACAATTTTCTCATCAATGCTAGAAATAACTTCTGAATAGTTAAGTGCATTGCTTATTGTTCCTGCTTCTGTATAACCAACAATTCCACCAGCCCATGTACGAACATCCGAATCGCCTATACCTTTTACAACAATGCGCCCTGAGTTGTAGACATCTTTAATGTTACCTGTATTCGTTCCAGCAATTCCACCGATTTTTGCAACTTTTGAACTAACGTTGATATCAGCGTACGAGAACGATTGTTCAATAGCACCATTGTTCTCAGCAGCGATTCCACCAGCAATGATCGAATCTTTGTTCGAACTATTTAAACTTCCTCCGATATATGAAGTACGAATCGTACCTTCATTAACACCCGCAATCCCACCAAGCACTTTGCTATCGGTAGTAATTTTGCCAGCTGCCGGATTTTGTTCAATCATTCCTTTATTGATTGCAGCTATACCACCAGTATTTTCTGATGCTTTTACGTCAAGTGTTTCAATTTGAGCTTTTGAAATTGTTCCATCAGTATCATTGATTCCAACAATTCCTCCAGCATGATTACCATTTAACTTTACAGATTTAAGTTCAATTTCAGTAATCGTTTCACTGTTTGTCCCAGCAGCTCCGCCAATTTGATCCTCACCATCAATTGACAGTTCTTCAACATTGACAGAAGTTATGTTGCCTGTATTTGTTCCAGTTACTCCACCAAGAGAATTTTCTCCATGGATGGTTGCGATTTGAACATCTACATTTGAAATTGATCCAGAATTCGTACCTGTTGCGCCACCGACATTGTTTTCTCCGTTTATTGTTAATGATTGGAGAATGACAACTTCCTCATCACTTCCGATGATTCCAGTATTGACGCCTGTAATTCCACCTAGCTCATTTTTACCTTTAACAGAAGATGATTGAACATCTACCTTCGAAATCATTCCGTCATTTGCTCCAGCAATGCTTCCGACCTCGTTCGTTCCTTCTAAAGATACGTCTTTAAATGTTACGTCTGTTATCAATTGTTCTGAACCATTTATTCCAGCTACTCCACCGACATGATCCTTTCCTACAATTGCTAGTTTACCAGTCGCTTTTACATTTGTTATCGTACCATTGTTCATTCCAGCAATTCCACCTGTGAAATCTCCACTGTTTGTAATTGTACCAGTTACTTCACTGCCAGTAATCGTACCATCATTTACTCCAGTTACTCCACCAACATGTGAAGTACCAGTAAGATTTAGTGCTGTAATTGCTGTATTCGTAATCATATGGTTTGATGCCTCATCATCAAGTGAAACAGGAGTTATTTCTGAAGGTAGGGCTCCATTGATTCCAGCAATTCCACCAATATTCGTATCTCCATCAATTTTTAAGGTCTGAAGATTTATTTCTCCCTCTTCACTTCCGATGACACCTGTATTGATACCGGTAATTCCACCAAGCTCATTCTTACCTGAAATGGTTACCTTTTCTAAATCGACAATTGAAATAGTGCCTGCATTATTCCCGGCAATACCTCCTACTTCATTCTTACCTTTAACGACAATTTCTTTCGATGCAGCGTTCGTAATCGCACCTGTATTTACACCTGAAATTCCACCTAATTCATGATCACCATCAATAGTTAAAGCACCATTTAGAGTGACTCTCTGAATTAGATTTGTGTTTTCGCCAGCCATTCCACCTAGTTGGGCTTTACCAGAAATAGAAGTCGAACCGCTTAGCATAATGTCTTGAATCGTTCCTGTATTTCTACCAGCAACTCCACCTAGCTGGTCTTCACCAGTAATAGAAGTCGAACCGCTTAGCATAATGTCTTGAATCGTTCCTGAATTCTTACCAGCAACAGCCCCTGTATTCGAGTCACCTTCCATATAGACATTTGGTAAAGAAAGGGCTTGAATGGTTCCTGCGTTTTGTGCGACGAAACCTGTGTACTCTTTGTCATCTGTGATATTTGGATAAATACCATGATGAATTTTATACCCTGATTTCGTTACTTTACGAATATTGACTCCATTCACTGTTTTTTCGCTTCCATTAAATGTTGCACTAGATTCGAATTTGGCTATCGGTAACCAAACTTTCCCTTCAGCAAGAGTAATATTATCTAATAAAGTAATATGGTTAATCGTAAGTTTATCAGCAGCTCTATTAAACAATGAATAATATTTTAACTCGGAAACATTGTCATTGTATAACATGACAACCGCCGTTAATTCTTTTGCATCTTTTACCGCTAAAGTTGTTCCATCTCCTTCTGCTAGTAAAATTGTAGCATCTGGATCTGTACTCCATTCACCATACGGCAATGAAACGCCATCTTTTGCTTCTGTAAAGCTCCCGTGAGTAAAGTTATAGGCGATTACCGCATCTTTTCTTACGTTAGCATCATTTTCATTTCGAATATTACTAATAGAAATGTTATTTTCTTTCACTTTTGATTCAATATCTGTAAGCTTTCCATCATTTAATGCCGCAAAACCACCTGCATAGGCACGTGTGGCATTGTTTACGCCTGTTGCTTTGATATGATCAGCAGTATTTGCTAATGCATTGGTAATTTCAGCCTCTTTTTCTACATAAGCCGCAAAACCTGCACTTCTCGTGTCAAAGCCTGAATTATCAACATTTCCTGTTGCATAAGCATCTTTGATTTCATAATGATCCATATAGCCGACAAATCCTCCAGCATAGGACATTACTTTGCCCGATACTTTTACATCCCCTTTTGCATACACTCTTTCAAGTAATGGTTTTGAAGGTGAATCAGCAGTAAAGAAAGAGATTGCCTTTTGTAGCAAACTTGCTTCGCTTACATCTAAATTATCTAAATAACCAGCAAAACCACCTGCGTTGATGACATTTTCTACATTTGTACATGTAATCTCTACTGGGATATCAGCATATGCATAAGACATATTTGTATTACTTGCTAGTCCAGCAAATCCTCCGACGAAAGTCGTTTCATCCTTACCTTTTGCTGTTCCTACTTTAATCATTGCCTCATTTTCATCAGTAACTTGTGAATGATGAATTTCACCATCAACTGTTTTCCCGACAAATCCACCAACATAGTAGTATTTACTTGTATTGGCATCAATTGGGCTAACACTTTTCGATTGGATAGCAATTCCGTCTTGGTTATGGCCAATCATCCCACCGACATAAACATTATTCCCGTTATTAACTGTCAGGGGTGTTGAAGAATCAGAGAAATAAATGGAAGCATTGTTATTTTGTCCAACAATCGCTCCGACATATAAATCTGCTTTTGTGTCTTCTCCACTTACTTTAATTTCGTTAGCTTCAACATTTGCACTGTATATTCCTTTATAAAGTGGTGCTGCAAAACCAAAATCAAGAGCCGCATCTCGATCAGTTGCATTAATGGTTCCAGCAACTCCACCAATTATATGGTTATTAGTTGATTTAGCATTTGATGTAATCGTAGTTTCTGGCAATACTTTCACATCATAAATAATGGAATCATTCGCTTCTCCAACAATGCCGCCTGCTGTAACCATCCCAGCTATGTTAGCATCAATTGCTGCAGCAAAGGTTGCATCTTTTAATGCTGTATCTGTTAGCTTACCAGCAATACCGCCGATTAGAACAGAATCAGCACTTCCATTAACAGTTCCAAGAACAATCTTTTCTGTTTTCACATTTGTCATGTCAAATGTATTATCACCATTGCCTGTTTTGTCTCCAATAATACTGCCGACAATTCCTGTACCCGAAATATGAGGCACTGTAGCTTCTGTATCATCTGTAGTAACTGCTACATTTTCAATCATATTTCCCTTATCTGACTTACCAATAACAGCACCAATCGTCGAATTTGCACCAGAAGCTTCGATTATACCGTCTTTAAATGTAACGGTGATATCACTTGCTTTTCCAGAAACATAATGTCCAATGACGCCGCCAACAATATTGTTAGCACCTTCAGAAGTAATTTTGTAGTTGTCAATCATATCAACAGATAGACTTGTAACAGCTCCAGTTTGACGACCGATGATTCCTCCAATCGTTACATCCTCATGCTTACTACCGATACTTCCATCGATTCTATTCATAGTATAAGTTGATGGCTCAACATTCGATTCGTTTTCACCGATCATACCGCCAACGATTGACTCATTAGAAATAGCCTCTACTCTGCTTCCTTCATCAAGAGTTAGGTTCAGATCAGTGATTGCACCAGTATTTTTACCGATGATTCCTCCAACTGTTTTACCTTGTACTATTGCCCCATCTAATAAAGTGACATGAATATCAGATACTTTCCCTTTATTAACACCAGCTAGCACACCTGTTTCATTGTCACCAGCAACAATGTCTGCCTCTAGTTGTACGTTTGTAACTGTACCACTTTCACCTATTAACCCAAATAGCCCGATATAATCATGCTGCTTTGTTACTTTAAGGCCATGGATTAAATATTGATCGCCATTTCCATTAAATGTTCCATTGAATGGTGTTTCTTCTTTATGACCAATTGGTACCCATTGATTTGATTGAATATGGATCGTACTTGCGATATTAATCGTTCTACCCTCAAAATCAAATCTTTCAAGTCCTGGGATCATCCCATTAACAATGGCAGCAAGACCAGCTAGTTCTGCTTCCGTTTTAATCTCGTAAACTGGTTTTTGTTTATCTACTGTATACCAATTGATATTTGCGTTTACGATGTTCGCGATATCATCATCAATTTCTTCATTCCCCGTATTTGCAAGACGATTCAATTCTGGGAATTTATAGACTGCATTCGGAGAACCATATCTCCAAGTGTTTTCAAAATCCCATTGCGATAAATTCGGGAAATCCGTTCGATCCATTAATGAGTCTCTATGGATTGTACTTAATTTCGTTGGAGCGTTTAACCAACGATAGTTTCCTTCTGCAAAGTCAGGTAAATCTTTGTTGAATTTTTCATCTTTTAAATAATAGTTTCTTGAAAGTAAATTTTTACTTGAATTATCATAGTAGCCGATAAAACCACCTTGAAAATTTGCAGCTGATTTAACTTGTGCTGCAGAATAACTACCTTCAACAGTGCCTTTGGTAATCTTACCAATAAAGCCACCGGCATAAGAGTTTACTCCATTGGCTGTTACTTGTTGGCCAACATATGAGTTCTTAATTTCTCCTTCTGCATGAAGTCCAACTAAGCCACCTACATTTGTATTCGGAGCATTCGCTATTACTTTTGAATTCGTATAAGACTTATCAATTGTGCCTGTGTTTTTACCTACTAATCCACCAAGATATAATAGATCATCCTTTGAACTAGTACCGTAGTTTCTTGCTGTTACATCAATGTCAATATACGAGGATAATACTTTTCCTTCATTAACACCAACTAAACCACCGGCAAATGTACCTTTTCCTTCAATAATTATATTATTATTAGAATACGTATAGTAAATCGTACCAATATCGGTGTTTAGACCAACTAAACCACCAATTTTACTATCTGCACCTGTGGATGTTACGTTATTTTTGTCAGCAATACTATTGTTAGCAATAACCGTTTCATTCGTACCGACTAGACCACCTGTAGTTGCCTTTGGTGCATTGACAGTAATTGGCCCAACACTGCGGCTGCCTTGAATACTGCTGATTGCGTCTTGCGGTTCAACAGAATCCTCATCAATGGTTCTTTCAGCATTATAACCAACGATTCCGCCAACAACGGATGAATCTGCTGATGCACTTGTATCTAATTTCAACCCTAATACATAGCTGTCTTTAATAATGGCATCTTCTGTACCTTTGTTATATCCAGCCATACCACCAACATAAGATTGCTTTCCATTAATCCTCAAATCTACGTTATTTCCTACTACTTTATCAATTCTTGATTCATTATTATAACCAACGAAGCCACCAATTCTAGTATTTTGTGTTGCGGTAGCTAGTTGTTCTGGAGTAGGAACGTTTGTTGAAATTAATAAATTATCAACATTCTTTAAAGTCTTATTCCCCTCAATTTTACTTTCTGTTAATTCACCAGCGATTCCACCAGCATGGACTTCTGTTGCACGAACTAGAATTCTCGCTGTGTTTGGTGTAACAGCTTTTAAAGTAGAATTTAATATCTCCGTTTTATCACCATAACCAACGATTCCACCAATTTTGGATTGTGTTCCAGTAGTCGTAATTAAAGCTGATTCTTCGGCAAGAACATGTGAATCTTCTACTTTCGCTTTTTTCTCACTTGTTCCTTCAGATCGTCCTGCAATCCCACCGATTTCGGAGTTTGCTCCACTCGAGATGATGACTACGTTTTCTGAAGTACTGTTAGAAACAGTTCCTTTATTTACACCGACATTGCCGCCAATTTTATTGGCTTGTCCGTCTGACGTAATATTAAGATCCTCCCCTAAACTCTTCGTTGTACTTCTTAAGTTTTCACCGTAAACTCCACCAATATGAACATCAGCAATTTTAGATTTATTTGTTATTTCTACATTTTTTGCAATTAGAGTATGATCCTCTTCTGCTATTAAAGAATCATCGGCAACATCATTGCTACCAACAACTCCACCGACATTAACAGGTGTCGTTTTAACATCCATTTTTAATGTATCCACTAATAAGTTCACTTTTGGTGATTGGTTCAGACCAATAGCTCCACCAATCTGACTATTTTGTGCATCAATAACTAGATTAATATTTTTTACGTTCACATTTTCAGGCGCGTCTTGTGAACCTACTGTTGCTTCCTGTAAAAGCACTCCTGCGATTCCACCTGCAGTTAACTCTGTTTTACCATTTTTTGTATTAATCGTTACACTGTCATAATCCTCTTGACCAACAAAAGCGTTAATGATATGCCCTTTCGCCTTACCGACGATTCCACCAATCACACCTTTATCACTTCTTGCTGTTAACCCAACATGTTTGACGGTTGCGTCATCCACAATACTAGTAGCAGGGGTATTCATAAATCCAACAACCCCACCAATTGAACCGTCAGCTAAGATATTTGCATAAGAATCTTTTGCTTTCCCTACATTTGCTTCAGCTACTTTCCCATTTTCTAAATAACCGATGATCCCACCTGTAAAGGTAGTTTCATGAGTTCCGCCTGTTTCTTCAATTCTTCCTTTAAAGCTAGTATTCTCAACTTTGCTATTAACTGAATTATAATAGCCGACGATTCCACCCGTTGCTATGAAATTAGCAGTGCTTGGATCGATTGCTACTACATGAATAAGATTATTATTTTCATCATTATTTACATCATCATAAGTTAAATCTTTTACATCTGTTACTGAATTAGGTGCTTCTACTTTACCAATATAACCACCTGTATAAATGCTAGCATTTCCGTTAACCTCGATTTCCCCAATGTTTTCTATGTTTGTAATGGTACCATCCATGCTAGTTATAATACTTCCGATAATTCCACCAGTGAAAATACCTGTATTTCCATTAACAGTTATTTTCCCGCTATTTTTATTTAATTCGACAAACTCAACAGGTGCTTCTGATAAGCCAATAATTCCACCTGTATGAACATTCGAACCACCATTACTCGTTACTTCAACAGTATTTGTGTAAGGAATATCAATTTGTGGGTACACTGTTCCCATCCCACCGATTAATCCACCTGCAGCAGAAAGGTTTGCCATTGTAGCATCGACAGTAACATCAGCACTATTTAGAGTATTAAGAGATAATGTCACTTTTCCGTGCGCTTTTCCAACAATCCCACCAGTAAAGGCTCTATCTGCACGCTCTACTAAAATACTTCCTTTATTTTCAATCTGTGTATCCTGCTCATGCATCTCTAGTAGACCAGTAGTGTAACCAACAATCCCAGACGCATAAACATCGATGTTACCTTGAGCCTCTACATTACCTTCATTCGTTACTTTTTTGATTACGACTTTTGCACCATCTGTATAACCGACAATTCCACCAACATAGACATGTGGTGTTTCATATGTTGCTAGTTTCGTTTTTTCTAAAGAAAGCTTTTTCTTTTCAAGAGAATCTTCTAAGTCGATTGTTTCAGTCGAATCTTCCTCTAATTCTGATTCTGTTGTATCACCGTCAAGACTATTATCAGAATTGACCGCATCATCTAATTGATCTTCTGAATCAGAATCTACTGTTTGATCAACTATGCTGTCTTGCTCTTCAGTACTTTCAGTAGTCTCTATTGAGGCATTGGATACAGGCACAGGATTTATTTCCCCTTCTTGTGTATCCTTCTCATTGCTTTCATCTGCTAATTCCGTATTCTTTTCGGTATCCGAACCTGTTTCTTCCTCTTTATTAATAATCTCTGAGCCCTGTTCACCCTCTAGTGATTCTTCTAGATTTTGTTCAGTTTCCTGCTCTTCTTCTAGATTAATAAGCTTAGATTTATTGGCAAAATTAACAGCATCACCTGTACTATCTACCATTACATTCGCATTATTTACCGAGTTCGAAATTAAACTATTGTTATCAGCTCTCCCAGCAAGTCCACCGACATAGGCAGCACCTGATGTTTGAATATTAATAGGAGTCGCATTTGTAATGTTAATTAGTTCACTGTGGTTATCTATTTTACCAACAGCAGCACCCGCGAATACATCAGCATCAATATTAGTTAGGTCTATTCCACCGCCAGTAAAATTAATTCCAGCCACTAAACCACCTTGTGCTAAATGACCGACTAATCCGATATATTCACGTACATTTTCATCTTTTATACTAGTAATATTCATGTTTTGAATATTAACAATTGTACCTGATTTACCTGATAATACTCCTTCAAATGGATGGTCTTCCGTACCGATTGGAACCCAAACATTCGCGGCTAAATCTACTTCCCCAATAGGCTGGTCCACGCCACCGACTGTTTCACAAAATTCAACAGTTTTTCCTGCGAATGAATCTTGAATTTTATAATGACCATCATCATCTATTTGTTCTATTTTTTTCAAATCTTTAAATTCGATATCTCCCCAACCAAACGTATCTCGTAAATTGGTATCTTTAGTAATGATCACTCCATCATTAACTAACTTAGCAACACCTGCTAATTCACGCCCATCCCTAACGCAAAAGGTGGAGTATGTATCAGTAGGATCATACCAGCTAATATCATAGTTCTTATCTTCCTTCTTAGCATCGTCATTACCATCTGTCCAATAGGAAGGAGTACTCGCATAAGCCCAAATCCCTCCTCCAATAACAAGAATGGAGAGACACGCAGCTATGGCTATTTTGTATTTCGTTTTTAGCTTGCTTAACATGATTTCACCGCCTAAAATTTGTAAAACACATGAAGTAGATAGGAGGCTGTCCCTCTGTGACAGCCTCACTATTTACCTGATAACCTATTTTTCGTCTGTTACTAACTTCTCAACTCTTATTGCAATCGCAGCAGCTTGTGCACGTGTTAATGGATTTTGTGAATTGATCTTTCCATTTTCGCCAACAATAATCCCCTGCTTTATCGTTAATGCAGTTGCCTTTCTTGCCCAATCTGGAATCGACTTTTCATCTTTAAATGACTTTAAGATTTTATCCACTTCTTTGTCATCCAAATCTTCACCTAATTCAAGCGTGCTGAAAAGTCTTCCTACCATTGTCATACCTTCTATCCTCGATAATGTTGCCTGAGGTGAATATGACGTTGGTGATACTCCGTTGACGATTCCCATTTCTGAGGCAATCGCAACACTTCGGTTAAACCAAGCATCTTCACCAACATCACTAAAGTTGCTTTCAGCGTCTTTATTCATCAGTCCTGCAACACGAAGTAAAATTGTTGGATATTCTGCTCTTGTTACTTTGTTCTCAGGATCAAACTGTTTGTTCCCTTTTCCAAGAACAAATAATTTTGCCGCAGCATCACTAATACTTTGTTTGCCCCAGTAATTATCCTTTACATCAGCAAAGGTTTGCTTGTTCTGAATAAAACTAATACTGCCTTCTCCGGTTACTTGAGCATTTATGAAAGCATTTGTTCCTTGAATGTCCATTGTCCAAGGAATGGTTGTCCAGCTGCCATCTGGTCCTTTCTGAATAATGGCCGTAATGTCTCTTGCCTGAATGGAACTTGGGATAGCAATCTTTGTTGGGATATAACGATTCGATTTATCGCCATATAAATTCGTCTCAATTGTTACTCCTTGCCCAGCTCCTAGCAGTGTGCTATTGATATTTTTCGCTATAGTATTCATGGCATTTGCATTCGTTTCATTATTCACTGAAATTTTCATTTCAAAATTGCCTTGCTTTTGTTTTAACATCTCTGGTGTAATATTCATTTTTGCCATTGGCAGGTCAATAACAATATTTTTCTTAGCCTTAATAGCTCCTTCTCTAATACTGTTATCAACTTTGAATTGGAAGCTTTTCACATTACTGTCAAGTGATGAAATAACAAGGTTATTTGTAAATTTCGTAGAACTATCAGATGTAATGTTCGTAACAAGTACGTCCCCTTGAAGCTCACTGTCTACCACCTTATCGTCAACCTTCACTTCAAGTGGTGCTTCCGGATAACCCGGCACACCCGGTACTCCTGGTAGCCCCGGCAATCCTGGGAACCCTGGGAACCCTCCACCTGAACTCATCCATAGATTAGGAGTTAATTTCCCAGAAAGAGAGATCACTTCATGTGTTCCAGATACACGTTTTGCAACGACAATGATTTCTCCCGCTTTTGCTGTGATTTCACCATTTTTCGGCAGTAAGCTCCAATCACTAACTTTCTGTTTGAATGTTGGTAAAGCAACATCTTCATCGCTAGCAAATACTTTATAAACAAACTGATGTCCTACCATATCTTCTGAACTTCCGACTTTGACTTTTGTCTTCGTTGTATTTCCTGTGATTTGTTCTGTCACAGCATTGATAATACCTAATTCTGTCGGAGCTGGTACCTTAACATTGGCAACTGCCATCGTTTCTAAAGTAATATCTTCTGCTACTGTGTATTCTGCATGAATTAGACTTGCTCCGCCTTTAACAGCAGTGATCGTATGATTCACTTCATCTAAAGAGACGGCTTGTCCTTTAGAAACTGTAAATTGCAGATGGTCTAAATCTTTTTCTGGAATTGGGACATCTTTGAATTTCGGTTTCCCTTCTCCATCTTTTCCATCCAACACTCTTAAGAACGCTTCAAGTTGAATGTCTTCTCCTGGTTTAAGGGTTGGAACTTCTTTAATAACAATTCCTGCCGGTACTTCGAATGAATCATTTGTCACTTTTACGGCAGCTGTATTTTCATTTCCAGCATGATCCTTTGCCATAAATTGCAGTTTAATTGTTGGTTCATTTGAATTCACTTCAACCAGGCCATTGAATGTACCATCATCTTTAACTGGTATAGGATAATCATTTACAAGAATATTACTTACATCATTTGTTGTTGTTCCAGCTACTTTAACTTTTCCATCTTTTGTTCGATCTCCAGTTACTGGTTCATCAATGTACAAGATTGGCGCAATCGTATCAACCGTTAAGTAAAGCATTGTCACCGATTGATCTTTCGTAACTGTATTTTTTGCAACAAGTTCAATCGCAAATGTTCCATCAAGATCGAATTGATCGAATTCAATTGTACCTGAACTTCCGCCATCTTTATTATTTTTGAGTTTTGCTTCACCAATCACTTCATCGCCATAAATGGCTTCAATCTCTATGTTTTCTTGATCTGAAGAAACGTTAATGCTTTGTTTCTTTTGATTTGTTAACACCTCAATGAAAGGAGCATCTTCTGAGAAAGTTTGATTTTCCACAACGGCTGCTAATTTCGGATTCACTGGAATAGGAAGCAGCATTTTCTTGCCTGAATTACTGTCTATTCTTTCAGCAAAATGGAATCGTTGATTATCTTCTATTTTCTCTGTAATAACCGAAGAAACACCAATCACATATTCATGTCCCACTTCCAGACCGACATATGATACCTTTTCATCGTTTTCTTTCTCTTTTAAGTCAATCGTTGTACCTTCTAGACTCTCAGGATCTACTTTTGTTTCTTCCGTAGTCATTGCTGTCCAGCCTCCGATTGGAATGCCTTCATAACGTCCAGACTTTTCATTCCAATATGACTTTAAGTCTTCTTCTGTAAACATGACTTCTGCATAGTTTGGATATGCTTCTAATTTTCCACTATTTTCATTTTCCTTGAAGGCTTCAATGACATATGTGTGTTCATGTTTCTCTTGTTCTGTCTTTTTCTTAGCTGGTTTAAAAGATAAATCGAAGTAACCATTACCACCTGGCTCAATTTTCACATCACTTACTTCACCTGGGGCATTCGGATTTACTAGTTTAAAAGTATCTTTAGATGTAGCTGTACCATAAGTGGATTCACTTTTTAGCTCAGCTCTTAAATAATAATTTCCTTGACTTAATAAACCTCGAATATCTTCTTCTTTCCCTAATAGGTCAATTTCTTTTACATCAATTTCATAACTTCCTGTTGTGATGTTTCCATCTTTTCCACCGTTTACATCAACAGGCAAATCTTTAGCAATTAGAAGTCCTGGCTCCCCTGGTTCTAACACTTCTTCACCATTCTCAAGTGTTGCAGTATCTGCCTTTTTTCCTGTTGATAGAGAATCCTCTGTTAAATATAAACTAACCGTATCCTTCTCTAGTGCATTTTTCACTTCCCAATTTGCCGTGAATTTATCTTTATTATCACCGAATACATCTTTTAATGAATTATTATCTGTAATTTCTACTTCTGTTAATTCAGGCAAGGTTGGTACATTTAATAATTTGGATTCTACTGCAACATCACTTGTTAATGTCCAGCTGCCACCTTTAATGCGATCTTCCTTCACAATGATATATGCTTTACGAATATCAACTTGTTCTGAGTTTCCTTCATCACTGGCTGCAATATGTTGAATAAATGCATTTGCATTTGGATCAGTATTCGTATTATCAAATTTAATTGGATAACTTTTTCCATCATGATCAGTTAATGTTAAATTTGGTACATCCGCTTGATCGTATTCAACTTCTATAAGTGCATTCCCACTTACTTGCTTCATAGGGATTTTATGAACGCGTCCTCCGTTTGAAACTGTAATTCCACCGACACCAACATCCATAGAACCTGTATCAATAACGCTTACTCCCTCGCTAACTTCGCGATAAACAATTTCTTGATTTTCTTTTTCAGCTGTTACCCATGAAGTTGCCAAAGTTTGTAAGCCTTGACCAATCACCATTAACTGCGGACCTTTTTCTGGATCTTCAATAACCATATGAATCAGACCATCTGGTAAATTTTCTCCTGATGTCCCAAATTCAATTCCGCCGCCCCAATAATATGTGATTCCTAGTTCAATTAATAAAATCCCAATACTCCCCCAAACTTTGTCGTTATTTACACCTAAGAATACACTTGAAAGCGGCATTCCACCTACGACTGGGACTGCTTTTGGAATTTGAACTCTAGATCCCACATAGCCTTCAAAATCAGTACGTTTCTTCTCTAGATTTTGACCAATAAATAAGCCTGCTTTTCCGACTACAACATCCCATCCCATAACATCTACTTCAGCATTTGCACGAACAAACCAAGGAGTTACCCATTGAGTTTGTAGCATCGCTTCAGATAAAATTGGGATTAGATTTTTTCCGCCGTCAACTGATAAATCAAGCTTACCAGCAAGGGCAAGTCCTGTACGCTTAACAGTCATATCTACATCACCATAGAAGTAGACACCAGGTACCCCGACCCGAGCTGTTATGCCTGCTTGTAGCACAAGCGGGAATGGATCTTTACTTGTTCCCCCAGCAATCGTATCTGCCAACTCCTTAACTGCACCACGTAGTCCTGATACATCAATTACACCTGGCACAACCTGTATACCTGGAGGTGGAAGCTTAAGTCCAAACGCAATGACATCTGGGAGCACTCGTCCATCTCGAACTTGCTTAAATGCAAGCTGTGCTTGAATTTCAATTTGATCAATAATATTCGCTTTAAAATCAATCCCATAACGATTTGTTTTGCCAACTGGCTGAACATAATGGGTAATGTCCACTTCTCCACCTATATCTACACCTTTACTGCCTTTTGGCGGAGTAAATAATCCAAGGGCTGAATCCAATTTGAATTTTAAATTAGCGTCAACACCCACGAAACCTTTCTTATTAAAGACAACATTTTGAATTTCTGATTCAATAACCTTCATGGACAAGGCACCACCGAAGGAGATACCGCCATTTCTTAAAATATAATCATTAAATTTAAAACCAAATCCTCCAATGGAGAAACTCGGTGCTGCGAACATGCTATGCTGATTAAAATAGACCTGCTCAATTTGAACTTGATTGATTGGACTTAAACGATCAGTAATTGACCCCTTTGCCCATTTTAATGATCCATTTAAGCTGTCATCTTCATCATTTTCCGGGAAAATTCTTAAGTCATCATATTCACATTCGGTTGGATTTTCACGACACTCTAATCCTTCTTCATCATTCGTCAATTTATTAAAGCCATTGAAGAAGTCAATGGACCATTCTCCTTTATAGAAGACAAAGCCACTGTTAGCAATATTTAAAATTCCGTCACCACGGACAAAAAGGGTTTCTAATAATGGTGTTTTTGCTGCACCAAATAAATTCAAGTCGTTTCTAACAAACACCATATCTTTCCCACGATAAGATACTGCATCATTAATTATCGCTGGTTCTGTTTTTGTATCAACAATAAATTGCTGATTCTCACCTGTACCTATTTGCTTAATCATCCCTTTGATATCAACCATTAAGTCACGGTCATCATCTTCAAAAAACTTATCAAATTCTTCTTGGGATTCAAACGCTTTATAATGATATAAGTAATATTTTTCTAGATTCTTCTCATCTGTAAATTCTTCAATTTTGAATTTAGGGTCTAATGCTTTACTTTCAGCTCCTATAAGCTTTTTGGAATTATTTAACTTTGTTATTTCTTCCTTTAGTTCCTGCAGTGAGGAGAAAGGAGCGCTAGGGAAAGTACTATTAGCGATTTCAAGATCTTCTCGATCAGGCTGCCATAAATCGACTTTTTGCTTATAAACAGCTAAAATATTTGCTTCCCGAATCCTTGTTTCCTGATTATTAGAGACAGTAAAGGACTGGTCAGTCACAATGTCGAACAGACCTGCTGATTCAGGGTCACCACCTGTATCACCTTTATAGTCAATTTCTACTTGATATTCACCTAATGGTAATTCAGGTCCCAGATTTGCTTCAATCACTTTACCATTTTTATCAACCAAATCTCCACCACGATAAGTAATTCTCATATCTCCCTTGATACCATCTGGATTTGACTGGATGATCACGTCTTCTTTTGTGCGAACTTTATATCGTTTTCCTGTTCGTTTTTCATTTAAATATAAATCAAAATTTGGTTCGACATTTTCGTTTCCTGTATTATAGGCCTCAATATTTGATAGGTTCAGCCTTATATATTTCACATCAGTGGAATATAATTCATCTGGTGACATGCCATATACATAGGTCGGCATAGCCTCTCCGATTGGTGGCAATAGTACAAAGTTACTTTCAGAAGATTCATATTGTGCTTTAATATTCTCATCTTCGATACCTTCGATTTTGCTCTGTGTCTCAGGACTTTTTGCTGTTAACATATATTCCCGAGTTGTCGGCCAAGCTTTGCCGCTCGCTTGAACTTTAAAAGAAGCTGTAACTGTATCTCCAGGCTTAAACTTCGGTACTATTCCTTTACTTGTTTCTTCTGGAGTTGCTGGCTTCGTAAATCTAATATCTTGACTTTGATCAGATAAGGTTTTTGGCTTGCCATCTTTATCACGTTCGATATTACCCTCTTTATCAAGCTTGACAAATTTCAAGCCATTCTGAAGAGTTAGCTGCATATCAATATGAGTATGCTCCATATCAAACATAGCCAAATTCTCTACCTCAGCAATGACATCAAAAATCCCTTCATCAACATAGGCACTATTATCAGATACTGTAGCTAGTTGTTGAACAGGGTCAATATAACGGATTGAAAATACCTTATCCGGTTCAATTAGCTCGCCTAAACCATATACTGTTTCAAATGTTTGGCTTGCACCTGCATTTAGTTTTGCGGGATTCCAGTAAAAAGCAACCGCTGAATCTGCAGTCCCAAAATCATTTGTATCTCTTGTAAAATCTAAATTCTTGTTTAATTTGTAGTCCCATTTCGTATTCGCAAGGCCATTCCAATGCCCAACAATCATTTCATCCACAATGTTAATGTTTTGTTCAGCAAAGTTATTAAAGCCATACGCCACAACATTTGTAGCTAATGGATTCGATAAATCCAATGCATCACGCATCACCCAATACGGAGGAAGCTTATAGTATGCCTCTTCTGCTGCTGGAACGCCTAATTCCTTAACAGGATCATGAACTAGTTTTCTTTCTACCGTTAAAGGTTGACCATAAATTGAGCCAATTTGGAACTCTGGACCGTCATTCCCTGCAACCATTGTATCTAATAGAATTCTTGATCCAAGCTCTACAGTTGACTTAGAGCTATTGACAACTTCATAACGCACGTTTACGTTCCCTGCATTTTTTACATCTGCAGTACTTGCATATAACGTTACTATTTGTTTAATTTTCACACCTTTGATCGTCCATATTGTTTCAATATGCTTACTTCCGTCTGGATTCTTCACGATTTTTGGTTCAGTGATTTCCGAAAAGAAATTAGCAGCAAATTTATAAGGATTCCCAAAGATATAATCGGTTCCATCTATTCTAAATGTTGTGAACGATGTTTCAGGATCATCACCGCCAAACAACATATTTACGTTTTGGTCATTTTTACGAATCGGTTGACCTTCAACTGTTCGTATACCAAAACGCCCTGTACTATTATCAACTGATACCTTTATATAGTCATTCTCAATTACTGTTGTTTTTGGAGAAGCTAATTTTTCAGCAAACGTTTGAATTTCATTGAAATTCGTTGAGAAGACTAGTACAAAGACAACCAGAGATAAGAGCATTTTCTTAAATAATCTCACTTCGGCACCTCCTATATTAATTGATTAGGAGATAGTAGATAGGGAAAAGTAGTTTGCTAACCTCTCCCTACCAACTATCCAGCTCTCTATCTGTTTCTTACTTCGAATTTCCAATAAAGAATGAGCCGTATTCGCGTTCTCTTTCTTGGTTTCTCACAATAAGTGTGTACCATCCAGCTTTCGGGAAGGTTACTTCAAAATTACCGTTAACCAGTTCATCATATGTGATCTTCTCGGCAATATATTTCATTTGACCTTCACGATATAGACCAGATTGGTACATGACATCAAATGTTCCAACTTCATTTACACGATCTTTTCCTTCAACATTCATAATGTTGTAACGTGTAATATTAAAAGTTAGCTTATTTTCATTAAATAATGCTGTCACTCCCGCTTCAGCTGAAATTAGAACATCATTTGCGAAAATGAGCATACCAGCGTCATTTACTACATAGACATCTTGGTAAGCTATCGTTGTGTTGCCTACTTCATCTGTTGCTGTATACGTAACACGCTGTAGTCCAAGCTGGGAAAGATCTAAACCTGTTACTTTTACTTTGATGTTATCTGACGAAGAAACATTATCCGTTACGATAAAGCCTCCTAAATCAACTTGAGAATCAAAGTCCTTTTTGTTTCTTTCCACACCTGCTGTTGCCATATTTAATTTAATTTCAGGTGCTGTATTATCAAGACCTTTGATTTGAACAGGTACACGTTCAACATTTCCTAATAAATCTGTAAACGGGATACTTGTATTCCCTTCTACTGAGAAAATTCTTGAATAATTAAATTGACCTTCTGAATCGCTTACTTGATTCATATAGTTCCCTTTATCATCCTTAATTGGTGCTGTACCTAGAAACACTTGATTCATTGGGTCTGTTTGTCCGCTTAAAGTCACTTTCATTTGACCTTTAGCATATTTCACACCATTAATTTCAACCATTTGATTTTCTGGAACTATATCGCCACTTTCATCAACAAACGTATATTTAACATTTGTAACTTCTGGTCCGGCTGAAATAATGTTATCAACCTTTTCTTTTGCAATTGTTGTATTACCAAAAGCATCTGAAACAGTGAAGGTTGCATAGCCATTTTCTGTTATCACCTTTACCCGACCATTGTTATTTTCTGGCGTTCCATTTACTATGAAATCTTTAGCATTTGCATCCGCCTTTTGGACTTCAAGAGTCACACCTGAGGTAAATACATTTCCTTCTTTATCTGTGATTGTCTTGTGATCATCATAAATACGGACAATCTTTACTCTCGGTCCTTCCTTATCGATGTTTCTTACTTCGGCAGTTGCACTACTAATATTTCCTGCTTCATCTTTAAATTCAAAAGTAAAACTACCATTTGTCGTAAACGTATGAGTGAATTCTCCATTGTTATTCGTTACTTGAACAGGCTCGTCCGTAATTAATTTCACGGTTTTATTTGCATTTGTCATTAAATCTGGTGGTGTCAGATACTCTATATCACCAATTGGTGATGTTGAATCAATATTATTAATGACAACATATAATGTAGCCTTTCTTTCAGGATTATCAATATCTGATAGATCGAAAGAATAATAACCGTTTTCGACTACTTTAAATGTATTACCCGTTGTACGTTCTGGAACGACTGGATTCACATCTGGTGTAGGTACAACACGAATACCTAGTGGTGGAGTAATCATAAGATCTACCCCTGTTGCTCCATTTACTGGTCTCGTTGTACTTAATGACGCTAATGCATATACTGGTTCTACTTGTGACACTGTTGCAGTATTCAGCTTAACTTCCGTACCTTTCTCACTAATGACGCCTGCTCCAGTACGGTATTTTACTTGTACATCAAGTTTAGATATATCATTCGTTGGTACTTTAATGGATGCAAAATTCGTATAAGGGCGCCATTTGCTCCAGCTTTTCCCTCCGTCAGGTGATAAAGAGTACTCATAGCCACGAATCAATTGCTCTTGTCCTTCTTCAAATTTCATTTCTACAATTGCTGTGTAGCCATCTTCTTCATCGCCATACAAGTAAAGTAAATCAAATTCAGACTTCAATGGCTGAGATAAGTCTTCTTCCATCGGTCTCATTACTTTAAATGTCGGAGTCCCTTCTTTATTTGTATCTGCTTTTGTTTCATTTCCTATTTCATCCATCGTCCATACAAATAATTCGAATTCTGCTAACTGTTCATCCTTCTCTAAGACTTTGTAGTCGATAGAAACTTTGCCATCTTCAGGTAAATCGATCCACTTATTTTCATCTACCACAAAGTTACCTTTAACGCCTTTAACCCATTGGTATCTTTCAAATCCTTCAACAAGTTCTTTCTCTACTAGTATTTTTTCAGGCTCCTGCTCTTCCTCTTTACCTGCTTCGTTAGTTTCTGTGTTAGGATCTTCCTCTGTAGAATCTACATTAGTTTCTGTGTCAAGATTTCCCCCTGAAGTTTCCTCTTTTTGAACTTCTCCGGTTGAATCAAGAGTAGTATCGAAGGTATCTTCTCCGTTTGTCTGTAAAGATTGAATAGTTACTGTAGAATTTTCATTTTTGCCTTCTACAGCATTTTCACTTTCATCATTTACAGAAGGATCTTCAGCCACATCTATTTCTGGCTGACTTTCGTTTTCTTGCAGACCTTCTTCTGGTTGAACCCCTTCTTCCACATTAATTTCATTTGGACTAAGCTGTTCATTTTTATAAGGTCGTTCAATTGTTACAGATACTTCATGTGATTCTTTCGGAAATGCGACACCGTAAGAACTGAAGTAGATGCCTGGCCCTTGATTGTTGAAAAGATATGTTTGAGTAAAATGATAATCTACACCATTTTCTGTAACCTTTACATGTAGATAAACAGGTCCATTCTTCGTTTCGTCTTTAGGAATAAGGTAACTAAAGACTTCTTGATTAGAAGAATCTGCTGTTTCATTGGACGTAAACAATCCAACAACAAAATCTTTTACTGTATGATATAGCGATGTGAAGAAACCTTCATTTTGATCATCATTTTCGATTTCTGCTTGCTCTACCTTCTCGTTCGATTGATCAGCAGCCTCTTCTGAAGATTCTCCATTTAATTCATCCTCTAGTTGAGAATCTTCTTCCTTCGAATCTTGTTCATTGAGATCCGAATTCTCATCTGGATTCTCCATATTCTCGTCTTCATTAAGTTCGTTTTCCAGTTCTTCTTTCGTTTCATCAGCTTCAATGTCTTCTACTATTTTTGCAACGAGAGTATCTGCCTTATCATTAGTAATCGTTTCTGCCACATTATATAAGTCAATTGATGGTTTTTCGATACTTGAACTGAAAGCATATTCCACTTTATCAGGAGTTAAGCCGCTTAAAACCTGGAATACGATATCATGACTTTTTACATAATTGGCACTTGGTTCAGGTAAGAATGATACTTCCATAGAAAAAGTGGAATCAACCGTAATTTCCCCATCCATCTGCTGGACCTTTTCATTTCCAGCTTCATCGGTCACTTTAATATAAAGTTCATATTTGCCGTCACCGTCTATCATTATGTCATTCCCAGTTTGAAGAACAATGTCCGCTGTATCTTTCACGACATTCTTATCTACATTCTTCACATCTGTCCAATCAATATCCTTTGGTTCACCACTGCCAAAGAGTCCTTTTTTCACCCATTGATATTGAACATTTTTAAAACCACTATGAATATCTTTTACTTGGGCTTTAATCGTAACATTGGCTGTCTTATCACCAATTGGTTCATCAAATGTTAGGACTGGTTTTTGATTGTCTAATAGAAGAGTCGCTTTTTCATAAACCCAATTGGAATCCTTTTGTTTAAAATCTTCTAATGGCCAAGTTTCTAAATCCGCATAATCACCTACAGCTTTTAATGCTTCATTATCTGCATAGAATATTTGGTCAGCTTCTGAAGATTTTGGATTGTCCTCAGCATATTCTTCCTTCCACTCGTTGTACTGATCTGGATTCTTTTTCACATACGCTTTCATCTTCTCGTATTGCATTAATTCTCTAGCTGAATCCCAGCTCATGTCCGCTGTCCACATATGCAAATACCATTGTCCACTTTTATCAGATTTCAACGCATCTGCTGGTGGTGCAATCATATTTGTTTTGTTATTTACAACAGCTAATTTGATATTATTCGCTGGATCACTATTTCCTTTGTAAAGATCTTCCCCTGGCTGTTTAGCTGAAAGCGAGAATCTCTTAATTGCCGCAAAATAATCGTTTTCTTTTCCTGTTAATGGATCTTCAGGATTTTGACTCCAGTAATAATACACAAGTCCTGCGGCAGGCGCCTGTGGGCCTGTCATATTAGAAGGACGATAAATACCTTTACTTGGTCTAAATGTATTACGGATATCTATATCTCCTGCTTTTACCGGTGCTGGATCTAATGGTGGCACCATCAGCTGCGGATCATTCGCATCGATCGTAATACGGCCATTCTTTTTATAAACCGCATCGGTTGCACCACCTGTATCATATCGGTGGCTAATAATAGATTTCGTATTATCTATCGATAAATTCGCCCAATCAATTTTTGAGTTTACTAGAGATGGATCACACTTTTTATCACTTGGGTTACTAATTTCTTTAAAAGTGCCATCTGAATTCTTTACAATTTCTCCTTTATCGTCATACTCATGAAAAACCCTAGTACAATTTGTTCCCTCATTATGTTCCCCATCAAAATTAGCCGGTTGAATTAAGTAGTTTCCTGCATAATCTTGAAGGACATTCGTTTCTAATTGTTTTTGAGTTTGCTGATTTATTTCACTAGGATTTTGATTATTATTATCATGTGTTAACGCTACGACCTTCAACAAAGGCGTCTCAAATGTTTTCGCATTCGTAACTTCCGCTCGGAATTTCCATTTATCTGTTCCAGCGCCAGAAACGTAATACGCTTTCATCCCATTATTAAAGAGGAGATGTGTCTTACTCACATCCCAGCCTTTACGTACAATTGCCTCTTCCGATAATTGCACCGTGAAATCAATCGTGTCGTTTTCATTTAACACGACACCTGTTAAAATTTCTGGCTGAATTCCGTTCCCTACTTTTGTATATTTAGGCGCAACAGCATCGATGATTACCCGATAACCATTCGGATCATTATAGTTAAATGGGTCAACTGTTTTGCCTTTAAGATGATCTTTGCTTGCATTACTTGCAACATTCATATTGTTAATATCTGCTACATTCCCTGCACCATCTATTAAAACAGCGGCATTTAGCTTTTGTTCCATCGTCTGATCAAGTGGTGCTGAATCTTTATTTCCTGTTAAATCCGGGGTAATCGGATTGTTACCGCTATTATGGTATTTAGTACCGATATATTTATACTCAATACTTTCATGATAGCCACTTAAATTACTGTCATTCTTATAGGTTTCATTTATGAAATACTGCTGTCTACCTGAAGCAGGAAGTCCAGTACCTGGAGTATTTACAAACAATGGATGGCTAAGAAAATATGCTCCATTTGTTTGATTGGTTATTGAACTTGGACTCACAGCCTTACTAAAGTTATAACTTAAGGAAACATACTCACTCTCTTTCACAAATAGTTCTTGCTTGGAGCCTTCCTTAATCTTGTTATTCGTTCGTTCTTCTCCGTTACCTACGAAGGTATAATTTTCAAGTTTTGGCCTCGTCTTATCTTGGAACTTAACATACATCCCATCTACACCGGCACCTTTTCCTTCAATCCCAAAACTAACAACAATTCTCGAATTTTTGGTAAGACGAACTTTAGCACTTATGCTTCCATCATTTCTCCCACGAGCACTACCTTTAACTTTACCTAATTCTCTATTACTATCTCCGTCATAAACTATGATAGATGCATCTGTTACCCTCGTCTTACACCAAGCTAGAAAACAACCAAATTTGTTAAACTTTAAGCCTTTCCAACCAATCAATACATCAGCTGTGCCGCCTTCTGCTAATGCTTTTAATTGTGGATTTTCCCAAACCTTAATGGTTAAGGTCGCACCTGCACCATTATCAGATCCGCGAATTAACGTTCCATCATTTAAAGATGATTCCCATGTACCTTCATTATAAAAACCAGGTGTACCCGTCTTAAAATTCATAAACGCATTGTCTGGATTGTTGTTCTTAATGCTACCAATAAGGGCTCGATTATTAATGCGTACATCAACATCCTCAGCTCTTTTCGGCTTTGCTACAACCGTAACTGTAAATTTAGCTGTATCCGTTGCACTTTCACCATTTTCGGAAAAAGATAATGTTGCTGTAAGTGTTACGCTTACATTTGATTGACCTGGTTCTGGTCTTGTGACTTTTCCGTCACTTTTTACCCAATTAGTATTATTTGAAGTCCATGTTACGGTGACCCCGTTTTGACTCTTTGGGAGAATTAAATCACTTGTAACATTTGTTAAATCTCCTGGGACCGTTAAATTTTCTTTAGCTCTCACTACTTTTTCTTCCGGTGTTTCTATTTTTTCAATATGCTCTTTATCTTTAAACTCGTCTTGGAATCTTAAAAACAAATAACCTTTATTGGCATCTTTATTACTTACCCAAATGGTCTTAAACATCCAATTTTCAAATGTTAATGGGTTTTTCATTGCTTCCGTTGATCGGCCTGCTACTTCATCTATGGTTGTAAAGCTCTCTTCTACCTTTACAATTGGATCTTTACCATCTTCTTCTTTAGTAGTTGTATTTGTTACACGTTCTACTGTCCCAATGGCAAATGTTTGTTTAGATGTTTGATTATCAAAGTAGGACTCAGTGACTTCTCCTAGATTTGTAATTCCAATAAGTCCTGCGACATATTCTTTTACAATTCCATTCACTTCACCAATCGAATACGAATGCTCTATGGAAGATTGATCCATAAACCCAATGAGTCCACCGACAGCCCCACCAATAGGTGCTAGTTCTTCGTCATCCGATGCAGGACTAACTTGTTGCGAACCATCATCTATCTCTGGTTCTCCTTCAACCCCTGTTACTGAACCCATCGCGTATGTATTTTCCACTTGAGTATGGGGTTCAACTAATCCAATCAATCCACCAACATTAAAAACACCTTTAACCGTCCCTTTAGCATAAGCTTCTTTAATAGTTGTTGCTATTGGAGGCGGAGGTGTACCAGACTCAACTTCGATTTCTTCCCCTCTAGCAAGTCCAATTAAACCACCAGTATTATTTATTCCTTCTACGTTCCCTGTTGCATATACTTGCTTGATACTAGCTCCACTTTCAGCAACCCCAATGAGTCCACCAATCATGTCAGCCCCTTCAACATTTAATGTCGAATAAGACGAGCTGACTGCTGTATCGTTGGCGTTCCCGATAAGTCCACCGACCTTGGATTTCCCGATAACTTTACTAGTTTCAGATTTTGTATATGACGTTTTAACCGTTGTTTCTTTTTCAGAAGAACCAATTAATCCCCCAATTTCATCTGTACCTTTAACGGTTGCACTAGAATTAGAGTTTTCAATTATTAAACTGTCAGCAGTACCAACTAATCCACCGACTTTGTTCATACCCGCAACAGTACCTGTTATTGAGATCTTTTCAATTGTTGTATCCATTGCCTTACCTACAAGACCACCTACTGCAATCGTACTGTCGGCATCAATAGAAATATCAACTATTGTAAGGTCTTTTATAGTGGCTCCATTCGTAAAACCAAATAAGCCAAATACACCATTAATTCCATTAGGGTCCTTAGAAGTCATTTTAAGGCCAGAGATCGTATTTCCATTACCATCGAATGACCCTTCAAATCCCTTTGAATCATCAATTACTAGCTTACTCGGATCAAAATTCTCATCATTGAGTTGCTCCTCAGTTACATTCGGTAATTGAAACTCTCCAATCGGCTCCCAATTCTCTGTTAATTCAATATCATTTTTTAATATGAAATATTTATCTAGATGATTTCTAACTTCGTTTAACTCTTCTTTAGTAGTGATTTCATACGGATGCTCTTCAGAACCATCACCACCAGAAAAATTAGCTGAAGCAATAGAAACAGATGTCTCTTGCGTATTACTTGTCCTTTGCCCTTCTGCTTTAACTATGCTAGGAACAATAAAATCAATTTGTCCAATTAAAATTAAAGCACACAAGAATAGGAGCCAGCCTTTATACAAGTTTTTGTTTCTCTTTCTTGTAGTCAAAGTTAATCCTTCCTTTCTTTAGATTTTTTTATATTAATAGTCTCAACTGGAAGACTATTAAATAACAAATTTGAAAAAAATTTTATATCTTTAAAAAAATTAGCCATTGATATCGATTTTAAGTGTCAAAAAGTTATCAAAACGCATAACTTCATATCTGTTTTTGTTATAAAAAGTAAAATATAGGGATAATATGTCTATTAATCACCATTAAACTCCTCATTTACTTAAAATTCGATACATTTAGACTTTTTTCTACACAAACCATAGTGATATAATACTACTTTGTTCTGAACAAATTCTGAACAACTCAAAAAAAGGGTGAGCTTAGACCTAGTCCTTGACTCACCCTTTTATATAAAATCTATCAATGGGTATCAAAATTACGGCTCCATTTTTGTTTCACCTATCCTCTACACGTTACAGCCTTCTACTATGAACAATTAAAAAGTAGTATAATGTTGTGAAGTAGGTGATGAAATGGGTAAAAAAATGGAAAGACGCAAAAGCATGGTTCAAGCCGCGAGAATACTATTTGCTGAACAAGGGTTTGAAAAAACTACAATGCAAAAAATAGCAGATGAATCTAATGTAGGGGTAGCCACTCTATTTCGTTATTTTCCTAAGAAAGAGGATTTGATTATTGAGGTAGTGAAGGAAGCGATCGAACAACAGGTTCCATATTTTGAAGAAATTATCCATTCAAATAAAAAGGGTATAGAAAAAATCGATGATGTATTAACTGTTTATATAAGATTTATATCTGAAGAAAATCGGGAAACAACAAAACTTTTGGAAGCATTTGAATTATATACGGCCTTTACCCCTGTTGAGAAAAGAATGTTAGAAGAAATTGAAAAAGCTTATGGGAAAATTGGCCATATCATTTCTGAAATCGTTAAGGAAGGGAAAGAGGATGGTAGTATTCAGCTTTCAATTAGTGATGAATTCGTCTGGAATACGATCTTTAATATGTTTGGTACAGCTATAAAAAAATATACCTTATATACATTTCTACCAGATGTGATTCTCCCCGTTCCGAATAAAGAAGAATTGACTAAGGTAAAAAATATGATGATACACTTTTTAAAAAATCCAGCAAAGTAAAAAGCGGCCTCATCATGAGACCGCTTTTTACTTTATTTTACTAGATTAATTTCTAATAGTTTTGCCACGATTGCTTCAGTAAGCTCTTCTGCTGTTTGTGGAACAAATTTCGTTAAAATTTGATTAACCATTGCCCCCATCATCCCACCAGCAGTGATGTCTAGATGTCCAGACATTTTTGTTATCTTTTCATCAATGGCTTCAGCACGGAAATAGCCTCCACCTTTAAAGTTATCAGACATGCCTTTTAAATCAAAAATTACTTCAGAAGGCTCATTCCATTCTTTAATATCTATTTGTAACTTCACTGTCTTTTTCATAAAACCTAAGTCACCTTTAAATGCCCATGTGGATTGGCGCTCACTTAAAATTTCGTGTTCAATATAACCTGGAACGAGCGGAGCCCAGTTGTTCATATCATGAACAAAGTTCCAAATTGTTTGAATATCTAATGGTACTTCTACTGTGTGTGTTCCTTGTGGCATATGATGCACCTTCCCGCTTCTTTATAAGTTCGTATTATGAATTGACTGCGTGCTGTCCTGCTAAGAAACCAAATACCATTGCTGGTCCAATCGTTCCGCCAGCACTAGGATAAATCGGTCCAAGTGGATTTCCTGAAGCATTACCTGCTGCATATAATCCTTTAATCGGTTCGCCTTTAAAGTTAACCACTTGTCCATTTTCATTGATTTTCGGCCCACCGTTTGTACCTAGTGCGCCTAAATAAATAGGTAGTGCGTAGAATGGACCTTTTTCGATTTTCCCAAGGTTATTGGCAGGGCTACCGCCACCACCTGTTAATGCTTCGAATTGAATCGTTCCACGATGGAAGTCTGGATCAACACCTTGCTCACAATATTCATTCCATTTACGGACTTCATCTTCTAAACCAGCTGGATCGACACTAATTTTTTCAGCTAGTTCACGAATAGAATCAGCTTGATCCACCCATTCTGGTGCAGGCTCGCCAGGTGACATCGTGACGATTAACTGGCTGTCCTTCAATTGTTGGTCAAAAATCATCCAGTTAGGTCCTTCGTTTGGAAACTCTACTTTAACAGGATCATAATTAAAGAATGCTCTTGGCATATCGTTATAAGTTGTTCCTTCATGGACAAAACGACGTCCGTACTTGTTAACAACAATGGAGTTTGGACCTTGACGTCCACTGCCAAGCTGTGCCATTACGTTATCTTCATATTCAAATGTTGGATCGACCATTGCTGGATACCACCATGCTTCACTCATATTTTCAAGTGCCGCTCCAGCCTTCATCGCCATCATAAGTGCGTCACCTTCATTACCTGGAGGTGTAACTGGATGTGTAAACTCAGCCTTTAGGAAGGCCTTGACTAACTGCTTATTCCATTCAAATCCACCTGATGCTAGGATAACTCCTTTACGCGCAGCAAACCGCAAAATTTCTCCATCTTTTGTTTCAGCAATCACACCAACTACTTGTCCATCCTCGCCCATAACTAGTTCTTTACCAGCAGTTTCAATTAACGTTTCTACCCCACGGTCCAAACATGCTTTAAATAAGGAAGCGATTAATGCACGACCCATGGTGACTGTATTATTTTGCATACGTTCAGCTACTACTTGGAAATCAATCCCCCCTACTGCTCCACCTTCTTCTAATGTAAGCGGAGGAAAAATAGGATTTTGACGTACTAATTCTCCCCACTCTCCAATTTCATTCAAATTGAATGGAGCGGGATCCAATGAACGTGTTCCATGCTTTAACGCTTCATCCATCCGTGCATAATACTCAGGATAGGATTTTGGAGAAACAAACCTAACTGGCGTATGATCATGCAAGAATTTTATTACTTTATGCCCCTTATCAACGAATGTTTCAATCATATGATCATCAGCTCTATCAATTGCCAAGCGTTTAATGAAATTAATAGCATCTTCACGATTGTCTTCAAAACCTTGCTCTTCCATGTAATGATTTAGCGGAATCCAAGGTACACCGCCTGAAAACGCTGTTGTACCACCGATTTGATGCGTTTTTTCTAAGACAAGCACTTTGGAACCGTTTTCAGAAGCTGCAACAGCAGCCGTTAACGCAGCCCCGCCAGTCCCTAAAACGATAACATCTACTTCTTTGTCCCAATGAGTAATCATTGCATTTGACAAGAAATCATCCCCTTTGATACATTTTTGATAGTGATGCTATCAATATTTTGATTATCTAGGATTATTCTGATTTTTTCAAGTTAATTCGTCTAATTTTTGAATATTTACGCAAAATTGCTTTGTTCGTAGAATTAACTTCTGATATTAGAAGAATCATCCAGATAATATTAAACTCTTAAGTTAGTGTCATTAATTCAGCTTTAATTTGGATAGCTCTTGCTGTCTAAAATAGAAAATGAAAAAGGAGAGATCAATATGGGGCGGCTAGCGAATAAAGTAGCGATTATTACAGGAAGCGGTTCAGGAATCGGGAAAGAAATTGCCTTAACGTATGGAAAAGAAGGAGCAAAGGTAGTCGTTGCGGATTTTAATGAAGAGGGGTTAAATCAGACCGTTTCAGAATTAAAGAGCTTAGGAGTAGAAGTGATTGGTGTAAAAGTAAATGTTACTAGCGAAGCAGATATTGAAAATATGATTGATGAAACCTTAAAAACTTTTGGTACAATTGACATTTTGGTTAATAATGCAGGAGTCTCTGACCAAATGCAATCAGCAGGAAATGTGACAGATGAGGTTTGGGAACGGGTCATGAATATAAATGTAACTAGTGTGATGCGCGGAGTAAGAAAGGTCCTTCCAATTTTTCAGGAAAAAGGATTTGGAAATATTATTAACATGGCCTCCATTTCGGGCTTAACTGGTGGGCGTGGGGGATTGGCCTACACGGCATCTAAACATGCCGTTGTTGGAATGACTAAGAATATTGCCTCTCAATACGGTCCACAAAATATACGCTGTAATGCGATCGGACCAGCACATGTTCCTACACCTTTGACAATGAATATGTCAACAATTGATGAATTTGGTATGGATGTTGCTACTCGTGGTGTTGGCTTAATGACTAAAGCAGGTACAACACAGGATATCGCTAATATTGCTCTCTTTTTAGCATCTGAGGAATCATCCTATATTAATGGGGTTACGATAGCAGCTGATTTTGGTTGGAGTGCATATTAAACCAAACACCTAAATCGCTGAACTGAATACCGATATCTAAGGAATTCCGGGAATACTAACTCAAACATTTTTGCTGCAATCTCCGCAGTTGCAGCCCTTGAAGTACAAAATGGCCTGCCCCCTTAAAGGAAAGCATTAGTTCGCTGGGGCAGGCCATTTTCCAAGCTATAATAATAAGAAAAAAATAACGCTATCTCTATAATGATAGAAATAGCGTTACTAAAGTATGATCTGAGAGGGATTTGAACCCCCGACCCCTACCCTGTCAAGGTAGTGTTCTCCCGCTGAACTATCAGATCAAATATAAATACATTTTAATTATATTAAAAAATAAGAAAATGTCAATATTATATTACATTTTTTAAGTTCATTTATTTTCCCATTCATTTAAAATTATATCATATCTCACTCAAGCTATTAAAATAGGAAGCTCCACTATGGAACTTCCTATTTTTACACTAAGCAGCTGTTTGTGGTTTCGCAGTATCACCTCTCTTATAGATATATTGAAGAACAATTAATAGAACAAATATGACTAATCCAACGATATCTGAAACACCTTCTGGATAGATCAGCATTAGTCCTCCAATTATGCCTAAGATTCGCTCAATCCAATTCAGTTTACGCATCCAGTAGCCAATGACACCAGCACCAATTGCCATCATACCCGCTAGTGCAGTAAATACTACCCATATTAAGTAGTACCAGGTTGTATCAATCATCAAAAGTTCTGGTGAGAGAACAAACATATACGGGATGATAAATGCTCCAATTGCCAGCTTTGTTGCCGTTACTCCCGTTTTGATTGGGTCTCCACCCGAAACCCCTGCGGCTGCAAATGCTGCAAGCGCAACTGGAGGTGTGATATCTGCAATAATACCGAAATAGAATACAAATAAGTGAGCTGATAAATCAGGTACACCCAAAATAATAATAGCTGGAGCTGCAATAGTTGATGTAATAACGTAGTTGGCCGTTGTTGGTGAACCCATTCCAAGGATGATCGCTGCCACCATTGTTAGCATCAAAGTTGGAAGGAGCAACCCACCAGAAAGATCGAGAAGTCCATTTGCCATTTTCAAGCCTAGTCCCGTTTTTACCACAACACCCACGATAATCCCTGCAGCAGCAGTTGCTGCCGCTACCCCTAATGCCGTTCGGGCACCATCAACCAAAGCATCAATGAAATCTCTAAAATTTATTCTTGTTTCTTTACTGACTGCACTAACAACAATCGTAATAACGATAGATAAGAGGGCAGCACGAATGACACTCATTCCACTCATCAATAAGAATATAACTGCAAGAATTGGAAGTAACAAATAAATCTTCTTTAATACTTCCTTCTTGTTTGGCATTTCCTCATCCTTTAATCCTCTAAGCCCAAGACGTTTTGCCTCAAAGTGGGTCATAATCCAAACCCCAGTAAAATAGAGCAATGCCGGAATTGCCGCAGCTTTTGCAATTTCCCAATAAGTAATTCCTCCACCAATAAACTCCACCATTAGGAATGCTGCTGCTCCCATTACTGGAGGCATAATTTGTCCACCGGTTGATGCAGTTGCTTCAACTGCCCCAGCAAATTCCTTTTTGTAGCCAAGCTTTTTCATCATCGGAATTGTAAAAGAACCTGAAGTAACTACGTTTGCAACAGAGCTTCCACTGATTGTTCCTTGTAAAGCACTTGAAAAAATAGCAACCTTTGCTGGACCACCTATTCTTTTCCCAGCAATGGCTACAGCAAGATCATTGAAATATTGGCCAACACCTGTTTTCACAAGGAAGGAACCAAATAATAAGAATAGGAAGATAAATGTCGAAGATACACCTAATGGCGTTCCTAGAATCCCATCTGTAGTGAAGAACATTGTTTGTATAAGTCGCTCGATGTCTAGTCCTCTATGGGCAAGGAAACTAGGCATATATGGACCAAATAGAGCATATAGAAGAAACAGCACTGCAATAATTGTTATTGGTAAACCTACTGCTCTTCTTGTCGCCTCAAGAACTAAGAGAACTGCCAAAAGACCCACAAGTAAGTCTATTTCTGTCATACGACCCGCTCTCATGACAATTTCATCGATAAATAAAGGCCAATAAGCCCCTACTGCCACACCAAGAATGGCTAAAATAATATCGTACCAAGCTACTTTATGCTTACGTCCCTTGTCTTTTTTCCTTGCAGGGAAAAGCAAGAAAATTAGGGCTAACGCAAACCCTAGATGTATAGAACGCTGCAGCTGGGCAGTGAGCATCCCAAATACACCTGTATATAGATGGAATAAAGAAAATGATAGCAATCCGAAAAAGACAATCCATCCGATGATTCCTTTTAATTTTCTTGTCCCAGCTTCTGGATCATACTTCTCCAATAATTTCTGCTGCTCTTCAAGAGATAATGTTTCATTTGAATGACTCAAGGATATTCACTCCTTTCAATTGTTCAATAACACTTAATTTTTCTATTTTTATCCGGATCAAAGTGCCTGGTTCGATGTACCGAGAAAGAGGGTATTCTATACCCTTGAAAATGGCTGTATGGTTAGCCCTCACTTTTCCAAGCCTAAGATCAATTAAGGGAAAAACACGATTCATATTTTTTATAAAATACTTGCCATCTTTATGTACAAATTGTTCACCATCTGCTGCATTCTCTGGCATTCCAATTGCAAAATCTTCATACATCAGTTCATACTGTTTAATCTGATGATCCTTCGTTATAACATAACTTTCCACTACATCAGATAAATGAATGGAATGCGTATATTTGATTTTAAACTGACTATCCTCATGCATGGGAATATAGGCAAGCACCTTCCCAGAGTGTTCATATTGAAATACTAATGCTTGCTTGAGGGGAATGAATGCTAGAATCGCAATGGTTATAATAATGAGGGGAACCAAGAATCGGATTTTTCTACTTGGCTTTTTATTCATGTAAACCCCACCTACAACTGAGATCATTAATGATTTTCCACGGCTTTTGAATTGTGTTGTATGAAGATAATTTGACCGGCGTAAAAACCATTTTTAAGGTTTTACAGCCGGTCAATTCATTGCCATTAGAATTTTCTAGATTATTTAGGAGTTATGCCTTTTTCATCATAGTACTTTTGAGCGCCAGGGTGAATGTCAATACCTACACCATTAACAGCGTTTTCAGCACTAATTAATTTTCCTTTTGCATGTGCAACTTGATCTAAGTTTTCAAATATTGCTTTTGTCACTTCATATACTACATCCTCAGAGAGATCGTTTGTAACAACAAGCATTGCCTGTACAGCTACTGTTGAAACAGCATCTGAAAGACCGTATGTGCCAGAAGGGATTTCATCCTGAACGTAATATGGATATTTCTCGATTAATGCGTCAATTTTGTCTTGTGCAATGGGAATAATCACAACATCTTCAGTTGCAGAAAGCCCCTCTACAGCACCTGTAGGAGTCCCTGCAGTAACAAATGCAGCATCAATTGTTCCGTCTTGGATACCAGCAGTTGACTCATCAAATGAAAGATCTTGCTTCTTAATGTCATCGAAAGTCATGCCATGAACTTCAAGAATTTGTTCAGCATTTGGATTAGTTCCAGAACCAGGAGCTCCGACCGAAACCTTCTTACCTTTTAAATCTTCAACAGATTTAATACCTGACTTTGAAGTAGTAACAATTTGGATTGTTTCTGGATAAAGAGTACCAATAGCACTCACATTATCAACAGCTGCCCCTTCAAACATTAATTTCCCATCTTTAGCATAGGAAGCAATATCTGTTTGAGAGAAAGCAATTTCTGCATCCCCACTCTTCAATGTATTCATATTTTCAGCAGATGCACCAGAACTTTCCGCCGTTGTTTGAATACCTGTAGCATCAGAGATAATATTAGCAAACGCACCGCCAAGCGGATAATATGTACCTCCTGTTCCACCTGTTAGAATACTCATGAAATCTGGCTTTTCAGCTGTTTCAGAACCTGAATCGCCGCCTTCTGGTTTTTCAGTACTATCTACTTTCTCATCTCCGCCACATGCAGCCAGAAACATTGACAGTGCCAAAAGTAATACGGTTACGAGAAGAAAACTCTTCTTTTTCATTCCTTTTCCCCCTTTTATAAACTTACAATCTTAGATTATAGTTTAACACAAATATTAACACAATTGTCAATAATCAATCTTTTCTGGCTGTTATACTCAGGAAGAAAGAAGTCGATAAGTAGGCATGTTTCCTAAAGAAAAACTCCATATTATAACTAATGTCCTTATAACCATCACTGTATATTTTTATTTCTTTCAAATCTAAAAAAAAGCATTTCCACTCATCTTATGTTAAAATATCATGCAAGCTTTACATATCATCAATTGGAGGAATCATCGATGGAAAATAATAGAGGATCAATTAGAGATGTCACATTATCAAGTAAAGAATTAGGGGAAGATGTCGAGCTTTTAATCTATTTGCCCGCTACATTTACTCCTTTATATAAGTATTCGGTTATAATTGCTCCAGACGGCAAGGATTATTTTCAACTTGGTAGAATGGGTCGAACAGCAGATGAATTATTAAAGAATAGAGAAATTGAAAATATAATTATTGTGGGGATCCCATATAAAAATGTTGAGGATCGCTGGAAGAAATATCACCCGAACGGAGAACAAAACCAAGCGTTCATTCGCTTCTTAGCACATGAACTTGTTCCATATTTAGATCAGGAATTCCCTACATATCAAATGGGAATGGGACGAGCTTTAATTGGTGACTCACTGGCTGCAACGGTCTCATTAATGGCTGCTGTTCAGTATCCGCATACATTTGGGAAAGTCATATTGCAATCCCCAATGGTTGACGAGAATGTCATGAATGCAGTTAATGAAGTTACACAGACTCATTTAACAAGTATTTATCATGTCATTGGGAAACAGGAAACATCAGTACAAACAACAAGAAATGAAGAAAAAGACTTCCTTACACCAAACAGAGAGCTATCAAAGCTGTTTACTGAAAAAGGGTTTCCTTATTTCTATGATGAATTCGATGGAGACCATACATGGACATATTGGCAGCCAGATTTAAAACGTGCTTTAAAACAAATGTTTTCTTAAAATATTTTTAAACACCATTCAATTTAATGGAATAAGCGAAGCCGCGCCTTTACAAATGGATGAATTGCAACTCGTTATTTACCGTTTGTATGACGCATCTTCGCTTTTCCTCTTCACTAAATACTTTCTATTCATGAAAAAAAAGCATTCCGGTACTTTATATTTGGAAAATTTGTTATAATGGTTATATATCATTGATACTCTACATCTCTAATTTTTGCCGAATCATTTGAAGTTATATCAAATTTGATCATGGGGGTTATGTTATGAAATTAGGTATCGTCATTTTTCCTTCTAAAAAATTGCAAGATCAAGCCAATTCTTTTCGGAAACGGTATGATCCAAGCTATTCACTGATTCCTCCGCATTTAACACTAAAAGCCAGTTTCTCTGCATCTGAAGATCAAATTGAACAGTTAACTGTTCTTTTGGACGAGATTTCAAATAATTTTGATCCTTTCGTTATGAAAACAACAAAATTCAGCTCGTTTAAGCCTGTTAATAATGTCATTTATTTCAAAATTGATGCGTCAGAAGAGCTTGATGAGCTGCAAAAAATGATCAATGAGAAAATTCCTTCAGAAAGCTCTGAATATGCATTTGTTCCTCATATTACAATTGGACAGCAGCTATCTAATGATGAACATTCGGATGTCTATGGCTCTTTAAGAATGAACCAGTTTAATTATGAAGAAACAATCGATCGATTCCATCTATTGTATCAGCTTGAAAATGGTTCGTGGACTGTCTATGAAACATTTCGCCTTGGAAAGGAATAATGTGAAGTGAAAGTAACTATCGTATCAAATGACAATGAATTACAAGAGGCATTCTCAATTCGCAAAAGCGTATTTGTAGAAGAGCAGCAAGTACCAGTGGAAGAGGAAATTGATCAGTATGAAGAAGAAGCCGTTCATTTTCTTCTCTATGATGGAGAAACTCCAGTTGGTGCCGGAAGATTCCGTGTAGTTGAAGGTATCGGAAAAGTAGAAAGAATCTGCGTATTAGGGAACCATCGTAAATCTGGTTCAGGCAAAGCGATAATGAATAAAATAGAAGAATATGCAAAGCTTGAAGGGTTATCAGCATTAAAGCTGAATGCCCAAACACATGCCATACCCTTCTATAGCAAGCTAGGCTATACAATCATTTCTGATGAATTTTTAGACGCTGGAATCCCACATCGTACGATGAAGAAACACATTTAAAAAACTTCTGTCCTCCTGACAGAAGTTTTTTAATTTTCTAAGGGAATTTTTCTATGCATATTCACTAAAATAACGTCCCTTTCCTGTTATTTCACTGTATAGCTTTTCAATCCCTCCCTTGTTTATATCTTTTTGTTGTTTCGCTTCTTGATATCTTTTGGAACGGTCATAAAGAAGAGGCTGATCTAGCAGATTAGATTGGTCATTTTCTTCCGGATTGGCTGATGGTTTAATGTTTGCAATAGGTACAAAGCGATAAGGATCATATCTTTTGCCAATCACTCTTTCTGCATACTGCATATATTGAAAATTTGTTATAGGTGCGATATAACCCATTTTAGCTCCCTCCAAATCATTAAAAATAGATCTTTTACAACTAGACCATATATTCTATGCCTATTTTCAGTAGATCTTTCGGATTTCCCGATATTTTGTTATGATTAATCTGTCTTAAGTATTTTAGAAAAAGGTTAAAGTTGAGGAATTTATATGAAAACAGCCATATTGAATAATAAAATGATTCATATTAATAGATTGAGTAGAGAGAATTTTCAATCCCTTTATGAAGATGGAAAAAAGGGATATTTGCATTGCCCGGCTTGCAATGAAAAAGTCCGATTCTATTTAGGAATCGATCAAGAGCCTCATTTTTATCATATTCTACATTCTAATCATTCGTGCCAAGATATAGATATCCCGCATGCCCCTCAAGAAACAGTGGAGTATGAGGAGCGGGATGGGTTCAGAATTCCAAAATCTCGAACGATCACATCTGTGAAAGAGCCAGAAACGAACGTTAAACTAGCACAAGCCGTTAAAAATATTCCTCCTTTCAGTCCATTGACACTTAGCCAACCCAATTATCCATTTAGTTATTTAAATAGATTAGCAGATTCAGGAATCACTCTTGATAGTGATCAAGCTAATGCGGTATCACGTATAGATGGGCCGCTTCTTGTGCTAGCAGGTGCTGGCAGTGGTAAGACAAGAGTATTAACAACACGAACAGCTTTCATGATCCAAGAAAAAAATATTGATCCGAAATCGATCATGCTTGTTACTTTTACCGCAAAAGCTGCTGCTGAAATGAAAGAAAGACTCTCACACTACCCAAATATGGAACGCAGGCAAATTCAGCAAATTGTATCCGGAACTTTTCACAGTCTTTTTTACCGAATTTTATCTTTCCATGCTCCTGAAAAATGGACCTCAGATAAATTATTGAGCAAAGGCTGGCAGCGAGAGCAAATGATTAAACAGGCTGGACGCACCATGAATTTGGATGAAAAAGAATTCGCCTATGACCTCGCCCTTCAGCAAATTGGCTATTGGAAGAATTCTCTCATTTCCCATGATAAAGTGCGACCTGAGTCTTCTTGGGAAGAAAAAGTTGTCCAGCTGTATACACAATATGAACGAGCTAAAGAAAATGATGGATTATTTGACTTTGATGACATGTTGACAGGCTGTTATACCCTTTTTCAGCATGATTCTGTGCTTCTTGAAAACTATCAAAATCGTTTTCAATACTTTTTAATTGATGAATTTCAAGACATTAACAAGGTTCAATATGAACTCATGAAAATGCTTTCGGCTAAGTCGAAGAATGTTTGTGCAGTTGGGGATGATGATCAATCTATCTATGCATTTCGCGGCAGCGACCCTCAATACCTGCTAGATTTCGAAAAAGATTTTCCTCATGCAGAAGTTGTGGCTTTAAAGCAGAATTATCGTTCTGTACATGAAATTGTTTCTACAGCCAATCAAGTAATTGTACAAAATAAAAAGAGACGGGCTAAGAAAATGAATGCCCATTTTTCCGATAACAAGCCTCCTACTTTATTTTATCCATATGATGAGGAGGAAGAAGCTACATCGATTGTGACGGATATTCAGGAAAAAATATCTGCTGGGTTTGAACCTAAGGATTTCGCCATTCTATTCCGTACAAATACGGGTAGCAGAGCTGTATTTGAGCGTCTGGTCAACTCAAGTCTTCCTTTTAGAATTGATCAGGACGTTGAATCCTTCTATGAGCGGTTTATTGTACGAAGTATGCTTTCATTTTTACAATTATCTTTAAATGAAGATGATAAAGGAGCGATGATAAATATTCTTCCTGCCCTCTTTATGAAGCAAACAATTATCAAGGATTTAATGGCAGAAAGTATTTTAAAGGACTGCTCAATGCTCGAATGTCTAAAGTATGTAAAGACAGGCTTTGCTTTCCAGGAAAGCAAATTAAAAAAGGTTATCCCTGTGATCCGATCCATCACCCATTTATCACCACTCCTTGCAATGGAGACAATTGAAAAAGAACTCGGACTTCATGATTTTATTAAGAAGCGCGGCAATGAAGGGAATAAGATGGAGAAAGGTTCTGACGATCTGAAGGATCTAAAAGTGGCAGCAAAAAACTTCAAAACAATCCATGAGTTTTTAGATCATTCCGAACATATGAAAGCAATGAATAAAGAAATAAAACAACTCAGCAAAAAAAATCAGCAGGCCATTACATTAAGTACGATTCATCGTGCAAAAGGACTGGAGTATAAAGTAGTTTATATTATTGGTTCAGTTGATGGCAGTCTCCCGCATGACCATGCACTTGAGGCCTATCGGAACGGAGATTTCTCTCCGATTGAAGAAGAACGACGGCTTATGTATGTGGCTATCACAAGAGCAATGGAACATCTTTATATTTCAATTCCTGAAAAAAGGCGTGGAAAAAAAGCTTATCCATCTAGATTTCTCTCTCCATTAACGAGAATGAGCAGTTCAAAAAGATAAAAAAATAGAGGCTGGGACAAAACCCACCTCTGAAATGAAAAAGCCGGTGGAATTTTACGACGAGTAAAATTTCACCGGCTTTGATTAATTTTTGCATAAAAATAAGGACCACTTCTGATAAGATAAAGTTACCACACCAAATCTCAGAAAGAAGGATCCTTATGTTTAAAAATTATAACATGAATCAAATAGTTTTACCTTTAGATTTAGAAGTA